>JBBCHB010000041.1:0-93579 GCA_037200015.1 Aliidongia sp. | reverse complement strand
GGGATAAAATCTCCAAGGGCGCAGGTTACGGCTTCACCACCGTGATGCCGTTCTCCCGCGTCAGATGCAGCGCCGGCAAGCCATAGGCAGTCGTCTGGTCGGTGATCTGCCGCAGAATCGAGTCCGACATCTTATCGTCCGTGACCAAGCGCGGAATGCCGCTTTCGGTCAGCGGTGCGCCATAGCCATCCTCGATCGGGTGCAGCTCGATCCCGGCCAGCTGGCCGTCCGCGAAGCGGCATAGCGCGATCACGCTGCGGAAGGTGAAATCATGGGCGAAGCTCTCCTGATTGAGCGGCGCCGTCAGGTCGTAATCCGTCGCCTTGGCCGGGTCGGACCAGGCCTTGGCCAGCATCTCGGCATTGCCCTGGAACAAATCATGCGGCAGTGGCTCCTGGATGTCGCTCCAGAAGAAATTGCCGAGCCCGTAGAAGATCGGCCGCTTGCCGCGCCCCGGCGCGTCGTAGATCTCGATCGGACCCAGATTGTGGTTGCCAGTCGTTACGAACATGTCTGCACCGGACTCGATCGCCTGATGCGCCAGGGCTTTGAGGAAATCACCCGGTGCCCGCGGCGCATCCGGATCGTCGCAGCCGATCGAACATTCATGGGCGTGGATCGAGACGATGACGAAATCGGCATTCTGCTTGGCCGCGCGGACCGATTTCAGGATCTCGGCCAGATCCTCCGGATCCATCCGATATTCATAGGCGAAACGCTCGCCCTGGCGGAAATGCTGGTCGAACAGATCGAGCGTATCGAGCGTATCGGGCGTCTCGCCGCAATGCTTGCCATGGGTCGTACAATTGATCTCGGCCACAGCCTTCATCGCCGGCGCTGGCAGCACGATCGTCTTGGTAAGATGCAGGGCGCTTAGCCCTGGCCTTGGCGGTGCCGCACCCTGGGCCGGCAGCGCATCCGTGGTCGGGCGGAAGGTCGAGGCGAGCGAGACCAGCGCCACCCGTCCCTTCGCCGTCTCCAGATAATGCGGCGCCCGCGCCTGGCCGCGCGTCTCGCCGATGCCGGCATGGGCAATGCCGGCATCGGCGAGCCAGCGGCTGGTCTCGCGCATGCCCTCCGGCCCCCAATCCATGACGTGATTGTTGGCGCGCGAGACGATGCCGAAGCCCATCGCCGCCAGATCCTTGGCGACCGTCGGCAGGCTCGAATTGGTCCAGTCGCCGTCCCAGGAAAAGGGCGCGCCCTGGAAGCTGCGGATGTCGAGGATGGTGCTTTCCATATTGCCGTAAAGCACGTCGCTGCGCTTCAGCTGGTCGAGCGTCGCTTTGAAGCCGGGCAGCCGGCCGGCATCCTGCGACAGCGGCCGGGAGATGATCAAATCGCCGACTGCACCGACGGTGAAGCCGTTCGGCACATGGAGCCGCATTTCCTGCGCCATGGGCCGACGCGGGTCGAATTGGCTCTGATCCTTGATGCCTGGATCGGCCGGCGCCGCCGCAACCAGGAACAATGCGGCGCCCGCCGCGGCCAAGCCTCGCCTGTCGATCATCGATACCGCCTCCCCCAAGGTTCTTTCAGAACGTCGCCGAGACGCTGAGCCCCACGGTCAGCGGGGTGAGGCGCGTCGCCGTCTCCAGCAATTGGGTGTACGGCTTTTGGATCACTTTGTCGTTGTTCAACAGGTTCTTGGCGAAGAGCGCCACCTCCCAATCGCCGAATTGCGTGCCGATGCTGGTCCCCACCGTGTAATAGGCCGGACGATCGTAATCGGGATCGGTGCGCTGCAGCGCGCCATGGCTGCTGCCGACCAGGTCGATATTGCCCCGCCAGAAGCCGTCGACCTCGCCCGTGACCGGGAAGTCGTATTCGCCGCTGAACCTGCCGCTCCAGGCCGGCACGCCTTCGACCGCGTCGCCGCTCTGCACGCCGAGGCCGGGAATGGTGCTGGTCAGCGTGGCATGGGTGTAGCCGCCGCTGAGGCCCAAGGTCAGCTCCGGCACCGGCTTGCCCTTGATGTCGAATTCGAGGCCGTAGCTCTCGGCCGTGCCGACATTTGTGTCGAGGGCGTAGCCGCTGGTCGGCAGCACGAATTCCTGCTGGATGTTTCTTCCAGTCGATATAGAAGCCGGTGACGTCCACCGAGAGCCGGTTGTCGAAAAAGCGCGACTTGCTGCCGATCTCGTAATTCCACAGGCTGTCCGGCGCGTAATTGGCCGGTGCGGCGGCCAGGTGCAGCGTCTGGAGATCGGCGATGGTCTCGCCATCGATCGGCACCGGCCGGTTCGGCCCGCCCAGGCGGAAGCCCTTGGCCGCATTGGCATAGAGTGTCTCGTCCGGCGTCACGTCCCAGGTGACGGCGAATTTCGGCGTCGCCGCGTAGGAACGCTCGGTCGAGGAATCCAAGGTCAGCCCGCCGACATACCAGGCGTCGCCAACCCGGTTCAGATTGTCGCGCGCATAGAGGTAACGCAACCCGGCGGTCACGCGCAGCGTCGGGCTCAGATAGTAATTTCCCTCGCCGAACACGGCATATTGCCGCGTGTCGTAGCGCCGGTTGCTGATGTAGGAACTCTCGCCCGGGAAATCGCCCGGATAGCCATAGGCGATGTCATTCGGATTGTTGACGTTTTCACCGAAGGACGCGAAGGCGGCATTGATGCCGATGACCGGCTCGGTGTCGCTGGTCGTTGTGTGCTCATCGGCATAATAGAGCCCGGCGACCCAGGTGATCGGCAGACCGGTGCCGTTCGGGTCATAGGGCTTGGACGCGATGCGCAGCTCTTCAGAATATTGCCGGACGGTCGTGTTGAGATAAGCCGCTGCCGGCAGCCCGGCGACCACGGCCGCCAGCGCCGGGTTCGGAATCTGGCTCGCCAGATAGGGCACGTCCGAGGTCGTGGCATCCTGGGTCCGGTCGAAATTGCGGTAGAAATAGCTGGTGACCGAGGTGACGTCGGCGAAGCCCAGATCCTTGTTGACCGTGACGCTGGGCACCAGCAGCCGGTCGTTGCCCGGCTCGCGCACCAGCTTGGCCGTCTCGTCGAGCGGCAGGTTCAGATAGGAATTGTCGATATCGCCGGTCGAGACGCGCTGGTACCAGAGCGCCGGCGTCACGGTCAGACTCGGATCCGGCTGCCATTTCAGGCTGAGATGCAGCGCCTGGCCATGCTCGGTATTGATGCCGGGCGCGATGACGGCGCCGGTGCTGGGCGAGACCTGGTCGATATAGCCGTCATTATTGATGAACTCGGCGCCGATGCGCAGCGCCAGCTCGCCCTTGATGATCGGCACGTTGAGCACGCCGTTCTGGGTGAAATTGACTCCGCCATGATCGGTGCCCGAGACAGTCGAGTAGACGCTGCCGCCCCAACTGTCGAGATCGGGCTGGTTGGTGACGAATTTGATCGTGCCGCCCATCGAGCTTGCGCCATAGAGCGTGCCCTGCGGCCCGCGCAGCACCTCGATCCGCGCCACGTCGAAGAACAGCGGCTCGGCGCTGCCATCGGTATAGAGGTTGCGCGTCGTCATCGACACGTCGTCCAGATAGACGCCGACCGTGGCCGAGCCGGCCGCCGAGCTGATGCCGCGGATCTCGAGATTGCTCAAGCCCGGCCCCTGGCCGGCATTGCCGGAAAAGGACAGGTCCGGCACCGAGCGCGTCAGGTCGGTGATGTCGGTAATGTGCTGGGCCTCGATATCGGCGCCGGATAGCACCGAGATGCTGGCCGGCACGTCGCGCACATCCTCGGTACGCTTTTCCGCGGTAACCGTGATCTCCTCGATCTGGCTGCTGTTCTTCGCCGGCTTGGCGACGGGCTCGTCGCCGCGGGCCACGCCGTTATAAAGAGCTGCGCTCAACGCGATCGCCGCGGCGCCGACCAGTGTCTGCCTCAGTGCCATCCCACCTCCTCCGGAGCGCGAGCCGTGAATATTCGACACTCGCGCCCACTCTTTCGCGCGAATGTCGAATTCGCGCGCTCGTTGACAGTATTGGACCGGGTCGGGGCGCCAGCCGTCTCGAAGAGCACTCGTCATCGACTGACTGCGGCATAGCGCAGTATTGGTCGATGGCGGCAGATGTGCAGGTTATACGGTCATCGCCTCAAGCCATTTGGGAAATCTAACGCGGGAGGGCTGGGCGATTTGACGGATTGGGTCGCGGCGATGGCACAGATCGTCAAATCTCCGGATGTGCTGATCTGCTTATTCCGGACGAGAGGATGGCCGGATTTCTCAAACCCCGCGGCTGGCTCCGCCCGAGCATGGGCGTCCGGCAGGGGACCTGCCTTGATCCGGTCGAAAGTGCCTATGACAAGACCAATCCAGGCTTCCTGCCATCCGGTCGTGTTCCTGTTCCTGCTGGCGCCCTATGGCATCGTGTCCGGCTATGTCACGGTGACGCTGGCCTATCTGCTGGTCCAAGCTGGCGCCGGCGTGGCCGAGATCGCGGCACTCGCCGCGATCGGACTGCTGCCACAGACCTGGAAGGTGGTGTGGGCGCCGCTGGTCGACACGACCCTCACCAGGAAGCGCTGGTACCTGATCGCCGCCCTCGTCACGGGCAGCGGCATCGCGGTCAGCGGCTTCGTGCGGCCGGACGCGCAGGGGCTGGAGCGGCTGACCTGGCTCGTCTTCGCCTTCAACGTCACTGCCAGTTTCCAATGCATGGCCGCGGAATCGCTGATGGCAAATGCCACACCGGACGACCAGAAGGGCCGGGCCGGCGGCTGGTGCCAGGCCGGCAATCTGGGCGGCCAGGGGCTGGGCGGCGGGGCCGGCCTGTGGCTTGCCAGCCATCTGGGCGGAGCCTGGGCCGGCAGCCTGGCGCTCGGTGCGCTCTGCGTGCTGTGTTGCCTGGCCCTGCTCTTCCTCGACGAGCCGGTCGCCGAGATGCGGCGATCCCGGCTGCGCGACGATATAAGGGCCGTGATCGGCGATGTCTGGAGCGTGATGCGGGCCAGAACCGGCTATCTCACTTTCT
This sequence comes from Aliidongia sp., assembly GCA_037200015.1. Taxonomy (GTDB): domain Bacteria; phylum Pseudomonadota; class Alphaproteobacteria; order ATCC43930; family CGMCC-115725; genus JAXDMU01. Next base: position 88,637 of record JBBCHB010000041.1, on the reverse strand, counting down.
TCCTGCTGCTGCTGCCGATCGGGACCGGGGCGGCGCAGAATCTGTGGGCGGCGCTCGCCGATGATTGGCACGCCGCGGCCGATACGGTGGCGCTGGTGAATGGTGCGGCGAGCGGCCTCGTGGCGGCTTTCGGGTGCTTGATCGGCGGCTATCTCTGCGATCACCTGCCGCGTCGCTCGGCTTATCTGGTCTTTGGCGTGGTGTTGGCGCTGACAGCCCTCGCGATGGCGCTGGCGCCGCGCACCGAGACGGCCTTCATCATCTTCACCAGCCTCTATAATTTCGTCATCGGCTTCACCTATGCCGCTTCCACCGCGGTGGCGCTGGAGGCGATCGGGCGCGGTGCCGCGGCGACCAAATACAACCTCAATGGCCAGCGCCGCCAATGTGCCGATTGCGGGCTGACCTGCTGGACGGCCAGGCCTATGACCGTTGGGGTGCCCGCTGGATGCTGCTGACCGAGGCGAGCTTGGGATTGGCCGGCATCCTCCTCTTCTGGCTGGTCGCCATCGTGACGGCACGGCTGAGGCGGGCAGCCACGCCGCCGCCGGCGCTCGTCAGCGTTAGAAATCCGCGCTAGGCAGCCTGATAGGCGCGCAGGCCGAGGCTGACCCGGCGCGCCGCATCGGCCACCATCGGGCCGTATCGGTCGGCTTCGGTCTGGGCCAGGCGCTCGGCCGGTGCTGAGACCGACATGGCGCCGATCGGCTGGCCGGCCGGGTCGAGGATCGCGGCGCCGACCGCATGGACATCGGCGACATGGCCGCCGCGGCCGAAGGCGTAGCCCCGGCGCCGACGCCGGCGAGGATGCGCCGGACCGCCTCGGGATCGACTTCGGTGAGCGGCGTCACCTGCGTCAAGCGACGGCCAAGATAGGTATCGAGCGCATCCAGCGAGAGCGCGGCCAGCACCGCTTGGCCGGAGGAGTCGCGTGCAGCGTCGCCTGACCGGCATAGGGAAAGAAGTAGCGGACCGGCTTGATGCCATCGAGCCGCTCGAGCAGGACGAGCGACATCTCGTGCCGCCAGGTCAGATGGATCGTCTCCTCGGTGAGCCGGCGCATTTCCTCCATCACCGGCAACGCCACGCCGCGCAGCACCGATTGAAGCCGGGTCGCCCGGCCGCAGGTGACCATGGCCCGTCCGGTCAGCGCCCAGTGCGGGCGATCGCCGTCATCCGGGACGATCCAGCCGGTCTGGTGCAGCGCCTGCAGGATGCGATGCGCCGTGGTCTTGGGCAGCCCAGCCAGCCGGGCAAGTTCGCTGACCCCGACCGGCTGATGCAGCCCGACCAGCTCGACGATCTGGAAAGCCAACTCGACGGGGCGCATGCCGCTTCCTTTGTTCCGTGTGGCGGGACGATATACCGGAAATGCCCGGCGAGGCGCAAAAGGACTTGTCACGGCGTCGTAGAATGGACCATATTGCGGATCATCGTTCCGTAAAATGGAACAATTTTGGTGAGGGATGAATGGGCGGTTCGATCCACCGGCGCGATCTCGCGGACGGCATCGTCGTTCTCGAGCTGGACAATCCGCCGATGAACGCCATGAGCGCCAACATGCTGGCGCGCGCGACCGAGGCGTTCGCGGCGATAGAACAGGATCTCGCCCGGCGCGTCGTGGTGCTGACCGGTCGCGGCCGCGCCCTTCTGCAGCGGGGCCGATCTCAAGGCGGCGGCCGAAGGCGGCGAGGATCTCAGCACCTTCGCCCGGCTGCTCGACGGTGTGGCGCGATGCCGGGTCCCGGTGATCGCCGCGATCAACGGGCATTGCATCGGCGGCGGTTTCGAGCTGGCGCTGTGCTGCGACCTGCGCATCGCCTCGACCGCGGCGCAATTCATCTGTGCCGGGGTGAATATCGGGCTGATGGCCTCGACCTGGCGCCTGCCGCGCCTGATCGGAACGTCCCGCGCCAAGGCGATGCTGCTGACCGGCCTGCCCCAGGACGCGGCGACCGCGGCCGATTGGGGCTGGTCACCGCGGTCCATCCGCCCGGGCAGCTCGACGCCGCCGCACTCGCCCTGGCGGCGCGGATCGCGACGCGTGCGCCGCTCTCGGTCGAGGCCAGCAAGCGGGTGGCAAGCCGGGCCATGGACCTTTCGGCCGAAGAGGCCACCGGTCTGATCGCCCACGAGATGCCGGTCCTGCAGCACAGCCGGGACCCCCAGGAAGCGCTTGCCGCCTTCGCCGAGAAGCGCGCCCCGGTCTTCCAGCGCCGATAGGAGAAGCAAGATGCCCGCAGCCGCGCTGTCCGGCCTTCGCGTCCTCGATTGTACCCATCTGATCGCCGGCGCCTATTGCTCGCTGCTGCTGGCCGATCTCGGCGCCGATGTGGTCAAGATCGAGCCGCTCGACGGCGAAGGCAATCGCGGCCAGAATCCCGGGCCGTTCAAGGCCTTCGACTTCATGAACCGGAACAAGCGGGCGATCGCGCTGGACCTGATCGCGCTGGACCTGCGCCAGCCCGCGGCGCAGGCGGTGGTACGCCGGCTGGCCCGCAGTGCCGATGTCTTCGTCGAGAATTTCCGGCCGGGCGCCTTCGACCGGATGGGGGCTTGGCTATAAGGCACTCAAGGCGGAGAATCCGGGCCTGATCTATTGCTCGATCTCCGGCTTCGGCCATAGCGGCCCCTACCGCGAGCGCGGCGGGTTCGACCTGGTGGCCCAGGCCATGAGCGGCATCATGAGCTTCACCGGCGTGCCGGGCGGCGACCGGCCGGTCGCCGCCGGCGTGCCGCTTTCCGATCTCAATGCCGGCTGCTTCGGAGCACTCGGCATCCTGGCCGCGCTCAACCACCGGCGGGGCGACCGGCGCGGGCCAGAAGGTCGAGGCGACCCTGCTGGAATCGGCACTCGGCTATGCCGTCTGGGAGACCGGGCTCTATCTGACCACGGGCGAGGTCGCTGTGCCGCGCGGCTCGCGCCATCGCCTGGCGGCACCCTATGAGGCGCTGCGCACTGGCGACGGCCATATGGTGGTGGGGGGGTCAGCAACCAGCGGCTTTGGGCCCGATTCTGCCGCGCCATCGGCGCGCCCGAGCTGCAGGAGGAAGCGGTGTTTGCAACACCCGCCGACCGGGTCGCCAACCGCGATGCGCTGCAGCTGCAGCTCGAGGAGCGGCTGACCGCCCAACCGACCCGCCATTGGCTGGAACGGCTGCAGGCGGAGGGGCGTGCCCTGCGGGCCGATCAACACGATCGCCGAGGCCGTGGCGGATCCACAGGTCGAGGCGCGCGGCCTGCTTGCCGAAATCGGCGGCCGCCGCTTCACCCGGGCACCCGTGACCCTGTCCGAGACCGCCGGGTGGCGCTGCGCCGCGGCCCGGCCGCGATCGGCGAGCATACGCGCGAGGTGTTGCGCGAGGCGGGCTATGCCGAGGCGGAGATCGACGGCCTGGCTGCGGAGGCGGCGATCGGCCTCGCCAGCTAGATCGCGTCGATCTGGGCGTCGAGCGCGGCCTTCACCAGGGCCAGCTCGTCCGGCCCGATGCCCGGCCAGCCGAGCGTGCGCAGCGCGATGTTCCGCCCCGACTGGAACGCCAGCACGCCCGAAATCAGCAGCAGCGCCTGGAGCCGTGCTGCCGGATCGCTCTCGGCTCGGTCGAGGATGCGGGCGATCAGCCGGGCGGTGAGTTCGACGCCGGGCCGCCAGAGATTGTCCGTAGAGGATCTCGAAAGCCGGGCCGGGGTCGCGCAATTCGCGGGAAACGAACTGCGCCCAGCCTTCGACCTCGGTCGAGCCGACCAGCAGGCGGCGAGGGCACCGATCACCGATTTGAGATGGCGGCGCATCGTCTCGACCGGGCAAGCCCCGGTCCAGCGCCGTGGCGGCGGCTGCTGCAGCCTCCGCAGTGTGCCGGCGGTAGCGCTCGACGATGGTCTCGGCGCAGGCGCGATAGAGGCCTTCCTTGTCGCCGAAATAATACTGCAGTGTCGGCAGGCTGACCTCCGCCGCCTGGGCGATACGCCGCGTCGTCACGGCCGCGAAGGCCGCCTCGCCGAAGGCCTGCAGGGCGGCATCGAGAATCCGCCGCCGCGTCTCCTCGCCCTTGCGGTAGCCAGCGGGCCGGGGCTTCTCCCGCGCCGCCTGGGCGATCTCCGGCACGCTCGCACCTCCCTCGATTGGTTCGCTCAGGCAATCAAGCGCGCAATCTCATCCTGCTTCGGGGCTCGGCGCAAGCAGCCTTGCGCAGAAATCTATCAAATGATAGGTTTCTTGAATTCCTATCAATTGATAGGTTTTTGAACGCTCGATCAAATCTGCAGAGGCTCGAAAACCATGGGCATGGAAGAGACGGCGCGTGGCCCGCGCGGATTGCCAGCCAGGCGGCATTGCTCCCGGCGATGTATGGCGGTGTCGATTTCGCCATCACGCCCGAGCGCTTCACGACGGCGCCCGGCGACCAGACCACGCTCGGTCCCGCCTTCGCCGGGCGCCGGCCGGCACTGCTCGCCAATGAGCCGCTGGTGGCGCGCATCAAGGCCTACACCATGCTCGGCGACCGCACCGGCGATGCCTATGCGGCGCTCATCCGGAATATGGCTTCAAGCAGCTGGTGGCGCTGCTCGCGGAGGCGTGCGACCGGGGAGTCGATCAGGTCGCCGGCGCACCGCCCGAGCTGGTGCGCTTCATCCGCGAGATGGAAAGGCTGCCGGACTGGCTCGACCGGGACCTGATCGAGCAGGGCGCCCGGGTCGATCGCAATGCCTATGCGCATCGCGCACCCTCGTCATCCGGGGCGGGCTGCTCGCGACTTTCATGAATAAATATTCGGCGCTGCCGATGTGCTGACCGGCACACTGTCGAGCCAGACGGCGGCGCGGCGGATCAAGGAGACGGCGACCTTCTTTACCACCACCGTCCTGCCTGGGGCACTCGGGCGCTATGGCGCCGGCTTCAAGGCCGCGGCGATGGTCCGGCTCATGCACTCGATGGTGCGCTTCAACACCTTGCGGCGCGGCGACCGTTGGGACGTCGCGACCTATGGCATCCCGATCCCGCAGGTCGACCAGATGCCGGCTGGGGCTGATCTCCGTGTTTTGATGTCGCTGAAGGGTGCTGCGCCGCGGCCGTACTGCCTTCGCTCCGAACGAGCGCGCCCGGGTCGAGCTGGCCCGCTATCGCTGCTTCCTGCTCGGCCTGCCGGAGGATCTGCTGGCGGATACGCCGCAGGGCATCGTCGACATCATGCTCACGCGCCACGCGACGCTGCGCAGCGGCTTCGACGAGCGCTGTGCGGCACTGGTTCGCGCCACCATGGCCGCAGATCTCGTCTCCGACAGCGCCCTGTTGGGCCGCATGCAGGCCTGGCTCGAGGTTGGCTTCGCCAAGCTGTTCTTCGTGCGGAATTTCATGCGCGGCGACAAGAAGGCCGCCGCCGATGTTGGCGTCCGGCTCAGCCTGGCCGATTACATCGGCGCAGCAACTGCCACGCTGCTGATCACGTCGAGGATGGCGGCTTACGGCTTGGCCGCGCGCGTCCCTTTCCTCGATGACCTCGCGGACCGCGCTCTGGTACGCAAGCTGACCAAACAGCTGGCGCGCTATGGCGACGCGGAATTCACGACCAATGCCGAGGCCTATCGTCCCGCGCACTCATGATCGCCTGCTACGGGACATGTTTAGTCGAGCACCGATGGGTCGTCGTATCGGGTCCGTTTATCGGTCGAAGGTGAGCGATCCGGAAGGTTGTCAGCTGATGGCTTTCCGGACAGATCGTTTTTTGGACGGGTTTACGGGCAAAGGGGCAGGGTGCTGCAGGGGTTCGGGTTCGGTGTCGGGATTAGCGGCAGCCGTTCCGACCGTCAGATAGTTTGATCCGAGATCGACTTGAGGCGTAGAGCCCTATAATACCTAACCTTTCCGCCGATCGCGTTCACGTCTGCCGTTTTGTTCGGTATAAGCCAAACCCTGTCCGGGATTTGAACCTGTGGAGAACGGCGCCGGCGGAATTTGTAGGCACGCGGGAGACCGGGAAACGATCTGTTGGGGCTGCAAGGTGACCTGCCTCACCAGTGCAACAGGGGGCCGGTGCTCGCATAGCCCGACCCACCGTCCGCAAACTCGGCGTAACCAGGGAGCGGAAACGTCACGGGCTGAAAACACCGTTCTAAAAACCGTTCTAAAATATTTTTAGAACGGTGCCGGTTTTCTAAGTCTTTGGGAAATATGGCGCGCCCGAAGAGATTCGAACTCCTAACCCCCAGATTCGTAGTCTGGTGCTCTATCCAGTTGAGCTACGGGCGCGCAGGGCGCGGTGCGTCTGGGCACCGTCAAGGCCGCGGACACTAGCCGAACACGATCGGGGCTGCAAGCGATTGGAGCCGGCCGGTTCGGCGGGGTAGCGAAGCCGGGCCATGCGTGCCGCGCAGAACACATGGCAGGGTGCGTGACCGCGGCGGCGCGTCCCGGCATAATGCGGCGCGACAGTTTCCGCCGTTGAGGATCGCCCGAAAATGAACCCCGCATCGAGTGTTGCCCGGACCTTTCCCGTCTCCTGGGAAGAGCTGCATCGCCACGCCCGCGCCCTGGCCTGGCGCCTCCTGGAGGCGGGGCCGTTCAAGGGCGTCGTCGCCGTGACCCGCGGCGGGCTGGTGCCGGCGGCGATCGTCGCCCGCGAACTCGACATCCGCAATGTCGATACGATCTGCATCGCCAGCTATGACGAGCAGGAGAAGGGCGCGCTCAAGGTGCTGAAGGGCATCGAGGGTGACGGCGACGGTTGGCTGATCATCGACGATCTGGTCGATACCGGCGATACGGCCAAGCTGGTCCGCGCCATGCTGCCCAAGGCGCATTTCGCCACGATCTACGCCAAACCAGCCGGGCGGCCGCTGGTCGACACCTTCGTGACCGAGTTCAGCCAGGATACCTGGATCCTGTTCCCCTGGGACATCGAGCCGCAATTCTCGCCGCCGATCCACACGACCAAGCAGCGCTGACGGCTTTCAGCCGCGGCCATGGCGGTCGCGGTAGCTCGGCAGATCGCCCAGCGCCGTCGCTTCATAGACGCCGCGGGCGATGGCGCGGGCCACGCAATCGGCCGCCAGTGCACCGATGCGCAGCACAGCCTCGGCCCGTCCGGTCGGCTCGTCCGGCAGCATCGTCCAGTTGCCGGTTGCCAGCGCGAATACGACGTCGCCGTCGAACGGCGTGTGGACCGGGCGGATCGCCCGGGCAAATCCGTCCTGTGCCATGATCGCGACACGCTGCGCCTCCGTCTTGGTCAACGCGGCATTGGTCGCGACCACGCCGAGCGTGGTGTTGGTCGAAAGCGGGCCGTCATAGGACAGGGCCAAGCGATCGAGGTCGCGTTCGAGCGAAATCGGCTGCTGCGGCGGCCGCTGCCCGCCCAGCTCATTCTGTTGCTCGAAGGCCCAGGCCCAGAAGCAATCCTCGCCCGGCATGACCGTGCTGCCGCGCGGATTGACCGCGGCCAGCGCCCCGACCTGCAAGCCGTCGCCGTCGAGGATCGAGGCGCTGCCGAGCCCGCCCTTGAGAGTCCGCGCCTTGGCGCCATAGCCGGCGCCGGCATTGCCCAGCGTGAAATTCTGCCCGGCCGCCTCGCAGGCGGCGAGGCCCAGGGCGCGATAGGGCGGCTCGTCGCCCCAATCCTTGTCGCCGCCATTCAGCAGATCGAACAACACGACCGCCGGTACGATCGGCACGCAGGCCGTGCCGACGGCGAAGCCCCGGCCGCGTGCCGCGAGCCAGGACGTCACGCCCGATGCGGCGTCGAGCCCGAAGGCCGAGCCGCCGGTCAGCACCAGCCCATGGATGGATTGCACGAGATTGCTCGGCGTCAGCACATCGGTCTCGCGCGTCCCGGGCGCCCCGCCGCGGACATCGACTGCCGCGACGCAGGGCTGCACGGGCAGGATCACGGTCGTCCCGGTGCGGCTGCCGACATCCTCGGCATTGCCGACCAGGATGCCTTCCACGTCGGTGATGCGGTTCAGCTTTCCAGGTGCAAGCATGACTCTATAAGGCCTCTCCAGCGCGCCGCCGCCATTCTGCGGAGCAATGGCCCGACGGCGAAACCCCTTTCCTTCGCGTGGCGGAAATGTAATCAGGACGGCGAAGGAGCCTTGCCGTGACTGCCATGCCGATATCCGACGATCTCACGACCCGCCCGGTCGTTACCCTGCTGCCCAAGCAGGAGAAGCGGGCCGAGCAAGGCCATCCCTGGATCTATTCCAACGAAGCCGTGCTCGACACCGCCGCCAAGGCGCTGCCGCCCGGCACGCTCGTGACCGTCCTGACCCGTCGCCAGCTTCAACCCGCATCCGCTGGTCAGCCTGCGGATCTTCGACCGTGATCCCGGCCGGCGCATCGATGCCGGTTTCTTCGCCGCGCGGCTGAAGCGCGCCCTCGATATCCGCACGAAGCTCTTCGCCGAGCCGTTCTACCGCCTGATCCATGCCGAGGCCGATGGCGTGCCCGGGCTGATCGTCGATCGCTATGGCGATGCGCTGGTCTGCCAGATCAACACTGCGGGCATGGCGCTGCTGGAAGCACCGCTGCTCGAGGCGCTCGACAAGGTGCTGAAGCCGGCGACGATCGTGCTGCGCAACGACAGCCCGGCCCGGACGCTGGAAGGGTTGGAGCTGGAGACGCGGATCGTCCGCGGTACGGTCGAGGCGCCGTTCCAAGTACGTGAGAATGGCTGCGAGTTCCTGGCCGATCTTTCGGGCGGCCAGAAGACCGGCTGGTTCTTCGACCAGCGGCCGAACCGTGCCTTCATCGCCGATCTGGCGCGCGGCGCCCGCGTGCTCGACGCCTACAGCTTCACCGGCGGTTTCGGCGTGCTCGCCGCTGCGCGCGGTGCCGCCGAGGTGGCGCTGCTCGATCGGTCAGAGCCGGCTCTGGCCCTGGCGAAGCGGGCGGCCGAGCTCAATGGCGTCGGCGACCGGATCAAAACCATGCGCGGCGAAGCCTTCGAGGTTCTAGAATCGCTGGCTGCCAGCAAGGATCGTTTCGATATCGTAATTCTCGATCCGCCGGCCTTCGTGAAATCGCGCAAGGACCTTGGGCCGGGCGGCCGGGCCTATCGCAAGCTGGCTCGGCTCGGCAGTGCCTTGGTCGGGCGCGGCGGCTTCCTGCTGGCAGCATCCTGCTCACATAACATGGGGCTCGAACCTTTCGGCGAGGCCGTCCGCCACGGTATTCAGGATGCCGGCCGGACGGCGCGGCTGCTCTATACTGGCTTTGCCGGGCCCGATCATCCGGTCCATCCGGCCCTGCCGGAATCGGCTTATCTCAAGGCGCAAGTGCTGGCGATCGATTGACCCGCTATTGAACCTGCGGTCGCCGAAGCCCACCTAGCGCGCAGCAGTTCGCGAGGATCTCGATGGCCAGCGACAGTCGCAATCTCCCGGCATCGACGGCGGAACGGGGCGGACGTCGATGCCTTCCTGCGGCAGGTCGCCGCCGCCCCGGTGCCGGTTACGGCTGGTGGCATGGGCCGGCTGATCTTCGCGCTCGACGCCACGGCCAGCCGGCAGCCGACCTGGGATCGCGCGTGCCATATCCAGGCCGAGATGTTTGCCGAAACTGCGGCACTCGGCGGCCTCGCCCTGCAGATGTGCTATTTCCGCGGCTATGGCGAATTCGAGGCGGCGCCCTGGCTGAGCGATGGCGACGCGCTGATCCGTCGCATGACCGCCGTCACCTGCCTCAGCGGCAGGACCCAGATCGCTCGTGTCCTGCGCCATGCCATCGACGAGGCGTCGAAGGGGCGGGTCAACGCACTGGTCTATATCGGCGACTGCATGGAGGAGGATGCCGGCGGTCTGGCCGATCTGGCCGGCAAGCTCGGCCTGCTCGGCGTCCCGGTCTTCATCTTTCAGGAGGGCGGCGAGGCGCGCGCCAAGCGCAGCTTCCAGGAGATCGCGCGGCTGACGCGGGGTGCCTATATGAGCTTTGATTCGGCAAGCGCCAAAGCCTTGCGCGATCTGCTCAAGGCCGTTGCGGTCTATGCGGCAGGCGGGCGCAAGGCGCTTCGTCACTATGCCGAAAAGACCGGCGGCGAGGTGCTGCGCCTGACGGCGCAATTATCCTGATGGCGTAATGATCTACATCATAGCGGTTCTGCTGGTAATCGCAGCGCTCACCGCAATCATCTCGCTGCTGACCAGGGTGCAGCCGAAATCGATCGTCCGCGCCTTGTGGTGGGGCGCCGGCATTCTCGTGGTGCTGCTCGGCGCCGGTCTGCTCATGACCGGGCGCGGCGCGCTCGATGTGCCGCTCGGCCTGCTGTTCTTTTATCTGCGTAGCGGCGGCCGGCTTCCCAGCGGTCTGGTCGATCGGTTCCGGCGCTGGTTCGGCGGCGGATCGGGTTCGGCCGCTGCCAGCTCCGCCATCGAGACGCCTTGGCTGCGCATGACGCTCGACCGGGCGACCGGCGCGCTCGATGGCGAGGTGCTGGCCGGCCGCTTCGCCGGCGCGCCCCTGCGTCAGCTTGATCTCGATCAGCTAAGGACGCTCCACGCCGAATGCAGTGCTGCCGACGAGCAATCGGCCCGCCTGATCGAGGCCTATCTCGACCGGCTTCACCCCGATTGGCGGGACGGGCCGCCGCCGACCTCCTCCGGCGGGATGACCCGCGACGAGGCGCTCCAGATACTCGGCCTCCAGCCTGGCGCCGATGCCGAGCAGATCCGTGAGGCGCATCGCCGCCTGATGCTGAAGCTGCATCCCGATCTCGGCGGCAGCGACTACCTCGCCGGCAAGATCAACCTCGCGCGGGACGTGCTGCTCGATAGCTGAGCTATTCCGCGACCTGGCGCGGGACTGCCTGGCACCAGCCCTTCGGCATGCTGAGCCCACCGTGCCACCGGCGGAGCTTTCCAGCAGCGTCAGCTCGCCGCCATGGGCGCGGGCGATTTCGCGGCAGATGGCGAGGCCGAGCCCGGTGCCGCCAGGGCGGGCCGAGCCGACGAAAGGCAGGAACAGGTTGTCGCGGGCGCGTGGCGGCAGGCCGTGACCATTATCGGCAATATCGATATCGAGGCCGCCGCCGGATCCGGGGCTGGTGCTGAAGCACAGCCGCGTGGCGCCGGCCTCGATCGCATTGCGCGCGAGGTTCAACAGAGCGCGGAACAGCTGGTCGCGATCCACCTTCGACACCCGAAGCCTCGGATGCATTGTCGATACAGATCGAGCCGCCTCGGCGCCGCAGGCGCCGAATCACCTCGTCGACCAGCGGCGCCAGGGCGAAGCGGACCAGGGTCAGCGGCGGCGCATCGTCGCGGGTGAAGGCGAGGGTGCCCGGCACAGAGCTTCGCGGCGCGGTCGATCGCGGCCAGCACCGAGGGAGGCGGCGCGGCGCACATCGGGCGAGCGGTTCTCGGCGAGCTGGTCGGAAACCAGCCGCGCGGTCGAGAGGATATTGCGCAGATCGTGATTGACCTTGGTGACCGCGGTGCCGAGCGCGGCCAGCCTGGCACGTTGGCTGAGCGCCACGCGCACGGTCTCCTGCATATGGGCGAGTTCACGCTCGGCGACGCCGAGCTCGTCGCTCGCGCGTCGAAGGTTCGATGACGCGGCTGGCGTCGTCCGGCTGCGCGCGGAAGGCGACCATGCTGGCGGTCAATCGCCGCATGGGCCCGACCAGCAGCCATTGCAGGCTGAGATAGAGCAGCGCGCCGGTTACCAGGGAAATGGTCAGCGTCATGCGCAGCATGCGCAGGCATAAGCCTCCATGGCCTCGCGCAGCGGCTTTTCGCCGAGCGTGATCTGTAGCGGCACCTGGGGCGGCGGAGCGAGACGCCGGACACGGCCATGACGCGGTCGTCATCGTGCAGATAGACTGAGAAGGCATCGCCGACGCCCCGCCAGAACCCGGTCTTGCGCAAATCGTATACGACCTGGACTGCGTGCGGCACCTTCAGCCGCAGCACGCCTTCGAGATTGGGCGAGGTGTGGCCGCTCTCCTCGGGCATGACGACTGAAGGCGCCGACATTGTTCAGCAGCTGGTCGGCCAGATCCTGGCTGACCATATTATCCCGGCCGCCGCTTCGAGCGCGAGCAGGGCAAGGGTGGCGCCAGCCAGCTTGTCCTCGAGGTAATTGCTGCGAAACCGTGCGACCGACGGCACGAAAAGCAGAACCTCACCCACCATGACGAAGACGATCGTCAGACCGAGCAGTCTGGCCGACAGGCTGCGCAAGGGTGAAGGCAGAGACCGAAACGGGTGGATCATAGGCACGATGCTAACACGATTCCTCCGCTTGTCGCACATGCGGCGTTGATCGGCCGCGTCTGCGCTCCCATATGGCGTCCGTGAAGTACTTGATTTAGCGGAAATCATCGCTCGGGGGTTGCCGACAGGCCCGTCCTGGCGTACTGGCATGCTTGGAACGGGAACTGGATTGAAGGCTGGACGTGACCCCGAGGACCGAAACGCCGCAGCTGGTACGCGTGTGATGGCGCGCCGACTCACGCCCCCGCCCTCGGTACGCGCCGCATCCTGCTCGAACGCAGCTACACGATCCGCTACAGCCGCTTCGTCGGCTGGGCCAAGCTGATCCTGCCGACCGTCGCAGGCGGCCTGATCGTCGCGCTGGCCGCTTGGCCTTATCTGTCGGTCAGCCTGGAACGGCTGAAGACTGCGTTTCAAAAGGTCGATATCGCCCAACTGCGCGACCAGAAGATGATCAATCCGCGCTATAGCGGCGTCGACAAGGACAAGCGCCCGTTCACGGTCAGCGCCGATGCCGGCCGGCAGAATGGCGACGATTCGCCGAGCGGCGCCAATCTGGTGGCGCTCGACGGGCCGAAGGCCGATATCCTGACCAAGGAAGGCGCCTGGGTCGTCGTCACCGGCGACACCGGCATCTACCAAGCTGAAACGCATTTTCTCGACTTGTTCGGCCATGTCACCCTGTTCCATGACAAGGGCTACGAGTTCAAGACCACCTCGGCCCGGGTCGACCTCGACAGCGGCACGGCGGAAGGCCATGAGGCGATCGCGGGCGAAGGACCTTCGGGCACGGTTTCGGGTGAAGTTTCCGCGTGCTGCAGAAGGGCGACATCGTGATCTTCACCGGTAAGAACCATCTCGTCCTCGATCACGTCCACGGCGACGGCAATTAAATTGATCTCCGCAGCGACGCGGCACGGCCGATCCCTATTCCCGCTGGCCCTGGCGCTTACCCTCGGCTGGGCGGCGGAGCCAGCGCTCGCCCAGGATCAGGCGCCTCAGCCGGCGCCGACGGCGCCCGCGCCTGCCAAGCCCGCCGCCAAACCGGCCAAAGCGGCACCGGCGAAACAGGCTGCGCCCGTCCAGGGCCATGCCGCGCGCCCAAGCCCGCGGCGGCGGCCAAGCCTGCGCCCCCAATCTCCGGCTCCGGCAGCCCCTGCCGCTGCCGGCACCCCGCCGGCGACCAACAGCGCCGGCCTCGGCTTGGGCACCGGTTCGGGGCGGTCGACGTGACCTCGGACGAAAGTCTCGAGATGCAGCAGTCGAACAAAGTCTATATTGCCCGCGGCAATGCCATAGCCAAGCGCGGCGATCGGACGCTCTATGCCGACACGCTGATGGCCTATTACCGCGATATCCCGAATTCGAGCGCGACCGAGATCTGGCGCGTGGTGGCCGATGGTCACGTCAAGATCACGACACCGACCCAGACCGTGGTCGGCGATCATGCCGTCGACGATCTCGACACCAAGACCGACATCATTACCGGCAAGGATTTGAAGCTGACCACGCCGATCGACGTGGTGACCGCGCGCGACAGCCTGGAATGGTATGAGGATAAGAGCGTCGCCGTGGCGCGCGGCGATGCCGTGGCCGTCGCCCACACGGCCAAGGGCTACCGGCGGATTCGCGGCGATATCCTTGTGGCGCTGATCATCCAGCCGCCGGGCGAGGCCCAGCGGATCAGCCGGGTCGATGCGACCGGCCACGTCTTCGTCTCGACGCCGGACCAGACCGGCAGCGGCGACCCAGGGCGTCTACAATGCCGAGACCGGCATCGCGACGCTGACGCATCACGTCACCCTGACCCCGCGGCGAAAACACGCTGACCGGCGATACGGCGTGGTCGACACCGACAAGGGCGTCAGCCGGCTGCTGCCGCGCCCGCCGACGGCGGCGATCAGACGCGGACCCGGGTCAACGGCTATATCGTGCCACGCCAGAAAACCGCCGCCCGAAGGTGCCAAGCCGGCTGCCGGCGCCGCGAAACCGGCTGCCGGCCCGGGCGACAGCCGGCGCCCGAACCCACCGACAAGCCCGCCGCCGGCGCAAGTGACAAAGCCGCGTCCGATGCGGCGCAAAATGTACAGCCCGCCGCGGCCAAAGCGCGCTAGAGTGGAGCCGATGACAACTTCGCCTTCCTCACCTCCCGGTCGCGCTGAGCAGAACCCGGATGCCGCCGGTGCCGAGAGCCGGCCCCGGCTGGTGGCGCAGCGCAACGGCTTGATCGCGAGCAATCTGGCAAGAGCTTCCAGAAGCGCCCGGTGCTGCGCGACGTCTCGATTTCGGTCAAGCGCGGCGAAGTGGTCGGGCTGCTCGGCCCGAACGGCGCCGGCAAGACGACCTGCTTCTATATCGTCACCGGGCTGATCAGCGCCGATGTCGGCGCGGTCACGCTCGATGGCCACGACATCACCGGCCTGCCGATGTATCGGCGCGCGCGCCTCGGCATCGGCTATCTGCCGCAGGAAGCTTCAATCTTCCGCGGCCTCAATGTCGAACAGAACATCCGCTCGGTGCTGGAAGTGGTCGAGCCGGTGGTCGATGCGCGCGAAGCCATGCTGGACGAGCTGCTCGCCGAATTCTCGATCAGCCATCTGCGCCGTACGCCGGCCCTGGCGCTGAGCGGCGGTGAGCGGCGGCGCGTCGAGATCGCGCGCGCTCTCGCCATCCAGCCGCATTTCATCCTGCTCGACGAACCGCTCGCCGGCATCGATCCGATCGCCGTCAATGACATCCGCGAGCTGGTCCGGCATCTGAAGAATCGCGGCATCGGCGTGCTGATCACGGACCACAATGTCCGCGAGACACTGGATATCGTCGACCGTGCCTATATCCTGCATGACGGCAAGGTCCTGCGTGAGGGCCTGCCCGCGGAGATCGTGGCGGACGTCAATGTTCGCCGCGTCTATCTCGGTGAAAGGTTCAGCCTGTAAGTCGGTGTTGCAAGGATGGCGCTTAGCCAGAGGCTAGATCTCCGACAGACCCAATCGCTGGTCATGACGCCCCAGCTGCAGCAGGCGATCAAGCTGCTGCAGCTGTCCAATCTCGAACTTCTCGACTATGTCGAGCTGGAGCTCGAGCAGAACCCGCTGCTCGAACGCGACGACACGGACCCCGACGGGCCGGCTATTGCCGAAGCGCGCGGCGCCGATATCGTCGAGCCGGTCGCGGTGCTCACCGAAGCCGTCCAGGCGCTCGACGGCGCTTCGAGCTTCGAGGGCGAGGACAAGGAGGCCTGGGCGGCAGCGAGCGGTGCCGAGGGCCAGGGCGAACTCGACTATTCCGGCGATGCCGAAGCCTGGAAGAACCGCAGCGCCGCCTCGGCCGATGCCGGCGATCTGCCCGGGCTTGAGGAAACGCTGCGCCAGGGCGTCACCCTGCGCGAGCATCTGGTCGGCCAATTGAATTGCGATATCGACGAGCCGGCCGAGCGCATGATCGGGCTGTTCCTGATTGATCTGGTCGACGAGGCCGGCTACCTCACTGCCGATCTGACTGAGATCGCCGCGACGCTCGGCAGCAGCGTCGAGCAGATCGAAGCCGTGCTGCAGCGGCTGCAGCGCTTCGATCCCTCCGGCATCTTCGCCCGCAACCTCGCGGAGTGCCTGGCGATCCAGCTGCGCGAGCGGCAGCGCCTCGATCCCTGCATGCAGCGACTGCTCGACCATCTGCCGCTGCTGGCGGCGCGCGATGTCGGTGCGCTGATGCGGATCTGCAATGCCGATTCCGAAGATCTGGCCCAGATGGTGGCTGAGATCAAGGCGTTGAATCCAAAGCCCGGCCTGGCCTTCGACGGGGCTCCGGCGCAGCCCGTCGTGCCCGACATCCTGATGCGGGCGCAGCCGGGCGGCGGCTGGCTGATCGAGCTCAACAACGATACGCTGCCGCGGGTGCTGGTCAATACGCGCTACTATTCAAAGGTCAGCCATTCAGTTTCCGGTAAGCCGGATCGTGATTATCTGAGCGAGCGGCTGCAATCGGCCAATTGGCTGGTCAAGTCGCTGCATCAGCGGGCCAACACCATTCTGAAGGTCGCGACCGAGATCGTGCGTCAGCAGGAAGCTTTCTTCGCCTACGGGGTCTCGCATCTGCGGCCGCTGATCCTGCGCGACATCGCCGAAGCGATCAGCATGCATGAGAGCACCGTCAGCCGGGTGACCAGCAACAAATATGTCGCCACGCCGCGCGGCCTGTTCGAATTGAAATATTTCTTCACCTCGTCGATCCCGGCCGCCAACGGCGCCGCGGCGCATTCTGCCGAGTCGGTGAAGTTTAAAATCAAGTCGTTGATCGATGCCGAAACCGCAGCGGAGGTGTTATCGGACGATCGGCTCGTCGAGCTGCTGCGTGGCGAGGGCATCGACATTGCCCGGCGAACGGTGGCGAAATACCGTGAAGCGCTGCGGATCCCGTCTTCGGTGCTGCGGCGGCGCGACAAGTCGCTGGGCATGTGACACGGCGAAGCCGCGGGACCCGCGCGGCGTAAAGCACTTGACGCCCCGTGCCGGCTCACCCGGCCGGCATGACGGCGCCTCGGGCTCTGCCCTCCGGCAGGGCCGACTGTCCAACCCTTCTTTCCGAGGGGCTGGCGTCAATCGAAAACGGGAGGTGACTATGGCGATGCAGTTCAGCGTCTCGGGCAAACAGATGGATGTCGGTGACGCGTTGAGCCAGCATATCGAGCAGTCGGTCAGCAACTTGGTCGGCAAGTATTTCGGCAGCGGCATAGAAGCCCATGCCGTGCTCTCGCGCGAGGCGCATCTCTATTGCTGCGACCTGTCGGTCCATATCGGCCGCGGCATCCTGATGCAGGCGAGCGAGAAGGACAACGACCCCTACAAGGCCTCCGACCGAGCCTCAGACCGCATCGCCAAACGGATGCGACGCTACAAGCGCCGCCTGCGTGACCACCATAACGGTTCCGAAAACAAGTTCCACGAAGCGCTCGAAGCGCAATATGCTATCCTCGCACCGGAACCCGAGGAACACGATGATACGGGCGTCGACGCCCATAACGGCCAGCCACTCGTTGTTGCCGAAATGACCACGGAGATCCCGACTTTGACAGTTGGCGAAGCCGTGATGCGAATGGATCTTGCAGATTGCCCGGCTTTGATGTTCAGAAGCACCGCCCATGGCGGGCTGAACGTCGTTTACCGGCGCAAGGACGGGCATATCGGTTGGATCGATCCGCGCCATGTGGCGGGCGGCAAAGCGTGAAGCAAGGTTCTTCTAGGATCCTCTGATGGATATCGTCGATTTGATCACGCCGGAGAGCGTGATCGCCAATTTCCGGGTCGCCGGCAAGAAGCAGGCGCTACAGGAATTGGCCAAGCGGGCGGCCATCGTGACCGGCCAGCCCGAGCGGCTCATCTTCGACGTGCTGTCGGAGCGTGAGCGGCTCGGCACGACCGGGGTCGGCATGGGAATTGCCATTCCGCATGGCAAACTCGCCGGCATCGAACGGATGACCGGTGTGTTCGCCCGATTGGAAAAGCCGATCGATTTCGAGGCGATCGACGATCAACCCGTCGATCTCATCTTCCTCCTGCTGGCCCCGGAAGGGGCCGGCACGGAGCATCTGAAGGCTTTGGCGCGGGTCTCCCGGCTGCTTCGGGACCGGGCGATCTGCGCCAAACTGCGTGGTACGGACAATCAGGATGCGCTCTACGCGCTGCTGACGGAGGACCAAGCCTCGCACGCCGCGTGAAGGTTCAAGCCCCCGGCAAAGGGGTTCGCCTCTTCAGTGGACGCTGACCGGCTCGAGTCCGTGTTGGCGGATCGCCGCAAAGGCGATATCGCGATCGGTCATCAGCGCCATCTGCGTCCCATCCGCGGCGTGGACGGCATAGGCGATTTCATCATTGACGGTGATCTGCTTGACGAAGGCCAAGTCCTGGACGCCCAGCGCGGCCAGATCGCTCGTGGACAGATGACGATTGTTCAGCGTGGTATTCATGATCTTCGACCTCTCTGCCCGCTGCCCTCGCCGCAGGGATGCGCGCGATCAGGGACGGGCTTACACTACCTCGACTTTGGATAACGGATGAACCGGCGATTGGGCTGCGTCAGTCGATGTCGATCGCCTTGGTCGCCCGGGTTTTAGGTTCGGCCTTGATCTCGACCTTGCGGATCTTGGGCTCGACGACGGGGCGGACGATCTCGACATGGAGCAACCCATTGTCGAGCGCGGCGCCGACGACTTCGATGCCCTCGGCCAGCACGAAAGAGCGCTGGAACTGCCGGGCGGCAATGCCGCGATGCAGGTAGATCCGCTCGCGATCATCGGTCTGCTTGCCGCGGATCACGAGCTGCGTGTCCTCGATCTGGACCGACAGATCGTCCATGGTGAAGCCGGCTACCGCCAGGGTGATGCGTAACCGGTCTTCGCCGAGCTGCTCGATATTGTAAGGCGGATAACCATCCGCCGAAGCCTTCGATACGCGATCGAGCGCCCGCTCGAAATGATCGAAGCCCAGCAGCAGCGGCGAACTGAACAAGGATAGGCGGTTCATCGTTGACGAGCTCCTCCTTCGCGAGCGAGCAAACCATCCCGGGCCCGAAACTCGGCACCCGATGAGGATGATTCGACGTCATCCCCGTTCTATCAGGTGGGGAGAACGGAGCCAGGATCAAGAGCGATTTGCAGGCCAACCGGAGCGCCGTCCTATCGCATGAAATGCGGCGCCAAACCGATGATGCCGATCAGGATGAGATAGATCGCGACGATGAAATTGAGCAGCCGCGGAATGACGAGGATCAGGATCCCGGCGATCAGGGCGCCCAAGGGCTGCAGGACAACGACGTTTGAGATCATTCGTTTCGCTCCTCGGCGGCAATTTGCAGCATGCCTGATGCGAACAGCCTCCCGCCCGGCGGGTTCCAGCACGGCGCTGCGGCCGAGGCCGCTGGAATATTCCGACGGTACCGAGCGTTCTTCGTGCGAGCGTACCTAAACACCGCACCGGAGGACACGAATGAGAAGCTTCTGCCGATTGCACGGCGTGGGCAGCCGCGCCGGCGTCGCAGCCCTTGCACTGGCTGCCGGCCTCGGACTGAGCAGCGGCTCTTTTGCCCAGGATGCGTCGGCGCCGGATGATTCAGTCGATCCGCCGACCCGGGTCGGGCGTATCGCCGTCGTCGAGGGCAGCGTCAGTTTCCATCCTTCGCCCGACGATCCCTGGGCACCGGCCTCCATCAATTACCCGATCGCGCAGGCCGGCCAGCTCTGGGTCGAGCCGGGCGGACGCGCCGAAATCGGGCTGGGCGAGGCGCGGGTCCGCATCGATGGCGGGACGGAAGTCGATATTGTCCAGTTCGACGATCAGAACGTCATCCTGTCCGTGCCGCAGGGCCGTGCCGATATCTATCTCCACGGCCGCCACGCCGAAGAGCACTATCTCGTCGAGACGCCGCGCGGCAATGTCGAGATCGGTGAAGACGGGCACTACCGGGTCTTCGCCGGCACGACGAATGAGCCGACCCGCGTCGCGGCATTGCACGGCCTCGCCTCGATCGCCGAGCCGCAGACGACGCTGACCATCAATCGCGGCGAAGAAGCGGTTATCTCACCGACCGATCCGCCGAGCTTCCAGGTCGGCGCGGCGGCGGAGGATCCGTTCGATCATTGGGGCGAAGAGCGCGAGCGACGGGTCGTCGAAGGCACCTCGTTCCGCTACGTCTCGCCGGACATGCCGGGTGCGGCCGAACTCGACCAGTACGGCACCTGGCGCGACGACCCGCAATACGGCCATGTCTGGATCCCGACCACAGTCGAATCGGGTTGGGCGCCCTATCACAACGGCCATTGGGCTTCGGTCGCGCCCTGGGGCTGGACTTGGGTCGACGATGCCCCCTGGGGCTTCGCACCCTTCCATTACGGCCGCTGGACCAATACCGGCGGAGGCTGGGCCTGGGTACCCGGCGAGGTCCGCGTGCATCCGGTCTACGCTCCGGCGCTGGTCGCCTGGGTCGGCAATCCGGGTGCGCTGGTCGGTGGCGGCGGCGTCTCGGTTGGCTGGATACCGCTTGGCCCACGCGAGGTCTGGGTTCCGCCTTATCACACCAGCATCGACTATATCCGCGCCGGCAATGCGGCCTATGTGCCGCAGACCGTGGTCAACAACATCACCGTCAACAACATCACGGTGATCCACAACAACACCACCTTCGTCAACGAGCGGCATGTGACGGTCGTCCCGCAGCAGGCTTTCGCCAGCGCTCAGCCGGTGCAGCGCGCGGTGGTGCCGGTCGCGCCGGCCGCGTTCACCCATCCCATTGCGGTGGCGTCGGCTCCGGCCAAGGTGCTGCCGCCGCCGGGACCGGCAGCCCATCTCGCGACGCCGGCCCACGCCGCCGCCGCGCCGCCGGCACCTAGCGTGCCGCTGGCGCATCCGATCACGCCGACCAACAATCTGCCCAAACTACCCCCGGCCGCTGCGCGTCCGGCATCGGCACCCGCTGCGCCACCACATCCGGGCGCCGCGCAGACGCCGGCTCCGGCAGTCCCGCCGCATCCGGGAGCCACCCCGACGCCGGCTCCTGCAACGCCGCCGCATCCCGGTGCCGCGCCGCCGCCCGCTGAGCCGCCACATCCGGGCGCTCCGCCAACGCCGGCTCCGGCAGTCCCGCCACATCCGGGCGCCACGCCGACCCTGGCTCCAACTCCCGCTGCACCGGGACCGCATCCGGTCGGGCCGGCACCGGTTGTCGGGGCGCCGCATCTAACCGGACCGGCTGCGCCCACGCCGCCGGCTCATCCGGCGGCCCCGACGGCGCCGGTTGGTCCGTCCCATCCAACGGCTACCCCAGAGCCGCCGGCCCACCCGGCCGCGCCGATGCCGCAACAGCACGCCCCTGCAGCGCCCGCATCGCAGCCCCATGCACCGGCTCCGGCACCGCAGGTTCACGCTCCGGCGGCTCCCCAGCCGCAAGTCCACGAGCCGCCGCATCCGACGGCACCGGCACCGCAGCCGCAGATGCATGCACCGGCTGCCGCACCGCAAACGCATGCGCCTCCGGCACCGCAGCCGCAGGCTCATGCGCCCGCACCGCCGCCGCCGCAACATCCCGCGGCTCCGGCGCCCCAGCCACCTGCGGCCCATCCGGCACCGCAGCCGCCAGCGGCCCATCCGGCGGCCGTGCCGCCGAAGAAGGACGATAAGAAAGACGATAAGAAGGACGACCACCACTGACCGGCCGCCGGGCGCGCTCATCACGGACGCGCCCGGCCATGCCGCGGCTCAGGCTTCAGCGATTGCCGAGCGCACGATACTGGAGCGCAGTGGCTCACAAAAAAGGCCTCCACCATGCCGGTGGAGGCCTTTCGATTCAGTGCGTCGGGCGTCGATCAGGCGGCAGCGGCAGCAGCCGTGGCGCCCCGCTCGACATGGCGATAGACTCGGCCAAAGCGATTCTTGATGAAATGCTCGAAGGGCACGTCTTCCTGCCGCACGAAGCCGGCCTGCGGCAGCGCGCCGTCGGCCAGCATGTCGAGCACGGTGCAGATGCCGGCGGCGGTGGTCACCTGGATGGCGCTGTGCATGGTCCCGCCCAGATGCTGGCTATAGACCTTGTTCGCATAGGTCTCCTGGAGGAAACGGTCGTTGCGCCAGCCGCTGACCGAGACCAGCACGACGACGACATCCTGCAACGTCGCCGGCAGCGAGTTCTCCAGGATGTCCTTCAGCACGTCGCGCCGGTCGCGCAGGCGCAGATCGTTCAGCAGCGCCTTCATGATCGCGCAATGGCCGGGATAGCGGATGGTGCGGTAGTTCAGCGAACGCACCTTGCCCTTCAGCGTTTCGCACAAAGTGCCGAGGCCGCCTGAGGTGTTGAAGGCCTCGTATTTGATGCCGTCGAGCGAGAATTCCTCGAGCTCTTCCAGCGGCGGCACTTCGCGCAGGTCGCCGTTGACGATTGCCTCGCACGGCTCGCAATACTCGTTGATCACACCGTCGGTCGACCAGGTCAGATTATAGTTGAGCGCGTTGGACGGAAATTCCGGCAGCGCGCCGACGCGCATCTTGACCGAGTCGAGCTTGTCGAAGCGGCTCGCCAGATCATGGGCGACGATCGAGATGAAGCCCGGCGCCAGACCGCATTGCGGAATGAAGGCGCTGGGTGCGCCGACGGCCAGGCCCTTGACCAGCCGCGTCGTCGCGACATCTTCGGTCAGATCGAGGTAATGCGTGCCGGTCGCGCGGGCGGCCATGGCGATCTTGCCGGTCAAATGATAGGGCGCGGCGCTCAGCACGGCGAAGCGGCCGGTCATGGCGCGCTGCAGCGCGGCTTCGTCGGCAATGTCGAGCACCAGCCGCTCGATCGCGTCGCGCGCCTCCAGCCGGGCCAGCTGATTGGCCGAGCGATCGGTCACGGTCACGGCGTAGTCGCCGGTCTGGGCCAGCATTTCGGCGATGGTCGAGCCGATCTTGCCGGCGCCGACGACGAGGATGTTCTTCATGAGCCGCTCCTATTCCAATCTAGGAGAGCTTTACAAGGCGGCTTCGTCGGATTGTAGTGCGCAACTTGACGAATGGTGGAGTCGCTTTCGGCGAAATGACGAAACCCCCAGGCGATGTGACCATCGACCCGACCGACGAGGCGCTGCTGCGCCTGCTGCGCGACAATGCGAGGCTGCCGACGGCCGAGTTGGCGCGGCTGCTGAAGCTGTCGCGCACGACGGTGCAGAGCCGGCTGGAGCGGCTGGAACGGCATGGCGTGATCGAAGGCTATACCGTGCGGCTGGCGCAGCCCTTCGCCCGCTCGCTGATCCGTGCCCAGGTGCTGATCACGGTCGTGCCGAAATCGGCGGCGCGGGCCGAGGCGGGGCTGCGCCGCATTTCGCAGATCACGGCGCTTTATTCGGTCAGCGGCATGTATGACATGATCGCGCTGGTCGAGGCGATATCGGTCGAACAGATGGACCAGGCGATCGACGAGATCGGCGCGCTCGAAGGCATCGAGCGGACCGTGTCCTCGATCATTCTCTCGACCAAATTCGTCCGGCCGGGCGCCGTCTGATGCAGCGCTGGAATGCCAGAGCGATGCTGACGGCGCTCTCGTCAATGGCTACACTGCCGGTCCATGACCCTTCGTGACGGCTTCCTCGGCAGCATCGGCAACACCCCGCTGATCCGCCTGCAGCGCGCCTCGGCGGCGACCGGCTGCACCATCCTCGGCAAGGCCGAGTTCCTCAATCCCGGCGGTTCCGTCAAGGATCGCGCGGCCCTGGCGATCATCCAGGATGCCGAGGAGCGCGGCGTGCTGCGTCCGGGCGGCACGATCGTCGAGGGCACGGCCGGCAATACCGGCATCGGCCTGGCGCTGGTCGGCAATGCCCGCGGCTATCGCACCGTCATTGTCATGCCCGAGACCCAAAGCCAGGAGAAGAAGGATTTCCTGCGCCTGATCGGCGCCGATCTGCGCCTGGTTCCAGCCGTGCCCTACAAGGATCCCGGCAACTACCAGCACTATTCCGGGCGCCTGGCGGCCGAGCTGGCGCAGACCGAACCGAACGGCGCGATCTGGGCCAACCAGTTCGACAATACGGCCAATCGCGAAGGCCATCGCCGCACGACCGGAGAGGAAATCTGGGCCGAGACCGGCGGCCGGATCGACGCCTTCACCTGTGCCGCCGGCACGGGCGGCACCATCGCCGGCGTCGGCATGGCGCTGAAGGCGCATGATCCGCACATCCGCATCGTGCTGGCCGATCCGATGGGCTCGGCCTTCTTCGATTACTACACGAAGGGCGAGCTGGCGCTGACCGGCAGCTCGGTCACCGAAGGCATCGGCAACAGCCGGATCACCCGCAACCTCGAAGGCGCCCCGATCGATGGCGCGCTGCGCATCACCGACGAGGAAGCGCTGCCGGTGATCTTCGACCTGGTCGAACATGAAGGCCTGGTGCTCGGCGGCTCGTCCGGCATCAACGTCGCCGCCGCGATCCGCCTGGCGCGCGAAACTCGGCCCCGGCCATACCATCGTCACAATCCTGTGCGACGGCGGCGCCCGCTATCAGTCGAAGCTGTTCAACCCGGAATTCCTGCGCGAGAAACAGCTGCCGGTCCCGGGCTGGATGGCGTAGCGGCCCAGCTCGGTTACTACCCGCTCCGCCGGCAAGGCGGCCAGGGACGGCCGCCCCACTGAGATTTTTTAGGAAGCCCCGCCGAAGAATTAATCAAGCCGCGCCGCGCGACCGTTCGACCAGATCGGCCGGGATCAGGCTGACATAGGGCTTGATCCGGAATTTGGTACGGATCTCGCTGAGCGGGAGATGCCATTCCGCCTCCCAGCCGATTGCCATGAAGCTCGGGCAGGTGCGGCCATGCAGCCAGGCTTCGGCCATGACCTGCAGCAAGACGGGCAGGCCCGGCGGAAAGGCGAAGCGGCCCGAAGCGACGACGACGGCCAGGAACATCGCCGAGTAATTGTGATTGAACTGGGCGACCTGGAAGGCGGAGATCGCGACCTCGTGCAGCGCCGTGGTCCGGTAGCCGCCGACCAGATGCCAGATGTCGTGCATCTGCAGGATGCGGGTGTTGAGATAGCTCAGCGCCGGCGGCAGCCGGCCGAGGCCGATCGCATCGCGGTCGAGCACTTCGAGGTCGAATTTGTTGTCGGTGATCAGCCGGTAGAACACATCGCCGAGCGAGCCCCGGGGCTGGGCCGCCAGCATCTCCAGCGTCAGGCGCGGCGGCAGCGGCCGGTCGGCGGCGTTGGCTGCGCCGGGATGGTTGCGGGCGGCCGATTCGGCGCGGCCTTCGAATTCGGGTGGCAGCAGGCCGAGCAGTGCGGCGACCCCGGCTGGTGATCTCGCCGGCGGAAATGCCGGTGGCGGCGTCTTCCGCTACGCTCCAGAATGCCGTCCAGAATCGCTCGGGCAACTCGGCGCGCTCGGGCAGCAGCGCCGCTGCTGCGGCTTGCGTCGTCGGCGTGGCGAGCGCCGCCGCATTGCCGAGCCAGCCATGGGCGAAGGCGTCATAGACCAGCATGATCGCTTCTGGCGTGGCGAAGGCGACACGCGCCAGAGCGGCCGCCAGACGTTCGGCTGCGTCGAGGTCATTACCCTTGGCGCCGCGCGCCGCCTGGTCGACGAAGCCGGCGAAGGCGCGGTCGAGCCCGACGCTGCCGGCGATCGCCGTCGGCACGAATTTGCCGAAGCCGGTCACCCGGTCTTCGAACGCAGCACGCAATTCCTGGTCGACCATGCTGCCCTCCGAAAGGTCAGAAGCTCGCGGCGTCAAGCTCCATCAGCGTGTCGGCGCCGGCCTTTATCCGTTCGATAAGTGCTGCGGTCAACGGGACTTCACGCTCCATCCAATATTTCGCCCAGCGTCAGCTTGCGCTTGTAGAACTCCGGGTTGCCCTCATTGGCCGCGAGCTTGACCTGGGCGATCTTGGCCATCTGCGCCCACATCCAGGCGAGGCTGACGATGCCGAACAAAGTCAGGACATCATAGGATGCGGCGCCGGCATGGTCGTAGTTCTTCGGCGCGTTCTGCATCAGCCAGCCGGCCGCCTCGCCCAGCCGGCGGTGGCCGAGCTTGAGCGGCTGGACGAAGGGCGCCATTGCGGCGTCGCCCTCATTCGCCTTGATGAAGGCGTTGATCCGGCCGAAGAAGGCCATGGTGCCGCGGCCGCCCTTGGCCGTCATCTTGCGCGCGACCAGATCCAGCGCCTGGATGCCGTTGGCGCCTTCATAGACCTGGTTGATGCGGGCATCGCGCACGAATTGCTCCATGCCGTGCTCGCGGATATAGCCGTGCCCGCCGAAGACCTGCATCGAAGCATTGGCCGCCTCGAAGCCCTTATCGGTGAAATAGGCCTTGATCACCGGCGTCAGCAACTGCGCCAGATCGTTCGCCTCTTCGCGCTCCTGGACGTCGGGCGAATGCCGGCCGACCGAGAACAGCAGCGAGACCCAGGCCGCCAGTGCCCTGGCGCCTTCGACAAAGGCACGCGACGAGATCAGCAGCCGGCGGACATCGGGATAGACGATGATCGGATCGGCCGGCCCGTCGGGTTCTTCACGCCGGTCAGCGCGCGGCCGGCCAGGCGTTCCTGGGCATAGGCCCGGCCGTTCTGATAGGCGACTTCGCCGACAGCGATGCCCTGCATGCCGACGCCCATGCGGGCGCCGTTCATCATGGCGAACATGCCGGCCATCCCGGCCGATTTCGATCCCTTGCCGCCTTTGCCGCCGCTCCCCGACCGGCCGGCCAGGCGATAGGCCACGGCGTCGTCGAAATTCAGCACGCAGGTGGCGTTGCCCCTTGATGCCCATCTTCTTCTCGACGCCACCGGTCGAGACGCCGTTGCGGCCCTTGACCGCACCGGTCTCGGGATCGACCAGGTATTTCGGCACCATGAAGAAATTCACCGTGCCCAGATCGTCATGCAGCTTGCCGTCTTCATCCGGGATCTTGGCAATGACCGTATGGATGATGTTGTCGGTCATGTCGTGATCGCCGCCCGAGATGAAGATCTTGGTCCCGGTCATGCGATAGGTGCCGTCCGGCTGCGGCACGGCCCTGGTCTTCATCAGCTTGAGATCGGTGCCGCAATGCGGTTCGGTCAGGCACATCGTGCCGGTCCATTCGCCCGAGACCATGCGCGGCACGACATGCTCTTTCATCCAGTCTTCGCCCGTGCCCCAGATCGCCGAATAGGCGGCGCCGGACAGGCCGGGATACATGGCGAAGGCCTGATTGGCCGAGGAGCCCATCTCGCCGAAGGCCAGCGTCACGACTGAAGGCAGATTGGCGCCGCCCAGCTCTTCGGGCGCGCTCAGCCGGTTCCAGCCGGCGTCGCAGAATTTCTGGAACGCCTCCTTGAAGCCCTTGGGCGCGCGGACCACGCCGTTCTCCCAGCACGCAGCCTTCTTCGTCGCCGATCTGGTTCAGCGGCTGCAGCACCTCTTCGAAGAACTTTGCACCGCCTTCGAGCATGGCGCCGGTCATGTCCGGCGTCAGATCGGCGAAGCCGGGCAGGTCCGTCCGCTTCTCGATCTCGAGCAACTCGTGGAACAGGAACAGGAAATCCTCGACGGGCGCCTTATAGCTGGGCATGCGTTTCCTCGGCAGGCTAATTGACAGTTTTGTCAGCAGCGTAGACGCGACCGGGGCCGGGTGTCGAGCGTTTCCGGATGAAGCTTATTGTGTCAGCCGCGGATGATACCGCAGGCGAGACGGGCAACGCCGGGCTCCTCGCTCCCGCCATCCGGCACCATGACCAGGACCGCGCCGCGTCCGGACAACAGGCCGGTATTGGGGTCGGTGATGCTCAGATGCGGCTCTCTCAGCTCGGCCGTGATTTTGCCGTCGGCGCCGGCAGAGAGCACGGGCATTTGCTGACGGGCGAAAGGCTTGCCGGCAAAGGGCTTGTCGCAGCCCGGTGTCGCCAGGAAATGCAGCGAATAGCGGCCGGGCGGCAGATCGGAGAGATCGAGCCCGATCTTCAGGCCGCTCGGCGTTCCGGTCAGCTCGACCGATCCGACCGATACGCCGGAGGTCAGTTTCAGCGTGACATGCGCCGTGGCCTGCGTCTTTGCGGGCGGCTCCGGGCTGGCCGCGTCGGTGGCAGCGTGGGGAACGTCCGGGTGCGGAGCCGGTGTCGGAGCGGCGTTCGCCGCATCCGCTGCCGCCTTGTCGGCTTCCGCTTTCTTCGCGGCCTCGTCGGCTGCGGCTTTCTTGGCCGCTGCGTCGGCCTTGTCCTGCTCGGACTGCTTCTCCGCCTGTTTCAAGAGGTCGAAATCGACGAGCAACGGTGTCGGGACAGCGCGATAGGCCGGGGCCAGCGGCACTGCCCCGGCCGGCATGGCCAGCAACGAAATCGCGATCGCGGCAAGGACCGGCGCGCGCATCCGATACTCCTCCTGCGGTTGGGGTGTTCGCGCCATTATTGGCATCGCGTCTGGCCGGCGGCTATGGGGAATCGATCGTCAAAGCCGGTCCAGATCCTGTGCCAGCTTGCGCCGGAGCGCCGCGGCCTCGTCCGGTTTGGCGAGGTTGGCAATCAGCCGGTCGCGGAAATCGTCGATTGAACCTGCTTGGTCGGCGGCCCTGCGGACCAGCAGCTTCGCGATCGGCCCCATGTAATGGGCGAGCGCCGTTTCGGCCGCCTGCAGCACCGCCGGCGACAGGGTCGGGCGCATCGTCGGTGCGGCGGGCGGAGGCGGGGGCGCGGCGGCTATCGGGGCTGCATGCTGGGTCGCTTCGCCGGATGGCCGCAGCGCGGCGGCCCGGCGCAGAAACTCGGCACGGTCGGCGGGCTTGGTCAGCGCGCTGGCCAGGCTGTCATAGATTTCCTCCGGCCGGCTCGCGCGGCTCGCGGCATTACGGACCAGGACCGTGGCGATCGGCCCGAGATGGACGGCAAGGAGGTCTTCCAGGGTCTTGAGAAATCCGGCGCCCCAGCGCGCCGCGGCGGTCGAGCCGGTCAGCGACTCCGCCCGCGGGCCGGGCCTCGGCACCGCGACGATCGTCGCGTCGTTGCCGGCTCTCCCGGCTGCGACCTCGCGCAAGGCTGCCGCGAATCCGCCGGCCGATTGGAACCGGGCGTCCGGCGCCTTGGCCAGGGCGCGGGCCAGGACCGGTGCCAGCGCCGGCGGGATCGCCGCCAGCGATGCCGGCGCCGGGCCGAGCAGATTGGCCAGGGGTCTCGGCCAAAGTGCTGCCCTGGAACGGTGGCTTGCCGGCCAGCATCTCGAACAGGATGGCGCCGGTCGCGAACAGATCGGCGCGATGGTCGATCGGCTGGCCGCCGGCCTGTTCCGGCGCCATGTAGCTGGGCGTGCCGATCATCGCGACATATTGCGTCAGCATCACGTGATCGAGCCGCGCGATGCCGAAATCGGCGATCTTCGTACGGCCGTCGCGGGTCATCAGGATATTGGCCGGCTTGATGTCGCGATGGGTGATGTGCAGGCGGTGGGCCGCCTCGAGCGCGTCGAGGATTTGCAGCGTGATGCCGATGGGGTCGAGCGTCGGCCGCAGCGACGGGGTCGTGCACGGCATGGTGCAGCGTCGGGCCTTCGACATATTCCATGACGATGAAGGGCGCGCCATTCGCCCTCGGCATAGTCGTGGATCGCAACGATGCCCGGATGGCTGCAGCGCCCGGCCGCCTTGGCCTCGACCTTGAAGCGTTCGAGATAGTCGTCCCGGGTCTCGGCATCGAGCCCGTCGGTGCGGATGACCTTGACCGTCACCCGGCGGTCGAGCACCGGATCCTGCGCCAGATAGACGATGCCGGCCGCGCCCTGGCCGAGGATGCGCAGCGGCCGATAGCGGCCCAGGGCTTCGGGCAGGGTGTCGGCGGTCATGCGGTTTCAGTGCTCAAGATGGCGGGTCCAGCAGCTTGAGCGCGCTTTCCAGGCTGCGACGCATCCGGTTGAACGAGGCCGAGAGCGAGGAGATCTCGTCATTGCCCGGCTTCTCGTATTCTTCCGCCTGGAGATTGCCCAGGCTCACCTCATTGGCGACCGACGCCACCTTCACCACCGGCTTGATGATGACGTAGTGCAGCAGCGCATTGAGGATGATCACGATGGCCAGGAACACACCGAGCAGGATGGCCATGAAGGTGATGAACACGGTCTGCGCCTTGTGCAGCGGCAGCGCCATCGGCACCGAGACGATCTGCGCGCCGATCGTCTCGTGCAGCTGCCAGCCGAAACCGTTGGCCGTGCCGTACACCTTGGTCATTGCCGCCGGCGCCCGGTCCGGCGTGCTGTGGCAGGTCAGGCAATCGGCATCGCCGATCGTGATCGGCCGGGCCAGGCTGAGCGATCGTCCGTTCGGCGTCTCGCGCTCGCCGATCATCTCTTTCAGATCGGGCTGGCGTCGGAACGCGTTGACGAAATCGGCCTCCCAATCGGTCGTCCGGTCGAGCGGGTTGGTCGGATTCAGCGTCGCTTCCTTGTAGACGAAATCCGGGAAGCCGGCCTGGACCTGCTTGAAATTGGTTGGGCCGCGAAGGACGGCACCGAGATGGCGAGGAAACGGCCGTTCACTTCGCTGCCCAGCACCGGCTCGATCTCGTGCGTCGTGTAATCCCGGATCGCATTGGCCGCGCTCATCATGATGCGGGCATTCTGCAGCACCTGACTGCGCGCATCCTCGACGAAGAGATCGTGCAGGAAAAACCCCGCGCCGACGAAGCCGATGATGAAGGCAGCAAAGATCGCCAGATTGAATTTTGCGCGGAGTTTCATGTCCATGACCGGAACATTGCAGGCCGCGGCATGATAGGCCGCGCGTCTCTGCAATGCCAGTCAGCGCTCGGCCTGCAGCCGGTGAGTATTGGTGATCAGCAGATCGGCCAGCGCACCGACCGGCGTGGTCGGCGGCCGGTCGGCACCCAGCACGGTGAACTCGATCTCGCCCAGATCGGGCAGGCCCAGCTCCGGCGGCAGCTCGTTCAGGCCGCGCGAGATCAGGCTGCGCGCCTGGACGGTGACGCCGAGCCCGGCCTCGGCGGCGGCGAGCAGCCCGGTCAGGCTGGCGCTGGTGCAGACGATGCGCCAGGCGCGACCGGCGCGGGCCAGCGCATCGAGCACAGCAGGCAGCACGGCTGATGCTCGGTTCCGGGAACAATATCAGCGGCAGCGGCTGGTCGGGCCCCGGCAGGCTGGGCGCGGTGCCGACCCAGACCAGCTTTTCGCGCCGGATCAGCCGGCCGCGATCGTCGCCCAAACGCCGCTTGCCGAGGACAAGGGTCGAGCTGGCCGGCATCATAGAGCTCGACCAGGCGGCCGCTCAGTGCCAACACCAGTTCGAGATCGACGGCCGGATGGCGCTGCGTGAAGTCGCGCAGCAGGGCGGGGAGGCGACTCGAGACGAAATCCTCGGAAGTGCCGAGGCGCACGCGGCCATGCAGCTCCGCCCGGCGAAGTGCGCGGCGCGCGCGCTCATGGGCCTGCAGGATAATCTCGGCATGGGTCAGCATCGCGTCGCCATCGGCGGTCAGCACGACAGAATGGGTGTCGCGCACGAACAGGCGGCGGCCGACCTCCTGCTCCAGCCGGGCGACATGCTGGCTGATCGTGGGCTGGCGCAGGTTGAGCCGCCGCGCCGCCTCGCTGAAGCTGTGTGTCTCGGCCACCATCTTGAAGCTGCTGAGCAGGGCAGGGTCGAACATCGTACACGCCCATTCGATTTCTCTATAGCAGTAACAGTTTTATCGGTCTACACAATGAGCGCCGGATTCGCTAAATCGTAAGCACATTGACCAGACGGATGATTTACGATGCCCCGCCTCGCCCAATTCCTGCCGACAAATTCACCATGGCCCTGTTGGGGACGGTGGCGCTCGCAACCTGTCTGCCCGGCCGGGGGACCGTTGCCGAGATCGTGGAATTCCTGGCGCAGTCCGCAGTTTGGCCTGCTGTTCTTCCTGCATGGCGCGCGACTGCCGCGCGAGGCGGTGATCGAGGGGTGAAGCATTGGCGGCTGCATATCGCCGTCTTCGCCTTGAGCTCGTGATCTTCCCGCTGCTGGGCTTCGGCGTGCAGACGGCGGTGGCGCCGATCCTCGGGCCGACCTTGGCGCTCGGCCATCCTGTTCCTGTGCACGCTGCCGTCGACCGTTGCAGGCCTCGATCGCCTTTACCGCGATCGCCCGCGGCAACGTCGCGGCTGCAGTGTGCAGCGCTGCCGCATCCAATCTGTTCGGCATCTTCATCACCCGGCGCTGCTGGCCTTGCTGGCCGGTGCCCGCGGCCAGACCTGGACGGCGCACACCGTCATCTCGCTGATGGAGCAGCTCGTGCTGCCCTTCGTGCTCGGCCAGCTGCTGCATACCCGGATCGGACCTTGGCTCATCCGCAACAAGGCGGCCGATGGCGATCGTCGATCGCGGCTCGATCCTGCTGGTGGTCTATTCCGCCTTCAGCGCGGCCGTGCTGGGCGGGCTGTGGCAGCAATTGCCGCCGGCCAATCTGGCGCTGCTGCTGGCGGTCTGTATCGGTCTGCTGGGCGTGCTGATGGCATCGCCATTGCCGGCAGCCGGTTGCTCGGCTTCTCGCGGGAAGACGAGATCGCGATCCTGTTCTGCGGCTCGAAGAAGAGCCTGGGTCAGCGGGCTGCCGCTCGCCAGCATCCTGTTCCCGGCCGCCAGCGTCGGCGTGCTGGTCGTGCCGCTGATGCTGTTCCACCAGGTCCAGCTGATCGCCTGCGCCGTCCTGGCCCGGCGCTACGCCGCGAGCAGCCAGGACGCCCCGAACGGGCATGCGATGCAGGCGGCGGAGTAGCGCCGCCCGGGTTCAGGCGGCGGCGTGGGTGCTGTGCAGGAAGGCGATCTTCCAGGCACCGCCCCGCTTCCGCAGGAAGGCGGATTCCAGCCAGCTCTGCGGCCTTGTGCCATGGGAATCGGTGACGCTGCCCCGATTGACATAGGCAACCCAGGCAGTATCGCCGTCGAAGCGCATGCCGCCATCGTACATAGGGTAGCCCGGCGCCACGGCCGATGAAGAGGGGTACTACTCTCTCGCGTTTCCCCTATGATGCTGCAGCCCGCGACACGCTCCAATTGGCAAGTCTGCGATACCCTGGCCATCTAGCGCCACGCATCGTCGCCCCCGATGTTGCGGGGTGGTCCGCTTACCCCTCAATGGCGGTAATCTCGATGAGCCCCGGATAGACGCGAAGGGCTATATTCGGACTCGTGCATCGCGGCATCATTCGGCAGATCATCTGACATAAACGAGCGTGCTTGTCCGTGGCGCCCCTGCCGTCTTCCATTTTTGAGCCATCCACCGAAGATTCAAGCCGTTTGAGAACTGCTCCGCCGCCTCATTTCTTCGTACCCCGCAGAACACAGGAGGTATCCATGAGCACCAATGAAGTTCGTAGTGACGACGCAGCAAGAAACGCGGGCGTCGCGGGAACTGACATGAAGCTCGAGGTCGTCGTCATCCCCGTTTCGGATGTCGAGCGCTCGAAGGAGTTTTACGGGAGGATCGGATGGCGGCTCGACATTGACCGCTCCGCCGGCGAAGATTTCCGCTTGGTCCAGTTCACGCCAGCGGGCTCCGGTTGTTCGGTCCATTTCGGCAAGAACGTCCCACGTCGGCCGCTCCGGTTCAGCCAAGGCATTCCTGATCGTTACCGACATCGTAGCGCCAGGGACCACCTGGTCGCCGCCGGTGTCGAAGGTCGGCGAGTTCTTCCACGACGGCCCGGAAGGCCGGGGCAGCGGCCTCCATTCAGAGGCGTCTTTCCCGCCGCTCGCGCGCCTTATTCAGTGATCCCGACGGCAACGGCTGGCACCTGCAGGAAATCACGACCCGGGACCCGTTACGTGTCGAACGTGGCACGGCCGTCGTTCGGCTCCGCAAGCGACTTGGCGCACGCGCTTCGGCGGGCGGAGGCCGCTCACGGCGAGCACGAGAAGCGTATTGGGCAGCGCGACGCGAACTGGACCGGACTGGTGCGCCGCCTACATGGTGGCTGAGCAGTCTGGCAAAGAGTTGCCGCGATGAACGACTTCGCCGGGACGGCATCGCTTCCCGATGGTTGGGTTGGGTCAATCGGGTCGATTTGCGACGTCAGCTTAGCGTCCGCTAATCCACATGAGCTGACATCTGCGGTTGACAGTGTCGGCATGCTGGTCGTGCCGTTGATGCTGTTCCACCAAGGTCCAGCTGATCGCCTGTACCGTCCTGGCCCGGCGCTATGCCGGGAGCAGCCAAGCTGCTCCCCGGCGAACACGCGATGCAGGCGGCGGAGTAGCACTGCCCGGGTTCAGGCGGCGGCGCGGGTGCTGTGCAGGAAGGCGATCTTCCAGGCACCGCCCTGCTTCCGCAGGAAGGCGGATTCCAGCCAGCTCTGCGGCTTTGTGCCATGGGAATCGGTGACGCTTGCCCCGATTGACATAGGCGACCCAGGCCGTATCGCCGTCGATATGGATATCGGGCTCGGTCACATTCCATTCGAACCGTCTGCCGCGGCGTATTGCGCCTTCACGAGATCGAGGATGGTACTGCCGTCGAAGCGCATGCCGCCATCGTACATATAATAGCCCGGCGCCACGACGGTCTCGAACTGAGCGAGGTCCGTTCTCGTGCGCGGCGACGAAGATCGTGCGGAGCTGGGGGCTGCGACGATCGCGGCTTCGTCCGCGGGAATACGATCCATCTTCGGCCATTGATATCTCCCTCGATGTAGCTCTCGCGCCCTCGTCGCGCCGGCGATCATTCGATCGTACCGGGCGGCCGGGCACAGGGTAACCCCGATCAGGTGCGCTGGGACGAACACGACCTCCGCGGCTGGCCGGGAGGCGGGTTCCGATCGAAGAGTAAGCTGGATTGTTGATATTATAACATTGCATTTTCTATGCGCCCTTCCGCCCGCTCACCGATGGATATCGCAATGGACCGACGCCTCCCCGTGACCGTGCTCTCCGGCTTTCTCGGCGCCGGCAAGACGACACTCATGAACCACATCCTCAACAATCGCGCCGGCAAGCGCGTCGCCGTGATCGTCAAACGACATGAGCGAGTTGAATATCGATGCCGATCTCATCCGCGCGGGTGGCGGCGGCTTATCGCGCACCGACGAGCAACTGGTCGAGATGACCAATGGCTGCATCTGCTGCACGCTGCGCGAACGATCTCCTGACCGAGGTCCGGCGCTTGGCTGCGGCGGGACGCTTCGACTATCTGCTGATTGAATCGGACCGGGATTTCCGAGCCACTGCCGATTGCCGCGACCTTTGATTTCCGCGACGAAGCCGGCCGGAGCCTGGGCGACGTCGCCCGCTCGATACGATGGTGACCGTGGTCGATGCGGTAAACCTGCTCAACGACTACGCATCCGGCGATTTCCTCAAGGACCGCGGCGAGGCGCTGGGCGACGCCGATGATCGCACCCTGGTCGACCTGCTGGTCAACCAGATCGAGTTCGCCGATGTCGTGGTCCTGAATAAGCTCGATGCCGCGAGCGCGGATCAGGCGGAGGCTGCGCGCAAAATCATCCGCGCCCTCAACCCCGAGGCCGATCTGGTGCAGACGGTGTCCAGCCGGGTCGATCTCGATCGCGTGCTCGATACCGGCCGTTTCGATCGACTATGAAAAGGCGCAGGAACATCCCGCTTGGTTCAAGGAGCTGTACGGCTTTGCCGAGCACAAGCCGGAGACGGAGGAATACGGTATCGGCAGCTTCGTCTACCGAACGCGCCGACCCTTCGATCCCCGGAAATTCCACCGCTTCGTCAATTCGCCCTGGCCGGGCGTCATCCGCGCCAAGGGCCATTTCTGGCTGGCGACCCGGCCGGATTGGGTCGGCGAGCTGAGTCAGGCGGGCGCCCTGGTGCGGACCGAAGCAATGGGCTTCTGGTGGGCGGCGGTACCCAAGGCGCGCTGGCCGGCGGATCCAAGCTGGCGTCGTCAGGTCGAGCAGAACTGGGACGAGGTCTATGGCGACCGCCGCCAGGAAATCGTCTTCATCGGCTCCGAGATGGACAAGGCGGCGATCCGCCGCCGGCTTGATGCCTGCCTGGTCGGCGATGTCGAGGCCGAGCCGATGGACATTGCCGCCTGGCGGCGCCTGCCGGATCCGTTTCCGGTCTGGAAGCGCAGCGAGGCCTGATGTCCGCAGCATTGCAGCGCGGCATGCCTGCCGGCGGGGAGAGCCCGTTCGCCTATTGCATCGCGCAAGGCGAAGACGCCGGCGTGCTCGGCCGGATCTCGGAGCCGTCGATCGGTCTCGCGCTCTGGCGTCGGGCGCTGCCGTCGGCGATCGGAGCGTGGCTGGGCCGGCTTTCATCGGCCCAGTATCCGGGCGGCCGTATCCTCGTGCCGGTGGACGGTCCCGCCGGGGGCCATTCCCCATCTGTTTTGGCGCGCCCCATAGCCTGCCGGCGCGGCTGCTGGCGCGGACATCATCGACCTCGCGGCCCGGTTTGCGCTGCTGGCGCAGAGCGACCTTGTCGATCTGCGTCTGGAGGCCATGACGCATGACGGCTGCTGGCGATTCCACAAAGATCGCGTGCGTTTGCGGCTCCTCGCGACCTATTGCGGTCCGGCGACGCAAATCGTCGCGGCAGAGCATGCCGCGCAGGCGCTTCGGCAGCAAAGAGCCTATGACGGTCCGATCGAGGCGTTGTCGAACGGCGACGTCGCGCTGTTCAAGGGCGACCATGCCGAGCCGGGCAGCGGCGTGGTGCATCGGTCGCCGCCGGTGCAGGGTACCGGCGCTGCTCGTCTGCTGCTCTGCCCTGAACTGCCCTCGGCCGCGTCGCCGCCTGAGTTTGGCAGCGCCGACTGAGCCCGGCCTCCGCAGCCGCTCTCTCGACCGGCGCCGCCTTTTTTATTGTTATGTTATATATTGCGATTATCATCGCGTCCGGCCGCGGAGGCCTTGTCCAGTCCTGGCGGACGAAAGCTGTCGAAATCTCGGTGAAAGGCATGCGCGCGAAGTGACCGTGAAACGATACGGCCGGCCCGCGCTGCATGCCCGGGTCCGGTTCCGCGGGCCCGCCCTGTCCCGCCTCTTGACGGCGATGCCTTCCTGCTGGCGCTCATCGCGCCCATGACGGCCGAGGCCCATCCGCATATCTTCATCGAATACCAGCTGAAGGTCATCTTCGACAAATCGGGTGCGAAGGCGCTCCGCGTGGAATGGCGCTTTCGACGAGATGTACAGCTCGACGCTGCGTTCCGACTACACCAAGACGCCGAAAGGTCCGATCACCGCCGAGGATGTGTTGAGCCTGCGGGAACAGCATTTCTCGCCGGTGACCGCCAAGCATTTCTTCGCGTCGGCCAAGATCAATGGCGAGACGTTGCCGCTCGATAAATTCACCGATTTCGATGCGCGGTTCGACGGCGGACAAGGCGGTCTACGGCTTCACGATACGCTCGCCCCGATCAAGCCGGCGGCGTGGAACACGTTCGAATTCACGACCTTCGATCAGGAATACTACATCGACTTCGAATTGGCCCCGGATGCGCCGGTCGAAATCGTCGATGGCCAGCCGCTCGGCGCGAAATGCGTCCGCTCGACAGTCTGGCGCGAAACCATCGGCTGGGGCAAGGCCGATACCGATCTCGTCACCTGTACCTATAGCGGATCCCCATCCTGATGCGCCGTCTTCCTGCTCGTCCTGCTGTTGTGCCTGGCACGACGACCGCGGCCCTTGCCGACCCCGTTCGGGGCGTCCCGCCGGGGCCGATCCGGCGCCGGTGCAGGACACCGCTTCAGCGGGCCCGTCGCTGATGGGTGGCCTGGTTCAGCGCCTGGCGCGAACACAGAACCGACTGAACAGCTGGGGTCTCAAGCGAGATCCGCATCGTGCGGGACACCGGGTCGCCCGCTGCCTTGCTGACCGTCCTGGCGATCGCCTTTCTGTGGGGCGTGCTGCATGCCGCCGGGCCGGGGCACGGCAAGTCGCTGGTCGCGGCCTATCTGGTCACGACCGATGCGAGATGGACCAGCGGTATCGTCCTTGGGCGGCGTGATCTCGCTGCTGCAGGGTGTTGACCGCGATCCATCGCTGTCCTGGTCCCTGGCCGCGGTGCTGCATGAGCTGCAGACCGAAGTGCGGCTGCAGGGTGCTGTCGTCGAGCTCTTCAGCTATGGGCTGGTCGCGCTGCTCGCCTGGTCATGCTGTGGCGCGCCGCAACCGGTCGCGGCCATGCCCACCATCACGGTCCATCATTTCCGGGCGAGGCCTCATGACGACCATCATCATGCCGGACATAATCATGCCGCTGCCTTCAGGCCTTCGCGCAGGCTGGGTTTCAGCAGATCCTGACCCTCTTCGCGGGTATCGCGCCCTGCGCCAGCGCGATCATCATCATGCTGTTTTCCATGGCCAATGGCGCATTGCTGATCGGCGCCGCCGCCGTGTTCGCTCTATCGCTCGGCATGGGGTTGACCGTGGCAATCGTCGGCGTGCTCAGCATCGTCGCCCGCGGCCTGATGAAACGTATCGCGTCCGATTCGAGCCGGCGTGGCGAGCAGCTCGAACGCCTGCTGGCCGTCGCCGGAGCGGTCGCCGTGATCGGCTTCTCCGGTCTGCTCGCTCTGGGCGCTTGGGATCGGCTATCCGCACCGATTTGACGGCAGGGACGATCCGAATCCCGAACGGTTTTGCGAAACGAACAAGGGGTTAGCCGTCGCCAGCTAACCCTTGAGAAATTGGTGGAGCCATGCGGAATCGAACCGCAGACCTCTACAATGCCATTGTAGCGCTCTACCAACTGAGCTATGACCCCGTGATCGGGAGCGCGAACCTATTGCCGGGTCGGCCCCTGCGCAAGGGAAAAATGCGCATGTCGGGCAAGCCACCCATGCGGGTGGCGCACCCGTCCTTCTTCCGATCAGCGCTCTTCCTCTTCATCGACATTCTCGATGACTTCGGCCAGTCGTCCTCGTCCTCGCCCAGTTCGGACGCGTCTTCGATCATGTCCTCGTCTTCTTCCTCGGCGCCCTCGGCGACCACGGCCTCTTCGTCGTCGAGCACCTCCGCGTCCTCGACCTCCTCGGCATCCGGCGTCGCCGCGGCGGCGGGGACGTGCTCCTTATCCGCGACGGCGGCGGGGCGGGACCGGCGCGTCTTGAGGAACGCCTCCGGGTCGAATTCGGTCTGGCATTTCGGCAGACGATCGGCTCGCGCTGCAGGTCGTAGAACTTCGTGCCGCAGTTCTGGCAGATGCGCCTTGGTGCCCCATTCGGGATTGGCCACCGGAAACTCCGTCGTCACATTTCAGGAATTGGACCGCGGCAATTGCCATGATCGCCGCCGCCTGTCAAAACCAAAATGCCGCGCGGCGGGTTCTGGCCGCCTTGCACCCCATCTTTTATCCTAATCGGAGTGATTCTCGCCGTGACGTCCAGCCCAACCCCCCTGATCGGACGCCCCGGCGGCCCGTTGACCGGCCGGACCCGTGTGCCCGGCGACAAGTCCATGGTCGCATCGCGCGCTCATCCTCGGCGGCCTCGCCGTCGGCCGCACGACCATCCGCGGATTGCTCGAAGGCGATGATGTGCGCTGCACCGGTGCTGCGATGGCTGCGCTCGGCGCGCGGGTCGAGCGGCAGGAAGACGGCATCTGGACGGTCGACGGCGTCGGCGTCGGCGGGTTGGTCGAGGCCGACCGCGTGCTCGATCTCGGCAATTCCGGCACCGGCGTCCGGCTGCTGATGGGGCTGGTCGCGACCCATCCGATCGTCACTGTCTTCACCGGCGATGCTTCGCTGACCAAGCGGGCCGATGGCCCGCGTGACCCGGCCGCTTGAACAGATGGGCGCGCAGTTCACCGGCCGGGCCGGCAATCTGCTGCCGCTGGCGGTGACCGGTGCCGCGACGCCGATGCCGATCGAATACCGCCTGCCGGTCGCCTCGGCCCAGGTGAAGTCCGCGGTGCTGCTGGCCGGGCTCAACACGCCGGGCCGCACCACGGTGATCGAGCCCGTGCCGACCCGCGACCATAGCGAGCGCATGCTGCGGCATTTCGGGGCCCAGGTGACGGTCGAGCCGATCGAGCATGGCGGCCGGCGGATCGAGCTGCAAGGCCAGCCCGAGCTCGCACCGGCGGCGCTCGACCTGCCGGGCGATCCGTCCTCCGCGGCCTTTCCGATGGTCCGCGGCCCTGCTCGCCGAGGGTTCGGATCTGGTGCTGGAGAATATCGGCCTGAACCCCGCTGCGCACCGGGCTGATCGCCACACTTCTCGAAATGGCGCTTCGATCGAAGTGCTGAACCCGCGCGACTCAGGCGACGAGCGGTCGGCGACCTGCGCATTCGCGGCAGCCATCTCACCGGAATCACCGTGCCGGCAGAGCGTGCGCCGAGCATGATCGACGAATACCCGATCCTGGCCGTCGCCGCAGCCTGCGCCACCGGGCGGACCGTGATGCATGGGTTGGACGAACTCAAGGTCAAGGAAAGCGACCGCCTCGCAGCGGTCGCGACCGGCCTCGCCGCCTGCGGGGTTTCTGTCGAAATCGACGGCTCGACGCTGATCGTCGAAGGCTGCGGCGGCAAGCCGCCCGGTGGCGGCCGGATCGCGGCGCGGCTCGATCACCGCATCGCCATGGCGTTCCTGGTGCTGGGTACCTGCGGCGCGGGCGCCGGTCGAGATCGATGACGGCGCCACGATCGAGACCAGCTTCCCCGATTTCGCCGGCCTGATGGGCAAGCTTGGCGCTTCGGTCGAGCCGGTGTCGTGAGCCGGACCCTCACCATCGCGATCGACGGGCCGGCGGCCTCCGGCAAGGGCACGCTGGCGCGGCGTCTGGCCGACCGTTTCGATCTCGCTTATCTCGACACCGGGGCGATCTACCGGGCCGTCGCCCGCGATGTGCTGGCGGCCGGACACGCGCCGGCCGATGCCGCGGTGGCAGAGGCTTGCGCTCACCGTCTCGATCCGACGAGTCTCAGCGATCCGCGGCTGCGCGACGAGGATGTCGCCCGTGCCTCCTCGGTCGTGGCGGCCCATCCGGGCGTGCGCTGGCGCTGCTGCTCGACTTCCAACGCCGCTTCGCATCCGAGCCACCCGCCGGCAAACGCGGTGCCGTGCTCGATGGGCGCGATATCGGCACGGTGGTCTGCCCGGACGCGCCGCTCAAGCTGTTCGTCACGGCGGATATCGGCGCTCGGGCCGAGCGGCGCTTCAAGGAATTGGCGGCACGCGGCGAGCCGGGCGACGCCGCCGCCGTGCTGGCCGATCTGCAGGCACGCGACGCCCGCGACAGTGCGCGCGCGACGGCGCCGCTCAAGCCGGCCGAGGATGCCGTGCTGATCGACACCTCGGCGCTCGACGCCGACGCCGTTTTCGCCACCATCGAGGCGCGCAGCGGATTGGCCTCGTTCTTCCAGGCCGGCGCACGCCCTCATCGACCAGCTCGCCGAGCGGCCGATCGGTCGCGAAGCGCGCACCCATGCCAATCTTCATGAAGACATTCGCGACGCCGGTATCCTGGCAGATCGGCCGGCGGCCATAGGCGGCCAGGCGCGAATTGACCAGGATCTGAGCCATGGCGTTGCGCGCGGCCGGGCTCTCCTCCTCAGCCCAGGCGCCGGCCAGATGCCGGATGTAGTCGGCCGGGTGGTAGTAGGAGATGAATTGCAGCGCATCGGCGATGCTGGCGATCAGGTCTTCCTCGGTGATCGGCTGGCTCATGCGGCCTCTCCTGCGAAATCCCGGCGGATCCCGGCACTATGCTCGCCGATCGCCGGCACCGCGCCGAGCCGGGGCGCTTCGCCGTCGCGCAGCGCCGGCGGCGCGATGATCGAGGCGAGGCCGTTCTGCGTCTCGACCGCGGCCCGGCGCAGCGCCGGATGGGCGGCCAGCTCCGGCAGGCCGTTGACGAAGCCATAGGCCGTGCGCGCCGTGCCGAGCCGGGCGGCGGCCTCGTCGCGGCTCAGCGCCTGGAACGCGCGGGCAACGCGGGCATCGACTTCGGGCCGGTTGGCGACCCGCGCGGTGTTGCTTTCATAGCCCGGCTGCGCCGGCAGGCCCGGCTCGTCCAGCACATGGGCGCAGAAACTGCCCATTCGCGCTCGTTCTGGATCGAGATCAGCACGAGCTTGCCGTCCGAAGTCTCGAAGGCGCCATAAGGACAGATCGAGGGATGCGCCAGCCCGACCCGCTCGACCGGTTTGCCGGTGCCTTCGAAATAGAGCAGCGGCACATTCATCCAATCGGCCATGCCGTCGAACAGGCTGACTTCGAGCCGGCTGCCTTCGCCGGTCCGGCCGCGCTGGATCAAGGCTTCGAGCACGGCCGAATGCGAGGCCATGCCGCAAGCAATGTCGCAGACCGAGACGCCGACCCGGCCCGGCCCGGCCGGATGCCCGGTGATCGAGGCGAGGCCGCTTTCGGCCTGGACCAGCAGATCATAGGCCTTCATCTCGGTGTAGCTGTTGCCGGCGCCATAGCCCGAGACGTCGAGCGTGATCAGCCGCGGATAGCGCCGGTGCAGCTCATCCGAGCCGAAGCCGGCCCGCGCCGCGGCCCCCGGCGCCAGGTTCTGGATGAAGACATCGGCCCGCGCCAGGATCCGGTGCAGCAGCGCCGCATCCGCCGGGTCCTTGATATCGGCGACCAGGCTCTCCTTGCCGCGGTTGAGCCAGACGAAATAGCTCGACAGCCCCTTGACCGAGGCGTCATAGCCGCGCGCGAAATCACCCTCGGGCCGCTCGATCTTGATGACCCGCGCCCCGGCATCGGCCAGCCGCACGCTGCAATAGGGCGCCGCGACCCGCCTGCTCCAGCGCCACCACCAGAATCCCGTCGAGCGGCTTGCCGCGCTCGGCCATGGGCCGTTCCCTCCGCCTGTGTTCGGGGCAGTGTCGCGGGGTGGGGGCGTTCCGTCCAACGGAGAATGAGGGGACGTGGCATTCGGTGGGGGGATGGCGGTGGGGCCGTCCTTGGGTAGATCGGCATCGCCGACTTGTCCCGATGAACGGTCACAAACTTTCGCAGGCTCTGCTCTAGCCAAGGCTGTCGCATCTTCGTCGTTTCCTTCTACGTAAGAAGGCCGCGAGATCATGACTTAAGATGGCGGCGGAATGTATGGCTGGCTCGTGCTACTTCGTAGCCGATCCGCCGGTAGAAGTG
The DNA here is from genome assembly GCA_037200015.1 of Aliidongia sp. Taxonomy (GTDB): domain Bacteria; phylum Pseudomonadota; class Alphaproteobacteria; order ATCC43930; family CGMCC-115725; genus JAXDMU01. The sequence continues at coordinate 45,861 of JBBCHB010000041.1, read as the reverse complement.
ATGAGCTTCGAGGCGATGATGGCCAGAGCGCAAGCGACTTCCTGGTATTCATGATCGAGCGCCCACTGCTCCGCTCGTTCCATTAAAGTGCGCCCTATACCACGCAGTCGTAGCACCCTCATCAACGACAATGCTGCCAATCTCAGCGTAAGATGTCGAGACCAGGGTATGGACGCCATAGACATGAATCCAACCTGCGACCATCGACGCATTGGTATATGCAACATAGAATCCCACCGATGCTTGAGGCCGGAGCAAGTCGAAGCGCTCTATCACCTGATCCACGCTCGGGCTATAGCCGAGTTGGACGGCGAGTGCGGTAATGAACGGTAGATCGGCAGCCTCCATAGGTCGGATATGTATGCCGGAAAATTCGTGTGTCGAGAATATCAAGCTAACTCCCGGTTCTCATGGCGGTGCATGAAGAGCGCCAAAACGTCGGCATTTTTATATAGGATTATCGCATGCGCCGTATTCCGTCCCAGGATCTTCAGCGCAACGTCAGTCCAGTTCAGGAAGCGGCACTGCATGATCCGGTCGCCATCACCAATCATGGCCGCGATTGCTTGGTGCTGATGTCGGCAGCCGAATATCGGCGCCTCAAACGTCGCGACCGCATGGCGTTCGCCATCACCGAAATGCCTGAGGCGTTCGTCGAGGCCCTTTGTCGTCAGGCGACCGCGGCAGATCCGGAAGCGGTCGCCCTCAACCATCTGCTCGATGAAGATCCCGGTGCGTGGACCCCGGCGGCCCGGCGTCTGCTTGGCGGGGTATAGGGGCACGCCGTCCGTTGCAAATATGTCTGACTCCGCTTGGCGCCGACGGCAGGATCGCGGGCGGCTAGTGCTGGGTCTCTAACAAATGTCGCCGATGCTCGCTTCCCTCTGACCGTCATCACCGGGATAAGCCCGGCCATGACGACAAAAAGGGGGCCACATCCCGCCGATCACGTACTCATCACCGAAGCAGACCGAATGGGCTTACCGGACGCCTCTCGCCTTGGAGCCGGCCTCGATAAAAACGGCTTGCCTCGCGAATGGACAGATTGTATATGATTTGTTCTATGGAAGATTTGCCCTCGTTCCAACCCGCGCCTGAGGCGCCGCCCAGCGATCCGCTGCCGGATGGCGCGTCTTGCCTTGCCGGCGAGACGGTGGCGGCGCGGACCGAGCTGCATGTCCGGACGCTGCGGCGGTTTACCGAACTGGCGCTCGAAGCGGCGGAACGGATGAACCGGCGGGATGCGGCCGAGGAGCGGCGTGCGCTTGGCGCCGAGGCGCGGGCGGAGGCGGCGAAGGACGCCTTGATCGAGATCCCGGCGGCGGAGATGCCGGCGGCCGAGGCTCCAGCGGCCGAAGTGTCGAGCGAAGCGCCGCCGCGGGCGACTCCGCCCGGCGAGATGTCGCTGGCGCTGTTCCGCCTGAGCCGGCTCGCGCGCTACGATATCGCGCTGGAGCTGAAGCTGCTTGAGGATCTGGCGGCGCCGCCGTCCGAGACGCAGCCCGACCCATCCGGTTCCGACACCCCGCCGCCCGCGCCCGAGCGCCCGCGCAGCCGGTGGTGCAAGCCCGATCCGGCCAAGGAGCTGGCCGAACGTCGCGAGGCGGCAGAGCGTTACGCTGCGGAGGCGCTGCCCTTCGACATGCGGCTCATGCCGGACGATATCGAGGATCTGCTGGCCGAGCTGCGCGCGGAGCTGGCCAGCGGCCGGCACGACAAGCGGTTGTTGAAGGATTCGGCCGAGGAGGTCGGATCCGCCTTCATCCGCGACCGTGGCGTCAGGCCCAATTATGCCCGGATGTATTTCGGCGATCTGGACCCCTCTCTTTCGCCGCCGGTTTCCGTTCAAAACGAACTCGCGATCCGCAATGAACGGCCGATCCCGAATTGGCCGCAATATACATCGCCCAAATGGAAGGCGAGGCGCGGCGCAAAGCCATAGCGCCGGCTGCGGCGGCTGAGCCCCAGGCGATGCCGCCGCAGAGCGGGGCCGACCCGCCGGCGTGACGGGTCGAGGCTGTAAAGATATTGCCGCCGGCTCCGCTCTTCAGTGGAGCGGGCGTCCCCGCCCGCCTTGCCGGCATGAGCCCGCAATTCTCTCGCGCGAAAGGCTATGCCGGCTGGCGGGCGGGACGCCCGCCCCACTGGGTGCCACTCAATTGTGCGCTTGTGGAAACCCCGGCGAATATGCTCGAAATGCGCGCAGGCGGAGACACAGCCTATCCCCCAGATCCGCTGCGGCATGATGGCCCCGGGAGCGGTTTCCGCTTTCGGCGGTTAGTCAGGCATGGGCAAGCGGGCCATACTCGGGTCCCGCCCGAACGACCACATCCATGCGGAGCAAGCGGATGACCGTCAGCGCAGCCCAGGCCCCAGGCAAGATTCGGACGGAGCAGAAGGCGGCCGGCACCACGCCGGCGCGGCGCTGGCTGCGCTCGGCATCGTCTATGGCGATCTCGGCACCAGCCCGCTTTACACGCTGCAGGCGGTGATCGGCGCGTCCGGCGGGCATCTCACGCCGGAATTCGCGCTCGGCATCCTGTCGCTGATCTTCTGGGCGCTGCTGATCACGATCTCGCTCAAATACTGCGTCTTCGTCATGCGCGCCGACAATCACGGCGAGGGCGGCATCCTGGCGCTGATGTCGCTGGTCGGGCGCAACAGCGGCGAGAAGGGCCTGTTCCTGGTCACCTGCGGGCTGTTCGGCGCCGCGCTGATCTATGGCGACGGCATCATCACCCCGGCGATCTCGGTGCTGAGCGCGCTCGAAGGCGTCAATGTCGCGACGCCGGCGCTGAAGCCTTTCATCATGCCGGTCGCAGTCGCCATCCTGCTTGGGCTGTTCGGCTGCCAGCAACTCGGCACGGCGCGCATCGGCAAGATCTTCGGGCCGGTCATGACACTGTGGTTCGTCACGATCGGTGTGATCGGCGCGGTCGGTGTCGTCCGGCATCCGGCGGTCGTCGCCGCGGTCAATCCGGTCCATGCCGTCCGCTTCCTGGCCGATCACGGCTGGGGCAGCTTCGCCGCGCTGGGCGGCGTGTTCCTGGCCGTGACCGGCGGCGAGGCGCTCTATGCCGATATGGGCCATATCGGCCGCAACCCGATCCGGTCGTCCTGGTACGGCCTCGTGCTGCCGGCGCTGCTGCTGAGCTATGCCGGCCAGACGGCCCTGCTGCTCGATCAGCCGGACATGACCGACAACCCGTTCTTCAAGATCGTGCCGGGCTGGGGCCTCTATCCGATGGTCGGGCTGGCGACGCTGGCCACCATCATCGCCAGCCAGGCGATCATCACCGGCTCGTTCTCGCTGACGCGCCAGGCCATGCAGCTCGGCTGGTTCCCCGGCCTGTGGATCCATCAGACATCGGACCGCGAATACGGCCAGATCTACGTGCCGACGGTGAATTGGGTGATGATGGTGTTCACCATCGCGCTGACCATCGGTTTCGGCAGTTCGGACCGGCTGGCCGGGGCCTATGGCACGGCGGTCTCGACGACCATGCTGCTGACCACGATCCTGCTCGGTACGGCGATGCGCGAGCGCTGGCACTGGTCGCTGCCGCTCGTGCTCGCGGTCTGCGGCGCCTTCCTGATCGTCGATCTGGGGTTCTTCGCCGCCAATCTGCTGAAGATCGCCGAGGGCGGCTGGATCCCGCTGCTGTTCGGCAGCGGCGTCTTTCTGATCATGACGACTTGGCGCAAAGGCGTGACCGCGGTGCGGACGCGGCTGTTCGAACGGGCGCCTGACCCGGAGGAGTTCCTGCGCAAGCTGCAGGCCGGCGCGTTTCCGCGCATCGACGGCACGGCGGTGTTTCTCAGCCGATCGGCGGCGCCGGTGCCGCCGCTCCTGGCCTGGCATGCCAAGCAGTTCGGCGCCTTGCATAAAAGCCTGGTCAGCCTGACCGTGCGCTTCGAGGAGGTACCCCGGCTCGACGGCTGCGACCGGATCGCGATCGACCATGTCGCCGAGAATTTCTGGCACGTCACGGTGCATTTCGGCTTCCTGGAGGTGCCGAATCTGCCGGCGGCGCTGGAATGCGCGCGCGACATGGGCTGCATGATCGAGCTCGACAAGGCGATCTATTTCGGCGCGGCGGACGAGGTGGTGCACAGCCTGACCGGCCCGGCCCTGCTCTCCGGCTGGCGCGTGACGCTGTTCGGCTTCCTGAACCGCAACGCGATCCATGCCGTCGACCGCTTCCAGCTGCCGGTCCGGCAATTCGTCGAGATCGGGCGCCAGATGGAATTGTGATATTTCGCGCCAAGGTTCTACAAGGAAGTGGGGCGGGCGTTTCGCCCGCCACGCCGCGGAGCGGCGTTCATGGCTCGAAAATATCCAGGCTCCGTCTGTTCGGCGGCATAAAAAAACCGCTCAGTTGACCTAATGTAAAGTATAAGATCGATGATCCCAGTATCGTGACTTTCGATTTCTATCGACACAGGCTTCCCCACGCTCGGGTTCACGGAGCACTTTACTTTGTAACGTGGCGCCTCAGGGAGGGGCTGACCGATCTTTCAGAGGGGAGCGCGACCTCATCGTTTCCAGCCTTCGCCATTTTGACGACCAGCGATATGCGCTCCATGCCTATGTCGTAATGAATGACCATGTGCATGTCCTTGTCGAGCCGCATCCCGTTTTCCCTTTGGAAGCAATCCTGCATTCTTGGAAGTCGTTCTCCGCCAAGCGCATTGGAGGGTATCGCCAGCACATCGGTACTATCTGGCAAGACGAGTACTTTGATCGCGTGGTTCGCAATGACGTCGAATACCAACAGAAACGCGACTACGTCTTGGGCAATCCCTTCCGGCGCTGGCCCGGGCTGGAGACATATCGTGGTGCTGGGCAACTGGGATGGAACGCACATGAACGCCGCTCCGCGGCGTGGCGGGCGAGACGCCCGCCCCACTGAAAATGACTTCTCAAGAATAAAGACCTTTCAAGAATACCGTGCGGAGGTACCTGATCGGCCGCGCCGAAAGCGCATGGGACGGTGCTGCCGAAACCTCATAAACTCGGTCCCGGTCCATAACGGGGATGGGGAGCGGTTCGATGGCAAGGATTCAGCTGAGCGTGAACGGCAAGACGGAGACCGTCAGCGTCGACGATCCGGACATGCCGCTGCTCTATGTGCTGCGCAACGATCTGGATCTGCACGGCCCGCGCTTCGGCTGCGGCCTCGGCCAATGCGGCGCCTGCACGGTGCATGTCGACGGCGAGGCGGTGCGGTCCTGCATCACGCCGGTATCGCAGATCGGCAAGAGCAAGATCGTGACGCTGGAAGGGCTCGGCACCGCGGCGCATCCGCATCCGGTCCAGGCGGCGTTTATCGAGGAGCAGGCAGTGCAATGCGGCTACTGTATCAACGGCATGATCATGCAATCGGCCGCCTTCCTGCATAAGACGCCGAAGCCGAGCGCCGATCAGATCAAGCAGGAACTGGCCAACAATCTCTGTCGCTGCGGCACCCATCTGCGCATCCTGCGCGCGGTGCAGCGCGCGGCCGGCGTTTGAGGGAGGGAGCGATCATGACCATCATGATGAATCGCCGCACCCTGCTGCAGGCGTCCGGCTCCCTGGTCGTCACCTTCGCGCTGGCGCCCAGCCTCGGCTTGGCCGGGCCTGCGCCGGTCGCCAAGACCGTGGCGCCCGATGCGGTCGACGGCTACCTGGCGATCGCCGCCGACGGCAAGGTCACGGTCTATTCCGGCAAGGTCGATCTCGGCACGGGCGTGCGCACGGCGCTGACCCAGATCGTCGCCGACGAGCTCGACGTGCCGCTCGACCATGTCACGGTGATCCAGGGCGATACGGCGCTGACCCCCGACCAGGGGCCGAGCTTCGGCAGCCTGTCGATCCAGAATGGCGGCATGCAGTTGCGCCAGGCGGCGGCGACGGCGCGCCGCGCGTTGCTCGCCGAGGCGGCGACCCGGCTCAAGGCCGATGCCGCCGGGCTGAAGCTCAAGGACGGCGTGGTCACGGCGCCGGGCGGCAAATCCGTGGCGATCGGCAAGCTGATCGGCGGCAAGACGCTGGAGCTGAAGCTCGACAAGGCGGCACCGCAGAAGGCGCCGGCCGATTACACGCTGGTCGGCAAGCCGGTGCGCCGGCTCGACATCCCGGACAAGGTGATGGCGCGCTTCACCTATATGCAGAATTTCAAGCTGCCGAACATGCTGCACGGCCGCGTCATCCGGCCGGCCGGCATGGGCCCCCTCGACCCTCGTGTCCTATGACGAGGCCTCGATCAAGGACATTCCGGGCGTCGTCAAGGTCGTGCGGGTCGGCAATTTCCTCGGCGTCGTCGCCAAGAGCGAATGGGGCGCGATCAAGGCGGCGCAGCAGCTCGCCATCACTTGGTCGCCCTGGGAGGGCCTGCCGGACGAGAAGCAGCTCTGGCAGCATGTCCGCACGACCAAAATCGCCAAGGACGACTCGACCAGCAATATCGGCGATTCGGCGACCGCGCTCGCCGCGGCGCCGCGCAAGCTTTCGGCGAGCTATGATTTCGCCATCCACACCCATGGCTCGATCGGCCCGTCCTGCGCGGTCGCCAGCTTCGACCAGGACAGCGTCACGGTCTGGACCGCTTCGCAGGCGACCCATAATCTGCGCAAGCAGCTGGCAGCGATGCTCGGCGCGGATCCGGCCAAGGTGCGCTGCATCTATCTCGACGGCGCCGGCTGCTACGGCCGCAACGGCCATGAGGATGCCGCGGCCGATGCCGTGCTGCTGGCGCGCGAAACCGGCCAGCCGGTGCGCGTGCAATGGATGCGCGCCGACGAGCATGGCTGGGATCCCAAAGGCCCGCCGACCCTGCTCGACATGCGCGCCGGCATCGATGCGGACGGCAAGGTGGTCGCCTGGGAATCCGAGCTGTTCATCCCGAATGGCGGCGCCGGCATGGTGGCGCTGGTCGCGGCCGATCACGCCGGGCTCGACAGTTTGGGCACGCTCAGCCCGGGCGGCGTGCTGAACGACCAGGCCATCCCCTATGGTTTCCCGAACATCAAGACGGTGGCGCATCGGCTGGAGACGACGCCGTTCCGGCCGTCCTGGATCCGCTCGCCCGGGCGGCTGCAGAACACCTTCGCCAATGAGAGTTCCTGGACGAGATCGCCGCCGAGCTCGGCGCCGATCCGCTCCAGCTCCGGCTCGACCATCTGGCCGATACGCGCGGCAAGGAGTTGCTCGAACGGTTGGCCACGCTCAGCAAATGGCGCGACCGGCCGAAAGTCGACCGCTCGGCCGAGATCGCCACGGGCCGCGGCATGGCCTATGTCAAATACGAGCTGCTGCGCACTTATGTCGGCGCCGTGGCCGAGGTCGAGGTCAACCGCAAGACCGGCGAGATTGCGGTGAAGAAGTTCTATGTCGCGCATGATTGCGGCCAGATCATCAACCCCGACGGGCTGCGCAACCAGATCGACGGCAATGTCATCCAGACGGTCAGCCGGACCTTGAAGGAGGAGCTGACTTTCGACCGCTCCAAGGTGACCAGCCTCGATTGGGCGAGCTACCCGATCCTGACCTTCCGGAGGTGCCGGAGGTCGCGATCGATCTGATCGACCGCCCGACCGAAGTGCCCTGGGGCGGCGGCGAACCCTCGGCCGCGATCGTTCCGGCCGCGATCGGCAACGCCGTGTTCGACGCGACCCGGCGTACGCCTGCGCTCGGTGCCGTTCACGCCGGCCCGGGTCAAGCCGCTGTTCGGGACGGCATAAGCAAGGGAGTCAGGGCGGCGGATGGCAGTTGCGCAGGAAGTCGATGAAAGCGCGGAGCGCGGTCGGCATGTAGCGCTGCTTCGGGTAGTAGAGGTACCAGCCGGGAAATTCGACTGAGAACTCTTCGAGCAGCGCGACCAGCCGGCCGGCCTCGACCAGGGGCCGGACCAGATGCTCGGCCCAGAAGGCGATGCCGACGCCCTGCAGCGCCGCCTGGATCGAGACGTCGCGATGCGACACCGTCAACGGCCCGTTGACGGCAACCGCGATCCAATGGCCGTTCTCGAAGAACTCCCAATTATAGAGGCCCTTGCTGCCGGGCTGGCGCCAGTTGATGCAGCGATGGTTCAGCAGATCGGCCGGCGTCGCGGGCGTGCCGTGTTCGGCCAGATATTCCGGCGCGGCGACGGCGATCTGGCGGATATCGCCGCCCAGCTTGACCGCCATCATGTCGTTCTCCAGCAGCTCGCCCAGCCGGATGCCGGCATCGTAGCCGGCCTCGACGATATTGATCACGGCATCGTCGATCGTCACATCGAGCAGGATGTCGGGATAGGCGTCGCGGAACCGCCCGAGCACCGGCTCGAGGAACATGGCGGTGGCCGAGCGCGAAGTGTGCAGCCGCACCAGCCCGACCGGCCGGCCCTGCAGCGCCCGGGCATCCTCGATCGATGCCTCCATTTCGGCCATGGCCGGCTTGAACCGGGCGAGCAGCCGCTCGCCGGCGGGGGTCAGCGCCAGGCTGCGCGTCGTCCGATTGAGCAGCCGGACGCCGATGCGGGCTTCGAGGCTGCGGATGATCTGGCTGAGGGTCGAGGGCGAGAGGCGCAGCCGGGCGGCGGCCCGGGTGAAATTGCCGTGCTCGGCCACGGCGGCGAAGGCGCGCAGCTCGGCGAATTCGGTTCCGCGCATTATGCACCAGAAATCACAGAGGGTATTTGGTTTCTATCACATTATCCGAAGGCTGGAACCTCCCCAGATCTGCAGCGTCCGGTTCTGGGCAGCTCTCCAGCAAGAAAGGTTCTGCGACATGGCAACCAAGATCTGGTTCATCACCGGCATTTCCCGCGGCTTCGGCATGGTGCTGAGCGAGGCGCTGCTGGCCAAGGGCGAGACCGTCATCGGCACGACGCGCGACGGCAAGCCGCCCTTCGCGGATAAGACGGGCCGTCTCCACGTCCTGGCGCTCGACGTGACCGATCCGGCGGCGATCAAGGGATGTGCTCGGCCAGGCGATCGGCATCCGCGGGCGGATCGACGTCGTCGTCAACAATGGCGGCTACGGCCTGCTCGGCGCGATCGAGGCGGCGACCGAGGAACAGGTCGCGCATCTGTTCGACGTGAATTTCCACGGCACCCGGCGCGTCATTCAGGCCGTGCTGCCGCAGCTGCGCCGGCAACGGTCCGGCCATATCGTCACATCACCTCGATTGCCGGCTTGGCGCCAATGGCCGGCTCGGGCTTCTATGCCGCCTCCAAATTTGCGGTCGAAGGCCTGTCGCAGGCGCTCGCCTATGAAGTCGCCCCGCTCGGCATCAAGGTGACCTTGGTCGAGCCCGGCGCCTTCCGCACGGATTTCCTGTCGGAACATTCGCTGCGCAAGACCGAAGCCGGGAGCGACGACTACGCTGCGACTGCCGGTGCGGCCGTGGCTCGGCTCGATGCCATGGCCGGCCAGCAGATCGGCGACCCGGTCCGCGCCGCTGCCGCCATCATCGAGGCGGTTGCAGCAGCCGAACCGCCGCTGCATCTGGTGCTCGGCTCCGACGCCTTCCGCCGCGTGCAGGAGAAGCAGAAGAGCTTCGCCGCCGATCTCGAACGCTGGCAGACGGTCAGTCTCGGGACGGATTTCGCGTAGGCCGCCGGCAATTGCTCGGGCTGTCGCTAGAAATCCCGCGCCAGCTCGAGCGCTGCCCGGGTCAGCATGCCATCCGCGGCCGCGATCTGGTCGAGCACCGTATAGTGATCCGCGCGCGGGATCGGCAGCAGGGCGCCCGGCGCATGGGCTGCCGCCCGCTTCGCGTGGAAGGCACGGGCATCCTCGACCAGCGCCGGCAGCTCGGCCGAGCCATAAGCGATGACCAGCGGCTTGCCGACGACCGGCAGACGCAGCGGCGACAGGGTTTCGATCTCCCGGTCGCTCAGCGCCAGCTTCTTGTCGAGATAAGTGTCGCGCAGCGGCGCCAGCTCGTAGACGCCGGAAATAGCGAGGCCGGCGTACACGGTGGGATGGTCCAGCGCCAGCGCGGCAAGGTGCCCCCCTGCCGACCAGCCGGACACCACCACCTTGCCGCCGGCGCCGTAGCGACGGCCATGCCCGGCCAGCCAGTCGAGCGCGCGCGTGATCTCATCCGCGATGCGCGCCAGATTGGCCTCCGGCGCCAGGGTATAGCCGGGCATCGCGACCGACCAGCCATGGGCGAGGAGGCCCTTGGCCAGGCAGGCGAAATTCTCCCGCGCATTCATCTGCCAATAACCGCCATGGATGAATACGAAACAGGGCGCCGCCGGATCGTTTGCCGGATAGATGTCCCAAGCCTCGCGCGCGCTCGGTCCATAAGGCAGGTCGAGGTGATGGCGTTCGGCCGAACGCCAGGCGGCCGAGGCCGCGTTCCGGACCGCGACGTGCTGCGCGCTGTCGGCGACCGCTGCCGAATTGTTATAAGCGGCGTCTCGCTGCGCCTGGGTCAGCAGCGCCCAGGCGGCGCCGGGATGGTCGGGCGAGAACGGGGACATGCGATCTCCGGGATGGTGCGGCAGGTTCGCCAAGCCAAGCTCCCGTGCTCGGGCTTCGTCCAATCAAGATTGCGCTATTGCTTGATAGGGGGACGGATAGATGCGCTGCATATCCTGCCGCATTGACAGAAATAGGTACATGTACCTATTTATTGACGGCAAGGAGATTGGCTCATGCCCACCGTATCCTATACCGAATTCCGCCAGCACCTCGCCGCACACATGGACAGTGTTTGCGACAGTCGCGACGTTTTGCGCGTGACTCGGCAGAACGCGCGGCCGGTCATCGTGCTCTCGGAGGAAGAGTATGAGGGCATTATGGAGACACTGCATCTGCTGCGAAGCCCGGCCAATGCAGAGCGCCTGCTTCGCTCGATTAAAAGTGCCGATGCTGGGCAACTCACCGAGCGGGAGATCATCGAGGCGCCTCCTGCCAAATGAGGCTCCTATGGACCGCCGAAGCGTGGGAAGACTATCTTTACTGGCAGGACAACGACCGGGACATGCTTCGCCGGCGCAATGAGTTGATCAAGGACGCGCGTCGCGATCCCTTCAAGGGCCTTGGCAAGCCTGAGCCGTTGAAGGGGGATCTTGCCGGTTGGTGGTCGCGCCGGATTACGGGCGAACATCGTCTGATCTACCGGGTAACCGGAAAGGGCGAGGCCCAGCAGATCGAGATCGTGTCCTGTCGATATCACTACAGGTGAGGCGTCGTCGAAATGATTCCTGCGCTCTATTCCGCCGCCTGTGTGAAGAACCCGCGCAGGGTCGCCGTGTCCTGGTTCGGCCCGGCGACATCGGCCGCGATCCGGCGGTAGAGATCGGCGATGCCGCGATAGATCGCCGTCGTGGCCGGATCGTCCGAGAAGGCGGCGATCTCCTCCATCTCGGCGATCCAGCGATAGGCCTTGGGGAACATGCCGGGCACGCCGCGCGTGAACATCTTCAGCAGCGCCGGCTGGCTCGCCGCCAGTTCCGCGCCCAGCGCCTCGGCCGCGCCGGCGCGGGTCGCGGCCAGGATCATGGCGGTGGCGAGTGCGCTCAGCCCTTGGTGATGCCGGCATAGGACATCTTGAGGGCGGAGGCGGCGCCGATCGGCCCGTCGAGCAGGCTGATTTCGAGCCCGTATTCGGCGAGCGCCGCTAGGCATCCAGCATCCGGCCCGGAGGCGTAGAACACCGGGCCGGCCGCGTCCGGCTGCGGCGGGCCGCCGATGATGCCGGCATCGACGAAGCGGCAGCCGGTTGGTGCGATGACCGTGGCAATGCGTGCGACCGTGTCCGGGCTGACCGCATTGCAATCGACATAGAGCGGCTTGTGCGTGGCCTGGGTCAGGACCGGCACAAGGCTTTCGGCGAGGGCAAGCGCTTCGCCCGGCGGCACGATCGACAGGATGAACCCGGCTTCGGCCAAGCCGCTCGGCTCGGCTGCGACCATGCCGGCGGCCGCGGCCCGTGCCCTGGTCGCGGCACTGCGGCCGGCCAGCGCGGTGCGCACTTCGGCGCCGCGCTCGACCAGACGGCGTCCGATGGCGGCGCCCATGCTGCCCGGGGCGACGACGGCGATGATCGGCCTCATAGTGTCTCCTTCGGTTCGCGCGCTCAGCGCAGCACGTATCATGCCCCGTCGCGGGACTTGCTCGTGAAGAGGATTGTCGCAGGCCGGGCTCACGCGTCAGTGATCTTCCCTCTGCGCAGTTTCGGCGTATAGCGCTAATCGAGCGGCCTATCCTCGGCCGCCTTGGGGGAGGGATTTGGATGATGAATCGGCTTCTGGTTACGATCTTCGCAGCGGCCGGCTTGGCCTTGACCGGCGCCGCCGTCGCGGCCGATGCACCGACTTGGCCGGGTCTGAAGGAAGCCGATTTCGCGATCCGCGACTTCCATTTCCGCTCGGGCGAGACGCTGCCGGAACTTAAGATCCACTACCGTACCCTCGGCACGCCGAAATATGACGCGCAGCATCGCATCACCAACGCCGTGATGATCCTACACGGCACCGGCGGCGACGGCTCGACCTTCCTGCGGCCGATCTTCGGCGGCGAGCTGTTCGGCGCCGGCCAACCGCTCGACGCGTCGCGCTATTTCATAATCCTGCCGGACGGCATCGGGCACGGCCAATCCTCGAAGCCGAGCGACGGGCTGCGCGCCAAATTCCCGCACTACAATTATGACGACATGGTCGAGGCCGAGCACCGGCTGGCCAAAGACGGGCTGAAGACCGGCAAGCTGCGCCTGATCCTCGGGACCTCGATGGGTTGCATGCATGCCTTCGTCTGGGGAGAAACCTATGCGGCCGATGTCCAGGCGCTGGCGCCTTTCGCCTGTTTGCCGGTGCGGATCGTCGGGCGCAACCGGCTGTGGCGGCATATGGTAATCGACGTGATCCAGCATGATCCGACCTGGCAGGGCGGCGAGTACAAGCAGGAGCCGAGCGAGGGGCTGCGCGCCGCCTCCGACCTCCTCTGGATTGCCGGAAGCGCGCCGCAGCAGATGCAGAAATCGCTGGCGACCGCGGAACAGGTCGACGAGTCGTTCGGGACGCGGACCGCCGAGGAGCTTGCCAAGCTCGACGCCAACGATCTGATCTACCAGGTCGATGCCTCGCGCGACTACGATCCCTCGGCCGGGCTGGAAAAGATCACGGCGCCGATGCTGTGGATCAACTCGGCCGATGATTTCATCAACCCGCCGGAACTGGGTATCGCGCAGAAGGAGGCGCCGCGGCTGGCGCATGGCCGCTTCATCCTGCTGCCGATCAGCGAGAACACGCATGGCCACGGCACGCATACCTGGGCGGTGGCGTGGAAGGACGAGCTGGCGCAATTCATGACCGAGACCGAAGGGAAGTAAGGGCGCTTGATTGCCCCTTGTCTTCCCTACACGGCGCGGGCTTCGTAATAGGCCACCAAGACGGAGCCCGCCCGCGTGACGACGACGATATCGGTCTGTAAAGCCGCCGATTTGGAGGCGCTTGCCGAGCTGGTGAATGCCGCCTATCGCGGGCTCGATGGCCAGGCCGGATGGACCAGCGAAATCGACATGGTGGCCGGTCCGCGCACGACGGCCGCGACCCTCGCCGCTGAATTCGACAGCAGCCGCGACGTCACCATTCTGGGCCTGCGCGAAACGGGCGCGCTGCTTGCCTGCATCCGGCTGGAGAAAACGGCCGACGCACAGGGCAAGCCGGCCTGCCTGATCGGCATGCTGGCAGTCCGTCCCGGCCTGCAGGATCGCGGCTTGGGGCGGATGATGCTGGAGCGGGCCGAGGCCGAAGCGCTCGGCTGGGGCGCTGGCACCGCGCGTATGACGGTGGTGTCGGTGCGCGACAGCCTGATCGCCTGGTACGAGCGGCGCGGCTATCGGCGCACCGGCGAAACCGAAGCCTTCCCCTATGACGACGATCGCTTCGGCACGCCGATGCGGCCGGACCTGGCTTTCGTCGTGCTGGAGAAAGCCTTGCTCGATAAGCCGGCGGCGGAGCTGCACGCCGCCGGATAGAACACAGTCCCGCCGTCGTTATCCGGACGGAAATTCCTTCAGGAGGGTAGCGGCGGCCGTGCCGATCCGCGTGAAATCTTCGGTGGCGGATTTCACCATGTCCTGCGCGGCCGTGAGGCCCGCGAGATACTTCTCCTCGCCTGTCGCGAGGAAACAGGCCATCGCAACGCCGGATGCGGCGGCGGCAATCGTCGAAATGCTGCGCAGGGCTTCGGTCGCGTCTTGGATGGCAATCGCCGCGGATTGGGGCGACCATTTGGTAGGCTTTGCCAGCGCCGCTCGTCAGCACGACCTGCGGCGACATCGTCGCCAGTTGCTCCTGATTGATCGCGTCGAGGATTTGGGGATCGACGGTCGCTGCGGGGTCGTCGCTTCCGGCGGCTGTCCTGGGACCGATCTCGTCGGCCGGTGCTGCCTGTGCCGCCTTCGCTGCAGCCGCGAGCACGGCGGCGATCTGAGGCGTCGGTTTCGGCTGGTTCGCGGTGGCGGAAACCGGCAGCGACAGCAGGATCGAGCAGGTCATTGCGACGGTGCCGGAGCGGATCGTCGCGGCATTCTGCTGGCTGGTGACGGCGTTCAGCATCCCCATGCCGAGCGCATGCATCAGCACGGCGTCGAGCATGGCAAAGGATTGCGCCGGGGATCCGGCGACCGCCAGCGTATCGACGCCAGTGGCCGTATCGAAGTCCTGGCCGGTATCAGCGGTTTTGGAATCGCTCATCGGCTCGTCATTCCTTTCGTGAAACAGCGATGCGCCATGGCCGGTACGGGCGGCGATGCTCATTGCGGCTTGCCGATTTCCTTGGCTGCCGCCTGGCCCAGGGTTGCCGTGTCGATTGCGTACAGGGTTGAGACGCCCATGGTTACGACGGCTTGCGCGGTGATATTGGCTTGCTGCTGCGCCGCGACGGCGTTCTGCACGGCGATGACCATCGCTTTCGAGATGCCCTGGTAGAGCGTCTGCAGCGCGACGGCCGGTGCCGTCGCCAGCACACGGGCGTCGACCGGTCCGCTCGTTTGACTGTCACTCGGCATTGTTCGATCCTTGTCGGGAGGGTTGCGCTCAGCTGGTCCGCAGAGTAGCGAAAAATATCGCGACACGCGTTAAACGTGAAGGGAAAACTCGTCTGGGTCAACGGGCTGGATGGGCGCGTGCGACGATGACCCGTTGACGAAGGCTGGTATAGTCGTCGCGGCCGGACACTGCGGTCGGCTGAGCCGAAACAAACAAAACGGGGGGATGTTGTGAGCTTTGCCGAATATTCCGAGTATGACGGGCTGGGTCTGGCCGAACTGGTCCGGACGGGCGATATCACGCCGGCCGAGCTGGTCGAGGCTGCCATCGACCGCATCGAGCGTCATAACGGCGTGCTGAACGCAGTCGTCTACAAGGCCTATGACGAGGCGCGCGCCGCCGCCAAGGGCAATCTCCCGGACGGGCCGTTCCGCGGTGTGCCGTTCATGGTCAAGGATCTGCTGATCGGCGTCGCCGGCTGGCCGCGCACCTCGGGCAGCCGATTCGCGGCCGGCGTCGTCGATGCGGCGGATACCGGACTGATGCGCCGCTACCGCTCGAGCGGCGTGGTGCCGCTGGGCAAGACCAACACGCCCGAGTTCGGCATCACCGGCACGACTGAATCGGCCCATCTCGGCGCCTGCCATAACCCCTGGGATCTCGAGCGCAGCAGCGGCGGTTCATCGGGCGGCTCGGCGGCGGCGGTCGCGGCCGGCATCGTGCCGATGGCCCATGGCGGCGACGGGCTGGGTTCGATCCGGATTCCCGCATCTTGCTGTGGGCTGGTCGGGCTCAAGGTCACGCGCGACCGCAACCCGCACCTGCCGGACGGCTATGACTTTGCGCAAGGCAATGTCGTCGAGCATGTGCTGACCCGTACCGTGCGCGACAGCGCCGCCATGCTCGACGTCACCGGCGTGCCGGAACCGGCCTCGCCCTATGCGCCGCCGGCCAAGGCCGGGTCTTATCTGGCCGAACTCGACCGCGCCCCCGGCCGGCTGCGCATCGCCTGGTCGTCGGAGACCGCGAATGGCCAGCCGATCCACCCGGAGATCCAATCTCTGCTGGAAGGCGTCGCCGCGCTGCTTGAAAAGCTCGGCCATGAGGTCGTGCCGCGGGGCCTGGGTGTCGATCTCCGCGCGCTCTACGCCGCGCAGAACGCGCTGGCCGGCGCCAATTACGCCGCGGGCATGCAGCGCCTGATCGAGCTGATCGGCCGCGAGCCCGAACCGCATGAGCTGGAGCCGCTGACCTGGGCCGCGCTGAAGGGCGGTCGCCGCGTCACCGGGGCCGAGGCGCTCTACAGTATGCAGGAACGCCGGATGCTCGGGCGTGGCGTGCTTGCCCTGTTCGAGGAGTTCGACGTCTATCTGACGCCGGTCATGGGCACGGTGCCGCCGCCGCTCGGCTATATCAACCCGGTCACGGTCGAACCGCTGGAGATCCGGCGGCGCAACGCCGAGCTGTTTCCCTTCGCCGCACCGTTCAACTTCACCGGCCAGCCTTCGATCTCGCTGCCGCTCTGCCGGTCGAGCACCGGCCTGCCGGTCGGCATGATGTTCAGTGCCGGCTATGCCGACGAGGCGACTTTGTTCCGGCTCGCCGCGCAGCTGGAGACGGAATGCCCGTGGAAGGATCTCCGCCCGCCGATCTGGAACTGAGGGGAGCCTAAGCGACCGGCTGCGCCTGCCAGTGATCGACCTTCGGATCCATGATCCGGCGCCAGAGCGGCGGAAACAAAGCGAGCAGGATGCTGCCGGCGAAGCCGAAGGGCAGCTCGGGCGCGGTCGGGTCGAGACGGAGATATTGATAGGTCGCGGTCGGCTGCCGGTGGTGATGGGCGTGATGGCCGCCATTGAACAGCGCCCAATTGTTGAAGCGTGGCCGGGCGTTCCAGGAATGCTGGGCGCCGAACGACTCTAGCCGCCCGTCCGGCCGAATCCGCCGGACCAGCCCGTAATGGGCGATGTAGTTGAATAGCTCCAGGATGAAGATCGCGGCGACGCTCTGGATCATCTGGAAGGCGAAGGCCGGCCAGCCGAGCAGGCCGAGCACGCCCAGATCGATGGCGGCGATGACGATGGCATAGCCGATCATCCGGTTGCCGAGCAGCGGCCAGCGGCGGCGCGCCAGGCGCTGGCGCTCGAACCGCCAGGCCTCGGCGACCTGTCCCGTCACGGACCGCAGGATGAAGCGATAAGCCGTCTCGCCGCGCCGCGCGGTCGCCGGATCCTGATAGGTACCGGCGAAGCGGTGATGGCCGTAGAGATGCGAGATGCGGAAATGCATGTAGCCGACCCCGGCCAGCATCGCCAGGCCGAGTGCCCGCTCGCCGCGGTGCCGGCTATGGATCATCTCATGCGCCGCCAGCATGCCGAAGATCCCGGCTGCGGCGCCGGTCGCGAGTGCGAGGCCGATCAGCCCGACCAGGCTCGCACCGCGGCTGACCGTAACCAGGCCCCAGGCGATGACGCCGAGCTGGACCGGGATATAGGCCCAGACCGGCAGGCGGAAGAGCAGAGGGCGGTCGGCCGGCGCGTCTTCCACCGTGTCGTAGCCGAGCAGGAAATCCAGCGTCAGGAAGGTGACCAGGAAGCCGGGGACGACGAGGCAGGGCAGCGGCTCGGCCAGGAGATAGGCCAGCGGGACCGACGCCAGCAGCAGAAAAGGGATGAAACCGGTAACGGGCACGGAAACAGGCGCGGCGATCGAGTCTGATTTGTTCATTCCGTCGCTCCCCGGCCGCCGCGGCGGATGTGTGAGGTCATTGGACCCAGACGGATGAAACTGGCAATGCATGCCGTCTGCGACAATGATGATTACGCGGTCCCGGGGAGGATTAGAAGGATGAGCAGACGATTCCACTCGCGCGCGCCGGTTTGGGCCGCGGCGATCCTCATGGCGCTGCCCGTTCTCCTCACAAGCTGCGCGACCAGGTCGCACCCTGTGCCCGAGGCGGTGGCGGCCGCCGATCCGGAGGCGGCCCGGCGCGGCGAATATCTGTTCAACGCGGCCAATTGCGTCGGTTGCCATACCGACAAGGGGCATGGCGGCGCGCGGCTGGCCGGCGGCGGTGCGATCGAGACGCCGTTCGGGACCTATTTCAGCCGCAACATCACGCCCGATCCGGCCTACGGCATCGGCGCCTGGAGCGACGCCGATTTCCTGCATGCCCTGCGCGACGGCATCTCGCCCGCCGGCGAACATTACTTTTCCGCCTTTCCGTTTCCCGCCTTCACCTTCATGACCGATCGCGACATTCTCGACATCCGCGCCTATCTCGCGACCCAGCCGCCGGTCGCGCAGGCGAATCGGCCGCATGAGGTGAGCTTCCCCTATGACGTCCGGCTGAGCATGCTGCTGTGGCGGGCGCTCTATTTCCAACCCGGTCCGCTGGCACCTGATCCCACGCGCAGCGCCGAATGGAATCGCGGCGCCTATCTGGCGATCGCGGTCGGCCATTGCGGCGAGTGCCATACGCCGCGCACCGCGCTGGGCGGCCTCGACCAGGATCGCCGGTTCGGCGGCAACAAGCTGTCGGGCCCCAAGGGCAAACTGGCGCCGAACATCTCGACCGACCTCAAGGACGGCATCGGCAAATGGAGTGTCGACGAGATCGCGGCGCTGCTCAAATCCGGCATGACGCCGGATGGCGATTTCGTCGCAGCGCCGATGTCCGAGGTGGTCGACGGCACCGCCAAGCTGACCGATGCCGACCGGATGGCGCTTGCGACCTATCTCAAATCCGGCCCCGCGGTGCCGGGCAAGGGCGGCTGAGCCGTAACGATAACCAGACGGAAAGGGAAACCATGGGACGGACGACGCGTATTCTCGCGGAAGGCATTTATTTCGGCGAAGGGCCGCGCTGGCATGACGGACGGCTCTGGTTCAGCGACTTCTATGCTCATGCGGTGAAATCGGTCTCGCCGGCCGGCGATCTGCGCATCGAAGTCGAGATCGACGACAGACCCTCCGGACTGGGTTGGATGCCTGACGGTTCGCTGCTGATCGTGTCGATGACCAGGCGCCAGGTGCTGCGCCGCTCGGTCGAGGGCCGGATCGCCGTCCATGCCGAGCTGAAGGACATCGCCGGGTTCCACTGCAACGACATGGTCGTCGACGCCGCCGGGCGGGCCTATGTCGGCAATTTCGGCTTCGACCTCGATGCCGAGTTGGCCGCGCGCGGCATCGAAGCGGTGCTGGCCGATCACGCCACGGCCAAGCTCGCCTGCGTCCAGCCGGACGGCCGCGTGCTGGTGGCGGCGGCCGACATGCATTTCCCGAACGGCTCGGTGATCACGCCGGACGGGCGGACCCTGATCGTAGGCGAGACGCTCGGCGGATGCCTGACCGCCTTCGATATCGGCGCGGACGGATCGCTCGGCAATCGCCGGGTCTGGGCCACGACCTGGCCGCGCGTGCCCGACGGCATCGCGCTTGACGCCGATGGCCATGTCTGGATCGCCAATCCGTTGGCGCCGGAATGCGCGCTGATCGCCGAGGGCGGCACGGTGCTGGACGTGATCGAGACCGGCCAGCCCTGCTATGCCTGCATGCTCGGCGGCGAGGACGGTCGGACTTTGTTCATGTTGACGGCGCCGCCCCTGGCCGGACGCGAGGCCGGAGCGGCGCCGGCCGGCAAGCTGCTGATCGCGACGGTCGACGTCGGACATGGCGGGCGGCCGTAGCGGTCGAAAACGCGTCCTAGCATTACAGTTGCGCATTTTGCTGATCTCTGAATCTATGGGCGACCATGATTCGGAGATCATGGATGTCTGGTGCCTCGATTGAAGCGACGCTGGCGTTGTGGGCCTCGTCGCTGCGCGATGTGAAGGGTCGGATACGACCGCTTTTCACGCAGGACCGCGTCGCGGCGAGCGCTGGCCTGTTCCTGGATGGGCTGGTTGGCGACGAGCGTCGCAAGACCGGATGGATGCGGGCGGAAGCGGCCGGTGATCCGGGGCCGTGGCGCCAGCAGGCCATTCTCGGCCGCGGTCGCTGGGATGCCGATGCGCTGCGCGACATCGTGCGCGACTATGTGGTCGAGCATCTGGCGGACGAACATGCGGTGCTGGTGCTCGACGAGACCGGATTCCTGAAGCAGGGCAAGGCATCGTGTGGCGTGTCCCGTCAGTACACGGGCTCGGCCGGCAAGATCACGAACTGCCAAGTGGGCGTGTTCGCCGCTTATGTCTCCTGCCACGGCCACGCCTTTATCGACCGCGCGCTCTATCTGCCGAAGATCTGGACCGACGATCCGGCGCGCCTGAAGGCCGCCCATGTGTCGGACGATGTTGGCTTCGCCACCAAGCCCAAGCTGGCGGCCCGGATGATCGGGCGCGCGCTCGCGGCTCATGTGCCGTTCGCCTGGGTCGCCGCCGATACCGTCTATGGTGTCAGCGAGGTCGAACGCGTCCTGCGCCGGGCCGGCAAGGGTTATGTGCTCGGCGTCACCGGCGACCATCTCTTCCATTCCTGGGACAAGCCGCAACCGGTCGCAGGATCAGCCTTGGCGATCGCCGAGGCGCTGCAAACCATCCGATTGGCAGCGCCTCTCGGCAGGAGCAGGAACCAAAGGGCCGCGGCTTCATGACTGGGCCTATCTTGAGCTCGCCGACCTAGAGGCCGAGGAATTCGATGCCGAAAATCCGGGCGTGTGGACCGCGGCCTGCTGATCCGCCGCCACATCGCAAATGGCGATCTCGCCTTCTTCACCACTTGGTGTCCGGCCGGTACGCCGATCGAGACGCTGGTGTCGGTCGAAGGCCATCGCTGGGCCATCGAGGACAGCTTCGAGACCGCCAAGAACGAGCTTGGTCTCGATCACAACGAGAGCCGCTCCTGGCATGGCTGGCATCGCCACGTCTCGCTCGTCATGCTCGCCTTCGCCATGATGGCTGCCATCCGCCAGCGCGCCAATGCCACACCGCCCCCAAAAACGAAACCATCAGCCGCGAAACCGCCGCGCCGCCCCTGATCCGCTGGTCGGTCCAGGAGGTCCGCCGCATCGCCGTCAGGCTTGCTCAGCGGCGGATCAAACCGGCCCACATCATCGCCTGGTCGCTCTGGCGGCGCGCCCACCAAGCGGCCGCTCAGAGCGCCCACTTCAAGTCAAAAACGCAACTGTAATGCTAGGCAGGGACGCCGTCGCGCTACTGTATTCCTGAATTTTCCTCAACATCGAATGCAATAAGCAGCTGGTTCCCATTACGGATCGCAGCCAATAGACTCCTGCCGAACGTACCCCCGGCGTGGAGGGTGCCTGAATGCCCAACGACGGGGAGGAGATCTCCCGCTCCAGCACGGACGAGGCTGCGACGGCGAGAAGCGAAGCTTGGCCAGAACAATTGGACGCCGCGGTCAAGCAGTCTTTCGAGCCGCAGAGGACAGCGCGGTCGACGGGCCGGCGCTGGATACACTGGGTCCTGTTTCTGCTTTCACTCGCTGCGGTCGGCATCTGGCCTGGCGCCATCTTAATCAACCGCCGCTGGTATCGTTGATCACTGGCAGAATGCTGGTGCGGCGACGGCGGCCAAGCGACGCGGATTTTAGGGTTCGGGCAAGATCAGGAACGACTTTGGGCGGTGCGCCTACCAACTTCCGCAATCGAATCAAGGAGGTGGAGTGATGCTCGCCAGGCTGCGCCGCATAGCTTGGCAGAATTGGGCGGTCCCGATCCAGATCCTCCTAGGCCTGTCGTTGCTCGCCATCGCCCTTGCGCAAGTGCCGTAAGACGAGACCTCGCGCCGTACCGGGTTCCATGCCGGGCACCGGCCCACCTCTCGGATGTCCGCCGAGAGAATGACGGTGAGTTGGTCTATCCGGAATCCCGGATCAAACTCGATCGCATTTTGAAGGAACGTGCCGATGCCTCAGTTTGACATCACGATCAGGACCCGCGACGGACTCTGCCCCGTGTCGCTCTTCACCCCCGTCAACGCAGCGGGCCCCTGGCCTGCCGTGATCTTCTTCATGGACGGGTTTGGGGTTCGCCCGGCCCTGTGGGAGATGGGCCAGCGCTTGGCCGATGGTGGCTATCTCGTGTTACTGCCCGATCTATATTACCGCTTTGGGAGCTATCCACCGATGGTTCCCGCCCAGGTAATGGCCGATCCGAAACTCCGTGAAGACTTGATGAAACGGGTTGCCAGCCTCGATCGCGGTCGAAAGATCTCCGACGCCGCCGCCTGCACCGAATTTCTCGCATCCCGGCCCGAAGTCGAAGGGGACCGATTCGGGGCTGTGGGCTATTGTATGGGCGGCAACCTGTCCTTGACGGTTGCTGGCGCGCTCCCGCACCGATTTGTCGCGGCGGCCTCGTTTCACGGCGGCAGCTTGGTGACGGACCAATCGGATAGCCCGCATCTTTTCGTGAAATGTATCACCGCAGCGTCTATGTGGCTGGCGCCGTCGACGACGCATATTTCACAGACGAACAGAAGGATCGCCTAGAACGGGCTTTGAGCGAAGCCGGGATCGACCATCTGGTCGAGACCTATCCCGGCGCGCGCCACGGTTTCGCGGTCCCTGATGTCACCTCCTTCGATCGATTTGCCTCCGAGCGCCACTGGGCGGCCCTGTTCAGACTGCTTCGTGAGAGTTTTGCCCTCGAACACTGAGATGTATTCTGCCCTGATCGGCACGGCGGCTACGGCAAGACGGTAAAGGGATTCTTGAGCGATGCTCCGGCCCTGACCGAGCCGCGGGTCTCGCGGATCATGTCGATGAGGGCGCGTAGTGCCGCCGGGACTTGCCGGTGGCCGGGATAGTAGAGGAAGAGTCCCTCGACGGATGGGGAGTAGTCCCTCCAGGACGCGGATCAACTGGCCCGAACGCAGGAACAGCTCGGCCATCGCTTCGAGCGTATAGGCGATCCCCAACCCGTCGACGGCCGCGCGAAGGGCCATGTCGGCATAATTGACGATTACACGGCCTTCCACCGGAAGATTTTGTACCCTGCCGTTCCGATTGAACGACCACTCGCGCACGGCGCCGTCCGCCGCCATGCGGTATTGCACACAGCTGTGTCGGGCGAGGTCGTCAGGCGTGCGGGGCGGCCGTTTTCGCGCGAAATACGCTGGTGCACCGACGACGGCCACCTTCATCGGCCCCATCACCCTGACAGCGATCATATCGGCCGCAGCCCGGTCCTGCGACGCGATCCCGGCGTCGAAGCCCATCGCCACGATATCGGCGGGTGTTTCGTCGACACGGAGTTCGAGATGAACATCCGGATAGGTCGAAAGGAAGCGCCCCCAGATCGGTGCAATTACCGCCGCCGCCCCCAAATGACCGGCGTAGATCCGGAGGCGCCCAAACGGACGCTGGCGCTCGTCATTCAAATCTTCCAGCGCACCGTCGATCTGCTCGATCGCCGGCCGCAGCCGCTCCAGCAGGCGAAGGCCCGCATCGGTCGGCGAGACGCTGCGCGTCGTTCGATGGAGTAACCGCACCCCCCATGCGCTCCTCCAACTGGCGCATCGTGTGGCTGAGCGCCGACGGCGTAACACCGAGCCGGGAGGCGGCGGCTCGGAAGCTCAGATCGTCGGCGATGGCGACAAAGGCCGCCAAATCCCCCAGGTTACCGCGGCCCATTCATGAATTTCCTTCACTACCCTATTTGATAAATAGAGAATTTTCATTTCACACCATTGTCAATAGCCTTCCTTCCTGCGCTGAAAGCTGCGAAGGAGAGGCTATGCCGGGCGAGGGAGTTGCGGTGTCGCGCCGCGTGCAAGCGGATAAGGGGACCGCATCGGAGCACGACATCCAGGACGCGCAGTCACGCGCACGGCACGAGCGGCCGACCGGATCCGGAACGATACCGCCGCGCCCGCGCCGCAGCCGCGTGCGGTTCCTGTTGTTCCTGCTGCTGCCGCTGGCACTGATCGGCGGCGCCTATTGGTACGTCACGGGCGGCCAGGTGATGTCGACGGACGATGCCTATGTCGAAGCCGACAAGGTCGGCGTCTCGGCCGATGTCTCCGGCATCGTCAAGGCTGTCGCCGTCACCGAGAACCAGCATGTCGAGGCCGGGCAGATCCTCTATCGGCTCGACGACCTGCCGTTTCGGCTGATGCTGGAGCGCGCCGAGGCGCAAATCGGCATGGTCCGCGACAAGCTGAATGCGCTCAAGGCGAACTACGGCGACATCGAAGCCCAGATCAAGCAGGCCCAAGATGATGTCGCCTATTACGACCACGAATTTCACCGCCAGCAATATCTCAGCAGCCAGCACGTCGTCTCCGACCAAACCGTCGATAGCGCGCGCCGGAACCTGCAGAATGCCCAGCAGAAACAGGCGTCGCTGACGCAACAGCTAGCGGCAGTGGCGGCGAATCTAAACGGCGACCCCAACCTTCCGATCGAGCAGCATCCGCAGTATCGCGATGCCGTAGCGCAGCGCGACGAGGCGGCGCGGCAGCTCGATCACACGGTCGTCAAGGCGGCGTTCGCCGGCATCGTGACGAATGTGCCGGCGGTGGCACCCGGCAAATACCTTCAAGCCTCGACGACCGCCTTCTATCTCGTCGCCACGGATCACATCTGGGTCGATGCAAATCCGAAGGAGACGGAATTGACCTATGTCCGCTCCGGGCAGCCGGTCACCGTGACGGTCGATACCTATCCGGACGTCGAATGGCACGGCGCGGTCGAGAGCATCAGCCCGGCGGCGTCGCAGGAGTTCTCGCTGCTGCCGGCGCAGAATACCAGCGGCAACTGGGTGAAGGTCGTGCAGCGCGTGCCGATGCGGGTGCGCGTCGAGGCGGGCGACAAGAGCCTGCCGCCGTTGCGCGCCGGGATGAGCGTCGTGGTCGAGGTCGATACCGGCCATCGGCGGGGCCTGCCTCACTTCATGACCGGGCTGCTCGACTCAGCACAAGCGCGGCAGGGCCGGTGATGCCCGCGGGCAGTGTCCCCAATCGGGCGGCGATCACCGCCTGCGTGATCCTGGCAAGTCTGATGCAGGCGCTCGACACGACGATCGCCAACGTGGCGCTTCCTTACATGCAGGGGTCGGTGTCGGCGAGCCAAGGACCAGGTCGACTGGGTACTGACCTCCTACATCGTGGCGGCTGCGATCATGACACCGCCGACCGGCTTCCTCGCCGGGCGGTTCGGGCTCAAGCGCCTGTACTTGGTTTCGATCGTCGGCTTCACGATCGCTTCGATGCTGTGCGGCATGGCGCAGTCGTTGGTGCAGATCGTGCTGTTCCGCGTCCTACAGGGCCTGTTCGGTGCCGCCCCTGTCGCCGCTGTCGCAGACCGTCCTGCTCAACATAAACCCGCGCGAGCGGCAAGGCTCGGCCATGGCGCTCTGGGGCATGGCCGTGATGGCCGGTCCGATCCTCGGGCCGGTGCTGGGCGGTTGGCTGACCTCTACCTATAGCTGGCGCTTCGTCTTCTACATCAACTTGCCGATCGGCATCATCGCGTTCCTAGGGATGTCGACCTTCCTTCGGGAGACACCGCGCCAGCCCGGAGCGAAGCTCGACTGGTTCGGCTTCGGCACGCTCAGCGTTGCCATCGCGGCCATGCAGGTAGCGCTCGATCGCGGCGAGGAGAAGGACTGGCTCGGCTCAAGCGAGATCGTCGTCGAGACGATCGTCGCCGCATCGGCCTTCTACCTCTTCCTTGTCCACACCTTCACCGCCCGCAAGCCCTTCGTGCGGCCGCAGCTGTTTCGGGACGCCAATTTCTCGGCGGGCGTTCTCTTCGTCGCGGTGATCGGCCTCACATACTACGCCTCGCTGGCGCTGCAGCCGCCTTATTTGCAGAGCCTGATGAACTACCCGATCGTCAGCGCCGGCCTTGTGATGGGGCCGCGGGGCATCGGCACGATGGCGGCCATGGCGGCGGTCGGGCGGCTGATCGGGCGCGTCGACACACGCCTCCTGCTCGGCACCGGGCTCGGCCTGACCGCTTGGGCGTTCTATCAGATGGCCGGATGGACCCCCGAGGTTTCGCAAGTGACGATCATCGCCGTTGGTGTCGTCCAGGGCCTTGGCCTGGGCTTCCTCTTCGTGCCCCTGAGCGTGACGACGCTATCGACGCTGTCGCCGGAGCAGCGGGCCGAAGGCGCCGGCCCTCTACAGTTTGTCGCGCAACATCGGCTCCAGCGTCGGTATCTCTGTGGTGAATAGCCTGTTGACGCAAAACACGCAGGTCAATCACGCCGCCATCGCGCAACACGTAACGGCCGTCAACCGGATGTTCGGGGACCCGGCGATCGCACGGTTCTGGAACCCGTTGACCTCCCGCCGGACGGGCGGCGCTTGACGCCGTCGTCACGGAGCAGGCGCAGATCATCGCCTATATCGACGACTACAAGCTGTTGATGATCGCGACGCTCGCCGTCGTCCCCCTGCTCATCGTCTTCAAGAAGGCATCCGGTGGGGGCGAGCCGGATCACTCGATCGTGGTGGAATAATGACCGGCAGGGCACGGTGCGGTGCCGAACCGGGGCTGGTTCGCCCCCCCATCCGGCGAGCCGGGCCTTGACGAGCTCCTGGCCGACCCGATTGTCCAGCAGCTCATGCGGCGCGACCGCACGGACGAGGCGGCTACCCGTGGCCTGCTGCGGCAGATTGCAGCCGCCTCGCCGGCAACGCCGGACGAAGATGATCCCGGTACGGATGATCCGGATGAGATGGCCCGGCTGCTGCAGGAGACCGCCCGGGCGCTGCGCGATCGCTGCGAACGGGAGCTGCGGGACCGATATCCGGGCATGAGCTGGGCGCGGTGCGCCGTCCTCATGCATCTCGCCCGGCAGCAGGGCGTCAGGCAGGCCGTCCTCGCCGACAGCCTCGCCATCAGGCCGATAACCCTCGTCCGCCTGCTCGACCGCTTGGAGGCTGACGGTTTCGTCGTACGCTTGTCCGTCCGTAGCGATCGGCGCGCCCACATGCTGGTGCTGACGACCAAAGCTCGGCCGATCATCGAATACACATGCGACCTCATCAGGAAGACCTATGACGACCTGCAACTCGGGATCTCCAAGGTCGAGGCGCGCCAGCTGCGCGCGCTTCTCCGCCGTATCCGGTCGAACCTTATCCGCCGCCTGGACGAAACCGCCGCGCACAGCACGCCATAGGCTGGGTGCGCCGGCGCTGGCGGCGCTGCTCGCCCTTGCGTCGTCCGGCTGCACGGTCGGTCCGGATTTCTCGACGCCCGCGGCGCCGTCCATCGACCATTACATGTCGCCGGCGGACAAGCCGGCGGACCAAGCCGCTGGGCTGCCGGCACAGACCGTGGCACTCGGCGAGAGAGTGACGGCGGAGTGGTGGACCCTTTTCCACTCGCCGGCTATCGACGGGCTGGTGAAAGAGGCGATCGCCGGCAGCCCGACGCTCGAGAGCGCATCTGCCCGGTTGACGGCGGCACAGGAAGCCGTCACCGCGGCTTCGGGCGCGCTCTATCCGCAGGTGGGCGTCAGCGCCAGTGCGACACGGGGGAAACTCAACGCCGCCTCGTTCGGCCTCAACCCCGACCAGACTCCGCTGCCGCCAAATTACAACGCCTATCAGCTCGGCCCCACGGTCAGCTATGCACTCGACATTTTCGGCGGGACGCACCGCCAGATCGAGGGCAAGGTTGCATCGCTCGATGTCCAACGCTATCAGCTCGACGCTGCCTACCAGACCCTGACCGGGAATGTCGTGACGCAGGCCTTGCAAGTGGCCGCATTCCGCGCCCAGTTGCAGGGGGTCCATGACATCCTCGATCTCGATCGGCAGAATCTGGACCTGGTGCGCACGGAGCGTCGGGCCGGGTCGGTCCCGGATACCGACGTGGTCAGCGCCCAAAGCCAGCTGGCGACTGACGAGACGCTGCTCCCGGGGCCCGAACAGCAGTTCGAGATGGCCGGACATGCGCTTGCCGTCCTGCTCGGCCGGGCGCCGGGCGAGTGGGCGCCGCCCGATCTCGATCTGACCGCGCTGACGCTTCCAGGCACGTTGCCGGTCAGCCTGCCTTCCGAGCTTGTGCACCAGCGCCCGGACATCCTGGCGGCCGAGGCGCAACTCCATGCCGCCAGCGCCCAGATCGGCGTCGCGACGGCACAGCTCTACCCGTCGATCACGCTCTCGGGCTCGGTCGGCGCTGCCGCACTGGATCCGGGGCATTTGTTCAACCCGGCGAGTCTGATGTGGAGCGTCGCCGCGGGGCTGACCGAGCCGGTCTTCGACGGCGGCACACGGGAAGCCGAGCGCCGGGCCGCGCTCGCCGAATTCAAGGCCTCGGCGGCCGACTACCGACAGACCGTGCTGCAGGCTTTCGGCCAGGTCGCGGATACGATGCAAGCGCTCGCCCATGATGCGCAGCTGCTGGCCGACCAGCGCCAAGCGCTGGACGTGGCGTCGGAATCCGTCCGGCTGCAGCGCATCAGCTATTCCGGCGGCGGCAGCGGCATTCTTCCCCTGCTGGACGCGCAGCGCCAATACCAGCAGGCGCGGCTTGGCTATGTTCGGGCAGACGCCCAGCGCTACCAGGACACGACCCAGCTGCTCGTGGCGATGGGCGGCGGATGGTGGGGCGCCGACCTCGCCGTTGCTCAGGACGAATCCACTTCCGTCCGAAGCGATGGCCATGGCTGATCGCCGAATGCCTCGACCGCACGCCTCGCGCTTTCCCGGAACATCCGTTTCCGCCTCCGCTCGTCGTTCAGATCTCGAATTTCTGGACGCGAGCCGGTCACCCCGGCGCCCTCGCCCCCTACCTCCTGGGCGCCGGGGTCGACACTCTCATGCTTCGTGCGTATTCCGGGGGACCGGTGAGTGCGAGCCGAATGGCGTGGAGGCCGGCAACACAGTGCGGACTCTGCGCCATCCGGAAGTGCTCGAGCGCCCCGCGAGCCGTGACGGGGTCCTGACTTTCGACCTGCCCAAGACGGCCGCGAATGATCGCGCCGCTCATCATCCCGCGATCCGATGTGGAGCGCGGCCACGCGCTATCCAGAAGGCTCAAGCGTCCAAGACGCCTCGATTGCGTCTCCAGTTTTGGCGAGGCCCAAGACAACCGTGGCAATGACGACGGCCAAGGCCAAAACCACAATGTTCTGAACCTGGAGAAGCCTGTGCATCTATATCGCATTCACTTTCTCGGCGCGGCCGGTGGCGTTGTCCATCGCCATTCGGCTCAGCTGCCAACTGATGCTGCCGCAGTAAAGATGGGGCAACGCATGCTTGCCGATCGTGATCAGGTCCGCTCCTTGGAGATCTGGCACGGCAATCGCCTCGTCCATTCCGAGGATAGGTCAAGCGCCCCAGGCGTCATAGAACCGCGCCAACTCAAAGAGATAACGTAGACCGAGCGGGCAAGAGGCGAAAATGGACTGGGAAATGCTCCGGACCTTCAACGCGGCCGCCGAGACAGGTAGCTTCTCCAGCGCTGCGGACGCCCTGGATGTGAGCCAAGCCTCGGTCGCCCGACACGTTACGGTACTCGAGCGGAATCTCCAGACATCGCTGTTCCATCGGCATACTCGCGGTCTCAAGATGACTGAACAAGGCGAGTTGCTGCACAAGGCAGTTAGGGAAATTATCGCCCAGGTGTCGATGGCCGAGGCGCGCTTGGCTGAACATCGCTCCTATCCGTGCGGGACGCTGAAGATCAGCATCAATGCAGCATTCGGGGCGTTCTGGTTGGCGCCGCGCTTGAAAGAGTTCCTCGAACGCTATCCTGAGATCACCCCCCTGTTGCTATTTGATGGCGGTGCCGCCGATCTGTCGATGCGGGAGGCCGACGTCGCAATCCGGCTGTCGCCACCGCAGAAGTCCGACGTCGTGCAGCGCCGTATCCTCAGCTCGCGCTCCTTTGCCTATGCGTCGCCTGAATACTTGCGAAAGCACGGCATGCCCTATCGGCCGCAGGATCTGGACAGGCATCGGCTCATCGTAGGGAACGGAAGCGGACGCGCGGGCGCGGCGGACGACAATTGGTTGCTGAGGCTTGGAGCGGCGGAGAATGCTCCCAGGCGGCCGGTCGCAACACTCGACGATCTGCATGGCCTCTATCGGGCGGTTCAGAGCGGCCTCGGCATCGGGGCGCTGCCGCATTTCGCCTCCCCTGAATCGACTGGGCTCGTACGCATCCTCCCCGAAGCGGCCTCGCCGAGGGTGGACGGATACTTCGTCTATCCGGCGGAGCTTCGGGATTCGAAGCGCATCGCGGTGTTCCGGGATTTCCTTCTCTACAAGATCGCCGAGGCTGGGATTCACGAAGACCCGTTTGATAGGCCCGGTCAGGTGCCCCATGCGGAGTCCGGGCCACCTTTGCCGATCAGTTCGATTTCGGGCACGGGGCGCACGAGCGATGAGCCTCCCCGTTCAGCCCCATGCTAGGCGCCGCATGTCCAAGGCGAACCAGATCGCCCCGAACGGGAGTACTCATACTCTCGGCCTGCATGAGCCTGTGCGGATGCTTCAGCTTTGGGACCACGCGGCTCTATGAGGATCAACTCGGCTATTCCCGCGCGCTGGGTGATGCAGAAAAGAGCGAGACGCTGCTGAATGTGGTGCGGATCCGCTATGCCGACACGCCGACATTCCTTCAGGCGACGCAAGTCATCTCCGGCTACCAGCTTCAGCGCAACGTGACCGGCGGCTTCGAAGCCTTCCCCGCCGCCAATCCAGCACCTTCCTGAACGGTAGCGCATCGGCACAGCTTCAGCAGAACCCGACCTTCACCTTCCAGCCGCTTTCCGGCGAGCAATTCGCAAAGAGCTTCATTCGCCCTCTCTCGCCGGCTGACCTTCTACCCCTCGCCATGAGCGGCCTGCCGATCGACGTCCTCTTCCGGCTAGGCGTCCAGTCGACCGATGGCCTCAGCAACGCCGTCGCGCTGACCCAAACCGGCGCCGCCGGTACTCCCGATTTCTTTCTGCTGCAGCAAGATCTGCGTCGGTTGCAGATTGCCGGCCTGCTGATCGTCAGGCTCGAGCACAACGCCGCACCCGCCGGCACTCACGGGAATTCCGATCCCGGCCATGTCTACCTGTCGATCTCCCCGCCGGAAGATCCGGATCTCCTGGCGGTGGTCGGCGAGGCCAAGCGGCTACTGGCCATGCCGCCTGGCATGAACGAAGCGGAGATCGTCTACGGTCGGGTCCCGAAACGCGGGCAAGTGGCGGTTGTTACCCGCTCCATGCTGGACGTGCTGGGCCAACTCGCCATACAGATCGATGTCCCGCCTGACGATGTGGCCCGGCATCGGACCCTGCCGACCGTGGGGAACATTGGATTGGAGTCCCGGCCGGTGGTCATTATCCATTCCGGTGCTGCGGCACCGGAAGATGCCTTTACTTCAATACAATATCGCGGGACCTGGTTCTGGATTGCCGAAGACGATTTCGACAGCAAGCTGGCTTTTACCGTCCTGCAGAACCTTCTGGCGCTGGCCAGGACCGAAAATGCGCCGGGAACCGTCCTGACCATTCCAGCCGGCTGAGCAGGAGTGCCGATCTACGATCACAACCGGAAGAGAAAGGCTCGCTCGAGCGAGCCTTTGCCGGGCGCGCGGGGGACCGAGCCCGATTTGCTGCGCTATCGCTGAAGAGGTGTCCTCATGCGCCCTGCCATTTGCTTGTCTCTGCTCGTCCTGCGCCTCATTTTCGCCGCTGCGCCAGCCGTCGCGGCACCATCGACGGCGGCCGATAGTGCAAGTACCGCTGGCACTGCCTCTGCACAGACCGGTGGCGACATAGCGGGCATGACTCCTGTCGAGACACAGCAGCTCATCGACACGCTGAAGGATCCGGACCGCCGGGCTGCCCTGGTTGCGACACTGGAGAACCTGCAGCGGGTCGTGCCGCTCGCCGCCCCCGCGGCGACAAAACCAGGCGCCGACAATCCAGCCACGGCCAAGCCAGGAGGCGCCCTCAAGCCCGACAGCCTGGGCGCTCAGCTGGTAGCAGGAGGTACGCGGCTGGCCGACACGGTCTCGGCCAGCTCGGTGCTGGCCGTGCAGGGGATCGCCGATATCCCAGACCTCTTGAGCTGGCTGCGCGACATCATCCAGGATCCCGCGACGCTGCTCGAGGGAGCGACCTTGGCGGGAAGGTTTCTCTGCGTCATGCTGCTCGGGTTTGGCGGAGAGCTTCTGGTTTGGCGCCTGACATATCGTTTCTACGAGTCTCTCGCAGCGGACGTGCATCGCGAGGACAGGGACGTTCGAGGCAAGGAGGCCGCAGACGATGAAGCCGGCGCGGTCCGCCGTGAGCCCGATTCCCCGGCGACGGCGCGCGCGGTCCATCGGGCACGCCTGAGGGACGGTTGGCTCCGGCTGCGTGGGCTGCCCTTCATCTTGATGGCGATGACGGTCGATTTGCTGCCGCCGCTGGCTTTTTTGGCTGCCGCCACCCTGCTGCTGGGCACCCCCCTCGCGCATCGGACGCGGTCCGCACCGTCATCCTTGCGGTCGTCGACGCCTATGTCATCGTGCGCGTCGTCAGTGCCGTTGCCCGCGCAACGGTCGGCGCGCCCTCGGGGCGCCTGCGGTTGCTGCCGGTCTCGGATGACGTTGCGCGCTATCTTATGGTTTGGGTGCGCCGAATCGCCGTCGTCATCGTCTTCGGCTATGCCGTCTCGGAGCTCCGTCTGTCCTTCGGCATGGACGGCGAGACCCGGCAAGGGATGCTGCGCCTCATCAGCCTGCTCGTCCACATCATGCTTGTCGTGATGGTACTGCAATGCCGCACGGCGGTCTCAGCCCGGCTGAGCGGCTCCGGCCAGGGATTCCTCGGCACGCTGCGCCGCAGGTTGGCGAGCAAGTGGCATGTCTATGCCATCATCTTCATCGCCGCCGGCTGGATCGTCTATGCTGCCGAAATCCGCGACGGCTTCGAGCGGCTCATCCAGTTCATGCTTTCGACCATTGCCGTGGGATTGGCCGCCCGCGTCACCGACATCGCGCTGGTTGGGGCTCTCGACCGCGCCTTCTCCGTGGCGCACAATGGCTCCCTCCGTTTGGCCCGCCTTGACGAGCGGGTCGCCCGCTATCACCAGCCGTTGCGCTTTCTCCTCAGGTGGCTGATCAGCGCATCGGCGATCATGACCCTCCTCCAGCTCTCCGGGCTGGATGTCCTGGGCTGGTTCACCGGCGGCGCACTCGGCAGCCGGCTGGCAAGCTTGGCGACTACCCTCATCCTGACCCTCTGTGTCGCCGTCGCTCTGTGGGAGGTGATCAACGTCGCCATGCAAGTCTATCTGGACGAGCTCTCGCAGCGGGGGGCCATGGTCCGCGCGGCCCGGCTGCGGACGATTGTCCCGCTGCTGCGTAACACGCTTCTGATGGCCCTCACGGGCCTCATCGTGCTCACCGCTTTGAGCGAGATTGGCGTCAATATCGGACCGTTGCTGGCCGGGGCCAGCATCTTCGGCGTTGCGCTGGGTTTTGGGTCGCAGAAGCTCGTACAGGATTTCATCACCGGCATCTTCCTGCTCGTGGAAAATGCCATGCAGGTCGGCGATACCGTAACGGCGGGCGGCCTGAGCGGCACGGTCGAGCACCTGTCGATCCGTACGCTCAGGCTCAGGGCCGGGGACGGCTCCATCCATCTCATTCCCTTCAGCTCCGTCTCGACCGTCACCAACTCCAATCGCGGGCTCGGCAACGCCGCCGTGGCGGTCACTGTCGACTACGATGAGGACACCGACCATGTCGGCGCCGTCCTCGCCAAGATTGTCAGGGAAATGCGAGACGACAAGCGTTTTGCGAAGGGCATGCTGAGCGATCTTCAGCTTTGGGGAGTCGATCGCGTCGACGGAACCACAGTGACCCTGGCGGGCCAGATCGTATGCACCGACGGGGCACGCTGGGACGTGCAACGGGAATTCAACCGTCGGGTCAAGATGGCCTTCCAGGAGGAGGGCA
Source organism: Aliidongia sp. (assembly GCA_037200015.1). Lineage (GTDB taxonomy): Bacteria > Pseudomonadota > Alphaproteobacteria > ATCC43930 > CGMCC-115725 > JAXDMU01. The sequence goes on along the minus strand of JBBCHB010000041.1, from coordinate 12,015 downwards.
TCCGTATGATGCCGACCGTGACCAGCATGACCGGCTTCCCCCATCCGCTGGAGGTCAGACTGGAGCGACCGCGCGTTACCCGGTACGTCGCGGCGCCATCGAGAAGCGCGGCTGATGATGAGAAAGCCGGGCTGTGAACAAGCGTCGTCGAATGACCCCTCGAAATCCAATCACATCACAGACTTGCCGCGTCGATCGGCGCCCAGACCCCACGCCGTTTCACAATGAGGCGCGCGCGGCAGAATATGCCGACGGTCCAACGGCTGACATTGCCGATATCAGCATGAAGGCCCAGATCGCGGCAGAACCCGCCGACGCCGATCCCGAGGGGGTCGTCCGGGTGATCGTGAAGGTGGTCGACACGCCCTTCGGCAAGCGCCCCTTCCGCGTCCACATCGACCCGTCGGACGATGGCGCCGAGGTGGTCAACGCCGTGGTCGACCGGATGCGGACCGAGGTTCTCCCGTGTTTCGGCCTGGGCGATCTGCTGAAGCCGCGCATCGTGGCCTGATCTGGCACGGCCTTGCTCCAGGGGCAAGGCCGGTCGATCCGCTCGCGCAGAAGACGGCCGCGCCGAGCTTGCGCGTTGCGGTGTCACTTGCCTTTCCGGCAGAGGGAAAGCGGCGAAGCCGAGCGCCGTCCCCGCGATGCCGACCGTCGGCCAGCCGAAAGCGAGGAGAGCGCCGGACGACGCCGATTCGATGGCGCCGCCAGCGAAAAAGACCGCAACGTAGAGGGCGTTGAGCCTGCTCTCGGGGCCACTCCTCAAGGTCAGGATCGCGCGCTGGGAGACGACGTTCTAGTCGGCCGGGGAGTAGTCTTGCGGATCGGCAAGCGAGACAGGGTTTTCACCCCGATAACTTAAGACTGGATGGCCGCTACGACCCGCCTCACAGCTCGGTAGGTTGCATAGTTCGGCTTGTCGTCCGATGCAGGGGCGGTTTCTCTCTTGCCAATCTTTTAGAACGATTCTAATAATTGTTCCCGTTGGAGCATCGCTGCAGGGAGGCGCATGAAGAGCGTTTTTATAAGTAATACTCGAATGACACTTTCCCGCGCGTTCCGCCTGATAGGAAGTCAACGGCTTTCGTAAAGCATTTATCTCGTCTGAATAATAAATAACTAAATATGAATTAATTCAAAAATCGGCCTGCACGAAGTGCCGATATTACCAAAATCTTGCCTAGAATATCGCAACACTTACAAGATCGGGGAGAAGTTCTGTGTCCAAATACCGAAGAAATGTCGGCTTAACCGTGGCTTCGGCGCTTGCGCTGGTCGGGGCAACCGCTATGAGCAGCCTGGCGCTGGCCGATGGCGCGCCGCGCCCCAACCAGTTCTGGTGGCCGGAGCGTCTGGATCTTTCGTCGCTGCGCAGCCACGCGGTCGAATCCAACCCCTATGGCGCCGGTTTCGACTACGCCAAGGAATTCCAGGGTCTCGACCTCGAAGCGGTCAAGCAGGACATCAAGGCGGTCCTGACCACCTCGCAGGATTGGTGGCCGGCCGATTACGGCAATTACGGCCCGTTCTTCATCCGCATGGCCTGGCACGGCGCCGGCACCTATCGGACCTATGACGGCCGCGGCGGCGCCGACGGCGCGCAGCAGCGTTTCGAGCCGCTCAACTCCTGGCCGGACAATGCCAATCTCGACAAGGCGCGCCGCCTGCTCTGGCCGGTCAAGAAGAAATACGGCGAGAAGCTGTCCTGGGGCGACCTCATGGTGCTGACCGGCAATGTCTCGCTCGAGGCCATGGGCTTCAAGACCTTCGGCTTCGGCGGCGGCCGGCCGGATGATTGGGAACCCGACCTGGTCTATTGGGGCGCCGGGGCCAAGTTCATGTCCGATAATCGGGACAAGGAGGGGCATCTGGAAAAGCCGCTGGGCGCCACGCAGATGGGGCTGATCTACGTCAATCCCGAAGGGCCGAACGGCAACCCGGACCCGCTCGCGGCGGCGAAGGACATCCGCGAAGCCTTCGGCCGGATGGCGATGAATGACGAAGAGACCCTAGCCTTGATCGCCGGCGGCCACACCTTCGGCAAGGCGCATGGTGCCGCTTCGCCCGACAAATGCGTCGGTCTCGCGCCGGCCGGCGAAGGCGTCGAGCGTCAGGGCCTGGGCTGGGTCAATAAATGCGGCAGCGGCAAGGGCGACGACACGATCACGAGCGGGCTCGAAGGCGCCTGGTCGGCCGATCCGGTGCACTTCACCACCCAATATCTCGACAATCTGCTGTCGAACGACTGGGTCCTGACCAAGAGCCCGGCCGGCGCCAATCAGTGGCAGCCCAAGGACCCCGTCGATATCGTGCCGGACGCGCATGACCCGTCGAAGCAGCATCCGCTGATGATGTTTACGACCGATATCGCGATCAAGATGGATCCCGAATACGCCAAGATCGCCAAGCGCTTCCACGACAATCCCGAGGAGTTCAAGCTGGCCTTCGCCAAGGGCCTGGTTCAAGCTGACCCATCGGGACATGGGGCCGCGGTCGCGCTATTCTGGGCGCGGATGTGCCCAAGGAAGCGCTGCTCTGGCAGGACCCGCTGCCGGCCGCCGATTACAAGCCGGTCGATGCCGGTGACATCGGCAAGCTCAAGGCCAAGATTCTCGGTACCGGCCTCACCGATGCGCAGCTGATCCGGACGGCCTGGGCCTCAGCCGCCTCGTATCGCGGCACCGACCATCGCGGCGGCGCCAACGGCGCACGGATCCGACTCGCACCGGAGAAGGACTGGGCCGCCAATGACCCGACGGATCTCTCGAAGGTGCTGCACAGCTTGGAGAGCATCCAGGCCGAGTTCAATCATGAGCACGCGGACGGGAAGAAGGTGTCCCTGGCCGACCTGATCGTCCTGGCGGGCAGCGCAGCGGTCGAAGATTCCGCGAAAAAGGCCGGCTATGCCGTCGAGGTGCCGTTTGCGCCGGGACGCATAGATGCCACGCAGGAGCTTACCGACGTAGCGTCCTTCGCCGCGCTCGAGCCGACGGCCGATGGCTTCCGAAACTATTTCGGCAAGGGGAGTCAGCGTTCGCCCGCCGAACTGCTGGTCGATCGCGCAAACATGCTGACGCTGACCGTGCCGGAGATGACGGTCCTCGTCGGCGGCATGCGCGCCTTGGACGCCAATGAAGGGCATTCCCGGCTTGGTGTTTTCACCAGCCGGCCGGGCACCTTGACCAACGATTTCTTCGTCAACCTGCTGGACATGTCAACCGAGTGGACCAAATCAGCGAAGGAGGACGGCGTCTATGAGGGGCATGACCGCAAGACGGGCCAGGTCAAATGGACGGCGAGCCCCGTCGATTTGATCTTCGGCTCGACTCCGAACTGCGCGCTGTCGCCGAGGTCTATGCGTCCGATGATGCGAAGGAGAAGTTTGTCCATGACTTCGTCGAGGCATGGACAAAGGTCATGAATCTTGACCGCTTCGATCTGAAGAGGACCTGATACTGGGACGGACCCGATCGTCTCGCGCCTCGCGTCCGGCGCCGTCCGTTCGATCGGGTCCTTCCAACTCGGTATTTCTCCACCGACCCGCGCCGGTCAAGGCGACATCGCAGGAATTGCGATGAAGACATGGATATCGGTGGCTCTCATGACGACCTTGATTCTCGCCACCGCGGCCCAGGCCAATTCGGCGGAGATCGCGGCCCCCAAAAGCGCCATGCTGCTGCTCGCAGCGGCCGCCACCGGCGTCCAGTTCTATAGCTGCGAGGCGCATGATCATCTTTATTCCTGGCAGTTCAAATCGCCCGAGGCCGTCGGACGAGTTGGCGGACAAGCATGCCGAGGGGAAGACGCCCCCTCGAGTCCAGGGTCCTGGACTATTGGGACCGATCGTCATTAGGCTGACAGCTAAGAGTCCGTTTGGAAAATCAAGGATGGGCGTTTCTACGTAGCAAGTTACCGCCCATCGCGACGAGGATCATGGCTTGGGAGACGTCGATGCGCTCCTCGTAGTCTCGCACGAGGCGGCGCCATCGGATCATCCAGCCGAAGGTGCGCTCGCCGACCCATCTGCGCGGCAGGACCTTGAAAACCTTCCTGGTCATGGGATCGGCGAATGACCTCGATGACGAAGTCGAGATAGGCGGCCTTGTCCATCAGCTTGAGCCGGTCATAGGCGCCGTCAGCGAAGAGATGCTTCACCAGGGCCAGCGCTTGCGGATCGCGTCGAGGATCGCCCCGGCACCAGCGCTGTCGGAGATATCGGCAGTCGTGATGTTGACCATCAGCAACCGCCCGTCCGTATCGACGGCGATGTGCCGCTTGCGTCCCACAATCTTCTTGCCCGCGTCGTAACCTCTTGTTTCAGCTTGCGGAGCCTTGACGGATTGGCTGTCGATCACCCCCGCTGTAGGGCTGGCCTCACGCCCAGCTCGCTCCCGGTCGACCATCAGCGCCACATCGTGAATGGTCTGAAACAGGAACCGCCGCGCCAATTCGCGGAACCAGCTATAGACCGTCTGCCAAGGGCCGAAATGGATCGGCAGCATCCGCCAGCCACAGCCCGAGCGCACAAGATAACGAACCGCGTTCATCACCTCGCGGAAGTCGACCTCGCGCGGCGTCCTCGCCGACCAGGCTTCGGCATCAGCGGTGCGATCCGCTCCCATTCCTCATCCGTCAAATCCGACGGATAGCGCTTCGTCTTCTTGGCGATCTGGGCCATACGACCCCGGCTCTGCTTCGTCCACATCGCCAGCTTGAAATCACGCCGCCACGGGCGCCGCAAGCCCAAATCACCGAATTTCCAACGGCCTCTAACGCCTTTTGCGTTCGGGTTATCTCGCGCGCGGTACGACCGGAGCCGACTCCCCAGATCTCTCGCTCACGTCTGGCGGCGTGTTCGGTACAAGCCAAATCCTGTCCCCGCAACCACTTTGACTTGATCGGTGCGGTCTCGTCCGCCGTTGGTCGTGGGCAGCCGGTTCGCTTCGGTGGGTAGAGTGGTGGGTCGGGCGCCGTTATATGGGTAACAGAGCCTGATTTATATTGGATATTTCCGGCCTCGCGACGGACGCTCCCGTCGACGGTGCTGGCCTTGGCCTGGAGCGTCGAAGCGGCAGATTGTTGCCGCCCTGCTGAAACCGGGCGCATCGCGAGTTAAGCTACGCAGCGAGCCTGGGAATGTGAGATTCGACTAATCGCAAGAATCGGTGTTGCCGGGCCCCGCAACCAGATCCAATACACGCAACCCCAGAAATCCCGCTATTGCTGGGGTTTCTTGCTTGGTGGGCACAAGCCAAGCAACAAGCAAAATCAATCGCTTGGTATCGCAGGCTCATAAGGTCGCTGGCTTTTCATAACGCTAGCGGGCACGGCAGTACTCTTCGCCCGTGCTGCTGCCTTTTTCGCACACTTGTGTATGTCGACCATGTAGTTCGACGATCTCAAGATCCCGATCCGCCAGCGCCACGGCGCGGCCTTCGGCCTTAAGATCGAGCGAACAGCAGCCGAGGAGATAGACCAGGGTCGCGACCGGCAGGCCGATAACCATGGCAATGTCGCCGCCGCCCAGCGCCTGAGCCACCGGGCCAGTATAGAGCCCAGTGCTGAAGAACGGGATCATCGCGGCAAAGCCGACCGCATAGGCCGTCAACCCTGCCCGTTCCAGCGGCCATAGAGGCCGTGCGGATTGAAGATCTCGCGCACCGAATAGTGCGCCTTCCTCACCAGGTAGAAATCCACGAGATTGATCGCGGTCCAGGGCGTGAAGAGGTAGAGCAGGATGGCGAGCAGATCGTCGAAGCGCTTGACGAAATCGTCCGAGGCGAAGCCGGCGATAGTGGTGGCGACGATGCCGATGGCGAAGACGCTGGCAATCCGCTTGCCACGGGTCGAGCGGACGGGCCGGAAGGAATCGACCACGCTCAACAGTGTCAGCGACGCGCCGTAATAATTCAGCCCTGCCATGGTCAACAGGCCGAGCAGCGCTGCGCCGAGCAGGATCGGCCCGAATCCAGGGTAGACGCCGTCGCCGGCCGCCTGCAGCGCCGCCGCGACATCGATGTCGGGATGCAGCGTCGCGGAGAGCGCGCCGACCAGCATGGTCCAGCCGCTGCCGCCGAAGGCGCCGAGATAGGTCCACCAGAAGGTCGCTCGGACCCCGACATTGCGCGGCAGGTAGCGCGAATAATCCGAGACATAGAAGGCGCCGCTCAGCTGATAGGCGGCCGCCGCGAAGAACTGGGTCAGGAACGGTGCTACCGGGAAGCGCCGAGGGCGAGCGCGCCTTGCGGCAGCTTCAGCCACAAGGCGGCACCGAGCGTGAAGGTGGCCAGCGCCAGGATGAGCAGATAGGAGAGCCAGCGCTGCGCCCGGTGGATCAGGTCGTAGCCGGCGATCGACAGCGCCATGGCGAGCGCGGTGAAGCCAAGAGCCGCCACTGTCGGGTCGCAGCCGGCCAGCCGATGCAGCGTCTGGCCGGCCAGCAGCTGGTTGAAGGCGTTGTAGCCGACATAGCTGATCAGGGCGACGATCCAGACCAGGAGGGCGCCCATATAGCCGAATTGCGGGCGCGACTGAATCATCTGCGGCAGGCCGAGCTGCGGCCCCTGGGCCGAATGGAAGGCCATGAAGAAGGTGCCGAGTGCGCAGCCGAAGACGATCGCGAGCGCCGACCAGAGAAGGTCGGCGCCTAGCGCCACGCCGATCACCCCGGTCGCGACCGAGGCCAGCTGCGTCCCGCTGGTGAACCAGACCGGCCAGAGATGCCAAGCCTTGCCATGCCGTTCGGCCAGCGGGATGTAGTCGATCGAGCGGCTTTCGATCATCGCTCAGCACCCGCGCCAGATCGGCTGGCGCTTCTCGGCGAAGGCGCGCGCACCTTCCTTCTGGTCCTCGCTGGCATAAAGCCGTGCCACGGTCGGGAAGCGCCTGGCATAGATCCGGCGCATCGTTTCCTCGAAGGTCAGCGTCTCGCTTTCGCGCACCACCTCCTTGATCGCGGCGAAGACCAGCGGCGGCCCTTCGGCCAGCAGCCCTCGCGACGGCGCGGGCACGCAGGCATCAGCTGCGGTGCCGGTACCACCTCGCTGACCAGTCCGCGCTCGCGCGCCTCCTCGGCATCCATCCAGCGGCCGAGCAGCAGCAGCTCCATCGCCGCCTGATAGGGCATGCGCTTGGTCAGCCGCGCCGCTGCTGCCTCGGCCAGCGTGCCGGCCTTGATCTCGGGCAGGGCGAAGCGCGCATGGTCGGCGGCGATGACGATGTCGGCCGAGAGCGCAAGCTCGAACCCGCCGCCGACCGCCATGCCATTGACCGCGGCAATGATCGGCTTGTGAGGTCGGGCAGCTCCTGGATCCCGCCGAAGCCACCGACCCCGTAATCGGCATCGAGCGGCTCGCCTTCGGCGCCGGCGACCAAATCCCAGCCGGCGCAGAAGAATTTCTCGCCGGCGCCGGTGATAATGGCGACGCGCAGCTCGGGATCGTCGCGGAACCGCGCGAAAATGTCGCCCATGAGGCGGCTGGTGCTCGCCTCGATCGCGTTGGCCTTTGGGCGATCGAGCACCACCTCCAGCACGGCGCCGTGGCGCAAGGTGTGGATCGGACAGCGATTCATCAGGTGTGCTCCTCGGCAAGGCGGATCAGGGCGTCGACAGCGATGGCGCCGTCGCGGCGGATGATGAGCGGGTTCACGTCGAGCTCGACCAGCCGGTGCGCCATGCGCAGGGCATAGGATTGGATGGCAAGGATCGCCGCGATCGCGCCGTCGAAATCGCCTGGCGGCCGGCCGCGATGCCCGGCGATCAACCCATGGACCTTAAGCGAGCGGAGGGCGGCGGCGATCTCGTCACGAGAGGCCGGCAGCATCAGGATCCTGCTGTCGCCGACCAGCTCGACCAGCGTGCCGCCGCTGCCCAGTACCAGATGCGCGCCGAAGACCGGGTCGAGCGCCACGCCGACGATCAACTCGGCGACGGCGTCTTCGACCATCGTCTCGACCAGCAGCGCCTCGCCGAGCCCGGCCAGCGCCGTGGCCGCACGCTCCACCGCCGCCGCGTCGCGCAGACCGAGGCGCAGCGCGCCCAGTTCGGTCTTGTGCGCGATGCCGCCGCCGACGGCCTTGAGCACGACAGGGAAGCCCAGCGCCGTTGCCGCCTCGACCGCGGCAGCGGCGCTGCTCACCAGCCGGCCCTCCGGCACGGGCACGTCGAAGGCGGCAAGCGCACGCTTCGCCTGCCATTCGGTCAGCAGGCAGGCTGAGCCGGCGAGGGGCCGCGGTAGCGGGGAGGGCGGGAGCTGTACCATCAGCACGCCGGCCTCGGCAGCAGCGGCGACGGCGGCCAGCGCGTCGTCGAAACCCTGCAGCGGCGCCACACCCGCTGCGGCGAGCTCGGCCGCGCGATGCTCCGGAAGGGTCTCCTGCAGGGTCGAAACCAGCGCCGCACGAGCGCCATGCTGCCGGCTCGCCCGGATGAGCGCGCTCAGGGTCGCGTCGAAACCCCTCTCGACACAGCGATCGGCGCGCGGGAAATCGGCGACCAGCAGGGTAAGGTCGAAGCCCGCCGCCATCATCGCGCCGAAGGTTTGGGTCAGCGCGGCCTCGTCGCCCCAGGTAAAATTATGATAGTCGAGCGGGTTGGTCGCCCGCGCTAGCTCGGGCAGCGTCTCGGCTACCCGCGCCGCCTGGGCCTCGGTCAGCGGGCGGAGGCGCAGCCCCCAATCCTCGGCCGTATCGGCGATCAGCCCGGCCTCGCCGCCGGAGCAGCTCATCGAGGCGATCTCTCGCCCGGGCAGCGGTCCATGGACATGCAGCAGCTTCAGGGCTTCGAGCAACGCCGGGATGGAGCGCAGCCGTACTACCCCCGCGCGGCGCAGGAAGGCCGAGGCGACGTCATCGGCACCGGCCAGCGAGGCGGTATGGCTAAGCGCCAGCCCGGCGCCTACAGCCGAGCGACCGGTCTTGAGCGCCAGCACCGGTATGCCTCGGCGGCGCGCCTGGCCGACAGCGCGGGCGAAAGCGTCCGGATCGTCGATGCCCTCGATATGGAGCCCGATGGCGCTGACTCGCGCATCCTCGGCCAGCGCCGCGATGGTCGTGGCGAGACCGAGCCGCGCCTGGTTGCCGAGCGTGATCAGATAGGCGATCGGCACACCGCGGCGCTGCATGGTCAGGTTGAGGGCAATGTTGCCCGATTGCGTGACGATCGCGACGCCGCGCTTGATCGGCACGCCACCATGCTGCTCGGGCCAGAGTGCTACCCGGTCGAGGTAGTTGATGAAGCCATGGCAGTTCGGGCCGAAGAAGGGCATGGCACCGGCCGCCGCCGCCAAGCGCTGCTGCAGCTGGGCACCCTCTGGCCCGGCCTCGGCGAAGCCGGAGGCGTAGCAGACGGCACCACCGGCACCACGCTGCGCCAGCTCGGCCACGATCTCGACACTGGCCTGGCGGTTGACCGCGACGAAGGCGGCGTCGGGTGCCGCCGGCAGATTGGCGGCGCTGCGATAGGTCGGCAACCCCTCGATCTCGTCACGCGTCGGATGGATCGGCCAGATGGCGCCGACATAGCCGATGCGCCGGCTCTGCCGGATCACCTCCGCGGCCGCGGCGCCGCCATAGACCGCGATCGATGCGGGGCGCAGCAGCCGGGCCTGGGCCTCGTTGTCTTGGGAAAGTTTCGTGCCAGCCATCGGGTCCCGTATCCTCGCCGCAACGTCCCGCTCGGTGTCGGGGCTAGCGAAATCCTAGGCGCCTGCTGCCCGTCGATTTGACGAAACCGGACGATGCCGAGACCGCGGCAGTCAGGGCGCTGCGCAGCATGTCCTGATGATTTCGGTCGTTGACATGGCTGAATCGATCATGTGCGCTAAACCCAAGGGCGTTCGATGGAAAGCGGCATCTTCGGGAGGGACGGGATGGCTCAGCGGCCTTACAGGATCGGCTTCCTGCTCATGCCGGATTTCTCGCAATTCGGTTTCGTCACCGCGGTCCAGCCGCTCTATCTGGCGAATTGGCTGGCCCAGCGCAGTGTGTTCGAATGGGTGGCCCTCTCGGCCGATGGGCAGCCGGTGCGCGCGGCAAACGGTGTCGCAGTTGCGGCCGAGGCGGCGATCGAGGCGGCAGGTAGTTTCGATACTGTCTTCGTACTCGCCTGTTTCGAGCCCAAGCGGCAGTCGGGCGATGCGCGCGTGCTGCGTTGGCTGCGCCGGCTGGCCCGGTTCGGGGTCGAGATCGGCGGCATCGAGACCGGCAGCGAAATCCTGGCTGCTGCCGGCCTGCTCGACGGCCATGTCGCAGCCGTGCATTGGGACAATCTCGAGGGCTTCCAGGAGCGCTATCCGGATGTCCAGGCCAAGCCGCAGTTGTTCAGTCTCGAGCGGCGGCGGCTGACTTGCGCCGGCAGCACCGCGGCCATCGACATGATGCTGGCCCTGGTCGCGCGCGAGGCCGATGCCGACCTCGCCAAGGAGGTGGCGCAGCAGATGGTCGTATCGGCGCCACGCAGCGGCGGCGACAGCCAGACCGCGGTGCCGGGTGTCACGGGCGAGGCGCTCAACGAAGCGGTGCGCGCTGCGGTTGCGCTGATGAACGAGTCGATCGAGGACCCGCTCTCGGCCGAGGAGATCGCCGAACAGGTCGGGCTGTCGCAACGCCAGCTGCGCCGGCATTTCCAGCGTTGCATGGGCACGACGCTGATGCGCGGCTACACCATGATCCGCCTGTCCAAGGCCCATAAGCTGCTGCAGCAGACCGATCTTTCCGTAACGGAGATCGCGGTCAGCGTCGGCTTCGGCTCGCTCGAGCATTTTTCCCGGGTCTATCGCAGCGTCTTCGGCCGGGCGCCCAGCACCGACCGCTGCCAGAGCCTCAGCGCCCCGGTCTATCGCCAGATGGGCCGGCGCGACCAGCCGGCGCCTGGGCTCAGTCGACCATGATCCGCCCCTGGCGATGGGGCAGTGCCGCGGCACTCACGACCATCGCGACGGAATCGCCGGGCGCCACCAGTTTCTTCAGGCGGCGCGCCAGGACGAGGCCGTCGCATCGGGCGGTAATCGGCCGCCGGCTCTGCGTCGGATCGTCGGCCAGCGGATCGACCAGCTCGGCCAGCACCTCGCCCTGCTGCACGACCGTACCCAGAGCGACCTTATAGGTGAGCAGCCCCGGCGCGGGCGCCTCGACGAAATCGGCACCGTCGAGCGGCGTCGCGACGCAAGCGGGCGCCGACAGCGGTCCCGGATCGCCGGCAACCAGGCCGCGCCGCTGCAGGAACCGGTAGAGCGCCGCGGCATCGGCTTCGGCCAGTTCGTCGGACACATCGGCCTGGCCGCGCAGCTCGACCGTGGCGGCAAAGCAGGCGGCCGGGATCGAATAGCGCGTGCCCAGCGCCTTGTGCAGCCGGGTGAAGGGCAGCGAATGGCTCTCGTCGAAGCAGAAATCGCCGGAATCGTCATGCAGCAGGCAGGCGACGGCACCCAGCTCGGCCGCCAGATCGGCACCGGCCGACCAATGCTGCGGCATCATGTAGACATGCATCAGAGCGTCGTCGTCGCAATGCAGGTCAAGCACGATATCGGCATCATAGGCCATGCCGGTGAGCGCACAGCGCAGCCGGGCCAGCTCGCCCAACGGTTCGAGGCTGGCGAGCTTCCCGCCGAGCGCGGCGCGGATTGCCGCGACATTGGCGGCGGGATCCGGTCCGAGAAGCGGCTCGACCGCGGCGGCCAGGCCGTCGGACAGGTCGAGCCAGCGCCGGTTGAAATTGCTGCCCAGCCGGAAATCGCGCCGTCCGATATGGACGCCGCCCAGCACCTGGCCGAGCCCTCCCGGGTTGGCGAGCGGCACCAGGATGATCTCGCCCTGGATGTCGCCGCGTCGCTCGGCTTCGTCCAGCAGGCTGCGCAGCCGGGTTAGCGCCAGGGCACCCGGCAGCTCGTCGGCATGCAGTGCCCCCTGCAGATAGGCCTTGGGCCGTGCGCCCCGCGTGCCGTAACGGAAGGCCTTGAGATGCCGCTCCGTGCCGGGGCTCATCGGGTCGAGGGTGATGCGGTCGACCATCAT
>JBBCHB010000040.1:0-111337 GCA_037200015.1 Aliidongia sp. | reverse complement strand
GGCCGATTTCACGATTTTCGACTTTGACCGTGCGTCGCAGAGTGGTGCCAAAATCTTGACCTCGGATCGCTGACGGGACTGTAATGATCGTCGCGGAACAGGATTTCTGCGCCAGGGAAATCGCCGCCCCTGTTAGACAACGGCACGGGATGCGACTTGCATGAGCCTGCATCAGCCCGCGAAAATGCGCGCGCAGCGCCACCGCTATCCGCTACACTTACGCATATGACTCATGACGTGAAATGGGAACCGACGATGTTGTCGTCTTCGGTCCCTTCTGTCTATTTCCAGCGAACAGGCTGCTCGAGAAGGCAGGCACGCCCGTCCGCCTTGGCGACCGGGCGCTCGATATCCTGCTGATTTTGATTGAGCATGCGGCCGAGATTGTCAGCAAAGAGACGCTGCTGGCGCGGGTATGGCCTAATGTCACCGTGGAAGAAAACAATCTCCGCGTCCAAGTGACTTCGCTGCGGAAGGCGCTCGGCGACGGCGAAGCCGGCATTCGGTATGTATCTACCGTCCAAGGGCGGTGTTACTGCTTCGTATCCCCTGTTTCGCGGTCAAAGGCGCCGGCGCGCGCGCCGGCCATCGCCACTCGCCAAGGCGATGACCCGCTCCCTCATCCGGGCCTTGTAGCGAGCCCCGAGGCGCTCCACGCCGAAGACGAGCAGCAGCGTCTCATCGCCGAGGCCGAGCCCCCGATATCTGGTGTGCCGGAAACCAACCTTGCCGCAGCGCGTGGCGGCCGTGATCGGCCGTGCGGGCGAATTGGCCGAGTTGCAGGACAGCATCGGGAGGAACCGGCTGGTGACGCTGGTCGGCCCCGGCGGCATCGGCAAGACCCGCCTGGCTATCGAGCTCGGCTGGCTGCTCGCCGGACGTTTTCCGGACGGCGTCTGGCTGGTCGATCTGGCGCCGGTGACCGACCGGCCGTGGTGACCAGCACGACCGCGACCGTGCTGGGCGCGGCGCTGCGCGATGCCGTGTCGCCGGTCGAGGCCATTGCCGCGGCGATCGGAAAGCGGACCAAGCTGCTGATCTTCGACAATTGTGAGCATCTGATCGGTGCCGCCGCCGAATTGATCGCAGCGTTGCTCGAGCGTGCGCCAAGTTTGTCGGTGCTTGCCACCAGCCAGGAGAATTTGCACGTTCCGGGGGAGAGGATCTACCGCCTGAAACCCGCTCGCCCTGCCGCCCTCGGGGGCGCCCGATCCAAGGGGCAGCGTCGGCAACATCGCCGATTTCGGCGCTATCGCCCTGTTCGTCGAGCGCGCCCGCGCTGCCGACCGGCGCTTCGCGCTCGATGCCGGCAACGCCGCCGGCGTCGCCGAGATCTTGCCGGCGCCTCGACGGCATTCCGCTGGCCTTGGAGATGGCCGCAGCCCGGTTGCCCTTGCTCGGCGTCGACGGGCTGCTGGCGCGGCTCGACGAAAGGCTGCGCATGCTGACGACTGGCCCGCACACCGTGGAAGCCCGGCACCGCACGCTGCGCAACATGGTGGATTGGAGCCATGGGCTGCTCGCCCCCGGCCGACCAGAAGGTGTTCCGCCGCCTCGCCATCTTTGCCGGCAGTTTCTCGCTCGATGCCGCGATCGCCGTCGCCGGGGAGAAGGCGGATGATTGGGACATCATCGATGCGCTCGGCCGGCTGATCGACAAATCCCTGGTGACGGCCGAGGCCGGCGAGCAGCCGCGCTATCGGCTGCTGGAAACCTTGCGGCTCTACGCGATGCAGGAGCTGACGGCGAATGGCGAGAGCGAAATAATTGCCGAGCGTCACGCGCGGTATTTCACGGACGCGTTCGCCCGGTCCGATGCCTTGTGGGAGATTGCTGCAGAGGTGCAATGGCTGAAGGTCTATCGGCCCGAAATCGACAATGCGCGCGCGGCCCCTGAATTGGGCGCTGGGCCGATCCGGGGACGCGCGCATGTCGCCGTCACCCTGGCCGGAACCGCGACTCTCCTCTGGCAGACATTAGCCCTTTTCGCGGAAGGGCGGCGTTACGTGGATCGCGTTCTCCCCCTTGTCGACGGAACAACACCAGCCGTCGACGAGGCCAGGCTTTTGAGGGGCGCCGGGAGCCTTTGGTATAACTACGATCGCCTGCGGTCTTTGGCGCAGCACGAGCGGTCGGCCGCCTTATATCGCCAGATCGGCGATCGATTGAACCTGGCGACGGTCTTAAGCTCAATCGGCAGCCTCTACGCTTCCCTCGGCCGGAATACCGAAGCCAAGGCTGCCCTCCGCGAGGCGGAGGGGATTCTGTCTTCGAGTGACCGGAAAAGATCTCTGTTCAACGTCATGAACAATCTCGGCACTCTTGCCGGCTTCATGAATGAAGTCGATGAGGCGCGGCACAGCTTTGCGCGCGCGCTAGAACTGGCCCGGTCGGTAAAGGATGTCAGCCGGGAAAGCTATATTCTGATGAATTTGGCCGAAGTTGAATTTGTCCTGGGCTCTGTCGATCGCGCCGTGGCACTGGCTCAGGACGCAGTGCGCGGCTTGCGCTCGACCGGTCGGCGGTCCTTTCTCGTATTGGGGCTGATCAATCTCGGATCGTACCTGATCCTGCGGGGCGATCTGGCTGAAGGCCGGTCGGTCGCCGAGGAAGCGCTATCGGCGGCGAGCGAGGAGGGCGGCTTTGTCGTGAGGGTCTGCCTGCAGCAATGGGCGCTGCTCGGTGCCCTAGGCGGCCAGTATGCTGAGGCTGCGCAATTGCTCGGTTTCGTCGATGCGGGCTATGCGGCTTCCGGCGATGTACGGCAACCGAATGCGCAGCAGATCCATAACCGGCTCCTCGGGCTGCTGGCAACGGAACTTCCCGGCGCCGACATCCATGCCTACGCAGCCCGTGGCACTCGCTGGAGCGAGGCTGAGGCCCGTGGCTTTCGCCGTCGATCACCTTCTTTCGCCGGATAGTCGCAGCAGCTAAGAACTCGACGCGGCGCCAACTCGTCGACGTCACCGCTGATGCGCAGCCAACATCGCTCGGCAGCTCGAACTCGATCAGGCCAATTGACGCGGTCTCCATGCCGACCGGCCAGGCCCTGAGAAGGCTAACCCCGCTCATGCTTGCTTAAAGGCGCGGCCGGATCGGACTTAGTCCGATCGGATCGGTGAAGCGCGCGCCATTTCAAATCCTTAGAACAAAAGCAGGTCCGGGTGGCGATCCCTATCGCGCAAGCCGGCGCTCTTGCCTTGCCATCCAAAGAGGATATCGAAGGCGATCGGAGGGAATACAGTTAATGCTTTTTAGCAACAGTTAGCGGGAAATCGCGGACCCTATCCACCATGATGGTGATCCCCGATCGTCGGCCAAGTTTTGCCCGATCGAGGGGCGCCGCCCGCTGCGCGGCGCAATATTGTTCGACCTCGACGTATTTTAAGACGCGCCATCTACTCGATAGGCCGCACTTCTGGAAACGGACCATGTCGTGACTAATGAAATAACATAAATCACACAATCACTCTCCGCCACACGGCCGACATCGGCATTCATCTGTACTGTAGAATTTTATTTCTATGGTAAGAAAATCGCCTTTTTTTGCGCTATAGATAATAATTGTGTCTTTTTTTGTCTTTTACATAATTTTGATATGGACATTGAAGTTTTGTTGCTATGTATTAAGTACACTTCATAGTTTGCAGGGGGTCAAATAAAATGCAAAATTTAACTTGGCTAGGGCCGCTCTCGCCTCTGTAAAAAGAAGATCTATACTTTCGCGCTGGGAGCTGCGCTGGCGATGGGCGTCGCCTTGCCGGCCTTGGCCGTCGCGGCTGAGCTGATCGACGCAAGCGCGCAACCGGCAGGTCGGGAGCAAGTCGGCTCGATGACGGCGCCTCAGGATTTGGGGCGGGTTGTGTACGACCAGGCGCAGGCCATCACCGTGCACCTGAAACTACATGACCAGGCAGGCTTCGATCAGGCCGTGAGCGCGCTGTACGATCCGGCGTCTCCGACGTTCCATCACTGGTTCACCGACGCGGACTTCGCCAAATACGCGCCAACGGCCACGGAACTGCAGACGGTGCGGGCCGAGCTGGAACGCCAGGGGCTGAAGACGGTTTCGGTGGATCCGCTGAATTTTTTCGATCCGCGTGCGTGGCAACACCACCGCAATCGAGTCGGCGTTTCACACGGAACTGCACACCCTCAGCTATGGCAAGTCGGTGGTCCAAACCCCAACGAGCGAGCCGAAACTGGCTGGATCGCAGGCGACCTCGTTGCCGCGACCGTCGGGGTCGAGCGCCATCAGGTACAACCTCAATACACGACCATGAAAAACCCGCAGACGGGTAAGCCGCTGGATATTCAAGTTGCCCTTTCGTCGAGTGAGAGTTTACCCGACGCTATGAACAAATTCGCCGTCCAGACGGTGCCTCACCGCACCCCAGACTATTAACCTCGGCTCGCGTTTTGTCCCGTTTCCCAAAGCCACCTACTTCGGCCCACTTTTCGCGAATGAATTCTCCCAGGTCGTCGCCTACACGCCGAGCCAGGTGCAGGGATTCTATGGAATGACGCCCCTCATCAACCAGGGGTACGATGGTCGGGGGCAGACGGTCGCGCTCGTGGAGGCCTTTGGCTACGCCGCGGCCGAGGCTGATGCGGAACCTGGTCGCGAGCACTTTCGGACTCCCTCCGCTGAATTCCAGCAATTTCCAGGTGATCTACCCCTCGGGTCAGCCGGGGAGCCCCAACGATGCCGAACCTGACGGGCTGGACGACGGAAATCGCCTTGGACATCCAATCGGCACACGCAATCGCGCCCGGGGCGAAAATCGTCGAGGTCGCTTCCGCCGGCCAGGACGATGAAGACTTGGTTGCCGCGCTCGAGTACATCCTTACCAATCACGTAGCGACCATCGTCTCCAACAGCTGGGAAGCCGATCCGGAATTCCTCTCAGGCGCGGCTGAAGAGCAAGCCTTCGCCCCGGTGTTGCAGCGCATGGCGGCGGCAGGTATCGCGGTGCAGTTTTCCAGCGGCGACTCTGGAGATTTCGGCCTGGGAACGCCGGTGGGCGCGGTTAGCGTGCCGTCCAACTCTCCCTATGTGACCGCAGTTGGCGGAACGAGCATACTGAACGATCCTCTCGGCAGCGGCGACATCTTCACGGGATGGGGCACCAACACTGCCCTCATAGAACAGTCGTCGAACCGACCTCGCAGCCTACACTCTTTACTTCTAGGCAGGGAGCTGGCGGAGGCGAAAGCCTGTACTATTCCAAGCCCTCGTGGCAGAGCAGCCTTCCGGGCAAAGGCCGCCAGGTGCCTGACGTCTCTGCGCTTGCAGATCCTCTCACCGGAGTTCCAGTCCGTCGTCACGTCCGGCGGCGTGCAATTTGCGGTGCTGGGGATAGGTGGAACCAGTTTGGCCTCTCCACTCTTTTCCGGCATCTGGGCCGTCGCTCAGCAGTACAATCACGCAACATTGGGGCAAGCGGCCCCGACCGTCGCCGGTTGAAGCCGGGGCAGATCACCGATGTGGTCGACACCTCGGACCTGACGCCGGACAGCCTGTCCGGCACGATCACCACCAGCAGCGGGACGACCTCCTACTCGGAGGGCCGAGTTCTTTCCCGGTGCGGGCATCGCACAGTCGAATTTCCTGGTGGCGCTTTCGCCGCTGGCGACCGGCATCGGCAATTCGTTTGCGGTCAGTTTCGGCGCAGATACATCGCTGACGGTCGGACCAGGCTGGGACAACGTCACGGGCTATGGCCAGCCGAACGGGCTGCCGTTCATTCAGGCCGTTGGCAGCAAGAACCACTGATTGGCGAACCGAAGCCACATTACTTGGGGATTTCTTAAGATGACTGAATACCATTGGGTTCGGCCGCTCTCGGTGCAGAAGAAAATCCGTGCTTGCGCGCTGGGGACTGCACTTGCTGTGGGCGTCGCTTTGCCGGTCCTGGCCGTCGCGGCTGGGCTGAACACAGCTCCACTCAACACAAGCACGCAGCCGGCGAATGTCGAGCAAGTCGGGTCGATGACGGCGCCTCAGGATTTGGGGCGGGTCGTGTCCGACCAGGCGCAGACCATCTCCGTATACCTGAATCTGCACAACCAGGCGGGCTTCGATCAGGCAGTGAGCGCGCTGTATGATCCGCGTCTCCGACGTTCCATCATTGGTTCACCGACGCGGACTTTGCCAAATACGCTCCGACGGCCGCGGAACTGCAGACGGTGCGGGCCGAGCTGGAACGCCAGGGGGTTGAAGACGGTTTCCGTGGACCCGCTGAATTTTTCGATCCGCGTGCGTGGCAATACCACCGCAATCGAGTCGGCGTTTCACACGGAACTGCATACCCTCAGCTATGGCAAGTCGGTGGTCCAAATCCCAACGAGCGAGCCGAAGCTGGCGGGATCCGCAGGTGACCTCGTTGCCGCGACCGTCGGGGGTCGAGCGCCACCAGACACATCCTCAATTGGCGATCGCCAAAAACCGGCTGACGGGGTAAACCGCTGTTTGAAAAAGCCCTCTCGATGGCTCAGTCGCCGGCCGGGATTTTCGGAAATTCCATCACCGGGACGGCGCTCGCCGCGCCTCAGAGCGTTCTGATGACGACTCCGGGTGTTCCGCTTCCCACCGCTACCTATTCCGGCCGATCTACAATAATAATCCCGATGCGGTCGTCTCCTACACACCGAGCCAGTTGCAAAGTCACTATGGCCTGACGTCTCTTATCAAGCAGGGGCTACGACGGTCGGGGGCAGACGATCGCTCTCGTGGAAGGCTTTGGCTACGCAGCCGCCGAGGCTGATGCGAACGTCGCCGCGAGCGCTTTCGGCCTCCCTCCGCTGACTTCCAAGAATTTCCAGGTGGTTTACCCCGAGGGTCAGCCGAACCCCAACGCTGCCGACCTGACGGGCTGGACACAGGAAATCGCCTTGGACATCCAATCGGCGCATGCCATCGCGCCCGGGGCAAATATCGTCGAGGTCGCGTCCAACGGCCAGGACGATGAAGACTTCATCGCGGCGCTCGAGTACATCATTTCGCATCGCGTCGCGACCATCGTCTCCAACAGCTGGGAGACCGATGCGGGAAATCACGTCGGGCGCGCCTGAAGAGCAAGCCTTCAACACGGTGTTGGAGCGTAGCGCGGCGGCGGGTATCGCCGTGCAGTTTTCCAGCGGCGACTCTGGAGATCAGGGTTTAAATACACCGCTTGGCGCAGTCAGCGTGCCGTCGAACTCGCCCTATGTGACCGCAGTTGGCGGAACGAGCGTAATGAACGATCCTCTCGCCAGCAGCAACCTGACCGGCAGGGACATCGTCACGGGCTGGGGCACTGCCTTTTCCATCCTGGACGATGGGGATTTCGGTGTGTTCGACCCCCCTCAGGACGCCGGTTTCCCAATTTGGAGCGGGCGGCGGCGAAAGCCTGTATTATTCCAAGCCTTCGTGGCAGCGCGGTCTTCCGGGCAAAGGCCGCCAGGTGCCTGATGTCTCCGCGCTTGCAGATCCTGAGACCGGAGTTCCGGGTCGTTGCCACGGTCGGCGGCGTACAAAGCGCGACGGCCGGTGTCGGCGGAACCAGCTTGGCTTCCCCGCTCTTTTCCGCGATCTGGGCAATCGCTCAGCAATACAATCACGAGACATTGGGGCAAGCAGCCCCGACGATCGCCCGGTTGAAGTCGTGGCAGATCACCGATGTGGTCGACACCTCGGACCTGACGAAGTACAACACCTCGGGCACGATCACAGACAGTAACGGCTCGACCTTCTACTCGTCGCTCGACATTTTTGCCGGTGCGACTGAAACGATCCCGCAAACGAATTATCTGGTGGCGCTTGCATCGGGAGGGGCAGGCCTTTGGAGCGCGCTCGCTTTTGGCGCAGATACATCGCTGACGGTCGAACCAGGCTGGGACAACGTCACGGGGTTTGGCGAGCCGAACGGGCTGCCGTTCATTCAGGCCGTCGGCAGCAGGCACCAAATCCTCGACGCGCCGGGGGCGGTCACGGCACAGGCCGGGGGTGCGCCCAAGTCCTAGGCGTCAAATCGGCCAAGTTTGTGACGATCGCGTAGGGTAACGGCCGTGCCATCACCGGGAAATGGTGAAGGCACGGCCAATTCGCTCGTCTCCTTCGGGCACATTCAGCGAGCTTGATCCATGAACCGCTGGACCAGCCAGGAGGCTGCCGGCCCAGGCGGCCGATCGGTTCGATATGATATGGAAGGCGTAGACGCCGCTCCGAGCCTCGGGAAGGTCAAGCCGGACGAGCCGACCGGCGGCGAGATCTGCCGCCACGTTTGGTTCCGGCATATTGCCCCAGCCGACCTCCGGCCAGGAGCAGAGCGTGCTTGGCGCCGAGATCGGCCAGCCGCCAGGTCCCGGGCCGAAAACACGCCGATATCCGGCCCTTCCGAGAAGGGCGTGCGCACCGTCAGAATCAGCTGCCGGTGGTAGCTCGCAGCGCGCGGCGCGACCGGACCGCGCACAAGCGGATGATGGGGTGCCGCCACGGGGATCATCTTAACCTCGCCGACATGGATCAACTCCAGGTCCGGCTCGATATCGAGCATCCCGCCCCCGACCCCGATCATGGCCCCCACCCTGGCGCACCAATTGCGGGACGGCGCTCAGCGCCTCCACGTGCAGCCGCAACGTCACGGTCGGGAAGGTCGCCTCGAAGGCCTGCACGGCATCGACCAGGCGCGCGCTCGGCAGCATGACGTCGACCACGAGCGTCACTTCCGCTTCGACGCCCTTCAGCAGCGAGCGTGCGCTGGCGCGCAGGTCGTCGACTCCGATAGCCACGACTTTTGCCTTGGGCAAGGATGGCGGCGCCCGCTTCGGTGAGTTTCGGCGTGCGCGTCTGATCCCGGTCGAACAGCGAGACGCCGAGCTGCTGCTCGAGATTGGCGATAGTGTAGCTCACGGCCGAAACCGCCCGCCCAAGCCGCTTGGCCGCCGCCGTGAAGCTGCCCGTCTCGACGACGGTCAGGAACACCCTGAGCTGATCGATGCTGGGAAAGCCTGGCTCGGACACTTCAAATATCCTGAATGATTTCTCCGGTATTTTACGAGTTTTCTGACGGGTACGAAGGACTATTTTTGATCCCGAGGTTGGAGCAGTGCGCTGCAGACCCCGATCGCAACCAGGCCGTACGGTGCCGATGGCCCGACGGCCAAGCTCAAGGATCAGTCCCATGACCAAGCAAACCGACACCGTCGCCCTGATCGGGCGGATTTTCCTCGCCGTGCTATTCCTCCTGAGCGCCTCGGCAAGCTCGCGGCGCCCTGCCGCGACCCAAGCCTACATTGCCGCGATGGGGCTTCCGGCACCCACACTCGCTTATTTAGGCTCGACGGCCGTGGAAGTGATCGGCGGCGTGCTGCTGATCGTCGGCTTTCGGGTCCGGCCCGTCGCGCTCGGCATGGGCCGTCTTCACGCTGCTGACGGCCCGTGTTCTTCCACCGCGATTTTGCCGACCAGAACCAGATGATCCACTTCATGAAGAACATCGCCATCATGGGCGGGTTGCTTCAGGTTGCGGCCTTCGGTGCTGGCCGGTTCGCGCTCGATCGCCTCTTCGGCCGGACCGACGCACCCTCGGGCGCTGCCCGCCTCGCTGCGCAGTGATCCGGTTTCATCCGGTCAACCGGGCGCGGCCCAGCCGCGCCCTGTCCTCCCTTCCGTCCAGCCCATAGCGAGAGTTGCCATGTCCATCGCTGCAGCCCGTCCCGAACCGGCCCGTGCCGTCGTTCACCGCTCCCGCGGTCAGAGCCACGGCTACATCACCCGCCTGATGAGCCCGGGCGATCTGGGCGAAGTCCTCAAGCCCTTTGTTTTCCTCGACCTCTTCGACAATCAAGGCGAGGAATTCCCGACCTTCGGCCTGCACCCGGCATTCGGGGCTGGCGACCTTGACCTATGTGGCCGAGGGCAGCGTCAGCTACCAGGACACAAACGGGGCCACCGGCGTACTTCGCGCCGGCGGAGTCGAATGGATGCGCGCCGGCAAGGGGGTCTGGCATGCCGGCGGGGGTCTGGCATGCCGGCGGCGCGGGCGATCCCGGCCGCACGCGCGGCTTCCAGCTCTGGATCGCGCTCCCGCCGGATCTGGAGCTCGGCCCCTCGGAGAGCCGCTATCAGGGCGCGGCCGACATTCCCCGATCGGGTCCGGCGCAGGTGCTGCTCGGCGAATACAAGGGCGCCAGGAGCGCGATTGCTGCGCCCTCACCGATCAACTACCTGGCGGTCACGCTCGAAGCGGGCGGGCATTGGCGCTACCAGCCGCCTGAGGGACATTCGGTCCTTTGGCTGGCCATGGGCAAGGGGCGGATCCATGTTCCCGACGAGTTGACGCAGGGTGAGATCGTCGTCTTCGAACCCGGAGAGACCGCTGTCGAGTTCGCGGCGGTGGAAGACTCCGAATTCGTGATCGGCTCGGCCGTCCCGCACCCGCACGACCTCGTGCTCGGTTACTATTCGATCCACACCTCGGCGCAGGCTCTGCATGCCGGCGAGGCCCAGATCCGGTCCATCCAGCGCCGCCTCGTCGAGCAGGGGCGCCTTTGAGTTCGCAAACCTCGCCGCCCGTGACCGATCCGCGCGCTCGTCGGGAACGGCGAAGTGCTTCTCAACGACGCCTTGTGTAAGGTCGAGCGTGCCGTCGCCAGCGGTTCGCGCACCTTGGTCGATGCCTGGCGGGGAATTGTCGCGGCGATGCCCGGCCTGGCGGTCGCAGTGCCGTTCATGCAGAATCACGAAAAAGTCGAGAAATCGATTGCGGTTCTCGCCGAGAAGATCTGAGGAGACGACGACGATGACACTGCGCGACGCCAAGCCTGTGCCCGAAGGCTTTCTGTGGGGCACGGCGATTTCGGCGCATCAGAGCGAAGGCAACAACATCAACTCGGATGCCTGGTTGTGCGAGACCGTGTCGCCGACGCTCTACCACGAGCCATCCCGGGATGCGTGCGACAGCTACAACCGGTTCGAAGAGGATGTGGCGATCGCAGCCGATCTCGGCTTCAACTGCCATCGCATCGGCATCGAATGGGCCCGGATCGAGCCGGAACCGGGGCTGTTCTCGATGGCCGAACTCGATCGCTACCGCCGCCTGCTGGAGGCCTGCCATGCTCGCGGCCTGGCGCCGATGGTCACCTACAACCACTTCACCGTGCCGCGCTGGTTCGCGATGCGCGGCGGCTTCGAGGTCGCCGATGGCGCTGATCTGTTCGCGCGCTTCGCAGAGCGGGCAACGGCCCGGCTCGGTGACCTGATCAGCTATGCCTCGACCTTCAACGAAGCCAATATCCAGCGCCTGATCGCACAGCTTCGACGGGGCTCGAAGGCACAGATCGCGATCGACGCCATGCTGGCCGCCTGCGCCAAGGCTTCGGGCTCCGACCCGCTTCTCGTCGCTGCTTTTCGCGCCGGTCGAAACGAGCGAGCCGATCATGCTCGACGCTCACGCCAAGGCGACGGCCGCGATCAAGGCGGGGCCGGGGGATTTCCCGGTTGGCCTGACCCTGACCATGCAGGATGTCCAGGGCGTCGGCGAGGGGCATCTGGCCGAAGCGGTCATCGCCATCCTCTATGGCCCGTGGCTGGATGCCGCGCGCCAAGCCGATTTCGTCGGCGTGCAGACTTATACCCGTGTGCTGGTCGGGCCCGAAGGACGCCTGCCACCGCCGGACGGCGCCGAGATGACTGCGGCCGGCTATGAATTCTATCCCCAGGCGCTGGGCGGCACGATCCGCTTCGCGGCCGAGCGGATCGGCCGGCCGATCTATGTCACGGAGAGCGGCATCGCGACCGACGACGACACGCGCCGCATCGCCTATATCGATGCGGCGCTGGCGGAAGTCCGGCGCTGCCTCGATGACGGCATCGCGGTGAAAAGCTTTCTCTACTGGTCGCTGCTCGACAATTTCGAATGGACCCGCGGCTATCGCGAGCGCTTCGGACTGGTTCATGTCGATTACGAGACCTTTGCGCGCACGCCCAAACCGAGCGCATACCATCTCGGCGCGATCGCAAGGTCCGGTGCGCTTTAGCCTGGTGCGACACTCGCTTCGGTGCGCGCGTTCCGCCGGATCACCTGCGGCGGCTGGCCGAAGGCGCGCAGGAAGGCGCGGCGCATCCGGTCGCGGTCGGCGAAACCGGTCTGCTGCGCCACGACGTCGATCGGATGCCGGCTCTGTTCCATCATCAGCCGTGCCGCCTCGACGCGCAGATTCTCGACCGCCTTGGCCGGCGATTGTCCGGTCTCGGCCTGAAAGGCGCGGCTGAACTGACGCGGGCTCAGCCGCGCCGCCTCGGCCAATTGCTTGACGGAGAGCGGCGTGTGCAGATTGCGCCGGGCGTAAGTGAGTGCGCTCTGGATACGGTCGGATTTGGGCTCGAGTTCGAGCAGCGCCGAGAATTGCGATTGGCCGCCGGCGCGCCGATGATAGACGACCAGCTTCTTCGCGACCGAGCGGGCGAGTTCCGCGCCCAGATCCTGCTCGACCATGGCCAGCGCCAGATCGATACCCGCCGTCATGCCCGCCGAGGTCCAGACCGGACCATCGGCGATGAAGATGCGGTCTTCCTCCATTTTCACTTTGGGGAATTGCGCCTGCAGGTCGCGAGCATGGTACCAATGCGTCGTGGCGCGCCGGCCGTCGAGGAGGCCGGCCTCAGCCAGAACGAACGCCCCGGTACAGGTCGCGGCGACCCGGCGATAGCGCCCGATCGCCTGTTGCACGAAACGGATCAGCCCCGGCGTCATCGGTTCGATCTGGGTGCCGCCGCCGACGATCAGCGTGTCGTAGACCGTGTCGTCGAACGGATCGGTCGTCACGCCGAGGCCGATCGAAGTGCGGATCGGCCCGCCCGTCTCGGACAGCAGGTGCACATCGTAAACGGTCCGCCCCGCCTCGAAATTCGCGAATTCGAATACCGAGATGACGGCAAAGCTCATCACCTGGTAACCGGGAAACACGATGAAGCCGATGCGCTGCATGACCGAACCTGCGTGATGTCCTGAAACGCCGCTTATATGAGTCTCAAGACATCCCGCAACAAGCCCGCGTTTCAGCCTCCCGTCAATCCGGCTGCGCCGCTCTTGCAGCGTTCCGGTTTCTGAGTTCCTCGACCAGCACGCGGGTGTTCTCGCTGTAGTCGATCGGCACGGCGACCAGATGGACACCGCCCGCGGCAAAGGCGGCTTCCAGTGTCGGTATGAGGTCCGCGACCGCGCCGACATGATGGCCCTGCGCGCCGTAGGATCGGGCATAGGCCACGAAATCCGGGTTGCCGAAGGTCATGCCGAAATCGGGGAAATGGTCGACCGCCTGTTTCCAGCGGATCATGCCATAGGGCCTGGTCGACGATGATGAGCACGACCAGGTCGAGCTTGAGCCGGACTGCGGTCTCCAGCTCCTGGCTGTTCATCATGAAGCCGCCATCGCCGCAGATCGCAAGCACCCGGCGCTGCGGGTTGAGCAGCTTGGCCGAAATGGCCGATGGCAGGCCCGCGCCCATCGTCGCGAGCGCATTGTCGAGCAGCAGCGTATTGGCGACATGGGTGCGGTAGTTGCGGGCGAACCAGATCTTGTACATGCCGTTGTCGAGACAGGCGATGCCGTCATCCGGCAGGGCGGCCCGGATGTCGTGGACCAGGCGCTGCGGTGTCACCGGAAATCGGTCGGCCTCGGCGCCTTCGTTGAGGTGGTCCAGGATCGACTGGCGCAGATCGAGCATCCCGGCATCCGGCTGCAGTTTGCCCTCCAGCCGGTCGGCCAGCGCCGTCACGCTCGCCCCGATATCGCCGACCAGCTCGGCATCGGGGAAGAACACCTCCTCGACATGGGCGGAGACGTAGCCGATATAGACGACCTTGCGATGGGCCGCGGCACCGCCCATCAGGAAGGGCGGCTTCTCGACGACGTCATGGCCGATCGTGATGATCAGATCGGCCCGGTCGATGGCGTCATGGACATAATCCCGCTCGGACAGCGCCGCCGTGCCGAGATAGAGATTCGAGCCGCCGGTGACCGCGCCCTTGCCCATCTGCGTGTTGAAGAACGGGATGCGCGTCCGGCAGACGAAATCGGACAGCGGCTCGACCAGGCGCGGCCGGCTGCCGGCCGCACCGATCATGATCAGCGGGGATTTGGCCGCGAGGATCATCGCGGCGATCCGGTCCAGCGCCGCCGGCGGCGCCACGGCCCGATCGATCGGATGCGCCGGCACGGTATCGGCGACGGCTTCCTCGGCCGCAATATCCTCGGGCAATTCGAGATGCACCGGGCCGGGCCGTTCCTCGGTGGCGATCCGGAACGCCTCGCGCACCAGGGTCGGGATCGACGCGGCCGAAACGATCTGGCGCGTCATCTTGGTCAGCGGCCGCATGGCGCCGACGATGTCAACGACCTGGAACCGGGCCTGCCGGGCGCTCTTGATCGGCTTCTGCCCGGTGATCATCAGCATGGGCATCGCGCCCAGATGGGCATAGGCGGCGCCGGTCGTGAAATTGAGCGCGCCCGGCCCAAGGGTCGACAGGCAGACGCCGGGCCGCCCGGTCAACCTGCCATGCGTCGCCGCCATGAAAGCGGCCGCCTGTTCGTGCCGCGTCAGCACCAGCTCGATCTTCGAGCTGCGCAGCGACTCGACGACGTCGAGATTCTCCTCGCCCGGAATGCCGAAGATGCGATCGACGCCTTCGTTTTCGAGCGCCGCAACGAGGAGATCGGAGCCTTTTTTCCGGCTTGCGCTATGGGCCATCATCAATACCTCTCCAGGCTTTGAGGAATGCAGGCAACGCCCAGTGTCGCTCTCCCGGCACCGATTCGAAAGCTCATATCAGGCGCGTCTGAGTTCGGATTTGAGTATGCTGCGAATTCTATCCTGACTGTATCCTGCCGTCCTGAACCGCCGTGATCGCCGGCCGCTATCTTCGGCCCCATTTCCTTCAGGAGTATGACGATGGCACAAACCGTCCAAGTCGTGCAGGCCTTCGATCGGTCCTTCATCGCGGAGGTTCCGGCCGACGACGCCCAGACGCTCGAAACCAAGCTCGCAACCGCGGCGCGCGCGCTGCGCGATCGCGACGGCTGGCTCAAGATCCATCAGCGCAGCGCCATATTGCTGCGCGCCTCCGCCCTGCTGGCCGAGCGGCAGGACCATTTTACCCGGCTGATTGCGCGCGAAGGCGGCAAACCCTGGAAGGATGCGGCCGTCGAGGTGATCCGCGCCGTCGACGGCATCCGCAGCGCCGCCGAATATTTGCGAGATTTCGCCGGCAAGGAAATCCCGATGGGCCAGACGCCGGCCAGCGAGAACCGGTGGGCCTTCACCACCAAGGAGCCGATCGGCGTCGTCGCCTCGATCTCGGCCTTCAATCACCCGGTGAATCTGATCGTCCACCAGATCGCCCCCGCGATCGCCGTCGGCTGCCCGGTCATCATCAAGCCGGCGCCGGTGACGCCTTTGAGCTGTCTGGAACTGGTCGCCCTGTTCCGCGAGGCCGGGCTGGAAGAGCGCTGGTGCCAGACCTTCATCACCGAGGACAATGCGCTCGCGGAGAAGCTCGCAACCGATCCGCGCATCGCCTTCCTCAGCTTCATCGGCTCGGCCAAGGTCGGCTGGTATCTGCGCAGCAAGCTGCCGCCGGGCACGCGCTGCGCGCTCGAGCATGGTGGCGCGGCACCGGTCATCGTCGATCGCAGCGCCAAGCTCGACCGGGTGATCGACCCGATCGTCAAGGGGCGGCTACTACCATGCCGGCCAGGTCTGCGTATCGGTGCAGCGCATCTTCGTCCACAAGGCGCTGCTGCCGGAATTCGTCGAGCGCTATACCGCCCGAGTCGCGGCGCTGCGGGTCGGCGATCCGCTGCTGCCCGAGACCGAAGTCGGACCTCTGATCCTGCCGCGCGAGACGGTGCGCGTCTCGTCCTGGATCGACGAAGCCACTTCGGCCGGCGCCCGGCTGTTCGGCGGCGGCCGCCTGTCCGAGACGACGCTCACCCCGTCGGTGCTGGTCGAGCCGCCGCTCGGCGCGAAGGTGTCGCAGCTCGAAGTCTTCGGGCCGGTGACCTGCGTCTATGGCTTCGACGACCTCGATGCCGCGATCGACATCGCGAACGACCTGCCCTATGCGTTTCAATCCAGCATCTTCTCGACCGACATCAACGCGGCACTGCACGCCGCGCAGCGCTTCGACGCCGCCGCCGTGCTGATCAATGACCACACCGCCTTCCGCACGGACTGGATGCCCTTCGCCGGCCGGCACCAATCCGGCTACCGCACCGGCGGCATCGAATGGACGATGGAAGACATGGCGCAGAACAAGATGATCGTCCTGAAGCTCAACGCTTAAAGAGGAGTCGGCCGATCGATGCGCGGTGATGTCCGGGCGGAACTGCCGGGACATCACCGCGTTTCCTCCTTGTTCGTTGGCAGCAAGTGGAACAGGGCCCGAGGCATCGACCGCCCAGACTTCGATCGTTCGGCTCCTCGGGACAAGCATGCATTCTGATCTTCGCCTGTTCAGGCTCATCCCCCTCATTCTGTTGGCCGGCCTCGGTTTCGGCGTCCTGTCCGGCGCGGTGGCCGCGGCGCCGACTCCGGCCGACGCCGCGACCCAGCACGGCACCGCCCCCGCGGCGGCGTCGCCCGCCGATACGCAGCAGCTGATCGATGCGCTGAAGGATCCGACGCGGCGCGATGCGCTCATCGCAGCCTTGGAGAATTTGCAGAAGACCGCGCCGGCTGCCGCGCCCGCCGCCCCGGCCAAGCCGGCAGGGCCGTTGCAGCCGAACGGTCTCGGCGCGCAACTGGTGACTCACGGAGCGCTGCTGGCCAATACCGTGTCGGAAAGTGCGCTGATGGCCGCACGCGGCGTCGCGAATGTGCCCGATCTGGTGCAATGGCTGCGCGATGTCGTTCAGGATCCGGCCATGCTGCGCTCGGGCGCGATAGCGGCGGGGGCGGCTGCTTTGCGTGATCCTGCTGGCGCTGGGCGGGGAATTTCTGGCTTGGCGGCTGGTCCATCGCTTCTACGACTCGCTCGCCGCGGATGCGCGTCACCAGCACGTGGAAAAGCAGAGCCCGGATCCCGCCGGCCGCCCCGCCCCTCAACCGGAAGGCTGGCTGCTGCTGCACCGGCTGCCTATCATCGCGATGGCGCTGACGGTCGATCTGCTGCCGACCGTCGCCTTCTTCGCGGTTTCGATCCTCGTGCTGGCGACGCCGGTCGCCGGCTCAGCCGATGCGCGGTCGGTCACGCTGGCCGTCGTCTATGCCTATGTCATCATCCGCGTCGTCGGCTCCTTTGCCCGGGCGATTTTCGGCGCGCCCACGCCGCGGCTGCGGTTGCTGCCGGCCGGCAACGATGCTGCGCACTACCTGATGATCTGGGTCCGTCGGATCGCCGTCACCGTCGTGTTCGGCTATGCCCTGTCGCAGATCGCTTCGCTGTTCGGCATGGCGGAGGAGACGCAAGAGGGATTGCTGCGTCTGATCAGCCTGCTCGTCCATGTCATGCTCATCATCATGGTCCTGCAGTGCCGCGTCACCGTCACTGCGTGGCTCGGCGGCACGCAGCACGGCCGGTTCAGCGTGCTGCGCTATCGCATCGCCCGGGTCTGGCACATCTACGCCATCGTGTTCATCGCCGGCGCCTGGATCGTCTACGCAGCCGAAATCCGCGACGGCTTCGAGCGGCTTCTCCGTTTCATGCTGGCGAGCATCCTGGTGGCGCTGTCCGCCCGGGTCCTCGATATCGTGCTGACCGGCGTTCTCGATCGCGGCTTCTCCCTGGTGCGCCGGGACGATTCGCGCTTCGCCCGGATTGCCGAGCGGGCCGCGCGCTACCACTGGCCGTTGCGGCTGCTGCTTAGGGCGACGATCGTGGCCTCGGCCTTCGTTGCCCTGTTTCAGGCCTGGGGGCTGGACGCCATCGGCTGGTTCAGCCGGGACGCGCTGGGCAGCAGGCTGATCGGCCTGACCGCTACCCTCGTGCTGACGCTGGGCGTCGCCTTGGCGCTTTGGGATGCACTCAACGTCGCGATGCAGATCTATCTCGACGAACTCGCGCATGAAGGCGCCGTGGTCCGCGCCGCGCGGCTGCGCACGATCGTGCCGCTGCTACGCAACGCGCTGCTGATCGCGCTCATGGTGCTGATCGTGCTGACGGCGCTGAGCGAGCTCGGCGTCAATATCGGGCCGCTGCTGGCCGGCGCCAGCATCTTCGGCGTCGCCCTCGGCTTCGGCTCGCAAAAGC
Source organism: Aliidongia sp. (assembly GCA_037200015.1). Lineage (GTDB taxonomy): Bacteria > Pseudomonadota > Alphaproteobacteria > ATCC43930 > CGMCC-115725 > JAXDMU01. The sequence continues at coordinate 93,104 of JBBCHB010000040.1, read as the reverse complement.
TCGTGCAGGATTTCATCACCGGCATCTTCCTGCTGGCCGAGAACGCCATGCAGGTCGGCGACAACGTCACGGCCGGCGGGCTGTCGGGCACCGTCGAATATCTCTCGATCCGCACTCTGCGGCTGCGGGCCGGGGACGGCTCGGTCCATCTCATTCCGTTCAGCTCGGTCTCGACCGTGACCAATTCCAATCGCGGCCTGGGCAATGCAGCCGTTCGGTCACGATCGATTATGACGAAGACACCGACCGCGTCGGCGCCGTCCTCGCCAAGGTTGTGACGGAGATGCGCGGCGAAAAGGATTTCTCCGCCGGCATGCTGAGCGATCTGCAGCTCTGGGGCGTCGATCGCGTCGACGGCACAACGGTGACGCTGGCCGGCCAGATCGTCTGCACCGACGGCGCCCGCTGGGCCGTGCAGCGCGAGTTCAACCGCCGGATCAAGCTTGCCTTCCAGAAGGAAGGCATCCGGCTGTCACCGCCGATCAGCGTCTCGGCTTTCCGCCACCCGCTGGATGTTCGGGTCGAACCGCCACCCGCCGCGGAGCAGCGCGAAGGGCGTCCGAACGGCGATGGCGCGGCTCGACCGGCGCGGCTCTGACGAGCGGCATGCTCTCTGGAACAGGAGGAGTCCAAATCGACTCGGGATAACCCTCGCCCGCTTGGCGGGAGAGGGTGGCGAGTGGAAGGAGCCGGGTGAGGGTGAATGCGCCGGATAGGCCGCCGGCAACTTCAGCCGGCGCGCCCACCCTCACCCGCTTCGCTCGCGCTCAGCGCCCTCTCCCGCCAAGCGGGCGAGGGTTTTCCGCCCAGCAGACTTGAGCCCATCCCGTCCTACCCGGCCTCCGCCCGATGTCGGCGATGCGACCTGGCCTTGCCCTCTGTGCGCGACGCGCGCTCATGCGCGGCGCCGACGGCATGGGTCAAGGTATAGGCGGTGTTGATCAATGCGACATGGGAGAAGGCCTGCGGGAAATTGCCGAGCTGGCGCTTGGCGACCGGGTCGTATTCCTCGGCCAGCAGGCCCAGATCGTTGGTCAGGCTGAGCAGGTGCTCGAACAGCGCCTTGGCCTCGTCCAGCCGCCCGCACAGCGCATAGGCGTCGCACAGCCAGAAGCTGCAAGCGAGGAAGGCGCCCTCGTCGCCGGGCACGCCGTCGACATTGGTTTCGGTGGAATAGCGCAGCAGCAGCCCGTTATGCATCAGGTCGCGCTCGATTGCGGCGAGCGTGCCCTGGATGCGTGGATCCTCGCCCGGCAGGAAGCCGACATGGATCAGGATCAGCAGCGCGGCATCGAGCGTCTTGCCGCCGTAAAACTGCACGAAGCTGCCCAGTTCGGCATCGAAGCCCTTGGCACAGACATCCGCGTGGATGCGGTCGCGCAGCACACGCCAGTCCTCGACCGGCCCGTCGAGCTTGAACTCCTCGGCGCTCTTGATCGCCCGGTCGAGCGCCACCCAGGCCATGACCCTTGGAATGGACGAAATGGCGCGGCTCGCCGCGGATTTCCCAGATGCCCTCATCGGGCGCCTGCCAGATCTTTTCCAGATACTCGATCAGCACCTTCTGCAGCGCCCAGGCTTCGCCGTTTGCATCGATGCCGTAGCGGCGCGCCGTGTGGAAGGTGTCGAACAATTCGCCGAAGATATCGAGCTGCAGCTGGGCATAAGCCTGGTTGCCGACCCGCACCGGCCGGCTGTTGCAGAACCCGGGCAGCCAGTCGAGCTCCATTTCGGTCAGCCGGCGTGTACCCCTGATGCTGTACATGATCTGCAGCTCGCTGGGCGCACCGGCCGCCGCGCGCAGCAGCCAGGCATGCCAGCGCTCCGCCTCTTCCCGATAACCGGAGCTGAGCAGCGCATAGAGGGTGAAGGTCGAGTCCCGGAGCCAGCAATACCGGTAGTCCCAGTTCCGCGTTCCGCCGATCTGCTCCGGCAGCGAGGTGGTCGGCGCGGCGATGATGCCGCCGGTCGGCCGGTAGGTCAGCGCCTTCAGCGTGATCAGAGACCGTTCGACCTGATCGCGCCACGGCCCTTGATAGTCCGAGCGCGCCGCCCATTCGCGCCAGAGCCGGTCGGTCTCCTCGAGCAGGGCCACAGGATCGCGCTGCGCAGGCGGGTCGATATGGGACGGGAACCAGGTCAGCTGGAACGCCTTGGTCGCACCGGCTTCGATCGAGAGCGTTGCGAAGGTCGCGAAGTCGCGATTGTCGAGATCGACCGGCGCGGTCAGTAGCACGGCGTCGGGCCCTGCGATTGCCGTCAGCCCTTGCGGATGCCGCTGCAGCCATGGCGTCACATGGCCATAATCGAAGCGGAAGCGGATCTCGGTCGCCAGCTCGACCGTACCGGCTTCGCCGCGGACCAGCCGGATCAGATCGATCCGGTCTTCGCGCTCCGGCACCGGCATGAAATCGACGATGGCGGCGCGACCAGTCGCCGTTTCGATCGTCGTTTCCAGGATCATCGTATCGGGGCGATAGCGGCGCGTACTGCGCGCCTCCGGATCGGTCGGGCCGAGACGCCAGCTGCCGTTCGAGCAGTCACCCAGCAGCGAAGCGAACAGCGCCGGCGAATCGAAGCGCGGCAGGCACAGCCATTCCACCGTGCCGTCGCGGTTGACCAGCGCGGCGCTATGCGTGTTGCCGATGAGGGCCAGATCCTCGATGCGCCGTTGACAATCCTGTTCGACCATGCCGCCTCCTTGCCGGTCGGCAGGGCGACGACCGGCTTCGAAGACAAACCCGTCTGCGCGCCAGTCGATCCCGGCGCCGGCCGCAAGAGCCCGGAAAGAACGTCGCAGGGGCTCCGCGTCAGCCCCTGCGGAGCTGCGCGAAGGCATCGAGTGCACGCTGCCGGGCGCCGGCATGCTCGACGATCGGCAGAGGATAATCCCGGCCGAGCCTGATGCCGGCATCGGCCAGCTCGATCGGTCGCGCCGCCCAGGGCGCATGCAGCAGGGCATCCGGCAGCCTCGCGAGCTCCGGCACCCAGTGCCGGACATAACGACCATCGGGATCGAATTTCTCGCCCTGGAGCGACGGGTTGAACACGCGGAAATACGGTGCCGCATCGGCGCCACAGCCGGCGACCCATTGCCAGCTCGCGGCGTTGTTGGCGAGATCGGCATCGACCAGCGTGTCCCAGAACCACGCCTCGCCCGATTGCCAGGGCAGCAGCAGATCCTTGATCAGGAAAGAGGCGGCGATCATGCGGACGCGGTTGTGCATCCAGCCGGTGTGCCATAGCTCACGCATGCCGGCATCGACGATCGGATAGCCGGTCCGGCCGCGCTGCCACGCCTTGAGCCCGGCCCGGTCATCAGCCCAGGGAAAATCAGCGAATTGGGGCCGCAGCGGCCGGTCCGGCAGGGTCGGGAAATGAAACAGCAGATGATAGGAGAATTCGCGCCAGGCGATTTCCGAGAGATAGCTTTCGACGCCGGCCGGCATCGGTGCCCCGGTCCGCGCCAGCGCCCCTTCGGTGATCGAGCGCCAGATCTGGCGCGGGCCGATTTCGCCGAAATGGAGATGCGGCGACAGCCGCGAGTGCCGTCGATGCCCGGCTGGTTGCGGCGGTTCTTATAGTCGATGACGGACTCTTCGGTGAAGGCGGCAAGCCGGTCCTGCGCACCGGCCTCGCCGGGCGTCCAGCGCTCGCGTAAACCGCCGGCCCAGTCGGGTGCAGTCGGCCGCAGCACCCAGTCGTCCAGCGTCTCGCTGTCGGGAAGCTCCGAGGGTGCGGGAATTCGGGCCGGCGCCGGCGGCCCCGGCAAATCGACGCCATCGGCCCGCAGCGCCCTTCCAGAATGGCGTGAAGACGCGATAGGGCTCGCCCTTTTGGGTCTGCAGGGTCCAGGGTTCGCGCAGCAGCGCGGCGTTGAAGCTGCGCACATCGAGGCCGCGGTGCTTCAGCGTCGTCTTGAGCCGCTCGCCCCGCGCGATTGCCCAGGGCTCGTAGCGTCGGTTCCAGTAGATCGCATCCGCGCCGGTTTCCTGCAGCAGCCGGTCGAGCACGGCCTCGGCCGGGCCGTGCCGCAGGATGAGCCGGCTGCCGCGCTTGCGCAGGCTGGCATCGAGCGCGGCGAGCGAGCCATGCAGCCACCAGCGCGCGGCACCACCCGGCGCCCAGGTGCCGGCATCCGCATCGTCGAGAATGAAGAGTGGAACGACGGTGCCGCCGCGGGCGAGTGCCGCGGCCAACGCCGGATTGTCGGCGAGACGCAAATCCCGGCCGAACCAGAGCAGCGTCACCATGACAGCCGCCCGGAATCGAATGGCGGTGCCGCCGGCCCCGTCAGGGGTACCGGCAGCACCGATCGGTCAGTGGTGCCCCTTGTTCGAACCGTGGCTCGCGGGTGCAGCGTGAGGCGCGGCATGCGGGGCGGCAGCATGAGCCGCGGGCGAGGGGCCGTGACCGCCGCCAGCCGGCCATGCGGCGCGCCGCCGCCCATCGGGCCGCGCGGTGCTCCGGCCGGCATGACCGGGAGCGCCGCCGCCGGGATGGCCGCCAGCCGGGGCATGAGCTGCCGGTCCGGCATGCGGTGCACCACCGCCGTGGAAGCCGCCAGCCGGGCCATGCGCCCCGCCGGCCGGGCCGTGGGCGCCGCCGCCGGGCGGATGGAACGCCGCGCCGCCGGCCGGGCCATGGAAGCCGCCGCCATGTTCGGGGCCGTGGAAGCCACCACCATGTTCCGGACCATGGAAACCGGCACCGCCATGGAAACCCGGACCGCCCGGGCCGTGGAAGCCCGCGCCATGAACCAGGCCGACCGGCCCTTCATGACGCCAGGCGCCGCCGGCAAACGAAGCGTGGTTGTAGCTGATGCGCGAATAATACGAGTTGTTGATGACGACGCCGCCGCCGCCCCAGGACGGATGGCCCCAGCCCCAGAGCGGGCCGACCACGCCGAAGCCGACGCTGAAGCCGATGCCCGGCCCGACATCGCCGACGAAGAAGCCCGGTGCCGGTGCGAAATAGAGCGGCGGGTAATCGGCATAGGCCCAACGGCCATAGACCAGGGTCGGGTTGTAGACCGGGACATAGACGACGGCGGGATCGGCCGGCTCGATGATCCAGGCGGCGCTTTCATGGACGACACGCAGTTGCGGCGTCGAAACCAGCGTGCCGGCTGCGGCGGCTTGCGCGCGCAGCACCTGCACGCGCGCCATGACATCGCCCTGCTGATCGACGAAAGCGGTCCCGAGCGACTGGGTCCAATCCAGATTGTCGTTCATCTGCTTGACGATCTGCGGGAACGGCACGAGCGACTTCACGCTCGGATCCCAAGGCAGCGGCGTCAGCACGCCGACCAGCGCATCGCCGCGGATGGCGGCATTGGCCGGGTTTTGCAGCCAGCGATCGGCTTCGACGATCTGGACCGGGAAGGTCGCGGCCATCAGGACCTGTGTCAGCAGCGCATCCGGATAGAGCGCGACAGGAGCCAGCATCTGGTCGAGCTGGGCCGGCGTATAGGCCGAGGCAGCCGGCGCGGGCTGTGCCTGCATGCCAGGCTGCGCGGGCGGTGGCGGGGCTTCCGGTTGAGCCGCGGGCTGGTAGACCTGCTGTGCAACACCGACGACGGGCACCAATCCAAGCAAGGGCAACAGCCCCGCCATCGCGACCGATCGAATTCGCCTCATTCCATGTTCCTCCGTTGCCTTCGCCGGCGCGCCGAGAATCGGGGCCATGTGCGACGCGCCTGGCGTGTACCCTGTCGCCGGGCGTCGCAAGCATAGCCTGACGGGCAGCGCCAGGGAAGTTGTCCCGGCGGTTGATATCGCAGGACATTGCGGCAATTCGGAGGCGTTTTAGGGGCGGTTGTCGGTCACGGGGGTGGAAAGCCGCAGATTGAGTCCGGCTGGGCAGCGATACCCAGCCGGGACCGGTCAACGATGGTGGCCGCCGCCATGAGACGCACCATGGCCGCCACCGCCGCGAGCTCCGCCACCGCCGCGAGCTCCGCCGCCGCGCGCTCCACCCCCGCCATGGAACGAGGCGCCGTGCGAGGCGGCCCGTCCGGCGCCGGCATGACCGCCGCCGAAACCGCCAGCGGCATGGCTGGTCGCACGAGCCGCGCCGTGATTTCCGCCGCCGAAGCCGCGGGCGCCGCCATGGCTCGCGGCGGCATGGGAGGCGCCCCGGCCCGCAGTCGCATGCGCGGCACCGCCCCGCGCTCCGGCAAAGGAGCGGCCGGCGGCACCGCCATGGAAGCCTCCGGCACCGCCGTGGAAACCAGCCGTGCCGCCGTGGAACCCGGCCCCGCCATGAAACGCTGCCGCACCGCCGCGGAAGCCGCCGCCGCCGTGGAAGCCGACCGGCCCTTCATGATGCCAGGCGCCGCCCGCAAAGCCGGCATGGTTGTAGCTGATCCGCGAATAATAGGCGTTGTTGACGAAGATGCTGTGCGAGCCCCAGACCGGATAGCCCCAGCCCCAGAGCGGGTCGACGATGCCGAAGCCGATACTGAAGCCGATATCGAGGCCGACTGCGCCGATATAGAAGCCGGGCGGCGGTGCGAAATAGAAGGGCGGATAGGCGGCATAGGCCCAGGTGCCGTAGACCACGGCCGGGTTGTAGACCGGCACATAGACCACGGCCGGATCGGCCGGAGCGATGGTGATGGCCGGCCATCATGCGCGACCTTCATCTTCGGCGTCGAGGCCAGCTTGCCGCAATCCTCGGATTGATGGCGCAGCGCCTGCACGCGCTCCATCACATCGGCCTGCTGATAAGCGAAGGCGGTGCCGAGCGATTGCGTCCAGTCGAGCTGGTCGTTCATCTGCTTGATGATCTGCGGGAAGGGCACCAGCGATTTGACGCTGGGATCCCAGGTCATTGGCTGCAGCGCGGTGACCAGCGCATCGCCGTGGATCGCCGCGTTATGCGGGTCCGCCAGCCAGCGTTGCGCCTCGACCAGCTGGATCGGATAGGTCGAGGCCATCAGGACGTCGCTCAAGAGCGTGTCCGGATAGAGCGCCACGGGCGCCAACATCTGGTCGAGCTGGGCCGTGGTGTAAGGCGTCGGCGCGCCCTGCTGCTGTCCAGGCTGACCCGATTGATCGCCGGGCTGCGGCGCCGGCGCCTGGGGCTGTTGCGGTTGGGCGCCCGGCTGCGGCTGGTCGTTCGGCGGCGGCTGGTCGCTTTGCTGCTGCTGCGTCGGCTGATAGACGGGTTTGCGCCTGGGCGACGCCGGCCCAGGGAGCCGCCGCCATCAGGCTCGCCAGCCCCGCCATCGTTACCCATCGAAACCCCGCCATCTCTCGTTCCTCCACAATCGCGTGAGCGCACCATCGTCGAGATATACGCCGGACACGGCCATTTCTATCCCGAGGATGCGTTCTTTTCGTCGAAGGGTGAGCCTAACGATCAATTGCGCCCAATCTGTGTCACGCGAATATTATTTGTTGTCCCGGCTTGGGCAAATGGGATGCCGGCGACGACGACGATCAAATCTGCCGTCTTGGCGAAGCCCTCCGACAGCGCGCAATCCGCCGCGTGCTCGACCATCTCCTCATAGGTGCTGACATCGGCCGAGAGCAGGCTGTGCGCACCCCCAGAGCAGGCAGAGCCGGCGCGACGTGCCTTCTTCGGGCGTCAGCGCGAGGATCGGCAGATGCGGCCGCTTACGCGCGATGCGCGCCGCCGTGGTGCCGCTCGACGTATAGGCGACGATGACCGGTGCGTTGATCGCCACCGCCAGATCGGCCGCGGCGCCGGCGACGGCATGCGGCGCCGTCTGCTCTTCGTCCGGGCCGGAGACGTCCATGGTCGGGCGATAGAGCTTATGCTGCTCGGTCCGGCGGATAATGCGGTCCATCATCTCGACCGCCTCGCGCGGATAGAGGCCCGTCGCCGATTCCGCCGAGAGCATGACGGCATCGGCGCCATCATAGATCGCCGTCGCGACGTCTGAGGCCTCGGCGCGGGTCGGGGTCGGCGCCGAGACCATGGAATCGAGCATCTGGGTCGCGACGATCACCGGCTATGGCGGCGAGGCGGCAGGCGCGGACCAGTTCTTTCTGCCGGCCCGGCACGTCCTCATGCGGGATCTCGACGCCGAGATCGCCGCGCGCGACCATGACGGCGTCGGACAGGCGGATGATGTCGTCGATCCGCTCCAGCGCCGCCGGCTTCTCGATCTTGGCCATGAGGCCGGCGCGACCACCGATCAGGGCACGCGCCTCGATCATGTCGGTCGGCTTCTGGACGAAGGACAGCGCGACCCAATCGACCCCCGAGAGCCAGGCCGTATTCCAGATCGATGCGATCCTTCGCGGTCAGCGGCGACAGGTCGAGGATCGTACCGGGCAAATTGACGCCCTTGCGGCTCGACAGCGCGCCGCCGATCACGACCTGCGCATCGATGTGGTCGGCGCCGAGACCGGTGACGCGCACGCGCACGCGGCCGTCGTCGATCAGCAGGTCATGGCGGGCATGACCGCGGCGAAGATCTCCGGATGCGGCAGCGGGATCGCGTCCTTGTCGCCATCCGTGCCGGAGCGGACGAAGCGGATCGTCTCGCCCGCCGTCAGCATGATCTTGCCGTCCTTGATCGTGCCGACGCGGATCTTCGGCCCCCTGCAGATCCTGCAGGATGCCGATCGGCCGCTTCATTTCCTGCTCCAGCGCGCGGATCGCGGCATGGACCTTGGCATGATCCTCATGGATGCCATGGCTGAAATTGAGCCGGAACGTATCGACGCCGGCCAGAACAAAGTCTTCAGCATCTCGGGCGAGGCGCTTGCCGGTCCGACGGTGGCGACGATCTTGGCGCGGCGTTGTCGATGCATGGTCCGATTCCCTTGGCCGCCGCCCGGTCATCGGGCGGCGCGGTTGTCCGCGAGGTTGACGGGGTTCGATCCCGCCGGTGAGGAAGTCAGCCGGGCTCGGCGCGACTGCACCGGGATGAAGTCCGGATGGTAATCGCTGCCGTGCCGCCCGGCAACTGCCGGTCAGAGATTCGAGCCGTGAATGGCGGCGACCACGGCGTCAGTCACTTCCTTGGTCGTGGCCTTGCCGCCCACATCCGGTGTCAGGATGCCGGCCGCGGTGACCTGCTCGACGGCGCGCATCAGCCGCGCCGCAGCGTCGGGCTCGCCCAGATGCTCCAGCATCTGCGCCGCGGTCCAGAAGGTCGCGACCGGGTTGGCGATGCCCTTGCCGGTGATATCGAAGGCCGAACCGTGGATCGGCTCGAACATCGAGGGGAAGCGGCGTTCCGGATCGATATTGGCGGTCGGCGCCACACCGAGGCTGCCGGCTAGCGCGCCGGCCAGGTCGGACAGGATGTCGGCATGGAGGTTGGTCGCGACGATGGTATCGAGGCTCTTCGGCTGCAGCGTCATGCGCACCGTCATGGCGTCGACCAGCATCTTGTCCCAGGTGACGTCGGGGAACTCCTTGGCGACTTCGGCGGCGATCTCGTCCCACATCACCATGCCGTGGCGCTGGGCATTCGACTTGGTCACCACCGTCAGGAATTTGCGCGGCCGGGCCTGGGCCAGCTTGAAGGCGTAGCGCATGATGCGCGTGACGCCGACGCGGGTGAAGATGGCGACCTCGGTGCCGACTTCCTCCGGCATGCCGCGATGGGCGCGCCCGCCGCAGCCGGCGTATTCGCCTTCCGAATTCTCGCGCACGATGACCCAGTCGAGGTCACCAGGTCCGACATTGCGCAAGGGCGAGGTGACGCCGGGCAGGATCTTGGTCGGCCGGACATTGGCATATTGATCGAAGCCCTGGCAGATCGGCAGGCGCAGGCCCCAGAGCGTGATGTGGTCCGGCACGTCGGGCGCGCCGACCGCGCCGAAATAGATCGCATCGAAGGTCTTCAGCGTCTCGAGCCCGTCCGCCGGCATCATGACGCCGTGCTTCTTGTAGTAGTCGGAGCCCCAGTCGAAGGTCGTCACCTTGAAGCGCAGCGTGCCGAGCCGCTTGCTCGAGCGCTTCGAGCACGGTCACGCCGGCGGCGATCACTTCGGGGCCGATGCCGTCGGCAGGAATGGCGGCGATCGCATAGTCACGCATGGGGAAATCTCCGGATGGTCGAGGCGCCGGGCGCGGGCATGGCCGGCGGCCGTTGCGCGCGGGCGAGCGCCAGGGTGAGCAGGGCGGACAAAATCAAAAGCCCGGCGACGAAATAGAGGCCGCCGAGAAAGCTGCCGGTCTGGTCCTTGATCCAGCCGATGACATAGGGTCCGGCGAAGCCGCCGAGATTGCCGATCGAGTTGATCGTGGCAATGCCGGCCGCCGCGGCCGGGCCGGACAGGAACAGGGTCGGCATGGACCAGAGCGGCGCCTTGGCCGCGCTGATGCCGATATTGACCAGGGTCAGCGCGATCAGGACGCTGACGGTCGTGCCGGCTGAACCGGCGAAGGCTAGGCCGATCGCCGCCACGATGCAGGCGCCGACCGTGTGCCAGGTGCGCTCGCCGGTCCGGTCGGAATTCCAGGCCCACAGCACCATGGCGACCACGGCGAAGACCGCGGGTATCGCGTTGAGAAAGCCGACCTCCATCGACGACATGCCGAATTGCTTGATGATCTGCGGCGACCAGATGCCGAGCGTATAGAGCCCGGCCGAGGTGCCGAAATAGACCAGCGACAGCGCGATGACCCGCAGATCGGCCAGGCCGCGCCAGACGCTATGGCTGGCTGCACCGGATTTCGCCGCCCCTGTTCCGCCTGCATGGCGCCGACCAGCCAGCCGCGCTCGTCCTCGTCGAGCCAGCCGGCCTGCTCCGGCCGGTCGGTCAGCACGAAGAGCACGGCAATGCCGAGCAGCAGCGCCGGCACGGCCTCGGCCAGGAACATCCATTGCCAGCCGCTCAGGCCCAGCAACCCGTGCAGCCTCCAGCAGCGCCGCCGAAATCGGCGAGCCGATCGCGGTCGAGAGCGGTGCCGCGGCCAGGAACACTGCCGTCACTGCCGCGCGCCGTCGTGCCGGGAACCAGTAGCTGAGATAGAGGATGATGCCGGGAAAGAATCCCGCCTCGGCCGCCCCGAGCAGGAAGCGCAGGATATAGAAGCTGGTGGCACCGCCGACGAAGGCCATGGCGCCGGATACGACGCCCCAGCTGATCATGACGCGGGCAATCCAGATCCGCGCGCCGAATTTGTGCAGCGCCAGATTCGACGGCACCTCGAACAGGAAATAACCCCAGAAGAAGATGCCGGCGCCGAAGCCGAACACGGTCGAGGAAAATCCCAGATCCTTGTTCATGGTCAGCGAGGCGAAACCGATATTCACCCGGTCGATGAAGGCGACGAAATAGAGCAGCATGACGAAGGGCACGATGCGCAGCGTCACCTTCCGCAGAGTCCGTGCTTCCAGCGCTGACGCCATCGGCCGTGTTCCTCTCCACTCGTTTTTCGTCCGTTGCGGAAGAGCCTAGGGCGGGAGCGGGAGTGGCGGCAATCGGCTTGGGATTATATAAATAAATGATATAGTATTTGAGCGCGTCTCGGCGACGGGACGCGCAATTCCCAAAATCCTCCTCTCCGCCCCATTGGGGCGGAGAGGAGGATTCGAAGGACCGGCCATGGACCTGCATCAGCTGCGCTGCTTCGTCGCCACGGCCGAGGCGCTGCATTTCGGCCGGGCCGCCCAGCGTCTGGGCATGCTGCCGGCTGCCCTCGGCCGGCATATCCGGCTGCTGGAGGAGGATCTCGGCACGCGGCTGCTGCTGCGCACGACGCGCAATGTCGCTCTGACCGAGGACGGTGCCGCGCTGATCGAGGAGGCGCGCGACCTGCTGGCCCGGGCCGACGGCATTGCGGCCCGGCTGCGGACGCGCGGGCGCGATCAGGCAATCAGCTTGCGCATCGGTGCGATCGACAGCGCCGCGGCCGGCTCATCCCCATGCTGTTGCATGATTTCCGCGAGCGGCGGCCCGATGTTGCGATCGAGCTGGTCGAGGAGAAGTCGATCCGCCTGTTGCCGCGGCTGCGCTCGGGCCGGCTCGACCTCGCCTTCGTCCGCCCGCCGGAGCTGCCGGACAAGACGCTCGAATTGCTGTTCCTGTTCCACGAAACCGCCGTCGTAGCCGTGCCGGCCGGTCACGCGCTGGCCGGACGCGACAATCTCGCCATTGCCGATCTGGCCGACCAGCCTTTGATCGTGCCCGACCGGCGGTCGCGTCCGCACAGCCACGACCTGACCATCAAGCTGTTCCTGGAAGCCGGGCTGCAGGCGCGCATCGCCCAGCTGGCCGAGGAGAAGCAGACCATCGTCAACCTGGTCGCGGCCGAACTCGGCGTCGCCATCGTGCCGCGTTGGACCGCCCGCATGGCTGCCGCCGGCGTGCGCTACATCCCGCTCGATCCGCCCGGCAACGGCACGATGAACAAGCCTGCCCCTCGCCGTCGCCTGGAGCCGCGGCTCGCGCGACCCGGTGCGCGACGAGATGCTGGCCACTTTGCGCGCCGGGCTCGCGAGCTACGCGGCGCAAGCCTAGACGAGGATCTACGCCGCCCGGCGGGCGATCCAGGCGCGGTAGCGCTTGGTCCGACGGCTCGCGCTCAACTGGCTGCCGATCAGGGCCAGCAGCGGCGAGACCTTCCGCTTCGGCGCGCGCCCCGGCGCCCAGCCGGTTCAACTGCACCTTGACGACCGCCATGGCGGCGAGGCTGGCGAAGACCTTCTTTTTCCAGGTGATCTCCGGGACCGCGACCTCCGGCATCGTATTGCCGCGCCACTTCGCCGGCAGGGCCGGTTCGAAGGCCATGGCGGTGGCGACGCCGATCATGGCGACGCCTGGCAGCCCGGCATCGGGCCGCAACGCCTGTTCGGCCACGGCGCGGCGGCGGATGCCGCCCGTGACCATGATCGGCATGCGCGCAACCGCGCCGATTCCCCGCGCAAAATCGACGAAATAGGCCTCGCGCGCATTCGTGCCGCCATCTTTCGGCGCGCCGGCCATGGCCGGGCTTTCATAGCTGCCGCCCGACAGCTCGACCAGATCGACCGGCAGCGCGTTCAGCCAGCGCACGACCTGAATCGCATCCGCCCGATCGAAGCCGCCTTTCTGGAAATCCGCCGAGTTGAGCTTGACCCCGACGCAGAAGCCGGGCGAGACGCGCGCCCGCACCGCCTTGATCACATCGAGCAGCAGTCGCGCGCGGTTCTCCAGCGAACCGCCCCATTGATCCGTGCGCCGGTTGGTCAGCGGCGACAGGAACTGGCTGATCAGATAGCCATGCGCGGCGTGGATCTCGACACCGGTGAACCCCGCCGCCTCGGCCATCTGCGACGCCGTGGCGAAGCGTTCGACGATGGCAGCGATCTCGGCCGGCTCCAGCGCGCGCGGCGTCGCGAACAGATGCGAGACGCCATCGATACTGACGCCGATCGCCGACGGCGCCACCGCGCCCTGGCCCATCGCCTTCATGATCTGCCGGCCTGGATGGCTGAGCTGCAGCCAGGCATGCCCGTCGCCACGCCGTGCCGCCCGTGCCCAGGCCTTGAACGGTTCGAGCGGCTGCCCGGCATCGAGCACGACCGCGCCCGGCCCGGTCAGCGCCGTCGGGTCGACCATGACATTGCCGGAGAGGATAAGGCCGACGCCGCCCTCGGCCCAGGCGGCATAGAGCCGGCGCAGCGCCTCGCCCGGCAGATGGTCGCCATCCCGCCATGTTCTCTTCCATCGCCGCCTTGGCGAGGCGGTTCGGGATGATCGCGCCATTGGGCAGGGTCAGAGGCGCGAAAAGCGGCGAGGCCGGTGCAGCGTCGAACATGGTCGGATCAGAATCCCAAGGGGCGGATGGGACAAGCGCTACACCTTCAACCTATATTTAAGGTCAAGGTCTAAATGAGGTTCCCGCATGAAGATCGGCGAATTGGCCCGGCGGCTCGGCATCGCACCCTCGAAGATCCGCTTCCTGGAAGCGCGCGGCGTGCTGTGCTCCGACCGGCTGCCGAACGGCTATCGCGACTATGGCGAGGACGCGGTCGAGGACGCGGTCACCGCGCTGCGGATCATCCTGCAGGCGCAATCCGTCGGCTTTACCCTGGACGAGATCGAGCGCGCGCTGCTCGAAAACCAGTCGAAGCAGCCGAGCTGCGCCGACATGATCGAACGCCTGAAGGTCAAGCTCGGCGATCTCAACCGGCATATCGCGCAATCGACCGAAGTGCGCGACCGGCTGGCGCAGATGATCGCGGCGCTGACGCGGCGCGAAGTGGATAATCGGGACCTGCCGGTCGATCTGCAGGATCACGGGCCGGTCAGGTTGGCGGGAGAGTAGGACGATAGAGTGCGCGCATATTATATGTTCGCAGGCACGAGCCCAGACAAACCCTCGCCCGCCAAGCGGGCAAGGGTTTTTAAAGTCCGGCCTATGGCAGCGCCAGCACCGTAATCTTCGTCGTCTCCTTGCCGCCACCGAAGAAAGCCGAGACCGAGCCGGACAGGGCTGCCAGATATTGCTTCTTGCCCAGCTCATAGCTGAAGATCCCGCCGCCGGCCGAGGCCGGCAGGGCGTAACGCAGCAGCACCGCGCCGGTATCGGCATTGACCGCGTAGAGCGTGCCCTTGAGGTCGCCGGCGAAGACGACGCCGCCCTTGGTCACCGTCACATTGGCCAGCATCGGCGCCGCCGCCTCCAGCTCCCAGCGCGGCTTGCCTGTCGCGGCATCGACCGCCGCCAGCACGCCGCGTGCCTGTTCGATCGGGTCCTGGTCGATCTTGCCGCCGTAGAAATGCGTCCCGGTCTCATGGGTCGGCGCCGTCGCTTCATGCACGACCGTGCCGCACCAATTGACCATGGGCGCAAACACCGTGCCGCGCTTCGGGTCGAAGGCGGTGCTGCTCCATTCCTGGCCGCCGAGCAGGCCGGGGCAGATATGGGTCGGCATGGTCGAGGCGTCGACCTCGGTGTTTTCCTGTTTCGAAATCGCCAGATCGTAGATCACTTCGGAGGTCGCGCGATCGACCGCGCGCAGGCGGCCATCCTTGCCGCTGACCATCAGGATGTCGCGCGGCTTGCCCTTGATCGTGACGCGCAGCAGCGGTCCGGTCTGGTCCAAATCCCAGTCATGCGTGTCGTGCGCCAGGAACTGCTTCGACCACAGCACCTTGCCGGTCTTGAGATCGAGCGCAATCGCCGTGTCGGTGCCGAGATCGGCGCCGGGCCGGGATTCGCCGTAGAAATCCGGCGCCGGATTGCCGCTCGGGATGAAGACGATGCCCTTGGCCCGATCGACCGAAACAGGAGTCCAGAAGCTGCCGCCGCCATGCGCAAGGGCTTCGGCGCTGCCCCAGCTGGAAGCACCCGGGGCGTCCTTGGGCGGCAGCACGGCGTAGCGCCAGAGTTCGCTGCCGTCCTTCAGACTGAAGGCGCCGAACCAGCCCTGCCCGCCCCAATCGGCGCCAGCCGTGCCGTAGAGCACCCGGTCCTCGACGATCAGCGGCGGCATGCTGAGATAGTGGCTCTCTTCCGGGCTGGTGATCTGCTTCTGCCAGACCAGCTTGCCATCCGCCATGGCCAGCGCGATCAGGAAGCCGTCGGCCGTGCCGCGCACGAGCAGCCCATCCTTCATCGCCAGGCCGCGATTGACGGTGGAAAGCGCCTTGCCCTTCACGACCCACTCGTAGCGCCACAGCTCCTGGCAGGTCCTGGCGTCGACCGCGATGGTCGTCTGCGCCGCGGTGAAGTAGATCCGGCCATCATAGAGCAGCGGCGTCGACTGGGCCTGCGCCGGCAGCCCGCTGTCATAGGTGCAGACCGGCTTGAGCGTGGCGGCGTTCTTGACGGTGATCTGATCGAGCGCGACGTAGCGATGACCGTCATAGCTTTTGTTGGTCATCATCCAGCTATCGGTTGCACCGGCCGCCTTGTCGAGTTCCGCCTGGCTCGGCCCCGACGGCGCCCCTAGCACTGGTGCGCTGCACAGTGCGATGGCAGCGGCGACGCCGGCGCACATAGTGTTCCAAACGGCTTGGCTCATGGCACGGCTACTCCTCTCACAGAGTTGTCGAAAAGGATCTTCGGATGCGCTGCCTACCTGTGTGGTGCAGGCCCCTCGATCTGGAGACTCGGTGTGGATATTGCTTTCAGTTTCGCCCGAATATGCGATCCGAATCGACGTCTATTGTGGGGGATAGTCTCGACAACAACGATTTTCAGGCGCCGGAAGAATCGGCGCGTAGGAAGATTTTGAGACGGTAGCATACTCGCGAACGCGTCCCAATCGAGTTTCCCCGCGTCGATTGAAATCATTCGGATAACCGATCAGGCCTTAATTGCCGTTCGCACCGCCTCCGGATCCATCCCCTTCATGTCCGTCCTTGGGCTGAGGCGCCCGGTCGCGACAGTAACAATCGCGCGCCGACCTATCCAGCCGCCTCTGCCAGCAGCCACTCCTTGAAGGCGGCGAGTCCGGGCTCGCCGCCGCTTTCGGGCTTGTGGATGATGTAATAGGCAAGGTCGCAGTGCAGTGCCTCGCCGAACGGGCGGACCAGCCGTCCCTCCGCCAGGTCGCGCTCGACCAGGGTGGTCCGGCCGAGCGCCACGCCGTTGCCGGAGATCGCGGCTTGGATCACCGCCGCCGAATCATTGATCTGAAGGCCGCGGTCGCACTCGATGCCGGAAAATCCCGCGCTCCGTAGCCAGGCCCGCCACGTCGGAAAACTGCTCTCGGAGGACATCGACATGTCGTGGATCAAGGCATGATGCTGGAGATCGGCGACGCTCCTGAGCGGGTGCCGGCCGGTCAGCAGGGCCGGGCTGCACACGGGGAAGAACGCATCGCGCAGCAGGAATACCGCCTGGAGGCCGGGCCACCGCCCGCCGCCATACCGGATGCCGACATCGATCCGTTCCGCCATGAAATCGACCAGCCGCCCACTCGTGTCGATGCGCAGATCATACACCGGATAGCGGGCGCCGAAGCGGTCCACGCGGGCCAGCAGCCATTTGTCGGCGAAGGCTGGAGGAACCGTCACGGTGACCAAGACACGCGATCGCCCCGCCTTCAACCGTTCGAACCGCCGCCGCCAACCGATCGAAGCCCGCCTGCAGGTCCGGAACGGCTGCACGTGCCGCCTCGGTGAGGACCAGACGCGACGGCCCGGCCTGCGACCGATGAAACAGCTCGACGCCCAGGGTTTCCTCGAGTCCCCGCACCAACTGCCCGACCGCCGCGGGCGTGACGTTCAGCTCGTCCGCAGCGGCAACATAGCTCAGATGCCGCGCGGCCGCTTCGAAGGCGCCGAGCGCATTCAGGTGATGGGGCGCTCTCATCGAACCCGAAAAACTTTTTCTATCTCGGTCGCGCAGATCATCTCATTTGGCAACAGCACCGTCAACGAGCATATCTCTTTCATGGAACGCACGCTCCTTTCAGTCAACGACCTACTGGACCCAGGAGAGCTAAAATGAAACTCACAAATAAAGTCGCACTCGTCACAGGCGGTACTTCCGGTATCGGGCTGGAGACTGCAAAATTATTCCGAGATGAAGGTGCTCGCGTTATCGTCACCGGCGTCAATCTAGACCGTCTCGAGGCGGCGGCACATGAACTTGGCGCCGACGTTCTGGTATTGCGGGCCGATTTGCGCATCCGCAGCGACCTCGACGGGGTCGTTTCGGCGATCCGGGACAGGTTCGGGCATCTCGACATCCTGTTCGCGAATGCCGGCGTCGGTCTCGCCGCCCCGTTGGAAACCGTGACCGAAGCGCAGATCGACGAACAATTCTCGGTCAATTTCAAGGGGATCTTCTTCACGATCCAGCAGGTCTCGCCCCTCTTGCCCAAGGGCAGCAGCGTGGTGCTGACAACCTCGTTTCTCAATGCGGTCGGCACGCCGGGGCTGTCGATCCTGTCGGCGACGAAGGCGGCCGTGCGCTCTCTCGCCCGCTCCCTCGGTGCAGAACTGGCACCACGCGGCATCCGCGTCAACGCCGTCAGCCCCGGCCCGATCAGCACGCCATTCCACGGCAAGCTCGGGCTGTCCGCGGCGGAGTTGAAGGATGTGGCGGCCGGCATCGAGGCACAGGTGCCGCTGCACCGGTTCGGCGAGGCGAGTGAAATCGCCAAGGCGGTCCTGTTCCTCGCAAGCGAGGACGCCTCCTTCATCACCGGCACGGAATTAGTCGTCGATGGCGGGCTGTCTCAGTTCTGATCCGCTTCGGCACCATAAGCACGCATAGGGCGGGACCGGCGGATATGACCCGCCGGTCCCGCCCTCTACCGCGGCAGCTCAGACACCCCCATCAGAAACTCGTCGACCGCCCGCGCGCATTGCCGGCCCTCGCGAATCGCCCAGACCACCAGCGATTGCCCGCGCCGGACATCGCCGGCGGTGAACACCTTGGCGACCGAGGACGCATAGTCCCGCTCGTTCGCCCGGACATTGCCGCGGCCGTCCAACTCGACGCCGAGCGCCTCCAGCAGCCCGGCCTTGACCGGATGGACGAAGCCCATGGCCAGCAGCACGAGGTCCGCCTTGATGCGGAACTCCGTGCCGACGATCTCCTGCAGCGCCATCCGGCCGTCGGCGCCCTTGCGCCATTCGACGCGCACCGCGTCGAGCCCGGTGACGCGGCCGTTTTCGCCGGTGAAGCGCTTGGTCGCGACGGCGAAATCGCGGTCGCAGCCTTCTTCATGCGAGCTGGAAGTGCGCAGCTTCAGCGGCCAGTTCGGCCAGGTCAGCAGCTTGTCTTCCTGCTCGGGCGGCATCGGCATGATTTCGAGCTGCGCGACCGAGCGGGCCTGCTGGCGGTTCGACGTGCCGATGCAGTCGGAGCCGGTGTCGCCGCCGCCGATCACCAGCACGTCGCGGCCATTGGCCAGGATGGCGCCGGCATCGGGCACTGTCTCCGCCGGTGACGCGGCGGTTCTGCTGGGTCAGGAAATCCATGGCGAAATGGATGCCGTCCAACTCGCGGCCGGGCACGGGCAGGTCGCGCGGCGCCTCGGCGCCGGTCGCCAGTACCACCGCATCGTAATCGCGCAGAATGCGTTCGGCCGGAACATTGACGCCGATATGGCAGTTCGGGTGGAACTCGACGCCTTCGGAGCGCATCTGGGCGATGCGCCGGTCGATCACGCTCTTCTCCAGCTTGAAATCCGGGATGCCGTAGCGCAGCAGGCCGCCGATGCGCGGCGCCTTTTCGAAGACCTGGACCTCGTGGCCGGCGCGGCCGAGCTGCTGGGCGCAGGCCAGGCCGGCCGGACCGGAGCCGATCACGGCGATGCGCTTGCCGGTATGGCGCTGGGCGATCTGCGGCTCGATCCAGCCTTCGCGCCAGCCGCGCTCGACGATGGCATGCTCGATCGTCTTGATCGTCACCGGCTGGCCGACCAGGTTCAGCGTGCAGGACGCCTCGCACGGCGCCGGGCAGATCCGGCCGGTGAAATCCGGGAAGTTGTTGGTCTGGTGCAGGATGGCCAGCGCACCGCGCGGGTCGTCCTGATAGACCCGGTCGTTCCATTCCGGATGATGTTGTTGACCGGACAGCCGGTATGGCAGAACGGAATTCCGCAATCCATGCAGCGCCCGCCCTGGCGCTGCAGCTCGTCCTCGGCCAGCGGCTGGGTGAATTCGCGGTAATGGGTCAGGCGCTCGGCGACCGGCGCGTAAGCGCGGTCGCGGCGCTGGAAATCGAGGAAGCCTGTCGTCTTGCCCATCAGCGAGTCTCGTTCTGAGGATACAGGCTGCGCACAGCGTCGGCGGCGCGCCGTCCAACCGCTGCAACCCGCAGCTCAGCCCATTGAAAATAAATATCCGCCGTCATGGCCGGGCTTGTCCCGACCATCCACGTCGGGCCGATATGCTGTCTTGTCGGAACAGAGGCGCCAGCAACCCCCTCGCCCGCCTGGCGGGAGAGGGCGGCGAGTGGAACGAGCCGGGTGAGGGTGAGCGCGCCGGATAGGCCGCCTGCAACAGCAGCCGGCGAACCCACCCGCTCACCCGCTTCGCTGGCGCTCGGCACCCTCTCCCGCCAAGCGGGCGAGGGTTTGTTGGCGTGCCGACCAATAGCCTGTGATTGCCGCTCACCCATGTCTCACCCCCCAACCGCCAGGCTGATCTCCGGGCGTTCCGTGACGCGGTTGCGGGCCTGCATCTGCTGCAGGGCGCGGCGATATTCGACCGGCATCACCTTCACGAACAGCGTCCGGTAGCGGCCCCAATCATCCAGGACCGCCTGGCCCTTCGGGCTGCCGGTGAACTGGACATGGCGCTCGATCAGGCGGCGCAGATAGAGCGCGTCGCCCTGGCTCAGATGATGCGCGACATCGACCAGGCCATGGGCTTCGAGATCGCCTTCGCGCTGCGGGTCGAGCGCCGCATCCTCGTCGGCCAAGGGCTCCAGATCGACCATGGCGAGGTTGCAGCGCTTGGCAAAACCGCCGTCTTCGTCCAGCACATAGGCGACGCCGCCGCTCATGGCCGGCGGCGAAGTTGTTGCCCGGCCGCGCCGAGCACGACCACGGCACCGCCGGTCATATATTCGCAGCCATGCGACCCTACGCCCTCGACCACGGCGACCGCACCGGAATTGCGCACGGCGAAGCGCTCGCCGGCGACGCCGCTGAAATAGCATTCACCGGAGGTAGCGCCGTAGAGCACGGTGTTGCCGATTATGATGCTGCGGTCGCGCGCGAGCTTGCTCGCGGCATTCGGGTAGAGGATCAGCCGGCCGCCGGACAGCCCCTTGCCGACATAGTCGTTGGCGGCCCCTTCCAGCTCCAGCGTGATGCCGCCGGCCAGGAAAGCGCCGAAACTCTGGCCGGCCGTGCCGGTGAAATTGACATGGATCGTATCGTCCGGCAGCCCGTCCTCGCCATAGCGCCGGGCCACCTCGCCCGACAGCATGGCGCCGACCGTGCGGTTGACGTTGCGGATCGGCAACGCGATCGTCACCGGTGCCCGATGCTCCAGCGCTTGGCCCGCCTCGGCGATCAGCGTGTGATCGAGCGCCTTGTCGAGGTGATGGTTCTGCGCCTCGCATTGGTGGCGCGCCACCTCCGGCCCGGCTTCGGGCCGATAGAGGATGCGCGAGAGGTCGAGGTGCTTCGCCTTCGGGTGATCGGCCCAGCGGCTGCGCTTCAGCTTGTCGACACGCCCGATCATCTCGTCGAAGCGGCGGAAGCCGAGCTGCGCCATCAGCTCACGCACTTCCTCGGCGATGAACAGGAAGAAATTGGTGACGTCTTCCGGCTTGCCGGTGAAGCGGTGCCGCAGCTCCGGGTTCTGCGTCGCAACGCCGACCGGGCAGGTGTTGAGATGGCATTTGCGCATCATCAGGCAGCCGGCCGCGATCAGCGCCGCGGTGGCGAAGCCGAACTCGTCGGCGCCGAGCAGCGCGCCGATCACGACTTCGCGGCCGGAGCGGATGCCGCCATCGACCTGGACGGCGATGCGGCCGCGCAAGCCGTTCAGCACCAGGGTCTGATGCGTCTCGGCTAGGCCGATTTCCCAAGGCTCGCCGGCATGGTGGATCGAGGTCAGCGGGCTCGCCCCCGTGCCGCCCTCATGGCCGGAGATGGTGACATGATCGGCGTAGGCCTTGGCGACGCCGGCGGCAATGGTGCCGACGCCGAGTTCCGAGACCAGCTTGACGCTGATCCGGGCCTGCGGGTTGACGTTCTTCAGATCGTGGATCAGCTGGGCCAGATCCTCGATCGAATAGATGTCGTGATGCGGCGGCGGCGAGATCAGCCCGACGCCCGGCACGGAATGGCGCACGCGCCCGATCCAGTCATCGACCTTGTGGCCGGGCAGCTGGCCGCCTTCGCCGGGCTTGGCGCCCTGCGCCATCTTGATCTGCAGATCATCGGCATTGACCAGGTATTCGGCGGTGACGCCGAACGGCCGGACGCGACCTGCTTGATCGCCGAACGCATGGAATCGCCATTGGGCAGCGGGGTGTAGCGCACCCGGTCCTCGCCGCCTTCGCCCGTGTTGGACTTGCCGCCCAGACGGTTGAGCGCGATCGCCAGCGTGGTATGCGCTTCCCAGGAGATCGAGCCGAAGGACATGGCGCCGGTCGCGAACCGGGGCAGGATCGAGGCCGCCGGTTCGACCTCGTCGAGCGGGATCGGCTCGGCCGCGAAGTCGAAATCGAGCAGGCCGCGCAAGGAGATCAGCCCTTCATCCTGCTCGCCGACCTTCTTGGTATAGGCCTTGAACTCCTTATAGTCGTTGGCGCGCACGGCGTGCTGCAGCAGCGACACGGTGTCGGAGTTCCAGACATGGCGCTCGCCATGAATGCGTTGCGCGACTTCGCCGCCGACATCGAGCGCGTGGCGGTAATTGGGTGAAGTGCCGAAGGCCAGGCGATGCCGGCGTGCCGTCTCCTCGGCGATCTCGGCCAGGCCGATGCCGCCGATCGGCGAGGTCGTGCCGCTGAAATACTGGTCGAGCAATTCGGCCGACAGCCCGACTGCATCGAAGATCTGGGCGCCGCAATAGGATTGGAAGGTGCAGATGCCCATCTTGGACATCACCTTCATCATGCCTTTGACGATCGCCTTGATGTAGCGCTTGTGCAGCTCGGTCTCGGCAATCTCGGCCTGACCGTCGCGGCGCAGCACGGAAAGCGTGTCGAGCGCGACATAGGGGTTGATCGCCTCGGCGCCGAAGCCGGCCAGCAGGCAGAAATCATGCAGCTGCCGCGCCTCGCCGGTCTCGACCACCAGGCCGACATCGGTGCGCAAGCCGTCGCGGATCAGGTGATGATGCGTCGCCGCCACCGCGAGCAACGAGGGCACGGCAATATGCTCGGCATCGAGGGCGCGGTCGGACAGCACGATGATGTTGGAGCCGTTGCGCACGGCACGCTCGGCCGATTTGCAGATCGTCTCCAGCGCCTTGGCCATGCCGGCGGCACCCTGGCTCGCCTTGTAGCAGATCGAGAGCGTGTAGGTCCGGAAGGCGCGGTTGCTGTTGTCCTCGATCCGCCGGATCTTCTCCAGATCGACATTGGTCAGGATCGGATGCTTCAGCTCCAGCCTTATATGCTTGCCCGCCGTGTCGAGGTTCAGCAAATTCGGGCGCGGCCCGACCAGCGAGACCATCGACATCACCAGCTCCTCGCGGATCGGATCGATCGGCGGATTGGTGACCTGGGCGAAGCGCTGCTGGAAATAATCGAACAGCAGCTTGGAGCGGTCGACAGCACGGCGAGCGGCGTGTCGCGGCCCATGGCGCGACGCTGTCCTCGCCGCTCGCCGCCATCGGCTTCAGGAAGAATTTGATGTCTTCCTGGGTATAGCCGAATGCCTGCTGGGCATCGAGCAGCACGTCGCGCGGCGGCGCCATGCGGGCGATTTCCTCGGGCAGCGATTCCAGGTGGATCTGCGTCTTGTCGAGCCACTTTTGGTACGGTTTGGCACCGGCAAGGGTCGATTTGAGCTCAGCATCGTCCACGATGCGCCCGGCTTCGAGATCGGCCAGCAACATCTTGCGGGCTCGAGCCGCCATTTGCGGATGATGCGCTCCTCGGGGATGTCGAGCACCCCGGCCTCGGACGCCATGACCAGCCGGTCGTCATCGGTGATCAGGAACCGCGCGGGCCGGAGGCCGTTGCGGTCGAGCGTGGCGCCGATCTGGCGGCCATCGGTGAGGCGACTGCGGCCGGCCCGTCCCAGGGCTCCCATCAGGCGGCATGATATTCGTAGAAGGCGCGCCGCTCCGGCGCCATCAGCGCATTGCCCGACCAGGCTTCCGGGATCATCAGCATCAGCGCATGCGGCACGGAATAGCCGCCGGCAATCAACAGTTCCAGGCAGTTGTCGAGCGTCGCCGAATCCGAATTGCCGTCGCCGATCAGCGGCCAGAGCTTGTCCAGATCCTCGCCCAGGATCTTCGAGGTCATGGAATGCTTGCGCGCCATCATCCAGTTGATGTTGCCGCGCAGCGTGTTGATCTCGCCGTTATGGCCAGGTAGCGGAACGGATGCGCCAGCTCCCAGGACGGGAAGGTATTGGTCGAAAAGCGCGAATGGACTAGCGCCAGCGCCGATTCCGTGCGCGGGTCTTCCAGGTCGCGGTAATAGGCGCCGAGCCGCTCCGACAGCACCAGTCCCTTATAGATCACGGTGCGCGCCGACAGGCTGGCGATATAGAACAGCCGCCTTCGGGCAGGTCGCGCGCGCGGATATCCTTGTGGCATTGCTTGCGGATGACGAAGAGTTTGCGCTCCAGCGCGTCGATATTCGGGCAATTGCCGCCGCGCTTCACGAAGACGTGGCGGATCACCGGCTCGGTCGGCTTGATGCTTTCGCCCAGCAGCGACGTATCGACCGGCACGTCGCGCCAGCGAGCAGATGCTGGCCTTCGGCCTGGATGTAGTGCTCGATGACCTCGATGCAGGCCGCCCGCGTCTCGTCATGGCGCGGCAGGAACACCATGCCGATGGCGTATTCGCCTTCCGGCGGCAGGGTAAAGCCGAGCCGCCCGGCCTCCTCGCGCAACAGGCGGTCGGGCAATTGGATCAGGATGCCGGCACCATCTCCGGCCAGGGGGTCGGCGCTGACCGCGCCGCGATGCGCCAGATTCGTCAGGATGCGCAGGCCGTCCGCGACGATCGCGTGGCTCTTCCGGTTCTTGATCTGCGCGATGAAGCCGACGCCGCATGCGTCGTGCTCATTGCGCGGATCGTACAGGCCGTGCATCCCGGGCTTCATCGTTGCAATACTCTCCATAACCGCCCCGCCGCCTGCCGGCGAAGCCGTGCCGCCGAAGTTCTACGATATCGGGGCTGAGCCGCTCTCACCGCGACGGCGGGGCGACCCTTCGGAAAACGGTATAAATAATGCGCGGACGGCCTGCAACTCTGCTGTTTATTCACCATTCTTCGTTTCAAACGAAACTTGTTACCCACACCAGGGACATGCGGCGCCCCGGCAGCAAGCGGCCGGATCCTAGGCCGCGTTGGAACCGCCGACACGGTCTGGTCGTAGAAGCTTGATAAAGCTGCCGCTGCGGCCGGCTGATCGGTAGATTGCGGGGGCGCTGGATCGGACCTATAGAGGCCGCCTGCATTCTGGAGCCGTTGATGCGCCTATTGCCCCGCCTAGCGAAGCTTGTTTCGCTTGTCAGCCTTGCCTTTACGGCACTGCCGCAGACGGCCTCGGCGGAGCCCGATCCGGCAGAGCCGGAATGGTATAGCCTGCACGGCCAGATCACCAATGTGACCCAGTTCCATACGTCCTTCGCCTCGCCCTTCCGCGGCCCGAACAGCCTGGATCCAGGCAATCGCGGCGACGAGACCGTCTCCGCCACACTGTTCGCCGGCATCCGGATCGCCGATGGTCTGGAATTCTATGCCGATCCCGAGATCGACCAGGGTTTCGGCCTGAGCAGTACGCTGGGTCTCGCCGATTTCAGCAGCGGCGAAGCGCTCAAGGTCGGCTCCCGCGGCCTTACGTCAGGCTGCAACGCGCCTTCGCGCGCTATGTCATCGGGTTGGGCGGCGAGACCAAAACGGACGACCTGGCCCCAATCAGCTGGGCGGCAGCCATCTGGCCGACAATGTCGTCCTGACCGTCGGCAAACTCTCCGTGACCGACATTTTCGACACCAACAGCTATGCTCATGACCCGCGGGCGGATTTCCTGAACTGGGCGGTCAATGATGCCGGCGCCTTCGACTATGCCGCCGATGCCTGGGGCTTCACCTATGGTGCGGCAGCCGAGTGGACGCAGGACTGGTGGACGCTGCGCGCCGGCATCTTCGATCGGTCGCGCGTGCCGAACAGCCGGTTCCTGAACCGCGGTTTCGGCGAGTTCTCGACGGTTGCCGAGTTCGAGATGCGGTCGGATTGGCTGGGCGCGCCCAGCAAGATCAAACTGCTTGCCTTCGAGGATACCGGCGACATAGCGAACTACAATGACGCGGTCCGCGCCGCCGCCGGCACGGCTGCGCCACCGAATGTCGCCGCGGTGCGGAAATACAGCACCAAGCCCGGCGCTGCGATCAATGCCGAGCAGCAGATCCTGCCGGATCTGGGCGCCTTCCTCAGGGCCAGCCTGGATGACGGCCACAAGGAGGCCTATGAGTTCACCGAGATCAACCGCTCGGTCTCGGCCGGTCTGTCCGCTGAAAGGCACACGCTGGGATCGGCCGGACGACACGGTCGGCCTCGCCGCATCGTCAGCGGGATCTCGTCCGACGCCCGCAAACTATCTCGCCGCCGGCGGTCTCGGCATCCTGATCGGCGACGGCCGATTGCCCGAATACTCGTCGGAAAAAGTGCTGGAGCTGTATTACAGTGTCGCGGTCGTCGAGGGCATCAGCTTCAGTGCCGATTACCAGCGGGTCGAAAATCCGGGCTACGACGCTTAGCGCGGTCCAGCCAATATGTCGGCTTCCGTGTCCATGGCGAATTCTGAAAAGACGAAGGGGAGGGACCGTCGGGTGCCCTCCCCTTCGCTTCCCGTATCAGACGAACGACTACCACTTATACGTCGCTTGCAATCCGAAGGTCCGCGGCAGGCCGCGCTGCGAGTAGCTGTAGTTCCAGGTCTGCGACGTGTCGTAGACCGAGGTCAGGTACTTCTTGTCGAGCAGGTTCTGTACCCAGGCCGACAATTCGATATTGTCGTCCGGGTTCTCCGCAGTCAGGCGGGCATTCCACAGCGTGTAGCCGTTCTGTGTCCATCCGGCGATTCGACGGCGTCGAAGAATTCGCGCGTCTGGCCCTGCGCGTTGACATAGAGCTTCAGGTCGCCGGCATCGCTTTCCAGCATGCGCCACTGGGCCGAGATGGCGTAGGTCCAGCGCGGCGACAGCTCGGTATTGAAGCCGGCAATGCTATCGAAGCCGTTATAGGCATCGACCACGCCGCTCTGATAGATCGAGTAGGTGTAGCCACCGCTGAATTGATTGTCACATCGCGGATCGGCCGCGCGATCGTCTCAAGCTCGAAACCGTAGGAATTGATTTTCGGAATATTGATTTCTTCCGACAATCCTTCCGGCGTGTAGCTGGCATATTGCTGGTTACCGGTAAATGTAGTAGAACGCGTCGGCATTGATTTCGAGATGATGATCGAAGAACTGGTTCTTCGTGCCGACTTCGTAATCGATCAGCGTCTCGGGCTTCACTGCGTTGGGCGGGCTGAAGAAGGATTCCGCATCATAGGCGCTGCCGCGGAAGCCGAGGCTCCAGCTGCCATAGACCATGTTGTCCGGCGTGATGTGATAGTCGAGACCGGCCTTGCCCAGCCATTTATGGTCGGTCGTGGTCTGGTTGGGTGCCACGAAGGACGGCGTGAACGGCAGCGCGGGGCCGCCCGGCGTCGCCTGCCAAGTATAGCCGCCGAAATAATTCTGGATGCCG
This sequence comes from Aliidongia sp., assembly GCA_037200015.1. Lineage (GTDB taxonomy): Bacteria > Pseudomonadota > Alphaproteobacteria > ATCC43930 > CGMCC-115725 > JAXDMU01. The sequence continues at coordinate 65,815 of JBBCHB010000040.1, read as the reverse complement.
ACCGAATCATCAGTATAGCGCGCGCCGAATTGCAGCTGCAGATCGTCCAGGATCTTGTAGGTGTTGTTCATATAGATCGCATGATCCATGCGAGTCTGGTTGAACGAGTTCCGTTCGATACAGGCATCGCCGAACCAGGTGCAGAGATTGACCTGCTCGGTCAGCTGCTTGCCGCCCGCCCCGAGCACCGGCGCACCGGTCGCGGTCACGACATCGCCGGGGACGACGGCTTGCTGATAGGTATTGAACCAGTTCTGGACCGTGTCGCGCAGCGATTCGCGATCGTACAGACCGCCGACGATGAAGTTGTACGGCCCGTCGAAGGACGAAGCGAGGCGTAGTTCCTCCTGGAACGAATGGACGTGGTTCTCGTAATCGGCCTTGTCGACATCGACCGGCGCGCCGTCGTCGATTTCATTGGTGTGCCACAGGCCGTAATCGAAGGAGCTGAGCGAGGTCAGCTTCAATTCCGGCGTCACCGAGTAATTCATCTCCAACGTGATGTGGTGTTCCTCCGCCGCGCCCGGTTCACCGGCCAATCCGCGTCCCGGCCTTGTTCTGGTCATAGCCGACGCCGTTCGCCGTATAGCCGGTCGTGCTATAGGAAGATTGCGGAATGATCACGAAATTGCCGGGCGAGCTGTAGGACGGGATCTAGGTCGTGCCCCACACCCCGGGCCCGAGCGAGCCGTTCTTGATGCCCATGCCTTGCGGCGAGATGTTGAGCGGATAGACGCCGTAATTGACCGGATTCGACCAGCTTTGCGACACGCGCAGCGTGGAATTGAACTCTGAATTCGGCTTCCAAACGCCGAGAGGCGGAAGGCGCCGTCCAGCACCGAGGACAGGCTGCCATCGTAGGCGCGCATCCGGCTCGATATTGTCGAAATAGCCGTCGACGGTGTGGCGGTCCAGGCGCCGCGGATCGCCAGTTGATCGTTGATCGGCTCGTTGATATAGCCGTTCGTCTCGTAGCGCCCGTAATTGCCGATGCCGGCCATGACCGAGCCCGATTCCTCGTCCAGGCTGGGCCGGTTCGTGTAGATGTTGATGGCGCCGCCCGTCGCGTTACGACCCTGGAGCGTACCCTGGGGCCGCGCTCGACCTCGATGCGGTCGATGTCGTAGATCTGCGCCTGCTGCAGCGTGCCGATGCTCTTGAAATCGCCATCGACATACATGGCGATCGGGCTGGACTGGTTCTGATTGTAATCCGTCTCGGTCACGCCGCGGATCGAGAATTGCGGCTCCTGCGGGCCGAAAGGCAGCTCGATCGACAGATTGGCGATCTTGCCGCCCAGATCGTTGACGTTGACCACGCCCTGCTGCTGGATGTCCTGGGCGCTGACGACGCCGATCGAGATCGGCACGTCCTGGACTTTTTCTTCTCTTTTCTCCGCCGTGACGACGATCGTCTCGATGCCGCCATTGTCGCTGGCTCCCGCCGCCAGCGCCGCATGCGACGGCGCAAACAGACCCACCGTCAGCGCAAAGGCCGAGACGACGGAAACCGAAGACCAAACCGCCCGGCGGCCGAAATTGTTACGACTGGCTGCTGTGCTGACCTACCCTCGTGAATTGGTCATGATGCCCCCCATCAATGTGCCCGCGATCAGCCCGCTTCCCCGACCCCTGACTTTGAACGGTAACAGGGGGTTTTACGTGAGATTGAACGGAAGCGTCACGGACGGTCGCTGCAACCGACAGGGGCGGGCTGGTGTCAGTCACCAGCTTCAGCAATATTGAGTAATATTGCTTCTATATTTTGCCTATTACAATTTTATTCGAGCCGATATTCTTTCATTTGTTTAGTAGTTCGCAATTGCCATTCGGAATTTTCCCATCTCCGGGCCGACGGGCGCTATTCGTCACGCCCAAATTCTGAAATACTATTTACGAAACTTGATTTTCGTTGAAATAATATTCCACACCTCAACGTTTCTCAAACTCTTCTGTCGCCGCACCGCAGATGAGGACGCCCTGTTCGAGCTGATTCGCGCCCATCGACCGCGCGGCACACCGACGGACACGGCGCATTTATTCAAACAGTCGAACAGCGTGCCCTTCCGGCAACACCCGCCTTACCGCCCGCGCCAGACCGGGTCGCGCTTCTCGGCAAAGGCGCGGGCGCCCTCCAATTGGTCCTCGCTGTCGTAAAGCGTTGCTACCGTTGGAAAGCCGCGCCGCATGATGCGGGCGATCGCGTCATGGAACGGCACGGTCTCGCATTCGCGCGCCACTTCCTTGATCGCGGCAAAGACCAGCGGCGGGCCGGACGCCAGCAGCGCCGCCAATTCGCGCGCCCGCGCCATCAGCCCGTCGGCCGGCAGGATATCGTTGACCAGCCCCCAGCGATGCGCCTCGGCAACATCCATCCAGGCGCCCGGTCAACAGCAGGTCCATGGCGACATGGTACGGCATGCGCTTCGGCAGCTTCAGCGTCGCCGCATCGGCCAGCGTACCGGCCTTGATCTCGGGCAGCGCGAAACGGACATGCTCCGCCGCCAGGATCATGTCGCAGGACAGCGCCAGCTCGAAACCGCCGCCGACTGCCATGCCGTTCAGCGCTGCAATGACCGGCTTGTTCAGCCCCGGCAGCTCCTGCAGCCGCCGAAGCCGCCAATGCCGTAATCCGAATCCGGGCGCACGCCTTCGGCCGCGGTCTTGAGATCCCAGCCGGCCGAGAAGAACTTCTCGCCGCCGCCGGTCACGATGGCGACGCGCAGCGCCGGATCGTCGCGGAACGCAGCGAAAGTCTCGCCCATCAGCTTGCTGGTCGCAGCATCGATGGCATGGCCCTTCGCCGGTCGAGCACGACCTCCAGCACGGTGCCGTTGCGGGTAACGCGAAGCGGTCCTTCGGTCATGGTCTTAGGCCTCCTTGGCCAGGCGGATCAGCACATCGACCGCGACGGCACCCTGGGGCCGGACGATCAGCGGATTGACGTCGAGTTCGAGCAGCCGCTCGGCGGTCGCAAGCGCGAAACGCTGGATCGCCAGCACGGCCTCGACGGCAGCGGCGAGGTCACCTTTCGGCTTGCCGCGATAGCCACCGAGCAGTGTGGCCACCTTGTAGCGAGAACCGATCGCCTCGGCGATCTCCGCCGGGGCCGCCGGCAGCAACAGCAAGCGGCTGTCACCGATCAGCTCGACCAGGATCCCGCCCGAGCCGAGCACCAGATTACGGGCCGAAGGTCGGGTCGCGGTCGATGCCGACGATCAGCTCGGCCACGGCGTCGGGCACCATGCGCTCGACCAGCAAGGCGTCGCCCAGCCCGGCCCAGCGCCTCGGCCGCGGACCGGACGGCGGCGGCATCGCGTAGATTGAGCTTGACCGCGCCCAGCTCGGTCTTATGCGCCAACGCACTGCCGACGGCCTTGAGCACGACCGGATACCCCAGCGCTTCGGCCGCCTCGACCGCTTCGGTGACACTTTGGGCGAGCGAGCCGGCCGGCACCTCCAGCCCATAGCCGGCCAGCAGCCGCTTGCCTTGCCATTCGGTCAGCGTGACCGACGGGACCGGGGCGGAGCCACCAGTCAATGCGGCCATTCGGGCCCAACGCTGCGCATCAGCCGGCCCACCTCGGCCGCCGCGGCGATGGCGGCGAGCGCGTCGTCAATGCCGAGAAACGGCACGATGCCTTCAGCGGCCAGCGCCTCGGCGCGCGCCTCGGGCATGGATTCGGGCAGGCTGGCGACAATGCCGGCACGCGCGCCGGTGCGCTTGGCCGCTGCGACCATGGCGCGGGCAGCGGCATCCCAGTCGTCATCTCGACAGCGGTCGAGCCGCGGGAAATCCAGGATCAGCAAGGTCATGTCGAACCCGGCCGACATCATCGCGGCAAAGGTCCCGGTCAGCGCCGGCTCATTCGCCCAACTGAAAGTGTGATAGTCGAGCGGGTTCGAGATGGTGACGAGCTCCGGCAGCGTCGCCCCGACCCGCGCCGCTGCTCGGCATCGAGCGCGCGGAATTCGAGGCCGTAGCGCTCGACCGTATCGGCGATCAGCGCCGCCTCGCCGCCCGGAGCAGCTCATCGAGGCGATCGCGCGGCCGCCGAGCGGCCCGCCTAGATGCAACAGCTTCAGAGTCTCCAGCAACACCGGCACGGAGTGCACCCGCACCACGCCGACCCGGCGCAGATAGGCATCGACCACGGCATCGGCACCAGCCAGCGACGCTGTATGGCTGACCGTGAGCCGGGCGCCGGCGGCCGAGCTGCCGGTCTTGAGCGCCACGATCGGCACGCCTTTGGCGCGCGCCCGCGCCGCGGCACGGGCGAAGGCGGCAGTATCGTCGATCGCTTCGATATGCAGGCCGATCGCCGTCACGCGCTCATCTTCCAGCAGCGCGTCGATCATGGCCGAGAGCCCCGTCTGCGCCTGGTTGCCCAGGGCCACCAGATAGCCGATCGGCAGGGCGCGCCTGCGCCATGGTCAGATGACGGCGATATTGCCCGATTGCGTGACGATGGCGACGCCGCGCTCGACCCGCTTGCCGCCATGCTGGTCGGGCCAGAGCAGCACGCCGTCGAGATAGTTGATCACGCCGTAGCAATTCGGGCCAAGGAACGGCATGTCGCCGGCCGCGTCGATCAGCCTGGCCCTTGCAGATCGGACCCGTCCTCGCCCGCCTCGGAAAAACCCGAGGCGTAGCAGACCGCGCCGCCGCAACCGCGCGCCGCGAGCGCCCCGGCGACGTCGATCGAGAGATGCCGATTGACCGCGATGAAGGCAGCATCCGGCACACCGGGCAGCTCCGCCACCGAGCGCCAGGCCGGCAAGCCGGCGATTTCGGCGTGTTTCGGATGCACCGGCCAGATCTCGCCGGTGAAGCCGATGCCGAGATTCTGCCGCACCACCTCGGCCGCCTGCTTGCCGCCGAACACGGCGATCGAGCGCGGCCGCAGCAGGCGGGTGAGATCGGTCGTCATGCGGCTCAGGCCCCGCGGGCGCGCAGCAGCTCGCGCGAGATGATGTGGCGCTGGATCTCGCTGGTACCGTCCCAGATCCGCTCGACCCCGCGCGTCACGCCACAGCCGTTCCAGCGGCAGATCGTCCATCAGCCCCATGCCGCCATAGATCTGCAGCGCGGCATCGGTCACGCGCGCCAGCATTTCCGAGCATAGAGCTTGGCCTGCGACACCTCGCGATTGGCGTCGAGCCCCTGATCGAGGCGCCAGGCGGCGGCGAGCGTCAGATGGTCCGCGGCATCGATCTCGGTGATCATATCGGCGAGCTTGAAGGACACGCCCTGGAACTTGCCGATGACCTGGCCGAACTGCTTGCGCTGCGCCGCGTAGTCGAGCGCCAGGTCGAAGGCCCGGCGCGCCCGACCGACGCACATCGCCGCCACGGTCAGCCGCGTCGCGTAGAGCCAGGTATTGGCCGCCTCGAAGCCGCGGCCTTCCTCGCCCAGCATCTGCGAAGCCGGCACGCGGCAATTGTCGAAATTCAGGATCGAATTGTGATAGCCGCGATGCGACACGGAATTATAGCCGTTGCGGATCTCGAAGGCCCGGCGTGCCGCGATCGACCAGGAAGCAGGAGATGCGCTTCTTGATGCCGGCCCGCGTCTCCTCTTCACCGGTCGCGACGAAGACGATCAGGAAATCGGCGACATCGGCATGGCTGATGAAATGCTTGGTGCCGTCAATGATCCAATCGTCGCCGTCACGCTTGGCCGAACAGCGCATGCCGCGCACATCGGAGCCGGCATCGGGCTCGGTCATGGCCAGCGCGTCCATCTTCTCGCCGCGGACGCAGGGCAGCAGGTATTTCTCCTGCTGCTCCGGCGTGCAGGCGCACAGGATGTTGGACGGCCTTCCCCACCAGACCGACAGTGCCATCGAAGTGCGGCCGAGTTCGCGCTCCAGGAGCGTGAAAGTCATATGGTCGAGCCCGCCGCCGCCGAAGCGCTCGGGGATATTGGGCGCGTAGAAGCCGAGCTCCATGACCTTGCGCTGGATCGCACGGGCGGTTTCCATCGGCAGCTCGCCGGTCCGCTCGACCTCGGCTTCGAGCGGGTAGAGCTCGGTCTCGACGAAATTGCGCACCGTGTCGACGACCAGCTGCTGCTCGTGGCTCAGCCCGAATCCCTGATGACCTCCCCTGAATGCTCTTAATCTCCTCGTCATGGCCGGGCTTGTCCCGGCCATCCACGTCGTGCCGACGCCTGAAACTCTCAGGCAAGCGGCCCGACGTGGATCCCCGGGACAAGCCCGGGGATGACGGTTTTTATAAACTTCAGCCCTTCGGCGCCGGCATGGAGACATGCCGGCCGGCACTCGCCGGCTTGGGCAGTCTGCCTGCGCCGCGGCCAGGCGCTTGACGTTCGCCAGCACCGCAGGCTCGGCCGGGCAGGCCTTGCTTTCCTTCGAGTTCACATGCAGCAGCATCTGCTCCGCCGTCGCGAGCACCGTCTCGTCGCGGCTGCGGTAGATGCTGTGGAAGACATGCAGCCGCTTCTCGTCGGCGCCCAGGATCTGGGTCGTGACATGCAGCGGCTCGCCGCCACGCACTTCGGCGATGTGCATGATATGTGTCTCGACCGTGTAGTAGCTCCGGCCCGACGCCAGATAGGCGGCATCGACGCCGATATGTCCGAGCAGCCGCATCGGTCGTCTCGCCGAAGACCTGCAGATAGCGGTGCTCGGTCATATGCCCGTTATAATCGACCCATTGCGCATCGACCTCGGTGCGCTTCAACACCAGCACCTTGCCTTCGTCGACCGGGTCCTTCGAGGCGCCGGCGGTGGCGAGACGCCGGCCGAATTCGCCGACCACGGCACCGGCCGCGTAATCCGTCGTGCGCAGCGCCGAGAGCACCGAGACCAGGCAATCGTCGCGCAAAGTCTCCAGCTCGCGGATCGACTTGCCGGCGGCCTGGTCGTCGGACTGGCCCGCGATGGTCTCGACCAGCTCATCGGTGAGCTCCGGAGCGACCAGCTTGGTCCAGGGCAGCTTCAGCGCCGGGCCGAACTGGTTCAGGAAATGCCGCATGCCCGGCTCGCCGCCGGCCATGCGATAGATCAGGAACGTGCCCATGAACGACCAGCGCAGACCCGCGCCGTAGCGGATCGCATCGTCGATCTCGGTCGTGGTCGCGACGCCCGTCATTGATCAGCCACAGCGCCTCGCGCCAGACCGCTTCGAGCAGCCGGTCGGCGATGAAGCCGTCGATCTCCTTGCGGACATGAAGCGGATGCATGCCGATCGCACTATAGAGCTCGGCCGCCTTCGTCTTGGTCGCCGTCGCTGGTCTTGTCGCCGCCACAGATCTCGACCAGCGGCAGCAGATAGACCGGGTTGAACGGATGGCCGACGACCAGCCGCTCCGGATGCTCCATTTCGGATTGCAGCCGCGTCGGCAACAGGCCCGAGGTCGAGGAGCCGATGACGACATCCGGCCGGACCGCGCGGTCGATCTGCGCCAGCACGCGGATCTTGAGATCCTCGCGCTCGGGCAGGCTTTCCTGACGAAATCGGCGTCGGATACGGCGTCCTCGACCGAACTCGCGAAGCGCAGCACGCCTTCGGCCGGCAGCACGCCCGGCAGCAGCTTGCCATAGGCGCGCCGCGCATTGGCGATCACGGTCAGCGTCTTGCGCTCAACTTCCGGATCGGGATCGAACACCGCGACATCGATGCCGTTGAGCAGCAGGCGGGCCGCCCAGCCGGCACCGATGACGCCGCCGCCGACGATGCCGGCCTTCTTGATCAGAGCCATTCGATCAGCCCCGCTTCTTCAGCTTGAGGCGCTCGCGCACCTCCTGGGGACCGAGCACGCGGACATTCATCGCTTCCAGGATCGTCTTGGCGCGGGCCACGAGCTGGCCGTTGGTCGCGTATTCGCCGCGGCCCAGATAGATGTTGTCTTCCAGACCGACACGGACATTGCCGCCGGCCAGCGCCGCATGGCAACATAGGGCAACTGGTTGCGGCTGATCGAGAAGGCGCTGAAGATCGCGTTCGGCGGCAGCTGGTTGACCATCGCCATCAGGGTCAGCGGATCATCGGGCGCGCCGTAGGGAATACCCATGCAGAGCTGGATCATGACCGGGTCGTCGAGCACCCTTCCTTGATCAGCTGCTTGACGAAGACCAGATGGCCGGTATCGAAGACTTCGAGTTCCGGCCGGACACCAAGCTCCTGCACGCGCTGCGCCATGGCGCGCAGCATCGAGGGGGTATTGGTCATGACGTAGTCGCCGGCCGAGAAATTCATCGTGCCGCACTCGAGCGTGCAGATCTCCGGCAGCAGTTGCTCGACATGGGCCAAGCGCTCGAGCGGACCGACCATGTCGGTGCCGGCCGGATCGAGCGGCAGCGGCGTCTCGCCTGGCCGAACACGACATCGCCGCCCATGCCGGCGGTCAAGTTGATCACGACATCGGTGTTCGAGGCCCGGATCCGCTCGACCACTTCGCGGTAGAGCTTCGGATCGCGCGCGGCCTTGCCGGTCTCGGGATCGCGGACATGGATATGGCGATCGCGGCGCCGGCCTCGGCCGCTTCGATCGACGCGTCGGCGATCTGCTGCGGCGTGACGGGATCGCCGGATGCTTGCCGACGGTGTCGCCCGCGCCGGTCACGGCACAGGTAATGAAGACTTCGAAATTCATGCGGGCTCTCCCAAGCGCGGCGCTGTGTTCTGCCGCGAGCATAGGCATGGGCCGAGTCCGGCCTTGCTGCGATTTCCGACACAGACTTGGCAGTTCCCGACATTGCGTTTAGGCTCGCGCCATGTACCGCCCTTATGCCGGCGACGGGCCGGAGCCGATCGGCGTGCTGCTGATCCCGAAATTCGCCGCGATGGCCTTTTTCTCGGCGATCGAACCGCTGCGCGTCGCCAACCGCATGGCCGGCGCGAGCTCTTCGCCTGGCGCTCGCTCTCGGAGGATGGCGGCCCGGTCGAGGCCTCGAACGGCATGCGCTTCATGGCCGACGGCGCCCTCGCCGAAGCGGCCTCGATGCCGAGCCTGATCGTCTGTTCGAGCTTCGATCCGCAGCTTTACGAATCGAAACGGCTGCTCGCCGCTTTTGCGCCGGCTATCGCGCGCCGGGGTCATGCTGGGTGCGCTCGATACCGCGCCCATATCCTGGCCAAGGCCGGGCTTTTGGAGAACCAGACCGTCACCATGCATTGGGAGGCAGTGCCTGGCTTCCGCGAGGAATTCCCCGAGATCGAAGTCTCGGAAGAGCTGTTCGAGGTCCAGCGCGGCTGCTTCACCTGTGCCGGCGGCACGGCCGCGCTCGACATGATGCTCGACATGATCGGCCGCAAGCACGGGCTGGCGCTGGCCCGTGCCGTGTCCGAGCAATTCATCCACGACCGGATCCGCAGCAGCAGCGACCATCAACGCATGGAGCGCGGCGTCCGGCTGCAAATCACCAACCGCAAGGCGCTGCGCATCATCGATCTGATGGAGCGCAATCTGGAACAGCCGCTCGACGGCCCGGCCCTGGCCGAGGCAGCCGGCATCACGCCGCGCCAGATGGAACGCTGTTCCGCGAGTTGCTGCAGGATTCGCCGCTTGCCTATTATCGCAGGCTTCGGCTCGACCGGGCACGCAGCCTGCTGCGCCAGACCGATCTGGCCGTGACCGAGATCGCACTGGCCACCGGCTTCTCCTCGGCTTCGTCGCTGTCGCGCCGCTATCACGAGCATTTCGGCTTGGCCCCGCGCGAGGATCGCAAGGATCGGCTGCCGGTGCGGGGCGGGCCGGGCGATATCGCCGTGTCGCGGCCGTCGGGGGCCGAGCGATGAGGCCTCGCGGCCTAGAGATGGATTTTGGGCGCGATAGAACCGCCGGCCTCCGAGTGTCGGGTTGATGGCATTGCAGCGCGTGACCATATCGACGGAACAAGAAGCCAAGAACAGGCAGACGATATCAGGCTTCGGTGCTACGCTCAGTGACGAAGCGGAGATTTTACGATGTCGACGGCGCGTCATTCGGTACGAGCGGAGACTGGTGACGCGGAACGCGCCAGGCAGGACAGTCACCTTCAAAAGGGTATCGATAGCGGTGCTCTCGACCTTCCGGCGCGTCGAGCTTCACTGGATGCCGGCAATGGGCTGACCGCGACGAAGTGTTAGCACGGGTACTGGAGAGGCGAGGCCGATCGAGACCTGCGCCCCATCGCCGCTAAGTCAAAACTGCTTTCGAGATGGTAATCTGGGCGCCCGAAACGGCGGATGATTTCGATCGAATCTATGACCACAACGAAGAATATATGCCGGAGGAAGAGATCCGTCTCCTCTTGAAATGGCTTCGTGCTGAAGGGGATTCTTTAAGCGTAAATGACGGAAGGCTGCATCCTGCGCTTCTCGCAAAAGAGAGATATTGCCACAGGGACTACAAGAAGAATAAAAGAAAGGGCTGCGGATCGTGTGCAATTCCAGCTCGGATATCGTCCCTTTCAGTCCGAGCAGCAGGCGGCCGTTCGAGCTGCCAGGGTCGTAGACGCCGTCTCGGTCGGCAATGAGGCACTCGCGCAGTCCGCAAATATCCAGGAGCGGATACCAGTCCGAGCAGTTGCGTGCGAGACGCGTGACGTCGATCGACAAAATGAGCCCAATCTCGCTGAGCCCGACCCGGCCGACCAGCTCCTTGAACCCGCTCCGTTGCGCAGCAGAAGCCGCGCTCAGGCACCAGGTCGGTATCGATCACATCGATATCGGCTTCATGCCATCCGAGTTCGCGAGCGCGCTGGCGAAGCGCGTACTGCATCCGCAGACTTTCCTGATTGCTCACGACCTGGTGGGGCGTCGATTGCCGGATGTAGACAACCGCCTTGCGCGACAGATGCGTCGGCTTGACCAGTTCTGACTTCACGGAAGACCTCCGCCAAGACTGCGGCGACGTCGTCGACGATCTGACGCCGCAGGGCGGGCGGCAGAGTAGTCCAAAGATCTTTTGGGTTCGTATTCATGACTGTCAAGACAGTCTATCACAGAAATAAGATCAAGTAATCCATCAATACTTAATTTTAGCTGATCGTTTGTTGAGCCAAGCCATTCCGTTACAGCAATAGGGATTAACAGGCTTGATCCACTACAATATTCGACTTCGTAAGATGGTGGAAAATTGCCGCCTCGATGGGTCGACCGACGAATCACTCGGAACGATCGCCCATAGAGCGGATGCCGCGGGTCAAGAACCCTGATCTCGTCGATCAATGATTCGTCAGACTCACCAGAGGGGATATTCCTGCGTGCCTTCGGTCGAAGGACTGGACTGGACGAAGGCCGCCCCGAAGCCGGTCCGCAAGCCCGTTCGAGTTGGTTGATTGTCTTGATTTTCTGAGCAATCCGCCGTGATTCCGGTATACTCCGGCCATGCCGTTGCGCCCCGATCAGCTCCCCCCGAGACCCCGCCGAACTGGCCCGGATGGTGATCGCGCTCGACACCGAGAACGAGAAGCTGCGCGTGGCGCTGGAGGTCTTCCAGGCCATGATCTTCGGTGCCAAGTCGGAGAGGGGCTCCGTCATCAGCGCCGAGCAGGGCAGCCTCGATCTCGGCGATCTCGCCACCGATACGACCCCGGTGGCGAACGACAACGGTGCCGGTGACGCCGAGCGCCGCACGCGGCGGCGGGAGTCCGCCAAGCGCAATGTCGGCGCACTGCCCAAGCATCTGCCCCGGGTCGAGGAGGTGATCGAGCCGGGCGTTGCCCAGTGCCCATGTTGTTCGGGCGCCTTGCACAAGGTTGGACAGGATATCTCGGAGGTGCTGGACGTCATTCCGGCGATCCTGCGGGTCCTGCGCACGATCCGGCCAAAATATGCCTGTCGAGCCTGCGAAGGCGCCATCATCCAGGTGCCCGCCAAGCCCCGTCTGGTGACGGGCGGCATGGCGTCGACGGCGCTCATCGCCTATGTCGCGACCATGAAGTTCGCCTGGCACCTGCCGCTATAACCGCCAGGCCCAGATCTTCACCGGGCAAGGCATCAACGCTCGATCGGGCCACGCTCGCCTTCTGGATCAAACGGGCGGCCTGGTGGCTGCGACCGCTGCAGGAGCGGCTCCTCGTCTACATCCGCTCCCAGCTTAAGAAATGGCGAGGTGAGCATAGCTCGAGTAATCGCGAGGTGTCGATAATGCGAAGGAGCGCAGCCGGATGCTTGGTTTTGCGCCATTCCCGGCCACATTCCTCCGCATTATTCAGAGCGTGTCGAGCCAGGCGAGCAGGCTCGCATCCCGCTTCCATGACGGCGGATGCCCCGTTGTTGTCGGAGCGCCGACCTGCTCCAGTGCCTTCCGCTTCGTTTCCAGATTGGCCCTGGCGTAGTGATTGGTGGTGTCGAGACTCACATGACCGAGCCAGCTGCGGATGACCGTGACGTCGACGCCCGCCGAGACGAGGTGCACGGCGGTGGCATGGCGGAAGCTGTGCGGGGTCACATGCTTGGTTCGCAGCGTTGGCGCGGTTGCGGCAGCGGCCTTAACATAGGCCGCGAGCTTGAACCGGACGCCCGATGCGCTGAGCGGCTCGCCGTAGCGGTTGACGAACGTCCGCTCGTTTGGCGCTCGCGGCTGCCGCTCCAGCAGCTTTTTCAGCAGTACCACGGTTTCCGGCCAGAGCGGGCAGATGCGCTCCTGCGGCCTTTGCCAAGGAGGCGCACGCAGCTGGCGCGTCGAATCGGATGGCCTCGGGGCACAGATCAAGCGCCTCCTGTATCCGTGCCCCGCTGTTGTAGAGGAATGAGAGCAACGCGTGATCGCGCATGCCTTCGAGTGTCGAACGGTCTGGCTGGGCAAGGATCGCCGCCACCTCTGCCGGATCCAGATAGCAGGGTTCCGATACCGGCGCCCGCTTGACAGGGATGTTGTGGATCTCGACGCACTGCGCGATTGATGCGGGATCCCTGGTCGCCACGAAGTTGAAGAAGCTGCGGATCGCGGCAAGCCGGCAGTTGCGCGTCCCGATCGTGCCGCCACGTTCCTGTTCGGCGTGCCTCCAGGAACCCAGTGACCTCGCTGGCGGCCAGATCGGCCAGCACGATCATCGCAACCTTCTTTCCCGCGCGCTGCGCGACGAACCGCAGGAACAGCCGCCAGGTGTCGCGGTAGGATCGCACCGTATGGACGGATGCGTTGCGTTGCTCGACGAGCCATTCGTAGAAGAACGCCCGCATCAGTTCCGGGAACGGGTTTGCCCTGCTCATGGTTGCACCTCCCGTCCCAGGTTGAGGCATGGCGCGCCCACCCACCCGGAACCGCTCGTTGGCGTAATGAAGGAGGTCCTGCGTGACGGTGATGTAGACCAGGGTGGAGTGGATATCCCGATGGCCAAGATAGGTCGCGAGGAACGGCAGGCGATTCTGCGGGTTGACGCCCGTCCGATACCATTCGAGGATCCGGTTCACGACCATCGAGTGACGTAGGTCGTGCAAGCGCGGCCCCGTTCGCCCTTGCGGTGGCTTCAACTCGGCCCCGGCGGATGACATCGACGAGCAGCCAGGCGATGGCCTCCTTTGTGTAACGTGCACTACGCTGCTCGTGCCAGAACAGGCCGGAGCGTGGGTCCTGCGATGCTCTGGCACGGCGCCGTGCATCGATATAGGCCCGAAGTTCGGCCATCACGCTGTCGGGAAGCGGCAGGATCCTGGTCTTGAAGAACTTGGTCTGCCGAACCGTGATCGTGCCACCCTGAAGGTCGATGTCACCCAGATCGAGGCGGGCAAGCTCGCCCCGCCGCAGACCCGCGCAATAGGCCAGCAACAGCATGGTGTAGATGCTCAGCGGGCGAAGCGGCGCCCGTGGCGAGGGATAGGAACGGGCAATATCGAGCATCCGCCGCACGTCGGCGGGTGCGTAGATGTGAGGTTTGCGCCATTGCTTCGCCACTTCCTTTTCCGGGCGCGAGTCCGGTCGGCGTGGCGGGATCGATGGATTTCGGTGACGAAGTATCTTCGCAAGGACGCGCTTCAGCTTTTCGCATTCGGCGACGTGATTGCGCGTGGCTTTCGCCGTCGCCCAGTGTTCGAGCATCACCTCGATCGGCTCATCCTGGAGCACAGGGTTCAACTGCAGGAACCGATCGAACCGCATGAGCCACACGGGCCGTGTGGTGTATTTGTAGCCCTGTTGCGCATTAGCGCGACGTGCTCGGCCATGATTCCGCCCAGCACGCTGCCAAACGGCCGAGGCTGGCGCAGCTCGGCAAGGGCACGGTCCGGAGTGTCCGACCCCAGGGCCCGCCAGACTGGCATGCACCGTTTGATATTGCACGCCTCGCGCAGGGCCACGACGGGGCTTCGGTCGATAGCCCCGGCCTGCACCAGGTGATCGAGGAACCGATCGATAATGCGGGTGCGGTGCAACCGCGTCGACGCCGCCCAATGGTCGGACGATGTCCGCAACCAAGCCACCAGCACGTCCGGGCCGAGTTCCGGCGTGGCGCTCGGCGACGTCCTGGAAGCCATGAAGCGCCTGCTTGTAATAGATGCGGCTGTTCGTGCTGCGTAGGCCAAGGCCCGCCATATATCGTGCGATCAACAGCCGTTCGGGATCGGGCCATGTCGTCATGACAGCACCCCCGATCCCGGCACGTCGAGTGCGATGGCCCGGAGATCCTCGGTGGCGAGCTTGAGGTAGGGTACCGTCGCTTCGGTCGAACGGTGGCCGAGCAGGTCGCCAATGACCTTCTGCGGCACCGACGCGCGCAGCATCTCGACCGCGCGGCATGGCGGAAGATGTGCGGTCCGTTCTTGCCGGGCGGCTTGACGCCGGCATCGCGGAGCCGCCGCCGTACCGCATTGGCCAGCATTCCGAGCTTGCGATAGGGCGCGCGCGTCCGGATGAAGATTTCCCGGGCGTCGGTCTCGGGCCGTCCGGAGCGCAGATAGGCGAGCACCGCTTCCCCCACCGGCTCCATCAAGGGTAGGAACGAGCAGGCGCGTGTCTTGGTGTGCCGGACGCGGATCGATTCCGCGCGCCAGTCGATGTCGTCGAGCCGCAGATTGCGTACCTCGCCCGACCTCGAGCCATAGGTCGCGAGCATTGCAGGATGGCATGGTCTCGCAGTCCCACTGGTGTCGTATCTTCCTCGCACTTTCAGCACGGCTGCGATCTGGCCGGGCTCAAGGATCGAGGGCACCCCTTCATAGGCGTAGAGCAGCGGGGCGATGACATGCGGTGACAGGTCGATCGCGGTGCGACGTGTCCGGTGAAGATACCGCAGCAGCGAGCGAAGGCGCTCCGCCACGTCCTTCAACGATTTGCGCCGCAGGCCTGGAGTTCGCAGATCCATGTATCGGTCGATGTCGCTTGACGCTCATCTCCGTGAGACTGTCGATACCGCAGCGCCCGATCTGCCAAGCAAGAAGTACTGCGCCTCCCACATCAGCGCCGCGATGCTGGCACGGGCCAGACCACGCTCTTCGCGCAGCCATGTCTCGTATTCGTGGCAAATCTCATATCGGAGCGCGTCGGCGGCGGACGTGATTTTCGGGGCGGGTGGCCACTGGCCTTGCGCGAGCCGCAGCAGCGCGTGGATTCCCGAACGCGGGATGGAGTGCCAGTGCGTCCCCGGAGGTCGACCATGGTGTTTCCGGAAGATCCCGGTCGCATGGCGCAGATATTGTGCGACCTGGGCCTCGGTCACCTCCAGGATCGGGATGCCGCGCCGTTCAAGATCGTCGAGGAACCCGCGTGAGTAGGCGCAGTAGTTCCCGACCACCACCGGGCTGTATTGTTGGCTTGTCAGTGCGGCTTTGAGTTCGGCGATCAGTTCGCAATCCGTGTTCCACATCGTTGGCTCCTCATCTGGTCAGATCGACCACCGAGGTTCGCCGGGAAAATAATGCGGAGCAAAGTTTGTCGCACATTGACGAAATTGCGCGGGGTTCACGCGCTCGAATGGCGTTCCTTCACATTATCGCCAACTCGCGATTACTTAAGGTTTTCAGAAGCGATATCCGGGCCATCTTCATGCCGCGTCGCATGCACAGCGGGCGGCGGATTTTCTGCACGGTTTGCAACAGGCTGCACATCAGCAGAATGCCGCCGCGTGATCCGCAGAGCGTCGGGCCGGCGGTTCACTCCGCCGGCTTCTGGGACGCGCCATAGCTTCGGCAACGCACAACATCCGCTCGTTACGGCATAGCTCTATGGGCTGCACATGCAGTCCATAGAGCTATTATGGCTAATAGGCCGCTTGTGAGAGACTTCAAATCAGGGTTGAGTTTTTTCGATTGTGACGACGCGCCGCGCCGTGGCTGAGACGCGCAGGGTTTGACGGCCTTCATGGACTAGGACGCCGAGGGCACCCGCGACCGACACGAGCTTCATGGCCGGGAACGACCAATACACCGTCAAACTGATCTATCTCCCGGACCTCGACCGCACAACAGGGCGAAGACGCTGAGGCGGTGGTCTCACCGCACTCGACGGCCGCAATCCAGCGGCGAGCTGCGACGCTCACACAGCGTAATCGTCATCTTGAGGTAATCGCAGAACGACCGGCGGCATTGGCAGGCCCCCGCCGCTTTGATCCGCCATTCGGCCGACCAAATCAGTCTTGCTCGGCAATCGATAGAAAGCGCGATGGATGAATGCCGATTGCCGAATTCTCAATGCCGCGCACACGCCGATTTACGAGTCTCTGGGCGACGACAAAGTTGAATGGAATCACCGGCTGATCCTGCAGCATCAGCTTTTCGGCGGATTGAAGCATCGTTGTGCGTTCGGCGGGCGAAGCTGCACTGCTCGATTGGTCGAGCAGTGAATCATATTTCGGATTGCGGTAATTGCCGACATTGTAACCGCCGCCGACCGTCCCGAGATCGGACAACATATCCTGTGCGTCCGGATAGCTGCCATTCCATTGGATAAATGCGATCTCGAAATCTCGATGTGTAAGTCGGCCGCTATATATCCGCGTCTCCATGGCCTCCTCTTCCGCTTCGATACCAAGCGCGGTATGCCACATCGCTATGATCGCTCGCGTATAGAGCTGAACAAAATCGAGCTTCGGCGACAACAAATGAATCTTGACCGGAACTGGGGTGCCGGCCTCTGCGAGCAGCTTCTTGGCCATTGCGATGCGCTCCGACATTGGACGGTCCGCCCAGTCCGGCCGCTGCATACTATAATTGGGAATGCCGGGCGGAATATAGCTGTAGGCAGGGATCTGACCGCGCCGGGCGACCTTATTTTCCAGTACCTCGCGATCGATCACCATCGACAGTGCCTGGCGTATACGCGGGTCGGCGCCGAGCGGACCGTCCATATTGAATACGAAGGCGCTCGTCGAGAGCATGGGGTCGCTGCGCAGTTCTTCCGGTCGCTCTTGTTTAAGTCGAGGCAGGTCCTCCTTGCCGGGCACTCTTATGACATCGAGTTCGCCAGTCTCGTAGCGCTTTAGCGCGGCGCTGCTGTCATCGGCGAGCACGTCGTCAACTTCGTCGATCTTGACCGCGGCAGCATCGTGAAAGTGCGGATTTCGCATGAGGTCGATCTCGTCCAGCGGCACCCATTTCTTCAGCGTGAAAGGTCCGTTCGTCACCATATGCTCGGGCTGCGTCCATCGATCGCCCCATTTCTCGATCGCCTGGCGCGGCACCGGCATGGCCGTCTGGTCGGTCAGCAGGTCGAGAAGCCAGGGCGTGGGCCGGGCCAGCGTAATGCGGAGGGTCTGCGGGTCGAGCGCCGTCATGCCGAGCTTGGACAGGTCCTTCTCACGGCCCGAGCTGATCTCGCCGGCATTGAGGATCGGCAGCAGGGCAGCGACACTGGGACAAGCGGTCGCCGGATCGACCGCACGATGGAAGCCGTAGACAAAATCGTCGGCCGTCAACGGCGTGCCGTCCGACCACGCCGCGCTTGGCCGCAGATGGAACGTCCAGACCAGCCCGTCGGCACTGACCTCCCAGCGCTCGGCAGCGCCGGCGATGACGGTACCTGTCGCAGAATAGGTCGTCAGACCCTCGAACAGATCGAGGACGATCTCGTACTCTTCGGCCCCGTCAGCTTGTCCGGGTCCAGCGAGCTTGGCTCATACAGCATCCCGATGCGGATCGGCGCCGACGCTGCCGCGGTCGGCGTGCCAATCAGCAGGAGACCGCCGAGAATTAACGGGAGAAGCAAGGTCCATTGTGCGCGATGCAAATGGGTCGCAGCTAACTTAAGCACGGGCAACACCTTTCAATCGCTTTCTTGGACGGCGTCAAGCCGGTGCTCGGCTCGAGACATTGGACTCCTGCCGCGATGCCATCCTGAGCCGTCAGATCCAGACGCGGTGGCGTCAGATACCGCTACGGGGGCGTGATGTGCCGGGCGCACATTGGCGAGATAGCCGTCCGGGCGGACGAGCACCGATGCGAACTCGGCGAGCAGTGGTGTTTGAACCGGGCGCCAAGTCGAGCTCGATGACGCCAGCCTTGAGCTGAAAATTCCCAGCGTCGGCCACATTCTGCGGTTGGGCCGTCTGGCCATCCCGGACGCAGCGGTAAAGCCTCGCCCACGAACGGACCTGCAGCGCAAGGCCAAGATCGGAGAGGTCGGGCGCAAGCAACGCCCCGAGTAAGGACTGCCATCTCTTGCTAGAAATCCCCGGGCCAGACGTCTCGAAGGTCCTCGGCAGGCTGTTTTTCGAACCAGCGCCCATTGATAGGTATGTGTCTCGAGACGTATAGCCGGACCTACCGCGAAGGATTGCGGCCAGGGTCGAGGCCCTGGCCGCTGTGATCAGAGCAGCTAGTCGACGAGGGCCGCGGGATCGGGAGTAGCGAACCGAACAGGCCATGTTGCCCCTGACTTGTGCCGACGGTGAAATACAGCATGCGCGGATCCGAATCGGCGCCACCACCGAAATGCAGCGACCAGAGCCCGGGAAGGGTGATCGGCGCGAGCTGCTGATCGACGAAGACGCCGGCCTGGCCGCTCCGCTGGTCAAAAGCGAGGATGTGCCCATCGCCGAAATTGCCAACGACTATGTCGCCGCTCGCTCCGCCGAAACCAGCCGGAGCCAGGGCAACGCCCCACGGGGCGTTGAGTTCGCCGCCGGACGCGACGCGCTGCACGAAATTGCCGTTGGTGTCGAAGATGTCGACAAAACCGGCGCCGTTGAGCGGTGTGACGAACGTCTTCGCGGAGTTCTGCAGGGCATAGGTCACGACGAGGTTGCCCTCGACCGACTGGATGCCGAAGGAACGAAGCCGCTGGGGATGCCCGAGTCGGTGAAGGTGCCCGAGAGCTTGGCATTGGCCGGTTGGAAGCCCGTATCGAACACATCGATAGTACCGGTGTGGACGTTGGCGGCGTAGAGGAAGGCGCCCTGATCGGTCACGCCGGTCGCGAGACCGGTATAGACGGCGCCCAGCTTGGAATTGTCGACCGCCGTGACGGCGTCGGTCGGCGCCACGGGCAGGTCCGGGGCCCAGGCGGCGATGCTGCCTTGCAGGGTCGCGAAGACGAAGAGCGAGGGCAGCTCCGTGCCGGGGACGGGGAAGCCGGCCGTCGGATTCCAGATCAGGCCCGTCGGGGTGGAAACGCCGCCCGCCGGGTTGGGAATGGTGAAGGTCGCCTGCAGCTTGGCGCCGTTGCCGTCATAGAGGGTGGCGACGCCGGCACCGCCATCGGCGACCCAGAACGCGCCATCCTGCTGGAAGGCGAGCCCCACGGGTTGACCAGCAGCGGATCGGTGCCGGCGGCGGCGGCGGTGTCGGTGGACCAGATTCGTCTGCCCATAGGTCAACGGCTCGACGAAGCCGAAATGCCTTACGGGCGGGAGCGTGACATCGCCCTGCACGCCCTGCACGCCCGCAGGCGCCGAGGGATGCCTTACCGGCGGCCGGGTGATTTCCGCCTGTACGCCCTCGGGCAGCAAAGTCATGACGGCAAGCGCCGCCGCCAGTAGCGAGATTTTACTTTTCATGATGATTTCCTCGTATTGTCACGTTCCGACATCATCTCAAGGATGGTGTCGAGTTGCTGCTTGAACATCGTCGTTCACTCCCAGAGAGTCGGCACAGCAGAGGCTGCTTGTGCCGCGAGCCCCTACCAGTGCCCTGCGGCAACCGTCGTGGCTCGTGGAACAAGATAATGGTATTCCCGACAGATGAGATAAGTGGCGCAGTATGGAAACAATAATTCCATAAATGAGAATATCCGTAGCCGGGACTGCCCGACTACCTGCGGCGGTGGCGCTACGAGACGTGGTCTTGGTTGTAGAGGTTGCGCGCGTGAGCTTCAATCCGCGCGAGCGAGATGTCGGGCGTCCCTCTTGCCGGGTGTCACGCCGGATCACGATTCTCGAAAGGCGCGGGGGCGTACGGCTACTCGCGCTCGGCAGCCGCCTTCAGCAGTCGGCCGGGACACCGGCGGCCGCGCGCATCCGGCCAGGGGCTCATTCCAGTTCATCGCTCCCGCGGGGCAAACTCCGAGATGATCGCGTCTTCCGGCTGCAGCCGCATGGCGCCCAGGTGGATCGCAGCAATCGACCCGTCTTCGGCGCGTTCCAGCCGGACCGGTTCGCGATAGTTTGCAAAGCTGCCGGCGAGCGCGATGAGGCCTTCGTCTCGTCCGGTCATCTCGATCTCGCTCGCGCCGGCAACGGGGTTAGCCCGGCCGGGCGCGGCAACCAGCACCTTATCCGCCATGGGCAGGAGATCGAAGGCGCCCCAAGGCCCCACCCACCATCGCCCGCTCCACTCGGCCAGTTCTCCTGTCGGCGCGCCATTCTTGGCGAAGCTTTGCAGGATGTGCACCGCACCGTCCGTCCAGCCGTCCGCCAACCCCTCATTGTCATTGGTCAGGATCGAAATCGTCAGATCCTGCGTCGGAATCGTGGCCGTGCGGGTGACATAGCCCGGAAAACCGCCGGAATGGCCGAACCACGGGCCACTCGCCGATGTCGCCGCTGATGATGCCGAGGCCATAGCGCCGCTTTGACGGCGAGTGTTCCTCCTGCCACTGGCTGCGGATCATCTCGCGCCGGCTCGCCACCGAGAGCAGGCTGGCTTCCGCGTCGGGCGCCAGTTGGTTGAAGAAGCGGGCCAGGTCCGCGCCGTGCTGACGAAGCCGGCGCCCGGCGCCAGCGCGTTCGCCGGGCGCTCGCCCGGATTCACGACGCGCCGGCCGAGCGGCAGTTTGCCGCTATGGCCGCGCGCAAGCGGCGCGGCGGCGGCGAGCGGCATATCCGGCTCTGTCTCGCGCAGGCCGTCCGGAGCCACGATCTCGCGCGCCATCCAATCGCGATAGGTTTCGCCTGTCGCTGCCTCGATCACGAGACCGAGCAGGCCGTAGCCGTGATTGGAGTATTTCAGCCGCGTATTGGCTTCGATGAGCGGGCCGCCGGCCAGATGCGCCCTGAGCGCCTTGGCATCGAGGACGGGACGCCGGCCCAACCAATATTCCATATCGAGACCGTCGCGCGCGACGCCGGCCGAATGCGACAGCAACTGGGCAATCGTCGCCGCTGCAATGTCGGGATGCAGATCGCCGACATAACGGCCGACCGGGTCGTCGAGCCGCAGCTTGCCCTGTTCGCGCAGCTTGAGGATGCCGGCCGCGGTGAAGCTCTTCGAATGCGAGGCGACGCGGAACCGGTGGCGCGGCGTCAATACCTCCCCGCTGGGCAGATCGGCCAGGCCGAAGGCGCGTTCGAGGACGAGTTCCCCTTCGTGCACAATCGCGATCGCACAGCCGGGTTGCTCACTCTGCCGCAACTGATAGTCGAGCCATCGGGGAATATAGTCGAGCGCCACCTCAAGCCAAGTGCCCATCCTGATCTCCATTTCTTGTCGTGAAAGCATGACGGTAGCCGAGAGCCGCAATGCGGCCTCTCGGCACAGATGATCTGCGGCAAAACTCGGAAGAACCTACTCAGATCTCAAGACGGTGAACTCGCCCTGGAGCATTTCGAAGCCCCTCCTGATGCTCTGGCAATGACAACTTGCCAAGCCGTTCCAAATATTTTCCCAATCCGCCGGGCGGGATCACCGCATGCAGGCGCCCCGTGGCAGCACCGACGAAAGGACGCTGTCCTTGACGGCACCTGGTCGGAAGATTGCCCAGACACTCATCCAACTGAGCCGCGAGATCGAAGCGAATTTCGCCAAATTGGCCGGCCTTTCAAAGATAGCAATGCTTCGCGAGTTGCTCAGCGAACTCGCGGCCGCGTTGGAGGTCAAATCGCACCAGCCGATGCGGTCATCGCCCCCGCATTCCGGACGATGAAATCAGTCCTGCTCGGCAATTGATAGAAAGCGCGATGGATGAATGCCGATTGCCGAATTCTCAATGCCGCGCACACGCGGATTTACGAGTAACTGGCTGACGACAAAGTTGAAGGGGATCACCGGCTGATCCTGCAACATCAGCCGTTCGGCGGATTGTAGTATCGCCGTGCGTTCGGCCGGCGAAGCGGCGCTGCGCGATTGCTCGAGCAGCGCATCATATTTCGGATTGCTGTAGTTGCCGGCATTGTACCCGCTGCCGAGATCGGACAACATATCCCACGCGTCCGGATAGCCTGCATTCAATTGGATAAACGCGATCTCGAAATCATGACGCGTAAGCTGGCCGGCATACATCCGTGTCTCCACGGCCTCCTCTTCCGTTTCGATGCCAAGCGCGGCATGCCACATCGCTATGATCGCTCGCGCATAGAGCTGAACAAAATCGAGCTTCGGCGACAACAAATGAATCTTGAGCGGAACTGGGGTGCCGGCCTCTGCGAGCAGCTTCTTGGCCATTGCGATGCGCTCCGACATTGGACGGTCCGCCCAGTCCGGCCGCTGAAGCTATAATTGGGAATGCCGGGCGGTATATAGCTGTATGCGGGAATCTGGTCACGGCGGGCGACTTTGTTTTCTAGTGCCTCGCGATCGATCACCATCGACAGTGCCTGGCGTATACGCGGGTCGCCGCCGAGCGGACCGTCCATATTGATCACGAAAGCAGTCGTTCCGAGTATGTGATAGCTGCGCAGTTCGCCCGGTCGCTCTTGCTTAGTCGAGGGCAAATCCTCCTGGGGAGCGATCTGATGACATCGAGCTCGCCGGTCTCGTAGCGCTTCAACGCGGCGCTGCTGTCATCGGTGAGTATGTCGTCAACTTCGTCGATCTTGACCGCGGCAGCATCGTGAAAGTGCGGATTTCGCATGAGGTCGATCTCGTCCAGCGGCACCCATTCTTCAGCGTGAATGGCCCATTCGTCACCATATGCTCGGGGCTGCGTCCATCGATCGCCCCATTTCTCGATCGCCTGGCGCGGCACCGGCATGGCCGTCTGGTCGGTCAGCAGGTCGAGAAGCCAGGGCGTGGGCCGGGCCAGCGTAATGCGGAGGGTCTGCGGGTCGAGCGCCGTCATGCCGAGCTTGGACAGGTCCTTCTCACGGCCCGAGCTGATCTCGCCGGCATTGAGGATCGGCAGCAGGGCAGCGACACTGGACAAGCGGTCGCCGGATCGACCGCACGATGGAAGCCGTAGACAAAATCGTCGGCCGTCAACGGCGTGCCGTCCGACCACGCCGCGCTTGGCCGCAGATGGAACGTCCAGACCAGCCCGTCGGCACTGACCTCCCAGCGCTCGGCAGCGCCGGCGATGACGGTACCTGTCGCAGAATAGGTCGTCAGACCCTCGAACAGATCGAGGACGATGTTGTATTCTTCGAATCCGACCAGCTTGTCCGGGTCCAGCGAGCTTGGATCGTACGGCATCCCGATGCGGATCGGCGCTGGCGCCGACGCTGCCGCGGCCGGCGTGCCGGTCAGCAGGAGACCACCGGCGATGAACGGAAGAAGCAAGGCACGTCGTGCGCGATGCAAATGGGTTGCAGCGGGCTTAAGCACAGGGATCACCTTATCTATGGTTTTTCTCGAATCGCTTCTAGCGAGTGCGCCGTTCAACGCGTGGGCAGAAGCCGCCCCTGCTCCTGAGCGTGATGTGCCGGGCGCACATTGGCGAGATAGCCGTCCGGGCGGACGAGCACCGATGCGAACTCGGCGAGCAGTTGGTTGTTTGAACCGGGCGCCAAGTCGAGATTGATGACAGCGGCGCCGAGCGGGAAAGCTCTCGCATTGGCCGCATTCCGCAGTTGGACCCAACAGCCCTCCTCGAGGCAGCGGTAGAGTGTCGTCCGCGAACCGTCCTGCAGCACGAGGTCCAGGTCGGAGAGACGCTGCCCGCTCACGCCGTTTTGGTGCTCCCAGCCGTCGTCCGGCGCAAAGAGCGGGTCCGGATAGGCGACGCTGAAGCCGGAGACTTCGGCCGCCAGCCGGCGGTTGATCTCGGGCACGTGCAGGAGGTCGCCGAACATATTCCGCAGTGCCAGAGTCGGCGGGGTCGAATGCGAAAAACAGGGCGGACTGCGCGAGCGTGTTGCGCTGGAGCGCCTCGCCCACTGGCCGACGCTCGCTGCCGTAAGTGTCGAGCAGCGCCTCGGATGCGGTGCCATGCACGACGCTCGCCAGCTTCCAGCCGAGGTTCATCGCGTCCTGGATGCCGACATTCATGCCCTGGCCGCCCATCGGCACATGGATATGAGCAGCATCGCCCGCGAGGAGGATCCGGCCTTTCCGGTAGCATTCGGCGAGCCGCGTTTCGTCGGTAAAGCGCGACAGCCAGATCGGATCGCGCGGCCGGAAATCCGTCCCCGCGATGCGGGCCGCTGCAGCCGCAAGCTCGGCGAGAGACACGGGCGCGGAAGACATGAGATGGGTCGTCGACGCATCGACGATACCGAGTCTGTGGTGGACACCGTCGCCGAGCGGCAAGACGAGCAGGCCGCCGGCTTCGTTCACGATCGTAAGCATCGGTCGCGTCGGCGGCGCGTCGAGCACGACATCCCCCAGCATCATGGCGTGTTGTGCCGGATAGCCGGGGAAGTCGATGGCCGCCGACCGCCCGCACGACGCTGCGGCCCCCGTCGGCGCCGACGACGTAGCGCGCGGAAAGTGCGAAAGGCGCCTCGTCGTTCCGGCCCGTGAAGATTACGCGGTCCGGTCGCTCCTCGATCGTCTCGACAAGATGGCCGCGTCTCAGATCCACTCCCAATTCCAGGGCACGGTCTTCGAGAATCGCCGTGGTCGTCGCCTGAGGCAGGAACAGAATGAAGGGAAAGCGCGTGTCGAACACTGAGAAATCCAAGCGTGTTTCGAGCACTCCGAAATGGCCGGTCGGAAGCGGGACGCCGCGCGCGATGAAGCGCTCGGCAAGTCCACGCAATGCGAACATTTCAAGGGTCCGGCCATGGATCGTCAGCGCGCGGGATTGTGCGACGCGCTCGACATGCCGCTCCAGGAGGGCGACCTTCACCTTTGCCAGAGCCAGCTCGCAGGCGAGCCACAGCCCGACCGGCCCGCCGCCGACCACGACGACGTCGAATTCATTGCTCATGACCAACACTCCGTGTCCGGGGACCGCAGTTGCGTATAAGTAACGGCGAAGAAAGACCCGCTATCTCTACTAGAAAATCTCCGCCCAGACGTCCCGAAGATCCTCGGCGGGCAGTTCCGCGAACCGCTTCTGAATGCGGTGGATCGATTGCCTTACTTTTGCCTGCAATCCGAGATGATCGACGTTCAGCAGTTCGCCGCCATGTTTGCGCAATTGGCCGGCGATCAGGACCGTCTCGACATCGGCGGCATCGGTGTAGAAGACCAGCGTCGCCACCGGGTCCGTCATCGGCGAGGCGAGGACCGGATGGGGATTGACGACAATCACATCCGCCCGCTTGCCCGGCGTGAGACTGCCGATCTCATGCCCCATTCCGAGCGATCGAGCACCCGTGAGCGTAAGCAATTCCAGCACGGCGCGCGTGGGCCAGCCGATCTCGCTGGGCACTTTGCCCAGTTCGTCGGCGGCGCGTTTCCGTTCGACTTGAAGCAGGAGCCGCGCCTGCTTCAGCATATCGGCTTGCACGAAGCAGGTGATGTCGACCCCAAGGCTTGCGGCGCCACCGAGCTCGACGAAGCGTTTCGCCATCAAGGGACCCAAGCCCATGCCGCACTCCGTATCGGGGCAGGTACAGAGGCCGAGGCCCTCCCTCGCCATGAGCGCGAGGTCGACGTCGTTCAGCTGGTTGTTGTGGCTAAGCAGCGTCGCGCCTGGAAACGCCCCGGCCTGCACGAGCTGGCCGAGCGACGACATGTAGAATCCGGGCTTGTTCACCGCGTTCCAATGGCCGGTGACCAGGGCGGGCTTCAATGCCCGGGCGCGCTCGAACAGGGCTGCGGCCTGCTCGGGCGGCAGATAGGCCGCGGTCTCCGGCATCGCCACGCCGAAGGAGAGCGGCCCGGACGTGAAGTACGTATCGCGCAGACCGGCCGCGTTTTCGTCGTGCCACGCGTCCGGCGCCCTGAGGAAGAGGTCTCGAATGGCGTCTTTCTCGACCGGTCGGCCGTCTAGATGGCCCGGCGCATTCTGCAAGGCGTAGCAAAAGACACCGCCGACGCCGCTGTCTTTCAGACCGCGGGCCAACCCCTCCGACACGGCAAGGGATGATTGAAGATGACTGTGATCGACGACGGAAGTGACCCCGGCCTGGATCGATTCCAGCCCGCCCAGATAATTGGCGACATAGGCGTCCTCCGCGTCGAAGCAGCCGCCATACATGGCGCGCATCTTGAGCATGTATTCGGGGAAGCTCCAATCCGAAGCAACGCCCCGCAGCAGGCTTTGCCAGACATGCCTGTGGCCGTCGATGAGACCGGGAAGCACGATCTTGCCCGCGGCTTCGATCACCTCCGCGCCCGGAACGTCGAGGGACGGCCCGACGGCGACGATCCGATCGCCGCTGATATGGACGTCCGCGACAGGAAAGTCGCCGAGGCCCGGATCCATCGTCAAGACGTGACCACCTCGGATAAGCGTGTCGCGCAGCATGCGTGTTCTCCTATGGAAGTGGCGTTGGTGGCAGCCCCGACCCCGCTCCGCGAACCGGAGCGCGAGACCGTCGGGATCGTTACGCCTGATGCGCCTTGATGAAGGCCGCACACTCTTCGATCGACGCCATGCCCTCATCGAGCATGGGGGCGAACATCTGCCAGGTGTGGATCATGCCGTCGAAGATCTTGAGTTCGGCAGGCACGCCTGCCTCGTTCAGCCGCCTTACGACGGTGACGGAATCGTCACGCACCCGTTCGCGGCTGCCGACATGCACGAGTGTCGGCGGCAGACCCGCGAAGTCGGCATAGAACGGCGTCACCTTGCGGGATTTCGGGTCGCCGGCGCCGAAATAGACATGCTTGAAGTAATCGACCAGACCCTTGCTCAGGATCGGATCGTCGGTGACGCCCCGGTAGGAGGCGCCCTCTTCGGCGAAATCCATCCAGGGCGACATCAACGCGAGCGCCGCAGGCAGCGGAAGCCCCGCTTCCTTCGCGCGCAGGCTAGCGTCGAGGGACAGGTTGCCACCGGCCGAGTCCCCGCTCAGCGCAATCTTGCCCGCTGCATAGCCTTGCCCCAGCGCCCATTGATACACGCCGAACGCATCGTCATGCGCGGCCGGAGCGGGGGTGTTCGGGAGCGAGGCGATAGTCGGGCACCAGCACGGCGCATCCGGCCGCACGGGCCAGATTGGACGCCGTCACGCGATGGGTGCGGCTCGAGCAGAAGAAGAAGCCGCCGCCATGATAGTAGATGATCAACCGCGAAGCATCGCCGCCCGCCGGCAGCAGCAGATCGCCGTCGCAAGGTCCGCAATTGATACGCTGAACCTGGACGTTTTCGGCGACCGGCGTGTGGCTGTTGGCCTCCTCGACCCAGGCCCGCATCATGTTCGGGGTGGCGTTTTCAGGGGGATGATTATGCGCCATCATCTCAAGGATGGCGTCGAGTTGCTGCTTGGACATCGTCGTTCGCTCCAGAGAATCGGCACAACGGGGCTGTTGCGAGCCCTGCCGGTGCCGTGTGGCAACCGGCATGGCTCATGGAGCGGGATAATGGTACTCTCGACAAACGAGATAAATGGCGCTTATTGGAAAAGATAATTCCATAATCGAGATCAAGCATGACCGGAACGACCCGATTGTCCGCGGCGGTGGCGCTACAAGACATGGCCCTCTTTGTCGAGGTTGCGCGCGCGTTGAGCTTCACCCGCGCGAGCGAGGCCTCGGGCATCCCTCTTGCCACGTTGTCGCGCCGGATCGCGATCCTCGAAAAGCGCGTGGGTGTGCGGCTGTTCGAGCGCACCACGCGACGCCTCGCCTTGACAGAGCCGGGGCGGCGCTACCTCGAACGCTGCGAACACATCGTGCAGGAGGCGGAAATCGCCCATGAAGTGCTGAAGGAGGCTGCCGAGCGGCCGGCCGGGCACCTGCGCATTTCGACGCCGGTCGAATTCGGTCTCAGCCACATCGCGCCGATCATCGACGAGTTCGCCCGGAACTTTCCGGAGATCACCATGGATGTCGATCTCTCGCCGCGAACGGCCAATTTTGTGGACGAAAACGTCGATGTCAGCATTCGTCTCGGCGACGTGCGGGATCAATCGCTGATCGTTCGCCGTTTGGGCAACGCCGCACGCCTGCTCTATGCCTCACCGTCCTATATCGCGAGACGAGGCCTGCCGAACGGTCCGGAAGATCTCGGGCAGCACGACTGCATCCTCCAATCCTATATGGCGCAGCCATCGATCTGGCGTCTCGTTTCCGGGAAGAACTCGATCGACATCGACGTAAGGGGCCGCTTCTCGACGAACAATGTCTCGATGACCTTGCGCTGGGCCGAGCAGGGATATGGCGTAGCAGCGCTCTCGCCGGCCGTCGCGCGGCCCGCCTTCGACAAGGGCACTGTTCGGCTCGTGCTTGACGAATGGAGTTTCCCGCTGATGCCGGTCCATGCCGTCATGACCTCGAGGCTGGCTCCAGCTCGGGTGAAAGCGTTTGTCGACTTCCTGGCTAGTCGCTTGGCAGTCTGAAGGGCAATGACTGCTTTTGGACCGGGACACCAACGACCCAGGCCTCGCACTTGCCGACGCAGGACGAGCCAGGCCCCACGGCCTGGTCGTTTTGCGCTTGCGTGACGACAACGGGCGGATCGCGGACGCCCTGACGCCAGCATGCAGTTCCAAGACTCCGGCACCGATGGCCACCCCTATCCATTGGCGAGGAGGATCGGGGGTAATGCGCTAGAGCGGTATGAAATTAGGTTTGGTCATATCCTGCTTCGATGAAGTAGTTGCGGCATTCCTGCGGGGAGGCTGTATCGAGGATTTCGGCGATGGCCTGGCAGACGGCATCGATGGTTCTCGCGGCGGCCTTTCGCAAGAGATGCTTGAGCTTAGCGAAGAACTTCTCGATCGGGTTCAGATCGGGGGAGTATTTCGGCAGGAAGAACAGCCTGGCGCCGGCCTGTCGGATTGCAAGACGAACGGCCTTGGCCTTGTGGGAACCGAGATTGTCCATGATCACGATATCGCCTGGGCTCAAGGTCGGGACGAGCACCTTTTCGACATAGACGAGGAAGCGCTCGCCGTTGATCGGTCCGTCGATGAGCCAGGGCGCGTCGATCCGGTCATGGCGCAACGCCGCCAAGAAAGTCATCGTATTCCAATGGCCGAAAGGAGCATGACCGATCAGGCGCTCACCGCGCGGCGCCCAGCCCCGCAGCGGCGCCATGTTGGTCTTGGTCCAAGTCTCGTCGATGAAAACCAGCCGGGCCGGATCGATGCCGATGCGATGTTTCAGCCACTGCGCTCGCCGACGGGCGACGTCCGGCCGCTCCCGTTCGGTCGCGACCATCGTCTTTTTTTATATGTGAGCCCCTCGCCATGGACGAAGTCCCAGACCGAGCGGTAATCGACCACAAGACCGCGGGCGCCCAGCTCGACGACGAGGCCATGCAAGGTGAAGGCACGCTCGCGGCAGCGCTCCACAAGCCAGGTGCGGTACTCGCCCGAAATCTTCCTCGGCTTGTGACCGCCCATCTGGCCGGGCGCCACACTCCCCGTCTCGCGAAGACGCTTCATCCAGCCAATCGCGACGCTGTAGCTGACACCGAAGCGGGCGGCCGCCGGCCGACACGACATCCCGCCCACAATCGCTGCAACGACGCGCTCTCGAAGATCCATCGAATAAGGACGTCCCATCCGGGCTGGCCCCCATATCCAGCCCGATTCTTGAATCAAAAATACAACATCTCGAAAAGCCTAAATCCACCGACTCAACCAAATTTCACCACGCTCTAGCGCGGGAGAAGAAGCCGGTGGGGTCGGCTGCGGGGGTGACAGATCCCAGTCTGTTGGGACGCTGAAGGGCGACGGACGCCCTCAGGTCGCTCGGTTCGCAGCAGCAGCTGCCATTGCGGGCGGGTCCTGGGCGTCCGGCGCCAGCGTGCTCTGTTGGGCGCGCCACATTGCAGCATACCGGCCGTCGCTCCGGACGAGTGCGGCATGCGTGCCCCGCTCAAGGATCTCGCCGCGCGCGAGCAGCAGGATCTCGTCGGCGTCGAGGATCGTCGACAGTCGGTGCGCGATCATGAATGTCGTCGTCCCGCGGCACAGGGTGCGCAGGTTGCGTAGAATCCGCCTCTCGGTGTCCGTGTCCAGGGACGCCGTGGCTTCGTCGAAGAGGAAGAGGCGCGGCTGCTTCAGCGCGGCCCGCGCGATCGCCACACGCTGCCGCTCTCCCCCCGACAGCGTGAGTCCACGCTCGCCGACCACGGTCTGATAGCCTTCGGGCCAACTCATGACGGCGTCATGGATCTCGGCCAGCCGAGCTGCGAGCTCGATGTCGCGCTGGCTAGCCCCGATCCGGCCAAGGCCGATATTGGTCGCGATCGTATCGCGGAGCAGCATCGCGTCTTGCGACACGACCGCGATGGTGTCGCGCAGGATCGAGAGCGGGATGCTCGAGATCGGCACGCCGTCGAGTCGAATTGTCCCGGCATCGGGCTCGTATAGCCGCAAGAGGAGGCGGATCAGCGAGGATTTGCCGGAACCGCTCGCCCCGACGATCGCCACGGTTTGTCCGGCCGAGACGCTGAATTGCAGGTTCCGCAGCACTGGCTGTCCGATCCGATACGAGAAG
Organism: Aliidongia sp.; assembly: GCA_037200015.1. GTDB lineage: Bacteria > Pseudomonadota > Alphaproteobacteria > ATCC43930 > CGMCC-115725 > JAXDMU01. The sequence goes on along the minus strand of JBBCHB010000040.1, from coordinate 34,839 downwards.
CTCACGCCGTCGAAGACCAACCCATCGCCCGGGATCGAGACTGAAGGCCGGTCGGCGAGGAGGATCGGCTCTGCGACTTGGTCCAGCAAGTCGGTCATCTGTCCTAGGTAAGCGCCAGCCTGGACCATGTCGCGGAGTGCAAACCCAATCATTTCGAGCGGTCGGACCAATTGCAGGACATAGGCGTTGACCAACACGAAATCGCCAATCGTCATGGCGCCGTGACGGATCTCTGTGGCAGCCAGCACACAGGAAGTGCCAAGCGCCACGGCAAAGACCGCCGCTGCGGCGAGGCCGCCAAGTGCCTTGCGCCGATAGAGCACGTCCCACCGGCGCTCCGCTTGGGCCAGGGCGCGATCGAAACGCTCCCGCACCCAGGACTCGGCGTTGAAGCATTTGATCGTCTCGTAGCTTTGCAGGCTGTCCGCCAGGATTTCGCCGATATCGACGAGGGCCGTGGACACGCCTCGAGACGGGCCGGCCATGCTGATGACGCCCAGTCCGAAGCTGCAGGCGTAAGCGGCCATGGCCGCCAGCAGGATCGCCAGGAAATCGGCCGAGCCAAAGCGCAACAGGACCGCGGCCATCGTCACGACGGCTGCGATGACCGGCAGGATCGTGAAGACGACATGCTGAAGCAGCATGCGTAAGCCCAGCAGCCCGTTCGCAAGCGTTTGGCAGATCGCCCCGGTCCCTCGGTCGTGATGGTAGCGGAGCGGCAACCTCATCAAGTGCTGGAAGAGTCTGAGCCCGACGCGACGTTGCAATCGCTGCTCCGCGGCACCGTAGCAGGGCCAGCGCAGCTCGGTGCAGCAGCGAGCGAGGAATTGGCTTAGAACGTAACCAAAAATGAAGAGGGCAGGAACCTCGGGCCGCCCTGAGCCCTCGCCGGCGACCAGACCGTCGACGATTCGCTTAAGCAGCCACGGTGCCGATGCTGTCAGGCCGGACGCGGCCAGGACAAGGAGGACGGCCTGCGCCAGACCGCGCTTGACGACGGCATCGGCCGCAGTGTCGAACAACTTGAGGAGTCGGGTCGCCGCGGCGGCGCGGTGTGCCCACCGATGCTGGAAGCGTTCGCGCAAGACCCTCATAGGGCATCCGCGCGCGCTGGTGACGATGATGCCCAGCTGCGCGCCCAAGCCTCCGCGCCGATGCAGAACACGACGGGCCCCAGCTCGCGTGGACGGATCGGTGCATGTGCAGCGAAGAAGCGCTCGAGCGCTTTGCGCTCGAGCAGCCCTCTGGCAGCCAGCTGGCCGTCCAACAAGAACGAGCGCAGGAACGCGGCATTGCTGGCAAGGAGATCGATATAGTAGGTGGGCATCGTTCCCTTCGTCTCGCGGGTGAGGATTTGCGGCGGGAGATCCGCGGCGAATGCCTGTTTCGCGAGTGCTCGCGGGGTGCCGCCTTGTGCGAGCAGGTAGCTGGGAATGCGAAGGCAAAGCTCGATGAGCGGCTGTGAGAGCAGTGGGTGCAGCCAATCGGCGTGTTTGAGGGGCGGATGCAAGTCGTGCAGTTGGAAGGCGCTCACCAAAGCCTGGATCTGGATCATTTTACCGGCTGGGACGCCTTTCATGCTTTCAAGCCAAGGATGGGCGAGACCGCCTTCGCCCATCGGCGGCGCAGCGTCGGCAATGAAGCGCGGAAGTTCGAACGGGCTGGGCCGCAGCGCCACCTCGCGCCCGAGGACGGCATGGCGGAGTGCGGTGCCAAGCACGGCCCAGAACGTCTCCCGCGTGGTGCGAGCCGTCGCGTGAGCGACGCGGAGCAGAGGACGGCCCAGACCGAAATCCTGGGCGTAATCGGTCGCGACAAGACGCGTCCGCTGGCGGAAGAAGAGCTCGTCGCCGGCTTGGCCCGTCCAGAGGGAATCGGCACCGAGCTCAAGCGCGAGTTGGTCGCGAAACGGCGCATCGGCCAAACCGAAGGGATGGCGTAGAGGCCGGATTGTTCTTCGTGCGCTGAGCAGCGAGTTCTGCACATCCATGGCAGAACCGATCATCTCGTTCTCGACCAGGTGGCACTGAGCGCGTTGCGCCATCAGCTGGGCGAAACGCCGTTCATCGCCCTCGGCGGCTGATTGATAGCGATTGAGGCAGGTTATCTTTGGCGGATCGGGCGACTTGCGGAGACAGGCCAGCACCACGGCCGAGTCAAATCCCCCCGAAAGATTGTGAAGGATATTCCGGCAGCTCGACGCCCACGCGTTGACGCAGAACTGAGTGGTGCGCCGAAGCGCCGCGGCGGCGGCATCGAAGTCGTCGCTTCGGTCTGACCGGCAGATGTTTCTGGGATCCCAATAGAAGGCGGACTTCCAAACATCGCCATCCAGCTCGACGCATTCCCCCGGGCGGATCTCTGCTACTCCGACCAGGCCCGTTTCGCCGAAGCGGGCCCGGCATTGGAGAAAGGCCGCGACGTAGTCCCAGTTCACTGCCGCTGGGAACAGGCCTGTTCCGAAGACGTCCTCGACATCGCTGAAGAATATCCTGACCCGCCCGAGCGTCGCGGCGTAGCTCGGCCTACCGGCCGAGGGATCGCGGAGGATATAGATCCGGCGCCTTTTGCAATCATGCAGAAAGGCGGTGTAACGGCCCCAATAGCGCTCCATCAGGCCGCGGCCGGCGGAGGCGAGGAGGCGCTCGGATTCCGCTTCGCCGAAAACGGTATCGGGCGGAACTGTTCGCGTGTCGCTCTGGCGATGAAAGACCTTGCCGAGCACGACGCCCGCCTGGCCGGTGAGGATGTATGCTTGTGCGCGGGGCAGCTGCGAACCAGTCTGGAAGACCGTCACGCCGGGGTTGTCCAGCACGCGGTTCCAGCTGGATGGGCCGCCAGGAAGCCGCTCCGCCAGTTGCTGGGCGACGGCCCCCGCCGGCTCGTCTGCGATGTTCCACGTTAGGGCGACGTGCCGATCCATGGCGGGACGTCCGGATCACACGGCCATGATCGGCACGAAGGTACCGACGTGGTCGAGAGTGTCGTTCAACACCAGATCGTCACGCTGGACCCAGCAGTGCGCGGAGAAGGGTTCTGTCCGAACGCCGAAGACCCAATGCGCGTGCATGCCGTATCGTGCAAGAAATTCGACGAGCATGAAGGAATCGAGCAGGCAGCTGGGTTTTCCCGGAAAATAGGGGCGCATCACTCCAAAGACGGCCACCAGCTCGCGGCATCGGCTTTCGTCGAAATGACCCAGATCGCTCCGGTGTCGACGGGCTCGCGAGCCGACGATCTTCGCGATCGATTGCCAGCGCCGTTTCAGCCCGGCACTGCAGCCGGCGATAACGAAGATCCGGAGATGGCGGAAGCCGGGATGGTGGATAACGGGCTGGCATCCTTCCAGGAGTGCTCGTTTCGGCAAGGGAAAGCAGGTCGGCGCGACGGCGCTGCCGGAGGCAGGGTCTGTCGTCAGCAACCCGCGCCGGACAAGGACATCCACCAGACGGTGGGCATCTGCGGCTCCCATGCCGCGAAACGGGACAGGTCTCGCGTCGCACGCAGACCATCCTTGCAGCGACTGTCCGATGGCCTCGAGTTGGTCTTGTGCGACTGCCCAATAGCGATCGCTCTTCAGGTCGAGGAAGACATAGTGCCGGCTGGTGCGAGACAGGAAGACCTGGTTCGACAGGAAGTATCTGGATGTCATGATGGTCAATCCCGCGCATCTCGATATCGAGGAACGCGCAGCGCGCGCCGCTGCGCGTTCCCGGCGGGCGCTTAAGTCAAAGCTCCGCCGCGCCTGTTCGACCCGGCGTTACTCCAGGCCGATCACCGTCTCGCCATCCGGTCCGAAGCCGGAAAGCTGCTGCGTTTCCTCGGAGACGAGCCCGAGTTCGACGACCATCTCTTCGCTGGAGTCCATGATCTGTCCCTCTTTCAGGTTAGCCACGGTGCGTGGCATTACAACCGTAAGAGTCAATGGATCATGGAGTCCATCTTATATTATCAAATATAATTGGCTTCAAAATCTGCCCTTTGTCGAGCTATCTGAAAGCAAAAACCGATCGAATCGATATCAATTAAATAAGAAGAAAAATATTCCAAAATATCTCTCAGAGAATCTTGAAGCTGTGAGCCCGACCTTTCAAGCGAGGGCAAAGATGCTTCCATGTCGGGATTTTCTACGAGAGATGCTACGGGTCACTGGAGAAGGAGCGGCTCAGCGCCTCCTTTAGAAGCTCCGGCACAAGCTTGGACCGCTTGCGATGGTAAGCAATCAGGGCTCGCCTCATTTGCGTGAACCGACCTCCGTCGTAGAGATCGTTCAACCGGGTCACCTCGACCAAGCAATCTGCCATCACCTCAAGCTCGATGGTGCGGAGGAAAGCAAGACGGTCATTCACGTTCCCAACGGCACGCACGAGGTTCGCGTTGTCTGAGCCGGAGGCGATCCGCAGAAAGAGGTTTCCGGCGATCACCGCCTCGGGAGGCTCAGGGGAGTGGGCGAGCCCGGCGGCGGCAGTCGCCACACTCTTCGATGGTTGGTGTGCAGCAATCGTCGCAACTGAGGCGGCAACGTGCTTCGAAAGAGCGATTCCAGCGAGCATCATGTTCCATTCGTAAAGCTGACGAAGCTCTTCTGCTGAGAGCATTCTCACGCTGAAGCCCTTCGTCGGTGCGAATTGGACGAGCTGCTCATCGAACAGCCGGCTCAGGGCCTCGCGCACGGGGGTCACGCTGACAGCAAGCTGGTCAGCCAAGGCTGCTATATCAATCCGATCTCCGAAACGAAGGAATCCTGCGGCAAGCTGGCGCTTGATCTGACTGTAAACTTGATCGCCGCGTAGACGCGCCATCGGCATGGATTTGACCCTCCCTCGCTCTGAGCCTTTCGCCCCATATAGAACGCCGCGCCGTGGCGGCGCTAATGCCACGCATTGCTTGGAAAAGATGATTGCGGGCGGCGCTCGGCCCTTGGGTATGTTAGGCGATGCTGGGTGGAGCCCCCCGTGAGTAGACGAGGGCACTCTGCGCGCCACTAAGCCCCGCGAGACTCGCCAGTCCGGCCGCTCGATATCGCTAATTGCCAGGGAAGCCGTCCTTGCTCCGAAGGTCTTCCACAAATTCCCGGCGTTCTTCAAATTGCACCGGGAAGTGCGCAAGGAGATCCTTGTCGACATGGACTGGACGGTGCCAGCTGATCGGATCAAAGCAGGCCGGGAACACCGTGCACTTGCCATCCTTGAAGATCTGTCCAAAATCAAGGAGTCAGAGTTCGTCTTTCCCTGCGGGAAGCGAGCCAAGCTGCCGATTGAAGGAGGCCAGGGATTCCGGCGATCCCGACCGGGGCTCTCCATCGCTGGCGGATTGATGAAGTCAGGTGGCGAGCGCGTGGTCAAACGGGGTTAGCCGATCTTCGCCGATTGGGGTGATTTGAGGAGACCAACCTATTGAGTTTTCAGGCGCTGCCGTCCAAAGGTCGGCACTACAAGGGGCAGCCTCTGTCAGCTCGAAGGCCGGCTCTTTGCCGCTTGGGCGGCGGCGATTTTCGGCGGTGGCTGGTCCGGCAAGTCGAGTTTGAGCCGGTGGTGATGGATGGGCCCGGATCGCCGAGCTGACACCGTGGAGCTCGGCAAAAACCAGCGCCGTCGCGCTGGAAAGGGCAGCCTGAGTGAGGCACCCAGTCGCAATCTGGCTCAGCTTTGCGCTTATCAAACGCCCCGATAGTCGGATGCATTGGGCCAAGAGCCAATCCGGCAGTAAGCTGCACCATCCGGAAGCATGATTTCTGTCGCTTACAAGGAGCTTACATTACCCGCGATAGGTGTCGATGTAAGCAAGAACAGCCCCGAAGGGCCGTTCTTATCCGCTTGAAATCTCTGAGAGATTTTGGAGCGGGCGAAGGGATTCGAACCCTCGAGCCCAACCTTGGCAAGGTTGGGGTCGCGTGGGATCTCAAAATCGACATCAGTTTAATAGGAATGCCCGCGCAACTCCGCGCTCTAGGAAGCTCTCCGTTTACCTGGCTCATACGGCTCGTCGGTTAGAGAGATCGTCGCTCGCGAATTTTGAAATGGCCAAGCGTACGCGCCTTCCTGACGAGAGACACAGGACATGATCAGACCGGAGATCTTCTCCTGCTGACCGCGCAAATGATCGGAGAGCAGCCGTGCGCGCGTGATATACCCTGCGTTCACGCCCGGCACCGAGTGATTCATTAGCAAGTGCATGTCCAGGTCGCCGACGCCGGCGATCTGCCCAACCGTTCTATAGGTTTGTCGCAGCTCGTTTCCCCAGTTCGTCAAGGTTTTGCGGTTTTCCTTATGTTCGGCGAGATGACCACTCTCGCTGTCAGCTGGGAAAATCCAATCCTGCGCCTGATCGGGATAGAGCATACGCCCAAGCCTGAGCGCGCGAATCAGGCATCGGCACATCGCTCGGGAAAGCGGGATGTCGAATGCCTTTCGCTCACCGCCCTTGGGTTTGGGAACGTGCAAGATACGAGCTCGAAAATCGATGTGCTCGGGCCGCGCGTGCTTAAGTGCGTCTGGCCGGCTGCCTGATAATAGCAGAAACAGGTGAAACTCGCGCCGCAGCGGATGGGCCAGAGCTGCCGCCTGAGGAAACCACGTCTTAAGGTCCGCAAGCCCGAGCGCCGTATCCCGCCGCCGCTCTCTGTTCCAGTCGAGCGCGTTCACCGGATTCTCCAACGGGAGCGTGCGGCAGCTCTTGCGAGCATGGTTGTAAATTGCCCGCAGTGTCCGCATGCAGCCATTGGCGATATAAGGGCCGTTCGCCTTGCTGATCTTCTCGTGCCGCTGGATCACCAACCTCGGATCGTTCCCGAGATCGGCCAGTGTTCGATCCTGCCAATCACCCATTAGCCGCTCGACGTGATCGCCATAATTTTCGATCGTCCGAGTTCCCCGGCCCTTCCGCTCCATATGCGCCACGCGATAGCGCGCCCACGCCTCGCGTAAGGTCGGCTCCGCGGGCACTGCTGGATCGGCGCTCTTAGATCGCTCGCGCGGATCCTCGCCCCGCGCTACTTTGCCCAGAATCTCCATCGCGGCGGCACGCGCTTTCCGCGTCGTCATCTCACCGACTAGGCCGACCTTCACTCGCAATGACTGGCGTCCGCCGGGTGCGCGCAGGTCGCCCTGTATCATGAAAGTCTTCCGTCGCTTGCCGACAAGCAGGAAGAATCCCGCAAGCTCAGAATCGCGCACGACATATTGGCCGGATTTGGCCGGGGCCAGATCGGCGACACTTCGATCGGTGAGGGCGATGCGGATCTCGGGCATTTTAAAACGGTTTTAGAACGGTGTTTCTGAAAACGGGAATCAGATTCTTCTGATACGCCATCATAGCCGGATGTACATAAAAGTCAATATAAACAATAATTTGCCTGAAACGTCTTTGATCCAAATCAGGCTACAGGATGTCGCCGAAAGCTCATATCTACAAACTACGAATCTGGGGGTTAGGAGTTCGAATCTCTTCGGGCGCGCCATATTTTCCAAGCTCTGATTTCGGGTCTATGTCCTAAAGGTCGAGGACAAGAACGTCGCTTTTCGCCCTCGAGCAGCAGGGCAGGATCTGATCGTTGGCATCCTTCTCGTGATCGAGCAGGTAGGTATCGCGGTGATGCGGTATTCCATCGCATACCCGGGTCAGACACGTACCGCACACTCCTTGTTCGCATGACACAGGGATCTCGACGCCGATGCGCGCGAGCGCCTGAACGATGGTTTCCCGTGACTCTACCTCGACACTCGCCCCCAGCCGGGCGAGTTGCACCGTAAAAGGCTGATCGCCGCTGCGCATCACGGGCGCCGAGCCGAAGTATTCACGGTGAACATTCGTATCGTTCCAGCGATGTTCGGTCGTAGCCGCCAGAATCGGGGCAATGAAACCCGCCGGCCCGCAGACATACACATGCTTGCCGACCGTAGGCGCAGTCAGAAGCCGTTTCGGATCGAACCGGTCTCGCGTGAGGTCCGTATCGAAGTACAGCCGGACGCGGTCGGAAAAACGGCTGTTCTCCAGCTCACGCCGAAACGCCATGCGGTCCGGAGTTCGTGCGCAATAGTGCATTTCGAACGATGAGCCGGCGGCGCTGAGGTCGTGCGCCATGGCAAGCAGGGGCGTAATGCCGATGCCGCCGGCGACGAGGATCGAATGTTCGGCATCACGGGCAAGCGGAAAGAGATTTCGCGGGTCGCCGATTTCCATCGTGTCGCCGACCGAGAGCGCATGGACCGACGCGGAGCCGCCGCGCGAATTCGGTTCGAGCAGCACTGCGATCACGTATCGATCGCGCTCGTCCATCGCATTGCAGAGCGAGTATTGCCTGACCAGGCCATGACCGAGATCGACATCGATATGCGCGCCTGGGGAAAACGGCAAAAGCGAATGGCCGTCGATTGCGACCAGTTCGATTTTGCAGATGCCTTCGGCGATACCGGTCTTGCTGAGGACCCTGACTTTCACGATTTGGCTCCGTCGCGGAGAGGCGGGATGGCACTGCATTCGCTGCAGAGCCCGGGCTGGCCCCGCCTGACGGCGACAGGCAGGGCCAGAGAGTGATCAAGCGATCACAGACGAAACGACGTCCCTGGAAAATCGCGATCCCGAGCGCGCTTAGCCTTGTTGCTGCTCGAGCAGCCGCGCAACGATGCGCCGCATCGCGATACGGGTCGCGTCGGATTTGATCGCCATGAGGCCCTCTTCCCCATGCCGTTCGAGTTCCTGGTGCTGCGCCTCCACCATCGCGATGTCTTCGCGCACCGTGATATCGATTTCGTGAAACAGCTCTTCGGTCGCCGCCGGATCGTCGGGACGATGGCCGTTCCCCACGGAAGAAAAATAATGCGTCGTCCGTTCCGTTTCCGGCGTGAAGCAATGGAACCGGCGAAGCTGGTAGCCACCATCCCGCCGGTCGTCTTCATAAGCGCGTTTGCCGACCTCCTGGCCGCCGGTGAATTGGATCACTGTTCCGGGTGCGATGAACTCGAATTCACGCCACCTGTCGACGTTCGTGGTGAATCCCAAGGTTCGGACGAAGGTCGCTGGAGGGACCGAATTGAGCATCCAGCTAATGAACTTGACCCCGCGATCTTTAACCGTCGTGGCTAGCGTCGCATCCAAATGCGCCTGAGGCGCTCCTGTGCCCAGTGTTTTCCTGTGAACGTAAGCGACGTGAGTCAGGTCCATTAAATTGTCGATGGACAGCATATGGTTCGCGGCAATTTTGTACGCGGCGTATCTGAACGACCAGTTTTCTTTGTTGTCGTGCCAAGGGAAGTCCGGGATCAAAGATTCATCGGCGAGACCGGCTTCCCCGGTCCAGATCCATATCTGCTGATTTTTTTCGATAGTGGGAAAGCTCTTTACCTTGGCCGAAGCGGGAATCGTGTCTTGGGCGGGGATGGCCACGCATCTTCCCTGATTGTCGAACACCATGCCGTGGTAGCCGCACTCGATACCGCCTGCAACCACGCGCCCGAGGTGCAGGGGGGCGGCACGATGGCAACAGCGATCCAGCAGGGCTGCGGCTTTGCCATCCGCCATGCGGAACAGAACTATCGGGTTATTGCAAATCATACGGGCGACGGGCGTGGTGGAATCCAGTTCATGCGCCCATGCCGCGACATACCAACCGTTGAGAATCATAGTGCCTCCCTCCTTGACGCCGGCAGACAGGACCGCCCCCGGCTTCGATCGGCGGCGAGCTTATCGCCGGCCATTTCCAAACTGCATGCAGTTTATTATATTGTATGCAGTCTGTCATTCTGCATGCAGTTTGTCCAATGAGAATCAAGGCGTGGTTCGCCGCACCGGAGCCGGCGGATCTGGTGCTGCGAGCAGGTCTTCATCGAGACATTCGAATTGCGTCGGGGTGATCGCGACCACGACCAGAATTGCCGGCGACAGCCGTTCCAGATGGTTCTTGGCAACCAGATCCCGGGAGAATACCTTTTCCGGGCAAGCGCTTCATGGCAAGTGGATGGCGCGGCGCCGTCGAAAACCGGATACCTATCAACAGCATACCCGGATCACTCCGAGGGAGCAGGCCAGATCGCCATGAGTTACGAGACGCAGCTTTCTCCGCGGTCGACAGAAAATCTGGCCGATCGATTGGTGCTGCAGATGCGCGAATTGATTATGGCCGGCGCGTTCGCGCCCGGAGAGCGGATCGCCGAAATCCCTATCGCCAACAGGTTCGGTGTGTCGCGCACCCCCGTCCGCCTGGCCTTGGGCGTGTTGGAAAAAGAGGGGCTGGTAATCGGCCGACCGCGGCGCGGCTATGTCGTGCGTCAGGTGACGATCACCGAAATAACGCAGGCGAGAACCGTGGCCGGGGTTCTCTGGGGCATGGCTTGCGCCATCATCGCGACTGAAGGGCTCACGCTGCCGACGCGCCTGGCTCTAGAGGTATGCCTGGAAGAGGGCGAGGAAATTATCGCAAAGTCTTGCATCGACGAGGGCGATGCCATGCGATGGGCGGACATGAACGGGCGCTTCCATCAGACGATCGTCACTGCGGCAAACGACCCGCCGCTGGCGGATGCCGTAGCATTCAACAGCCGGCGCCCTTTCGTCGATGCCCGATCGATGTTCGCCACGACGAATACGCTGGCCCTTTCCCTCCAGCGCATGCGTGCCGCTCAAGTCGAGCACCGGAATATTCTCGAGGCATTGCGGCGCGGGGAAGCTACGGGGGCCGAATTCCTCATGCGCGAACACTCGCACAAAAGCAACGAGGCGCTACGGATACGCTTCGAAACCATCATCTCCAACGGGCAGCAGAACGACTTACCCGCGCTGCGCCTGATGGAAATGTAAGAAGGGCGTTTTCCCCGATCCGCGGCAGCCGCCACAGAGTTTGCCCGACAATGCTCCCAACAGACGTGTCGCCCGACACATCCCCGTGCTACTCAAGTCGAGGCCTCCGCTTCGCCAGTGGCTGAAATCGCCGTGTCAGGCGAATTCGCGCGAATCCTTCCCTCGAAAGGCTGCGTAGTGTGGACCGCCTCCGCTAAAATGCCCGCGTCCGAAGGAGATCGGGATTGATTGAGAACGCGAGCGCTATTCTTGCCGGCGCCCTGACCTGTCTATCGCTGCTGAACTGGCGGGTGACCCGGCCCCGGGCGGTCTGGTACAGGATCGCGACGAATGGCGTGCTCCTGGCTGTACTGACCGCGGCGGTCGTCGCCACCGCAGGCTCGCCCCTGGAGCCACAGTTTACCCAAGCGATGGCCGTCGATCGGCTGTCGCAGCAAATCCTTGTGTCGCTTTGGTGGGTGATCGGTGCCCGGGTGCTCGTCGAGCTGATCTGCGCCACCGCGCTGATCAAGCAATTCTCCATCGAAGGCCGCATGTTTCCGGACCTTATCGCCGGCCTTGTCTACCTCGCCGCTCTGCTGACGATCGTCAATACGGTCTTCAGCTTTCCGATCGGCGGCTTGGTCGCGACCTCCGGCATCATCGCGATCGTGCTGGGCCTCGCCTTGCAGAGCACGCTCGCCGATGTGTTTGCAGGCATTGCGGTCGGCATCGAACGCCCGTTTTCGATCGGCGATCTGGTCTGGGTCGAGGGGCCGATCGAAGGTGAAATCGTCCAGATCAACTGGCGGTCGGTGCAGATCCGGACGTTCGGCAACGACATGGCGACCGTCCCGAACAGCCTCGTGGCCAAGTCGCGCATCGTCAACCGCAGCGTGCCGACGAAGCGCCGAAGCGACACGGTCCACCTCACATGCGATGCAGCCCTGGCGCCCGAGCGTGTTTTCGAACTCATTCAATGGGCCGTCCTGCTCTGCCCCGACATTCTGCAAACGCGCCCGCGGCTGTTGCCCTGAGCCGGATCGGCCAGCGCACGAACGGCTATGATGTCTCGTTTTCGGTCGCGGATAGCGGCGTGCTCTGGCAGACTAAGAGCACTTGCTCAAGGAGATCCTGCGCCAGCTCCGCTCCGCCGGGGCGGCAGAAGAGCACGCGGGTTCGGGTCCGCCGGAAGCCGGCAGCCACGCCGGCCGGACGCCCGCCTCGCAGAAGATTCTGGACATACCCTTGTTCGAAGCCCTGCCGTCGGACAGCCGCTGCCGTCTGGCCGAGGAAATCGAGCCGCGGCTATTGACGCGGGGACGAGGTCCTGTTCTCCGAAGGGGAGACCGAGTGCTCGCTCTTCATCGTCGCGTCCGGCGTTCTCGAAGTCGGCCGAACGGTGGGTGGAACGGTCACAAGGGTCGGTCGGATCAGTGCTGGCGACTATATCGGCGAGATCGGGCTCCTCACCGGTGAACCCCATGCCGCTTCGGTCACGGCGCTGACGCCGTGCACGGTGTTCGAGCTACGCAAGAGCCACATCGCGCCGTTGCTCTCTGCGCAGCCGAAATTGCTTCACGCGCTCGAGGCCTCGGCAAATCGCGGCCGGGCGCTCATCGAGCGCAGCGTCGCGGCCAGCGTCGGTGCTGAAACCGTGCCTGCCGGCCAGCTTCTCGGTCGGATGCGGGACCTGCGCGGACGTTGAACTTTCCTCGTGGCTGCTCACGAGTTCCTGCCTCGGCGTCAACCGGTAAGTCGGATGGGATGCGTTCGGCGATCCGACGCAGATCAGAACTTGCATTGTGCATCGAGGCCGAAGGTCCCGCGGTTCGGCAATGAAGGCAAAACCGCCCTCGTCATATTCTTCGTTGTATCTCACGTCGAACAGGTTCTTGACCCAAGCGCCGACGGTCCAGCCGTTTTGGGTCTCCAGCGCAACGCGCATATTGACCAGATTGATTGGGTTGCGCGTCGTCGAGTTGTCGGTATCCCAGAACTGGCTGCCCTTGCGTTCGTAGTCGATACGGGCAAGCCCGGTCAGATTTTCGACGATCGGCCGCTCGTATTGGACGGTGAGATTGATCTGGTTCTTCGGCACATAGGGTGCCTGATGTCCGACATCGCCCGGCGAGAAGGAATCCGCCTCGATGACGGCATTTGTCCAGGCCAGACCCAGCGATGCCTGCAGATATTCGTCGATTCTGTAGGACGTCTCCAGCTCGGCGCCGTCAATATGGACCTTCTCGATGGACGAGATGATCTGCGACGACGCGGCCGGCACGAAGGAGTAATATTGCTGGTCCGAGACAATGGAATGATAGGCTGAGCCCTGGACGGACACGCCGTAGCCGGGCAAGCGCGCCTTAAAGCCTAGCTCGTAGTTGATCGTGGTTTCCTTAGGGTACTGGTCGCGCACGAGCGGGTCGCCAGCCGCGGCGGCGATGGTCGAGACGCCGGCCTGGTTGAAGCCGCCGCTGCGGAAGCCGGTGCTGTAGACCGCATAGATGCTGGTGTTCGTCAGGGCATCGTATTTGAGCGTCACCTTGGGCTGCAGCGCGTCGAAACTGAGGGAGCGCTTTTCGCCATCGAAGGCGCCGAGCGTCTCGAAGACCGGCGGGGCGACCGATGTGTCCGACGTGGTTTCGCTGTCGTAGCGCAGCCCGCCGGTCAGATCGAAATTCGTGAGGAACCGGTATTCGAGCTGGCCGAAGACGGCATAGGCAGTGTTGAAGCGTTGATCTTCCAAGTCGGTCAAGGTCGGATTGTTGCTGCCCGGGCCGAGAATGCCGGGGCTCACGGTGCCGTTGACGTCGACGCCGTTGGTCGTCTGGATCCGCTCGTTGAGGCTGAGATAATAGGCGCCGACCGTATAGCGCAGCGGCGTATCGTCGGGCGATGTCAGGCGGATCTCCTGGCTGATATTGCGCTTCGAGGGCATCCTGCGCTTGCGTCGCCGGATCGGGCCGTCCAGCGAAATAGGGAAAAGCAGAGCTGCCGAAGGTCTCGTGCGACCGGTTGAAGCCGGTCGTGGCGGCGATCTGTCCGAGTTCCGTCGTATAGAGGATGCGCGCCGACCAGTCCCTGGAAAGTCCGGTCGTCAAAGCTGGGGACGTCGGTCGCGATCGGCACGCTCGTGTCGTTGGCGTTGCCGCTGTTGACGACATAGTAGAGCGCGCCGCCATGGCTTTCGCCGATCGTGCCGCGGAGATCCACTTCGAGATCGCGGGTCGGCGTGTAGACAAGTTCGCCGCGCCCGCTGCGCTCGGTATAGGGATCGGCCCTTGTCCTGCAGATAGTCGTTCGGGATCAGGCCGTCGAAGTTGGAATCTTCCGCGGCGATGCGAAACAGCAGCTGGTCTTTGACGATCGGTCCGCTCAGCACGCCGCCGCCATCGACCTGGCCGCCATTGCCGAAGCCGGTGAACAGCTTGCCCTCGAACTCGTCAGTCGGCTGCTGGGTGGTGATGTTGATGGCACCGCCTTCGGCATTGCGCCCATAGAGCGCGCCCTGTGGGCCTTTCAGCACCTCGATTTGCTGGATATCGTAGAGGCGCTCGTTGAACTCGGCGCTGTCGGGCTGCTGGACCCCCGTCGATGATCACGGCGACCGGGCTCTCGCCATTGCGGATCTGGCTGATGCCGCGGATCGTAATATAGGACGCGCCGGCATTCCCGGCTTGGACGTAGCTGACGCCTGGCGTCAGCGCCAGCACGTCGCCCGGATTTCTCGATATAGGCATCATCCATCGTCTTCGCCGTCACGACATCGACCGCGGCGGGGGACCTGAAACACGACCGCCGAGCGTTTGAGGGACGTCACCACGATCTCCTCGGTGGCCGGCCCCGGCTTGTGCCTGCTGGCTCGGCGGCGCCTGCTGCGCCCCGGCCGTCCCGGCGACGACCGCCAGAAGCAAGGTAGAGGCCGGGATGCCGATGCCGGCGCGTAGCTTCTTGCGCATGCCTCCTCCTCCCCGTTTTTGCCACTCGCATCAAGCCGGTTTGAGCACTGCCCCCGCCGCGAGTCTGGGCATGGTGCAGATCAGCGGTGACGGAAGGCCCCGTTGCGCCGGACGGCTTTCTTATTCCGGCGGCTGTTCATTGCAGAGACTTCTCTCGATGCAATCGAGCAAGGCCTTCGTTTCGAACGGTTTCCTCAGAAGGCACTGAGCACCCGCCGAAATCGCTTCATCATTCAAAGCGCTTGTCTGCCAGCGCCGTGATCAGGATTGCGGGGGCCGCGCCGCCCTGTTCCCGCAACTTCCGTACGAGATCGAGTCCACTCATTCCACGCATATGCACGTCCGCGATGACACAGTCAAAAAAGGGCCGCGCTGGACGACGCCAGAAATCCCTCTGCCGAGGTGAAAGACTCGGCGCGGTAGCCTATGGACCGCATCAAATCCACCATGGAGGAACAGAGCCCTTCGTCATCATCGATGATTGCGATGAGCGCGTTTTCTCACCGGGTGCGGGCATTGCGAGACGCAACCCAATCGCTTGAATGCAGAAGAAAGAGGCCGCCCTCCCCACGGAGCTTGAGCCCCCGGTGGGTTGGCATTCGAAGTAACGCCAAACACGACCGAGCCAGGTAGCGATGGTCATTGTACCGCCTCCTTGGTGAGGGCAGGAGGCACCCCACGCCGGATGGCCGCGCCGAGGTGCAATCGGACAATGCTTTCGACCTGCCTTCGCCACAATCTGTCGAGTGTGATGCTAAAAACCCATACCTTCGTATAGGTTTTTAGCCGTATCCGCAGGCTATCCGTCAATCGTTCGCGCCGATTGTCCGAGACGGGATGCGGTCGATGCCCGCTGCAGCGCAAGCGCCTCCCGGACGAATTGCGCTTGGGTAGGCCGCCTTCGGAGTGATTCTCGATTGACTTGTGGGTAGAGCGTGCTCTTTGACTTTTGCGCAGTGCGAGAATTCTCCCAAGCATGTAATTGCAATCTTTGGCGCGAAGTATTCGGGATCGGCTCAGCGCTCGCCCTCTGGTCATCGACGGCTGGGTGGCCAAGGCCGATCTCCGGATGTCTTCCTTGAGCAGGTAGAGCGAGGCCGCCAGCAGAACCACGTCCTTCAAGAGGAAGGCGTTGTTGATCGCCATCGCGGGAAAGCCGATGGCGGCCCAGCCATTCGGCATGAACGGAATGATGGTCACAGTCGAGACGAAGGTGCCGGTCGAGCCGATCGCGCCCAGGATGCCGAGCGTCTTGTTCCAGAAGCCCGCGAGCAGGAGGGCGCCGAACAGCCATTCCGAGACGCCGAGGAAGTAGCTGGCGCCATGGACGCCGAATACCGGCTCGAGCCAGAAGATGAACGGGGCCATTGCTGATGAACGGGATCAGCACCTGCGCCTCATAGTCCGAACCATTTCTGATAGCCGAACAGGGCGAAGATGAGCACCATCGCGGCGCGCATCAGGTGATAGTCGAGGTCGCCCTTGACGAGGCTGGACCGGGCTAAAAGCGTTACGAGCGAATTCATAGCCTGTCTCTCCTTGGTTCCAGCCAATGGAAGCCGTAGCGACTTATCGGCAGAGCAGCGGTTACACGACTGCCGGCAAGCCGAATTCCGTCGCTTTCAAACGGTCTCCAGGCCGCCCCTCTCGACAATGAAGCGCGCGATCTCGTCGACGCCTTTGCCGCACTTCAAATTCGAAAAGATGAAGGGGCGCGTGCCACGCATTCTGCGGGCATCGGCATCCATGACGTCGAGATTGGCACCGACCAACGGGGCGAGATCGATCTTGTTGATGATGAGAAGATCGGACCGCGTAATGCCGGGACCGCCCTTGCGCGGGATCTTCTCGCCCGCCGCCACGTCGATCACATAGATCGTCAGATCGGCCAGCTCCGGGCTGAAGGTTGCGGCGAGGTTATCGCCGCCCGATTCGATGAAGCACAATTCCGCATGCGGGAATTTCCGACTCATATCCGCGACGGCGGCGAGGTTCATGGAGGCATCTTCGCGGATCGCCGTATGCGGGCAGCCGCCGGTCTCGACTCCAATGATGCGCTCCGCCGGCAGCGCCTGCGCGCGGGTCAGGATGAGCTGGTCTTCCTTCGTGTAGATATCGTTGGTCACGACAAAAAGATCGTATCGATTCCGCAGATGCTTGCACAACGCTTCGACCAGAGCGGTTTTACCTGAACCGACCGGCCCGCCGATTCCAACGCGGAGTGGACCATGATTTCCGCGTATTTCCAGGTCGCTGAGAGCGGTCATGAGCGGAACAACCTCGTATATTGGGGTTTCGTGAGCCATGGAAGCGAGGTCGACCATGAAGGCCGATCCGAGCTCGTCGCTCGCGGCTTCTCTCGCCTGGGGCGCAAACTGCCAGGACGGTCTTCTCGAGCGCGGCGATCGCCAGCTGCCCGTCGGTTTGGCCGAGCGGGGACCCAGCCGTACCCCGGCAACGACAAGATTGGCGGAGTAGCTCTGCAGGAAGGCCGGCAGGGCGAAATCGACCGGAACGCCCTGCGTCGCCGCCCGCGCGCCGAGAACGACAGCGAGCGCCGGCTGGATGTCGTTTTCGAACAGCATGTCGGCGAGCCAGTCCAAGACCGGATCTGGCCATACCCGACGCAGCATTGTGAGGCAGGCGGATGCCTGTTGAGAAGATTCGAGCGCGAACTCCGACGTTCCGCGGAAGGCGGACGCCAGCTCCGAGATTTTGAACAATTTCGCCCGGTCTTCCGCGATCGTGGCGTACCAGGCCTCTTTAAAGAAGATCGCCTCGTTGCGGCCCGAGCCATAGCTGAAATCTGCTTCCAGCCAATCGACCAGGCTTATGCGATCGTGGATGTCGCCCGCTTCGACCGCCCATTCGATGGCATGAGAATAGCTGTAGGAACCGATCGGAAAAGCCGGCGAAAGCCAGCTTTGCAGCCGCAAGAGCGCGAGCGATGTCAGATTATCCGGTTCCTCACTCATGGCGGTCGCCGCCATCGTGACGATGCTGGCCGTGGCGGGCATAGGCGCCGCTCTCGGGCTGGAAGGCGACCTCGATTTTCGCGAGTTCCGCTCCGAAACCCTCGAGCATGTCCTCGATCACGTGATCGGGCCGAATGCGCAGCACATCCTGGCGGATTTCCGTCGGCAGATGCCGGTTCCCCAGATGCCAGGCCAGACGCATCAACTGGTTCGGATCCCTGTGCCTGACCTCGACGACGCGCTCCGGGGCGGCCTCGATTCTCAGCCACCTCCCGTCGTCCAGGAGCAACCCGTCACCGTCGGCCATGGCGACGGTCGTGGGAAGGTCGAGCAGAATGTCTTCGCCCTGGTCCAAGGTCAGACGGACCCGCCGGCGATGGCGGGCATCGAAATCGAGGGTGAGCACACCGGCCGCTTCCTCCTGCGGCCAGTGCCCGGCGGGACGATGGGTCGAGATACGCTGCATCATCGCCTCAATACATGAAATAGCGCTGCGCCAGCGGCAGCACCTTGACCGGTTCGCAGGTCAGCAGCCGGCCGTCGGCCCGGACCACATAGGTCTCCGGATCGACCTCCATCCGCGGGGTTTGCGCTGTTGAGGGACCATCGAATGCTTGCCGATCTTGCGGGTGTTCGAGACCGGCAAGAATGTCTTGGCAAGTCCAAGCGCCTCGACACTTGCCAAAGAGGCCTGACTGACGAACGTCACCGAACTTTCAGTCAATGCCCGACCGAAGGCGCCGAACATCGGTCGGTAATATTCCGGTTGCGGCGTCGGGATGGTCGCATTGGGATCGCCCATGATCGCGGCCGCGATGGTGCCGCATTTCAGCACCATGTCAGGTTTCACGCCGAAGAAGGCTGGATTCCAGATACAAAGATCAGCCAGCTTCCCGATTTCGATCGAACCGACATAACTGGAAATGCCCCTGGGCGATCGCGGGGTTGATCGTGTATTTGGCGATATAGCGGCGCGCCCGGAAATTGTCGTTGTTGCCTTTTTCCTCGGGCAGCGGCCCGAACTGCTTCTTCATTTTGTCGGCAGTCTGCCAGGTCCGCATGATCACCTCGCCGACGCGGCCCATCGCCTGGCTATCCGACGAGATGATCGAAAGGGCGCCCAGATCCTGCAGAATATCCTCGGCGGCGATCGTCTCCTTGCGGACGCGACTTTCGGCGAAGGCGACATCCTCCGGGATCCGGCGGTCGAGGTGATGGGTGACCATCAGCATGTCGAGCGCCCTCGTCGAGCGTGCTGGTCGTGAAGGGGCGCGTCGGGTTCGTCGAAGAGGGAATGACGTTCGCCTCGCCGCACATCTTGATGATGTCGGGCGCGTGCCCACCGCCGGCACCTTCGGTATGGAAGGTGTGAATGGTCCTGCCCTTGAGCGCCGCGATGGTGTTCTCGACAAAGCCGCCCTCGTTCAGCGTGTCGGTATGGATGAGGACCTGGACATCCATCTCGTCGGCGGACGGAAAGGCAGCAATCGATGGCGGCAGGCGTGGCACCCCAATCCTCATGCAGCTTGAGACCGCACACGCCGGCCTCGATCTGCTCGACCAGCCCGGCCGGCAGGCTGGCGCTGCCTTTCCCAAAGAAGCCGAGATTGATCGGGAAGGCATCTGCAGCCTGAAGCATCCGCTGGACATGCCAAGGCCCGGGCGTGCAGGTCGTGGCCGTCGTCCCCGCCGCCGGGCCGGTCCCGCCGCCCAGCAGCGTGGTCAGGCCCGAATACAGCGCCTCTTCGATCTGCTGCGGGCAGATAAAATGAACATGCACATCGATGCCGCCGGCCGTTACGATCTTGCCCTCGCCGGCGATGATTTTCGGTGCCCGGCCCGATGATGATATCGACATTCGGCTGCACGTCGGGATTTCCGGCCTTGCCGATGGCGGGCGATCCGGCCGTCCTTGATGGCGATATCGGCTTTCACGACCCCCCAGTGATCGAGGATCAACGCATTGGTGATGACGGTATCGACCGCGCCTTCCTTGCGGGTGCGCTGCGATTGTCCCATGCCGTCGCGGATGACTTTGCCGCCGCCGAACTTCACCTCCTCGCCGTAGACGGTGAAATCCTTTTCGACCTCGATGACGAGATCGGTATCCGCCAGACGCAACCTGTCGCCGACCCGTGGGACCGAACATCTGCGCATAGGCGGCGCGGCTCATTGTGTGCGGCATCGTCACTTACCTCCCGGGCCGAAATGGGAACCTCATGGCGCCGGCACCGACGGCAGCGCGCCCATCACCTTCTGGTAGAAGCCGTAAATCAGCCGGGCGCCCGCATAGGGGATCAACCGGACCTGGCGGCTTTGGCCCGGCTCGAAGCGCACCGCCGTCCCCGCGGGGGATATCCAGGCGATAGCCGAGCGCGAGCTGCCGATCGAATGCGAGCGCCGGATTGGTCTCGGCAAAATGATAATGGCTGCCGACCTGTATCGGACGGTCGCCGGCATTGGCGACATCAAGGGTGATCGCCGCCCTGTTCTCGTTCAGGACGATGTCGCCGGGTGCCGCGAAAATCTCACCGGGAATCATTTTACCTCCACCATCGTTTAGCATTGCTGCAGTCGGCGATGACCGCATGGTTGCCGCCGTTCAACGGATAGGGTTTGTGAATGCTGACGAGCTTGGTGCCGTCGGGGGAAAGTCGCCCTCGATCTGCACCTCCTGGACCATCTCGGGGATGCCTTCC
Organism: Aliidongia sp.; assembly: GCA_037200015.1. Taxonomy (GTDB): domain Bacteria; phylum Pseudomonadota; class Alphaproteobacteria; order ATCC43930; family CGMCC-115725; genus JAXDMU01. Next base: position 14,430 of record JBBCHB010000040.1, on the reverse strand, counting down.
ATGACCTGCTCGCGGGATATAACCTTGCCGCCCGCGGACATGAGTTCGGCAACGGATCTGCCGTCGCGCGCCCCCTCCAGAACGAAGTCGGTAATCAGCGCAATGCTTTCGGGATGATTGAGCTTGACGCCTCTTGCGAGACGTCCGCGGGGCGACGATCGCCGCCAAGGCAATCATCAGCTTGTCTCTTTCGCGTGGGGTGAGGTTCATCGGCGTCTCCGTTTCGTGGGCGGCGTCAGCACGACCACATCTTGGGCACTCGGAACGGGCCCCGGCCCCAACTCCTGGCCGAACTGGTGGAGCAGGCTGCGCAGAGCCATCCTGAGATCGGTCGACATCGGTGCGGCAAAGCGCATGACGATGAGCCCACCAACCGATGTCACGGCGCATTGACACTGGAGCGAGGACGCCACGTCGCGCAGAAAGCCCAGCCGCGCGTCCAGCTGAGGCCCGAAATAGATCAGGGTTCCAACGGCTGTGCAGTTCGACAGCAAAGCCTTCCTGTGAAGGTGCGGGAACATTTCGTCAGTGATGCGGAAACTGTCGGCCCAGATCAACCGGCCATCCTTTTTCACGCGCCATGTATCGGTTATGTATCCGCCTCGCATCTTCTCGCCATAGGCTGCGCGCCCCAGGACCAGCCATTCGAGGGCGAGCAGCTCTGCTCCTGACGAAATCTCGACATCGGTCTCACGACACAGGCGTCCGTAATTGAAGACGATCGTCTCCTGGGGAAGCCAGGCGAGTTTCGAGGCTTCACAGGCTGTCAGCTTGGTCGCGACATGCGCCACATCGCTGATTGCGCGATAGACCCGTTCGGCGGCTTGAGAAGTAACTGCGATGGAAGCATTAGCGTGAGCGGTCACGCTGGATTCAAGCCGATCTCCACCGGCGATGCCGCCCCGACGTATTGACAAGCACGGCTTCGGCAATCCCGCCGCCGTCGGTGCGCGGGAACAGGATACGAATAGGGGACCGCTGATAAACATCCATGATGCGGGTGCCCTTTTCGTCCCCTCCGAGTACGATCCGGCCACAGCCGTCCGACCGCTGGAGGTGCCTGTCGGACAGTCCCCCGCCAGGGGCTTCCGGCGAAACCGGAAGCCCCCAAATCGCGAGGAAGGTCGGAGGACCGACTGATCAAGATCAGAAGCCTGCGAGGGCCCTGCGGGCTGTTGTAGGGAATTTTCACACTGGTGATTTCGACCAGCGAGCCGTCAGGCTGGGTGGCATAACCCACCAGCTTCGAGGCATTCCCATAGATCTGGTACAGATAGGCGCCGTTCGGCGTAATCCAGCTGTCGCTCGGGCCGGCGCCGACGGTGCCGTTCAAACCCCGGAACGTGCCATCCCCCGGAACCCGCGGACATGCGGGGTCCTTCACGACGGAGAGCTCGCTGCCGTTGATGCGATAGGTGCTGAGATTGCTGTAGCCGAAATTGGTCGCATACACCGTGCTGTCGTCCGGGGAGACCGCCAGCCAGCACAGTTCCGACGGCTTGCCGGCACTGGTGTCGATCTCCACGACGGGACCGACGCTGACCTTGCCACTGGCGTCGATGGGTGCCCAGGATGCAGCCGTCGCCCACAGCCGCGCCGATGATGAACGTATCGGGCCGCTTGTTCAGGAAGGCGATATAGAACGGCGAGGCGCCGCCGCCGTCATGGAACCGGGCCGTACCGAGCGAGCCGTCGCTCTGGAGGGGGAACACGACGATGCCATCGGGATCCGGCGCGTTGGACGCGATCGACCGGAGCGAGCCACCCGACCGGCGCACCCACAGGATCGGCGAACCGTCCCGGATTCGTGGTGGCCGGCTCGTCGAAGGTGGTGCCGACGAAGACAAATTTTCTCGGTCGGGTCGACGACGACCATCGTCGAAACGCGGTTGGGCTTGTCATGGGTATTGACGGTGTGACGGTTCCGGCCCGCAGCGAGAGCTTACCTTCGCGATCGACGGACATCAGCCGCAGATGATCGGGGCCGAACGAGTGCAGGACGAAGAGCGTATTGCTCGAGGGAGCGAAGGCCACCGACTTGGCCGTGCCGCTGCGTCCTTCCACCGGAATTGCCCCGTCGACTTCACGTCCAGCAGCTTCAGATGGCCGCCATCTCCCACGCTGAAGCTGGAGACCGTGTTGTCACCGCCATTGGTGGTGAAACAGGAAGCGCCGGTCCGCCGTGAGGAAGATGCTTGAGGCGCTCTCGAAGGCGTTCGGCGCGCTCTCTTGACCGCTGATCGGCTTGAACGTCCCGGAGCCGGCGCCTCCGGTCAGAACCCGGTCCACCTCGGACAGCGTACCGTTTTCGGACCAGCAGGTAGTGCACGATGGCATTCTGGATTTCATTGGTCTGCATATAGAGATTTCCGCTGTGCCCACCGGGCATAGCCGTCTTCTTCGACATATCCGTCATAGTGACCACTCCTCTTCTTCACGGGATTACTCGATCCTTATCGGGTGCGATCCGGATCGTTCACGACTACTTTCGAATACACATCTCCAGCACGGCCGAGCGGAGCGGCCCGGCTTGATTTTCAGCGATCGTTCGAGGACGCGATCCCGCCTTATCGCCGCTGCCCGGCCGCTTCGGTCGGAGCCGACGCTATGGCCCCGCCGACAGCAGGCACATCCGGCATGGGCTTGGCGGTCGACGTGCTCACGCTCACCCGGACGGCCTACGGTAATCATCATCGATACCGCGGCAATTCCGAAAAACGGGATGACGCTGATCCTCACGGCCGCACTCCCTACCTGCGCAATGTTGATCGAGTTTCAGAAATTATTTGTCCAGTCGCGGATAGAAACTGAACCCAAACCTCATCCTTCTTCGCGCTCGCCATATGGCAAAATGCGCATTCGGTCTTCGCCTTCAATTTAGCCGTCGCCGCCTTCGGCTCATGATGATTGAAGTTGTAGTAGCCCCACCCGCCGGTGTCGGGCGTAGCGCTTCGAACCCTTGACGGTCACATCGGCACCCATTCAAAGCGCCCGGGAAAAAGCCTCTTCCCGATGCCTCGGTGCGCGAACCATCCGGATTTCTCCGACGGGCAAGGGGTGAGCTGCAATTCCTTGAAGAAAATCGTCCCCTCAGGGAAGACGTTGGTCTTTTTGTAGACCTCGTATGAGCAGGGCTCGATATAGACATTGTGAAATTCGGGAAAATTGGCCTTCCCGTCATTAAGTGCATTCGGCGTCAAAGGAGAGCCGACATAAACCCACTCGCTGAAATTCTCCGGCAGGAGCAGCTCGCCGGAAGCGGTGTATTTGGGCGGGTAGCATGTCTTTGCCCTGCAAACCGTCTGCGAAAGACAAATTCGCCAACAAAGTTGCGCTTGCCACGCCGGCTGCTACCGTCGTTGCAATAGACAATAATAGTACGCGCATTGCCGCATCCCCATAACTTGAGAATCGCAAAACAGCGCCGATAACACCGTTTCGCAGATACTACAAGGTAGGGAGCCGCCCGTCATACTTCTACGGCTATATTGCTCTAGCTTCTCGGAATTGCGGTTATCTCGCTTCAGCCTCCCGACGGTCCGAAACGTTCGGTCCTGATCGACAGGGGATCATGGCCGAGCCCGACGAGGAGTGTCGATGCGGTCTCGACAAAGGCGGACGGTCCGCAGATATAAATTCTCGGGGCCTGTTCGGACGGAAAGCCGGCCTCGGCGAGCAACGCCCTGTCGATTCTGCGTCGATTGCCCTGCCCACGCCTCCGGCGCTCGCGGGTCAGGGTATGAACGACGCGGAGAGCCGAATTGCGACGCCCCATCGCATCGAGCTCTCCGCGATAGATAACGTCGCCGAGCGTTCTGGACGAGTAGAGCAGGGGACGTCGGCGGACGGGCATTATGCCGGTCGCGGTGGCGCAAGCATTGCCATCAACGGCACGATCCCCGCTCCTCCGGCGATGAGACACAGGGGTTCCTTCATTTCCGTTGTCCAAACGAAAGTAGCCGCCTATCGGGCCTCGCAATTCGATCTCGTCGCCCGGCCGAAGCTCGTCGACGAGATAGGGCGAAACTTCGCCGTCATCGACCCGTTCGACCGTCAAGGCAACCAATGCCTCTTCCGGCGGGCGACGCGATCGAATAGCTGCGTTCCGCCTGATAGCCGTCAGCGGCCGTCAGCCGAATATCGACGTGCTGGCCGGGCACATGGCCCCGCCAATTGGGCACGTGCAGCAGCAGGCTTCTGACGCGGGTCGTTTCGATCAGGATTTCACGCACCCTGGCCCGCTGCCAATCGAGCTTGCGCCCGGACACCGTACTGGTCTCAGTCGCCTGGCATAGCGCTGTTCTTTCCAAGGGTCGCCATGGATGTGATATCCCCGCTCGTTCCCAGAAGCCCGGCTCGTTCTCTTCCATGAAGCGAAGCCGGCGAATCCACTTGCCCGCTCTTCCAGAAATAGAGCTGCGGCACGAATAGCCGGGCGGGACCGCCATGGGCCGGCGCAAGCCCGGCGCAAGCGGCAGACCTTCGTAGTGGGTCACGATCATGCCTCTGCCGCCCCGTAAGGTCGGCGACGGCGAGGTTGGTCGTATAGGCCCCATCGCAATGCGCCATGACGTAGGGCGCCGGCGGCTCGGCGAGGCCGGCCGCCTTGAGCAGATCGTCGAACGTCACACCGCGCCAGGTCGTGCCGAGCTTCGACCACTTGGTGACGCAGTGGATATCCGCGCTGACCGTTGTTTGCGGGAGACTGAGGAACTCAGCCCGCGTCCAGGTATCGAGCAGCCTGCCGCCATGCTGAAGGGCGAGCGTCCAACTCTCCGGCGCAATCCGCGGCATCGGCCCGGCTGAAAGTATTGGGAAATCCGTCGTGACATGCTGGCCGGGCGGCACACGCTCGTTAGGTGGCTGACCGCCTCCCCTGGATCGGAAACCGCGGGAAATAATAGGCTCGTCCATGGCGATTCACCTTTGCTTCCGAAGTCCGGCGGAGGCGGTACTCGACAATGGCGGCGCGTCAGTCGCCGTCCTCAGCCAAAACTTCGCCGGTAGGCTCTGGGCGTAAATCCCGTCGACTTCTTGAAGGCCGTCGCGAAGGCCGTCGAGGAGCCGAAGCCGATCTTCAGCCCGATTTCGGTCACCGATATTGCCGGTCTTGCCATGAGCAGGCGCTTTGCCTGCTCGATCCGAAGCTTGGTCTGGTACCTGAGCGGGCGGCATTCCAAAAGAGTGCTTGAAGGCACGGCAGAAATGGAACGGTGTCTGGCGAACCAACTGCGCCAGGCTGGCGAGTTCTATCCGCTCGGCGAGATGCTCTTCGATATACGCAGCCGCGACGCGCTGCTGCCACGCCCCGAGTCCACCGCGCACCGGCGACCGGCTCGAGATAGCGCCCCGCTGGAGACGCCGAAGCTGGCACACAAGGACCACGCTCAGCGCCCGGAAATAAAGCTGATCTCCCTTTTCCGGCTGGTCGACCAGATCGGTCAGCTTGAGTGCCGTATGCCACAGTCCTTCATCCTCGAAGAACAGCCGAGGAGAAAAGCATCCCTCATCGATCCCGACGTCGACGCCGGTATTCGGCGCAGCGGAACCGAAATAGAAGAAGGTGAGCCGTGAGAGCGCATCCAGTTCGTGCCATTCGCTGTATTGCGCGCCGGCCGGCACGACGGTGAGTTTTCGCGCGAAGTTTCGGAGCGTGGCCGGGGGACAATCCTTCGACGAACGTCTCGCCCTCCCGCCGCGCTCCATCCTCATAGATGACAAGCAGGTTTACGGGTGCGCGGAACCGATATTCGATCCTGGCGCAGCTTCGCGCGCGAATTGTCTCGGTCGTCATACCGCCGCAGGTGATTGCACGGCGCGCCACGAGATCGCCGGGATCAATGTCTACAGTCGGATGAGAGACGATCACGTCCGTGTAACCTGCTGGCAGATTGTAGTCTTCGTCGAAGTTCTCGTGACCGCTCTTTCTTGCAGAGAAGGATCTCGCGCCGAACCCGGGCGCCAACCCCTCGTCGAGGGCCAGTTCCATCATGACCGTCGATCGCATCATTGCATTTCCTTTGCCGAAAACTTAACCAGGCCAGTCGATTGCCTGATAGACAGCGCACCGACGCCCGCCGCTGAAATATCCATCAATCGGACACTGCTCTTCTCCTCGTTCGGGGCTGGCACACATCCGGTCCGGCGCAATGCGTGGGGTGGTGCCCATCGACTCCTCGCGCGCAAGCTCACGGAAGGCATGCACCGATGGCCGCAGGCATCGGCGCGCGGCGCTTGAGCCACCAGGGAGTGGATAATCGAGGCGTGGCCGAGCGCAGTAGAGCCATGTAGAGATGGTCATTATACCGCCCTCCTGGCGTATTTAGCGGGCGCCTGATGCCGGACGCCGACCCTGAGGTGCAGTTGAACAATGCTTTCGACGGCGCATGGTCACAATCCCTCGCCTGAGATACCAAGAGCCATACTTTGGTATAGGTCATAACTATTAGCTATAGAGTTCCCGGTATAGTTCATAACCACTAGTTATCGAGCCGTGCTCCGATGTGTTCGATCAGCATGTCGGAAATAAACGGGCGCCAAAGATTTCCGCCAGACGAGCACGTTTGCCTATGAGCGTTGCGCGCGCAATCGATCCACCAGCCTGACGGACCTCCCCATATCGTCCCTGCCGAAAGCCTAGATATTGCCGCCGCCGCGATCGCAGCCATGAGCCATGGCCTCGTGCGTCGTCAGGTCTACAGGCATAACCGGGACGCCGCGTCGAAAGGGTTCGCCTTCAAACCGCGGGCAACAATTTCCATAACAGCCAATCGAATCATACCGCCGCACTCAGTCACCCGTACACTCGATGAGCCGCCCCAAGAGTCGGAGCGTGACGGAACATCCCGCAGGCCGGCCGCTTAACCTAGTAAAAGATGGTAAGTAGTGGTTATGGCCGGTTATAATAGCACGTATCCTACTAGCCATACTGGCGACGATAGAGCAAAACGTGACCAATGAAGCTCAGGTGCGCTCGACAAAACGCTCCTTCCGAAACAATACTTTGGTGCAACGGTGTGCGTGATCGTTCTGCGATCGACGATGTGGCGATGCCGAGAGTGGGTAGAGACACCTGTCGATCGTTCGGCCAAGCACGCGCTCGGCATCTGGAACGCCTAGCCAGCGGTCAAAGCGACGCGTCTCGTCACGGAGGACGACCCGGCCGCTCCGACGTTCCTCGATCCATCCTCAACGGCTTCGGGAGATCAACTTTGTGCGATATGACGTTTCTTGGAACGCCTGGCTACAGCCTGGATGCCGCCGAATAACTGGCAGGGGCGAGTATTGCGATCGCTACAGCCCTTGATTAAGTCAGATTGGGCGGAGATGGCTGGTGTATGCTCGGCCGCGCCCGCGTCTATTGAAAGCGTTTGCAGTGCATCACAGCCATGACAACGGGCCAAGGCGTGTTTCAGAAGTGACCGATCAGTCCGCCGTCTCAACCGAGCGCGCCATTTCGTTTGGCCCCTTCCGCTTCCTTCCGGCGCAGCAGCTCCTATTGGAAAACGACGTTCCCGTTCGTCTTGGCAGCCGCGCCCTCGCGATTTTGACGGCGCTTGTCGAGCGCGCAGGCGACCTTGTCAGCAAAAGCGAACTTATTGCCAGTGTCTGGCCCAACCTTGTCGTTGATGAAGGCAATCTCAAGGTCCATGTCTCGGCGCTGCGGCGGGCACTTGGTGACGGTCAGCCGGGGCGTCGCTACGTGACCACCGTTCCTGGTCGCGGATATTGCTTCGTCGCATCCGTCGGCGGATCCGAAGCAGGCGAGGCGCCGACATACAAAGGCTCGCCAGATGAATCGACCCACAATCTGCCGATCTCGCAAACGCGGGCGGTCGGCCGCGCCGACACGATTCATAAGCTCCGGGATCAGCTGCCGAAGCAGCGATTCATCACCATTGTCGGGGCTGGCGGGATTGGCAAGACAACGGTGCCCTCGCCCTGGCCGAGGCGCTCGTTCCCGCCTATGAGGATGGTGTCAAATTCGTGGATCTTGCCTCGCTGAGCGATGCACGTCTTGTCCCCTGCACGCTTGCCTCGGCACTGGGACTCTCCGTTCATCCCGAGAACGCGGGTCGCCCGGCTGGTCGAATTCCTGCGCAACAGGCGGATGCTGGTCGTGCTTGACAGCTGCGAGCATGTCGCCGCAACGGCGGCAGTTTTGGCGGGGCAGCTCCTGGCGGGAGCTCGGGGAATCCATATTCTGGCAACCAGCCGCGAGCCGCTGCGCGTCGAGGGCGAGCGCGTGCATCGTCTGGGGCCGCTGGAAGTCCCGCCCAGTTCGCCGGGACTTACCGCAGACGAGGCCCTCAAATTCTCCGCCATCCAGCTATTCGTCGAACGGGCCTCGGCATGCGTGGACGGGTTCGAGTTGAGCGATGCCGATGCCCCCATCGTCGCCGACATCTGTCACAAGCTGAGTGGCGTGGCGCTGGCGATCGAACTTGCGGCGGCCCGCATGGACGCTTTCGGCGTCAGACAGCTCTCGGCGCTGCTGGACGACCGGTTTCGAATACTGAATCAAGGCCGACGCACCGCTCAACCGCGACATCGAAGCCTGACCGCCGCGCTCGACTGGTGCTACGAGTACCTGCCCGAGGATGAACGAGCCGTGCTGCGCCGCCTGTCCGTCTTCGCCGGCGCCTTCACGCTGCAATCGGCCATTGCGGTGGCGGGCGAGACCAAGATCAATGCCGTCGAGGCCGTGGCCAACTTGGTCGCAAAATCGCTGGTTTCGGCAGAGGTGGGGGGAGCAGTCGTGCAGTACCGATTGCTCGAAACGATGCGCGCTTATGCAATGAAAAAACTGACGGAGAGCGGCAAGCTCGATGAATTTGCCCGGCGCCATGCCGAGCACCATCTAGACCTGTTCAGACAGGCCGAGACGGAATTTGGCAGTCGGCCTGCGGCCGACTGGCTGGACGATTATGCCCGCCGAGTCGACGACGTACGCAGTGCCCTCAACTGGGCCCTTTCGCCCAATGGCGATGATGTCGGTCGGGTGGCGCTTACCGTAGCTTCAATTCCGTTATGGACGTCATTGCTGCTGATGAACGAATGCCACGAATTTGTGAAACGGGCGCTCGCAAGTCAGGTGGCCCAGCCGACGCGCAGCAAACGCGACGAAATGAAGCTTCTCGGCGCACTGGCGATAACCCAAACGGCCATGGGACGGCCTGCGTCCCCAAACGGACATTCATCGGACTAAGCGCGCTCGTATCGCAGAAAGCCTTGACGATGCGGAGCAACTGGAAGCGCCGGCGCGGCGGTCAATCGACCGGATTTCGGGATCTCACGAAATTGCCGATCAGCCCGGCCAGTCGTTCCGGCTCATCCTCGGGCAGAAAATGGCCGGCTTGCTCGATCACTTCGAAACGGGCGTGCGGCATGGCGGCAGCCAGGCGTGCGCCGCAATCGAGCGGCTGGAAGACGTCTTCGGCACCCCAGACGATGAGAGTCGGGATATCGAGCCGCTCGACCGCATCCATGCGCGTGGCCAGTTCCTCGGTCCGCAAGGCGCGGGCGGCGCGGAGATAGGCGAGACGGCCCGCGACGCCGAGGAAGGGGCGGACATAAGCGTCGACCATCTCGGAATTGACACGATCCTTGTGGAACAGGCCTCGGGACAGACCCTTCGCCAGCCCTCTGCCGAGGTCGAAATCCGCGGCACCGAGGATCGCGTCCCATGCGGGATCCTTGAGCCGTGCAATACCGGGCTCGGGGGAACGAGTCGTAGGCGATCGAATCGACGAGCACGATCCGCTCGGGCGACACGAGGCGATCGGCGCACATCAATTGGACGATGCCACCGCCGATATCGTGGCCGACCAGGGTTCCCAGCCGAACGCCAAGCCCTTTCAACACCTGCGCCAGCAACCTCGATTGTGCGGCGATGCCGAGGTCGACGCCGAGCGGCTTATCCGAAGCGCCATAGCCGAGCAGATCGACAGTGAGCACCTCGAGCCCGTCTCGGATGAGGCTTGGCGCCACGTGCCGCCAGAGAACGCCCGAGGTCGGGATGCCGTGGATCAGTACCACCGCAGGCCCCCCGCCCCGCTCTCGTGTAGGCGATCCGATGCCCCTCGACATCGAAGAACCGCTGGTCCGGCAATTCAGTGCTCATAGCCGTCCTCTCCGTGGCGATGATGACGAGCCCCTCATCGAAGCAGAATTCATCGGGGATCGTCGTGGCAAACCAGGTCGACCGGTTTATCCGGTCTTCCAACGCCCATGTCTTCACGCAGCGACGCCGTGCGCGTCTTGACGGCGTAGCGGCTCGCCGCCCGGATCAGGGCGAGAGTCGCCGGAGCCTGCTCGTTGCGCCGGCAGGCAAAGACAAGAATTGAGACGTCCTCGACAGCGAGCGGTCGGAAGACGGCCCCGGCAATGCGCAGCTCACTCAGGGAATGCGGCACGACGCCGATGCCAAGCCCGGCCGCAGCCAGGCTGACGACGGCCGTCAGTTGAGAAACGCTCTGCACGATGCGCGGCATGAAGCCGTTGCGGCAACAGAGATCGACGACCGGTGACGAGCTGTCCGCGCCGCCCGCCCGTCGATAGGCGATGAAAGGCTCGTCGATAAGGTCGCCGATGCCGATGACGTCCCTGCGCCGCCAGCCGATGCGCATCCGACAGCACGACGTCGTATCGCTCATACAGCAGTGGCGCGAACAACAACCCGGGCCGCTCCTCGGCATATCCGGCACGGAAGACCCCGAAATCGAGCACACCCCTCTCCAGCGCCTCGGGTTGTGTTGCCGAAGAGCGTTCGGTCAGGATCAGTTCGACATCCGGATGCCCCGCGCTGAAGCTGTTCAGCAGAGTCGGCAGCACGCCGGTAAAGGGGACGGAACCGCCATAGCCGACTTCTACCGTCCCGAGCGCCGCCCGCCCCGCTCGCTTTCCGACCTCCTCCGCATGCCGCGCCTGATCGAGCGTCAGCCTCGCCTCCTTAAGGAACAGCGCGCCGGCGGGAGTCAGCGAGACGGAGCGTTTGCCGCGCTCCAGCAGACGAACACCCAGTTTCTGTTCCAGCGCCTTGACCTGCATGCTCAAAGCCGGTTGGGCAATGTGCAGGCGATCCGCTGCGCGGGCGAAATGCAGGGCCTCGGCGACGGCGACGAAGTAGTTGAATTGCCGCAACTCGATCATACGACGTTCCTTCAAGAGTCGCATCGAAACGTCTGCTTCGCGCGGCGATCGATGTTGGAGAGGCTTATTCCGGCCGGTAACCTGGGCGTCTTAGCGATCCTGGGGCGTTCGCGCTCTGCTCGCAGTGTCGAATGCCGGAGCCGGTGCGAAACGGTCAAGCTCGACAGACCCATGGCCCTTGGCGACTGTACCGACATCGGAGGATCCTGACCCGAGCGGGGAAGCGGATACTGCGGCAGGCGTCGTCTCGGTGTCGAATATCGCGGGACAGGCGGCGAAGGCTGCACCCCCGACAAACGCTACGGCGGAGAGAAGCTTGGATCGCATCATTGTCCTCCCTTGCAGCGATCGCCGGTCAGCGCCGACACCATCGAATCGGCTTCGTGCCCACTCAGGCTGGGCGAAGGTCGACGACGCGATGGAAACGGTCACGGAGAGTGTCCATGCACATGATTTCCTCGACAGGTCGATCAACCGCCTCGTGTCGGACGCGGCTTTCAGTGCAGCTAAAGAATATTTTCCGCCGCGTACGGTCACAATCCATCGGACGTGATAGTCGAGCCCATACCTTTGTATAGGGTCCAACTATGCTCTGGTGAGATCCGGCAACCGGCAATTCCGATACTGCTCAAGCCGAAGCTGACGGCCGCCCATTTCCCGTGCCGATTTCGGGACCCCTCCCATTCGGACGGGCTCCGCCACGAATTCCACTCGCAATTCCTGCACGACGTTGTACGTCATCTCTCCTATTGTCGAATTTGGTTCAATCAAACCGCGGCGGCGGCGACCTCAAGCAGGTCCGGATTCCATGTCGGCTTCACACAAGTCATTCACACCGACCGTAAGCGTTCATGGACATGGAATATTGCCAAAGCCGGTCGGAATTGACGGACGGCCAGATGCTGCCCTTCGTATCCTTGCGGGATTTCGCCGATATGGAGGAATGAGCCGCTCCAAGACCGTTACGATAGCCGCGCATGTGAGCAGCGCTTTGTAGTGACTTCGTCTGCTGCCATCGGGTGGCTTCGTCGTCACGGCAACCAGAAAGCAATAATAGTCTGGCAATATACTTTCAGGTGAGAAGATTGGGTCGGATGATCTGATCAAGAAAGGCGGTCATCTTGGAAAGATCGTGTGATAACCTCTCCGACCGGAAGAATTTTGGCTTCCGAGGGACTGCCTTGATGGCGCACGGCCGCCACAGCACGCGCGGTAACTTCCTTGCGAGCTTCCCGGTCATCGTCTCGATTATCGTGCGGAGCACTGATACATTAAAACGCAACGGGAGGTGAAACATGCGATGACCGGGATCTCGACATCCAACGACGGCCCCTTGTCGCCCCTCATGGCGAGCGATGGCGCCGACGGCTGCTCCAGGGACGCGGCGATTGCGATGCTCGAGGACCAACTCGCGCCGAGCGGCGGGCACGCCGCAGCGCCGAGGAAGCCCCTTCGCGAGACCCATGCCGCCATGATCAAGCACCAGCAGGTCGGGCGGATGGGCGACTTCCGATACAATACGCGCACTCAAGAATCGCGCGGATCTCTCGAGTGCTACAAGCTGTTTGGCTATGATCCTACACTTGGGCAAATCGACTTCTCGACCTGGACAGAGAAAATCCACCCCGACGATCGGCCGCGCATTATAAAGACGCTGGCCGATGCGATTTCGGTGCATGCGCCTATTCTGTTTGAATATCGTATCTTGCTCGGAGGCGAGACACGTTATATCCGATGTGAAGGTCAGCCCGATCACGATCACGTCGGCGACGTCGTCTATTATGGCGTGCTGACCGACATAACCGAGCGCAAGGTAACGGAGGAGACACTGCGGGCAGGCCGAAGCCGAGTTGACATCCGCGCTTTCGCCTCGCATCGATGGGCGAACTCGCGGGCTCGATCGTTCATGAAATCAACCAGCCTCTGGCCGCGATCGCCACGAGCGCAGATGCCTGCCGCCGTTGGATCGCTGCCGGCCCGGACCGCAAGGACCGCGCGCTTGCGTCGCTGGACCGCGTGATCAATGAGAGCCGCCGCGCTGCCGCCGTGATTGCAGGATTGAAGTCGCTGATCCGCGACACGGACCCGGAAATCGCGCGCGTCGATGTCGAGGACGCCATGCGGGAGGTCACCTCTCTCGTCATGGCCGAACTCGCGCGGGAGCGCGTGCTGCTCGAGACGAACTTTCCGTCGAGCCTGCCCCTTGCACTCGGCGACCGCGTGCAAGTCCAGCAGGTCGTCATGAACCTGGTTCGCAATGCAATCGACGCGATGCATGGGATCGCGCATCGGCGCGTACTGACCATCGGCGCGGCAGATCTCGGCAATGAAATAGTCCTTTTCGTCGCCGACAACGGGGCCGGCATCGCTGCCGCGCATATGCCGAAGCTGTTCGATGTGCTCTACACGACCAAGCCGGGTGGCATGGGGCTGGGACTGGCGATCTCGCGCAAGATCGCGACGGCACATGGCGGCCGTCTCTGGGCAGATGCACATGAGGGCGCTGGCGCAACGTTCCGCCTGTCGCTGCCAGTCGCCTCGAGGGACGTGATATGATGGAACAATGGTCACCGATCCCGGCAAGCGTGCCCGCGTTCATGTGGTGGACGACGACCCGGGTCTGCGGGGCGCACTCTCGGACCTACTCGAATCATGGGTTACGAGGTCACGACCTACAGTTCTACCGCCGAGTTTCTGGCACGCGACAAAGATTGCGAGCCTGGTTGCCTGGTGCTTGGACGTTCGCCTCCCCGGAATGAGCGGTCTCGACCTTCAGGAACAGTTGGCACGCGACGGGGCGCACCTGCCCGTGATCTTGATGACGAGCTTTGGCGACGTGCCGATGTCGGTACGGGGCATGAAGGCCGGCGCCCGCGACTTCATCGAGAAACCGTTCGCGACCAGGACATGCTCGATGCCATCGCCGATGCGGTCGAAGTCAGCCGGCGCAGCGTTCCACTCGCCGAGCGCCGGGCCGCACTGGCGCAACGCCACGCAAGCCTTACGCGACGAGAGCGCGAGATCATGGCATTCGTAGTAAGCGGCCAACTGAACAAGCAGATCGCTCATACCCTCTCGATCAGCGAAGTGACGGTGAAGATGCATCGCAGCAGCGTAATGCGGAAGATGGGGGCACAGTCGGTCGCTGAACTTGGGCGCATGGCGGAGGTACTGGGATTGTGACGAAAGCCGTTGCCTGGGGATCGGAGCCCGAGCGGCCAGGGTGATTTGGAAACGGCCGAGCAACAGCGGTTCCTCCGCCGGCAACGCCATGGCCAT
>JBBCHB010000039.1:0-81969 GCA_037200015.1 Aliidongia sp. | reverse complement strand
TGCCCCGCCGATCTCGCCGATCTCGTAGCGGCCCGCGCTGCTCCACCAATGTCGATGGGGGTGCCGAGCGGGACGCGGATCGTCAGCGTGACGTCGTTGTCGCCGAGATCGATCAGGCCGCAATCGCCGCGGCGCTCGATCCGGGCCGTCTCACCGTCGGTGAAGTGCAGCGCGTCGAGCGCTGCGCGGTCTTCGGCGCTCGCTTCGATTTCGATCTGGCCGGTGAGGGTGGCGCCGGGCTGGATCTCGATGTCCGCCGGACAGCTGACCTGCAGCGCCAGCCGCTTGCCTGACAGGGTCTTGTTCAGCGTGTCGGCCGCCGCCGGTTGGAGCAGGGCGCGAGAACGAGGCAGGTGGGCAGGACGATGCGCAGCATGGGAGGGCTCCCCGATCGAATGGCGTTGTCAGGTCCAAAGCATACACCGTGCCAGCGAAAAGCGCCGTTTTCCGGGTTGTTGATGGCGCTTTCCCGCATTATCTCGCTGAATTCGCTACGCGGCATGGCGCGATCCGGAATTTTCGCGCAGCCCCTGCGCGGCGCGCGCAGGGCCGTTGAGCACGGCAGGGGTTGTTCCGGCGATCAATCAGGACTAAATCAGTCCCAATTGGAACGGGACGGATCCATGATCATCCTGAGCAAACTCGCCGATTACGGCGTCATCGTCGCGACCCACCTGGCTGCCGCCGCGCCGGAGCAGGTGAACGCCATGCATCTGGCGGCCGATACCCGCCTGCCGCAGACGACGGTGGCGAAGGTGCTGAAGCTGCTGGCCAAGGCAGGCATCGTCACGGCCGTCCGCGGCGCCGCCGGCGGCTACCGCCTCGCACGGGCGCCGCAGCTGGTCTCGGTCGCCGAGATCATCGCCGCGATCGACGGCTCGTTCGGCATGACCCAATGCACCAGCACGCTCGGCCCCTGCGAGCGTCTGCATTTCTGCCCGACCCGGCCGCATTGGCATCGCATCACGAGGCCGTCGGCCAGGCGCTGGCCCGGGTCACGCTCGATGAAATGACCACCGGCAGCCTGCTGCCGATCCATCACCCGCGCCGGGCGCCGCCCCCAATTTTGAGACCGTGCTATCATGAGCTTGCCAGCCCTCGACACTGTCCGCGCCGTCACCGACCGACAGTACAAATACGGCTTCGTCACCGATATCGAGAGCGAGAGCGCGCCGATCGGGCTGAACGAGGACACTGTCCGTTTCATCTCGGCCAAGAAGAACGAGCCCGATTGGCTGCTGCAATGGCGTCTGGAGTCTTTCCGCGCCTGGCAGGAGCTGACCGCGCCGGACTGGGCCAAGCTGAAGATCGAACCGATCGACTATCAGGCGTCGACCTATTATTCGGCGCCCAAGGCCAAGCCGAAGCTGAACTCGCTCGACGAGGTCGATCCCGAGCTGCTCGAGACCTACAAGAAGCTGGGCATTCCGCTGCGCGAGCAGGAGCTGCTGGCCAATGTCGCGGTCGATGCGGTGTTCGACAGCGTCTCGGTCGCGACCACCTTCAAGGGCGAGCTGGCCAAGCACGGCATCATCTTCTGTTCGATGGGCGAGGCGATCAAGGATCACCCCGAGCTGGTGCGGAAATATCTGGGCACGGTCGTGCCGAGTTCGGACAATTTCTTCGCAGCGCTGAACGCCGCCGTCTATAGCGACGGCTCTTTCGTCTATATCCCGCCGGGTGTGCGCTGCCCGATGGAGCTGTCGACCTATTTCCGCATCAACGCCGCCAATAGCGGTCAGTTCGAGCGCACGCTGATCATCGCCGACAAGGGCGCCCATGTCAGCTACCTGGAAGGCTGCACCGCGCCGCAGCGCGACGAGAATCAGCTGCATGCCGCCGTGGTGGAGCTGGTCGCGCTCGAAGATGCGACGATCAAATATTCGACCGTGCAGAACTGGTACCCGGGCGACGCCGAGGGCAAGGGCGGCATCTATAATTTCGTAACCAAGCGCGGCGATTGCCGCGGCGCCAACGCCAAGATCTCCTGGACCCAGGTCGAGACCGGCTCGGCCATCACCTGGAAATACCCGAGCTGCATCCTGACCGGCGACAATTCGGTCGGCGAATTCTACTCGGTGGCGCTGACCAACAATCTGCAGCAAGCCGATACCGGCACAAGATGATCCATATCGGCAAGAACACGAAGTCGACGATCATCTCCAAGGGCATCTCGCCGGGCGCGGGCAGAACACCTATCGCGGCATGGTCAAGATCATGCCGAAGGCGGCCGGGGCGCGGAACTACACGCAGTGCGACAGCCTGCTGATCGGCGACAAATGCGGCGCCCATACGGTGCCCTATATCGACGTCTACAACCGCACCGCCCGGGTCGAGCACGAGGCGACGACCTCCAAGGTCAGCGAAGACCAGATGTTCTATTGCCAGCAGCGCGGGCTGAATCCTGAGGAGGCTTTGTCCTTGATCGTCAACGGCTTCGCGAAGGAGGTTCTCAAGGAGCTTCCGATGGAGTTCGCGGTCGAGGCACAGAAGCTGCTCGCGATCAGCCTCGAAGGCAGCGTCGGTTAGATGTTCCGAGGGCCGCTCGAACAAAACCCTCGCCCGCTTGGCGGGAGAGGGTGGTGAGCGAAGCGAACCGGGTGAGGGTGGGTGCGCCGGCCGGGGTTGCCCGGCAGCGTGTCCGGCGCACCCACCCTCACCCTCCCGCTGATGCGGGCCCCTCCCTCTCCCGCCAAGCGGGCGAGGGGTGTGCGGCAGAAGTTTAGGAAGCTGAGAGCAATGCTTGAGATCAAAAACCTGCACGCCCGCGTCGCCGAGAAGGAGATCCTGAAGGGCATCTCCCTGAGCGTGAAGCGGGCGAGGTCCATGCCATCATGGGGCCGAACGGCTCGGGCAAGTCGACCCTGGCCAGCGTGCTCGCCGGCCGCGACGGCTACGAGGTGACCGAAGGCACCGTCGAGTACGAGGGCAAGGATCTGCTCGAACTCGACGCCGATGAGCGGGCGCGCGAAGGCGTGTTCCTCGCCTTCCAATACCCGGTCGAGATCCCGGGCGTGAACAACATGTATTTCCTGCGCGCCGCAGTGAACGCCGTGCGCAAGCATCGCGGCAACGCCGAACTCGATGCCGGCCAGTTCCTCAAGACCGTGCGGCAGACGCTGAAGCTGCTCGACATGCCCGAAGGCCTGCTCAACCGGCCGGTCAATGTCGGCTTTTCCGGCGGCGAGAAGAAGCGCAACGAGATCTTCCAGATGGCGCTGCTCGATCCGCGACTCGCCATTCTCGACGAGACCGATAGCGGTCTCGACATCGATGCGCTGCGTCAGGTCTCCGACGGCGTCAACAAGCTGCGTTCGGCCGATCGCGCCTTCGTGCTGATCACCCATTACAACCGGCTGCTCGACTACATCACGCCGGACCATGTCCATGTCCTGTCGGGCGGCAAGATCGTCATGTCGGGCGACAAGAGCCTGGCGGTCGAGCTGGAAAAGAGCGGCTACGCCATGCTCGGCGATGCGGCCTGAGCCATGAGCAGCCCTGAGATTTTCCTCGATCCCTGAGATTTTCCTCGATTCGCTCGGCACGCCGCCGGTCGATGCGCTGGGCGCGGTCCGGCAGCGGGCGCGCGAGCGCTTCGCCGGCAGCGGCTTTCCGACCCGGCGCAACGAAGCCTGGAAGTTCACCGAACTCAAGCCGCTGATCGAGACGCGCTTCGCGCCCTCGGCCGAGGCCGAAGCCGGTGCGCTGCCGGAGCTGGCGCAATCCGATCGGCTGGTCTTCGTCAATGGCCGCTTCTCGGCGGCGCAGTCGCATATCGGCGCGCTGCCGGACGGCGTGGTGCTCGGCTCCTTCACAGATTGGGCGCGGCAGAACCCCGAGGCGGCGGCGAAGGTCTTCGATCTGGGCGGCGGTGCCGAGCGCGCTTTCCCTGTCGCTCAACGCCGCCTTCGTGCAGGACGGCATGGTGCTGATCGTGCCGGAGGGCGTGCAGCTCGACCGGCGTGTCCATGTCGTGCATTGGAGCCGCGCCGAGACGGCGGCGGCCAGCCATGTGAAGCATGTCATCCGCCTCGGCCGCGCCGCCGGGGCTACGGTGATCGAGAGCTTCGCCGGGGAGGGCGGCTATTGGAGCAACGTTTTCCGAGACGGTCGAACTCGGGCGATCTGGCCCGGCTCGGCCATTACAAGCTGCAGAACGAGGCGGCGGAGGCGTTCCATACCGCGCATCTGGCTGCGACAATCGGTAAGGGCGGCCATTATGACGGCTTCCTGCTGACGCTCGGCGGCCGGTTGGCGCGCCAGGACGTGCAGGCCAGCCTGGACGGGCCGCATGCCTTCTGCGGCTATTCCGGCGCCTATCTGCTGGGCGGGCGGCAGGAGGCCGTGGTCAATACGCTGATCCGGCATGCCGCGCCCAACGGCCAGACGCGCGAAGTGTTCAAGGGCTGCGTCACCGACCGCGCCCATGGCGTGTTCCAGGGCAAGGTCCTGGTCGAGCAGGCGGCGCAGAAGACCGACGCCTATCAGCTCAACAAGACCATGCTGCTGAGCGACCGCGCGGTGATGGATAGCAAGCCCGAGCTGGAAATCTATGCCGACGACGTGAAATGCAGCCATGGCGCCACGGTCGGTGATCTCGACGAGACGGCACTGTTCTATCTGCGCTCGCGCGGCATCGCGCCCGAAGCGGCGCGGCGGATGTTGATCGAGGCCTTCGTCATCGATGCCGTCGAACTGGTCGAGGACGAGATCGTGCGTGCCGTGTTGACCGAGGCGATCGGCTACTGGCTTCAGGCCCGGAAGGATTGAGCATGAGCAAGGACACCGATCCGCGCACGACCGGTCTGGCCGAAGGTCCGCTGTCGCGGCCGGATTTCGACCCGCGCCGGATCAAAGAGGACTTCCCGATCTTCCGGAACAATCCCGGCGTCGTGTTCCTCGACACCGCGGCGAGTGCGCAGAAGCCGCAGGAAGTCATCGATGCCGTCTCGAATTTCTACGCACATGACTATGCCAATGTGCATCGCGGCGTCTATGCGCTGAGCCAGCGGGCGACCGATCACTACGAGGCGGCGCGGCTGACGGCGCAGCGTTTCCTCAACGCGCGGCAATCGCGCGAGATCGTCTTCGTGCGCGGCGCTACCGAGGGCATCAACCTCGTGGCGCAGAGCTGGGGCCCCTGGGCGCTCAAGGCGGGCGACGAGATCATCGTCACCGAGTTCGAGCATCACTCCAATATCGTGCCCTGGCAGATGCTGCGCGACCGGCTCGGCATCGTGCTCAAGGTCGCACCGATGGATGCGACCGGCGGGCTCGATTTGCCGGCTTTCGAAGCCCTGCTCGGGCCGAAGACGCGCCTGGTTGCGATTACCCATGTCGCCAACGGCAATGGAGCCGTCATGCCGATCGAGGCCGTGATCCGGTCGGCCCATGCCCGCGGCGCGTTGGTGCTGGTCGATGGCTGCCAGGCCGCGCCGCGCATGCCGGTCGACGTCCAGGCGCTGGATTGCGATTTCTACGTCTTCTCCGGTCACAAGACCTATGGGCCGAGCGGCATCGGCGTGCTCTACGGCAAGGCCGAGCATCTGGAAGACATGCCGCCCTGGCAGGGCGGCGGCGATATGATCCTCCAAGTCACCTTCGAGCACACGATCTATCAGGAAACACCGCATAAATTCGAAGCGGGCACGCCCGACATCACCGGTACGCACGGCCTTGCCGTGGCGCTCGACTATATGGAGCGGCTCGGCCGCGACAACATCCTGGCCCATGAGGAGCGGCTGACCGAATACGGGGCGCGGCGTCTGGCCGAACTGCCGGGTGTCAGGCTGCTGGGCGCGGGCAATCGCCGGCTCGCCGTGCTGTCCTTCGAGGTCGAGGGCGTGCATGCCCATGATCTTGCGACCATCCTCGATCGGCACCAAGTCGCAATCCGCGCCGGGCATCATTGCGCCCAGCCGCTGATGGACCGGCTCGGCGTGGCCGCGACGGCGCGTGCCTCCTTCGGGGTCTATAACGACGAGGCCGATGTCGACGCGCTGGTCGCGGCAGTCAAGGCGGCCCAGGAGCTGTTCGCATCATGATGGATCTGCGCGACCTCTATCAGGACATCATCCTGGATCATGGCCGCAAGCCACGGAACTTCCGGCCGCAGGAACATGCCAGCCACACGGCGCAAGGCCACAACCCGCTGTGCGGCGACCGCGTCACCGTCTATCTGACGGTCGAGGACGACCGGATTACCGACGCCTCCTTCGTCGGCCGCGGCTGCGCGATCTCGACTGCGTCCTCGTCGCTGATGACCGAAGTGCTGAAGGGCAAGACGCTGGACGAGGCGAAGCAGTTGTTTCACTCCTTCCATGCCAGCGTCACCGGCCATGACGTGCCGGCGCTCGACGAGGCGCTGGAAGACGATTTCGAGCGGCTGCAGCCGCTGACCGGGGTCAAGGGTTTCCCGGCCCGGGTCAAATGCGCGACGCTGGCCTGGCACGCGGTCGAGGCGGCGCTCAAATCCGGCGGCAAGCCGGCGGAGCCGGTTAAGACGGAGTAGGGCTGCGATGGCGACCGATGACAGCAAATCCCTGTTCGACTTTATGCCCGGCCGTTCGGCGCCGGTGGGCGATGATCCGTTCGAGACGCCGACCCCGGATGATGGTGCTCCGGCGTTGAAAGAGGCCGTTCTCGAAGCGTTGAAGACGGTTCGCGATCCGGAAATCCCCGTCAATCTGGTCGATCTCGGCCTGATCTACGATCTCTGCGTCAGCGCGGACGGCAAGGTCTATGTCGAAATGACCCTGACCAGCCCGAGCTGTCCGGTCGCCGGCTCGCTGCCGGGCGAGGTCGAAAAAGCAGTGCGGGGCGTCGAGGGCATCACCGATGTCCGGGTCAAGCTCGCCTGGTCGCCGCCCTGGCATCAGGATCTGATGAGCGAAGAAGCGCGGCTGGAACTGGGATTGTTGTAGGTTCGGCAGAACCAGACAGCTCGACCGGCTGCACAATCCAGTCGGTTTGTTGCTGTTATCGATCCTGTAGTCGCCGCCGGCTCTGATACTCCTTAAGAGACAATCGCGGAACGATCGCCGGGGCACCTTGCGCCCGTCGGGAACAGGCCCTATCTCCTCTTTTATAGGAGCATATGCTCTTAGTTTAGAAAGGATCATGGCCATGAGTAACGCGGACATTCTTGTGAGCGGTGCGACCGGGCGTACCGGCGGCGCCGCCATCGACGAGTTGCTGAAGCTGGGGAAAGCGCGTCAGGGCCTATGTCCGCGCGGATGACGAGCGCGCGGCGAACCTGCGCCGGCGCGGTGTCGATATCGCGGTCGGCGATTTCACCAACATCGACCATATCCGCGCCGCGATGGAAGGCATCGGCTCGGCCTATTTCCTCCATCCGATTGCGCCGGGGATCATCGCGGCCACCGCCTATTTCGCGCAGGCCGCCAAGGAAGCGGGCGTATCGGCGATCGTCAACATGTCGCAGATCTCAGCGCGTCGCGAATCGGCGAGCCATGCTGCGCAGGATCACTGGGTTTCCGAGCGGGTCTTCGACTGGTCGGGCGTGGCGACGACGCATCTCCGCCCCACCTTCTTCGCCGAGTGGCTCGTCTACCCGCATTTCGCGAAAGAAATCTGGGCTAAGAAGAAGATCGAATTTCCCTTCGAAAACGGCCGCCACGCCCCGATCAGTGCGGGTGACCAGGGACGGGTCATCGCCAATATTCTGGCGAAGCCGGCAGGCCATGAGGGTAAGATCTACCCTCTCCATGGTCCCGTTGAGATGGACCACACCGAGATCGCCGCTGCGATGAGCGAGGTGCTCGGCGCGACGATCGAGTACGCGCCGATTTCGATCGAGGAGTTCCGGCAGAAGATGGAGCAGCTATACAAGTTCCCGCCATTCCTCGTGCAGCACCTCGTCGAAGTTGCCCGGAATTACCGGGAGGGCATTTTCGCTGGCACCAACGATGTCGTCGAGACGGTCACCGGAACGCCGGCGCTTTCGGTCCCGGCTTTCATCGAAAAGCACCGGAAGGCTTTTGCCTGATAAACGCGCTCGGGATTCGGCCAATTCAAGGGAAGTTACGAGGGAAGCGAGATGCTGCCGGTCAACCAGCCAATCGGAATCGATCAATGCAATTGCTTTACCGCGAGGAAGGCTGCCCGGCAGATCTCCCGAATGTACGATGCCTACCTTCAGCCGACAGGCCTGCGCATCACGCAATTTCTGATCTTGGCGGCCTTGA
Source organism: Aliidongia sp. (assembly GCA_037200015.1). Taxonomy (GTDB): domain Bacteria; phylum Pseudomonadota; class Alphaproteobacteria; order ATCC43930; family CGMCC-115725; genus JAXDMU01. The sequence continues at coordinate 73,762 of JBBCHB010000039.1, read as the reverse complement.
ACCAACTGCGCAGCGCTGCCGTGAACGGGCTTGCCGAACGCCTCGACATCGAACGGACCGCCATGGGGGAAAATGGTCGGGTTTTTGGAGCGCGACGGCTTCGTCCGGATCTGGCCATCACCCACGGACGGCCGCAGCCGCATCATCGAACTCACCGCGGAAGGAAGCGAGCTCTATGAAAGAGCGGCTCCGCTTTGGTGGGACGCGCAACGTGAATTCAATCGACTGAACGGTGAGGAAAATGTCGGTGCGTTCCGCCGAAGCCTTTCGGAGATGAAAGTCGACAGCGGGGCGCGCCCCTCATCCGAGTGAACGGCGTCGCTGCCCGCTCCCATCGGGCGGTCAACTGGAACTGACAGATGTCCAGCCAAACGGGGAGGCGCGGCGGCCCTGAGCTTAGAAGCGGCCGTGCGCTGCCTCCGTCAGATACTGCTCCAGCCCATCGATCGCTGCCCGGTCGCCGAACAGCCGGTGCTTGGTCAGGGCGATCTGCACCCGCAGCGCCTGGCGGCGTAATGGGTCGCGGCCGAGATTTGCTGCGAGCGCGACAAAGGCCTCCGGCGTCGGTGCGATCAGCTCGGTCAGGCCGAGGCCGGTCAGGATCGCCGCCGAATGCCTGCCGCGCATTAGCGGTCCCGGCGTCGTGACCACGGGGATGTCCTGCGACAGGGCCTCGAGCGTGGTGCAGCCGGACCAGCCCAGGCTGTCGAGGAAGAGATCGGCCAGCTGTGTTACGCCGAGGAAGCGTTCGGTGCGCATCTGCGGCAGGAAACGGCAATGCCGCTCGGCATCGAGGCCGAGAGCGGCGAACGCGGTGCTTAAGCGCTCGCGAAAGACCGCCGTGACGCGCGGATCGCCGGGAAAGGTGATGAAGCCGAAGCAGGCGGCCGGATCGGCCTGGGCGATGCGCGGGAAGACCCAGTCGTGCTGCGGCAGATATTTGAACAGCGACTGGCAGCACCAGTAGAGGTCGCCTCGCGGGGAACGCCGATCTCGGCGCGGGTCGCCGGGCTCGGCTCGGCTGGCGCCCGCTCATAGGAGATCGAGAGATTTGGCAGGCGGATCAGCGTCTCTGTGTAATGCGTCTGGCCGTCCGGCGGCTCCATCAGCTCGCTGCTGAGGAAATGATCGATGCTGGGCAGGCCGGAGGTGTCGGGATGGCCCCAGGACGAGGCCTGGACCGGCGCCAGCTTGAGCGCGGCCAGCCGTGTCGTCAGCGTGTCGAGGCCGATGCCGGGAATCAGCAGGACATGCAGCCGGTCGGCGCGGATCGTCTCGGCCCAGGCGGCGAAGCCGCGCGGTCCGGTAACGAAACGGTGGCAGAGCGCCGCCGCCTTCGTCGTCTCACCGTCCTGGATGCCGCCGATATGGTAGCCATAAAGCGCGAAACGCGCAGGATCGAGCCCGGATAACCAGCCCTTGATCGGGATCTTCCAATTGGAATGCCGATGGAAATAGGGCGAGAGCAGACCGACCCGGATCCGCTCGCCCGGACCTGGCCGCTCGACCGCCGGCGCGACCGTCCAGTCCGGGTGCAGCGCGGCCACGACCCGCGTGACATGAGCGCCGTACAGCGCCTGGAGATCGCGATCCGAACGGCCCTGATAGGCAAGATAGAAGGGCGGCACGCCGCCCACGGAATCGATGTCGAGCGCCGCCGGCAGCGGGGCGGCAAGCAGCGCCTGCAGCCCGGTTTCATAGGCGGCGCGGGCGCGATCGATCTCGGTCTCATCGCGATACATGATCGGCAGGCTGACGCCCAGCCGATTGGCGCGCGCGGCCAGCAGATCCGGCCGATGCTCTAATGCGGCATCGAAAGCCTGTTCGGCCTCTTCGCGGCGCCCGAGATTGCCGAGCGCGATCCCCAGATTGTTCTGCGCCTCGCTGAAGCCGGGCCGGAGCCGAACGGCCTCGCGATAGGCCGCAACCGCCGCCTCGAGCCGGTCGAGTCCCGTCAGCGCATCGCCCAGCATGCGATACGTCTCCGGCACATCGGCCCGGCAGCGCAGCGCTTCGCGGCAGGCCGCTTCGGCATCGGCCAGCCGGCCGAGGCAGAGCAGGCTCCAGGCCAGATTGTGATGCGCTTCGAACAGATCGGGCTGCAGGCGTTGCGTTGCGCGGTAGAACGGCTCCGCCGCGTCGTGGCGGCCTTGATTGGCCAGGATCACGGCAGCGCCGTGACGCGCGCCGGCCAGGCCGGGGTCCAGGCGGATCGCCGCGCGATAAGCGGCCTCGGCCTCGGCGAGGCGGCCGAGCGCGCCCAGCGCATTGCCCAGATTGAGCTGGGCGTTGGCAAAATCCGGACGCAGCCGAACGGCCTCGGCGCCGCTGGCCGCTGCCTCGGCGAAACGGCCGAGCCGATACAGCACATCGGACAGGTTGCTGTGGCCAGCCGCATTCGCCGGTTCGATGCGCAGCCCGTCGCGATAGGCAGCCTCAGCCTCCGCCAGCCGGCCTTGCCGGTGCAGCGCCACCGCCTGCTGCAGCGGCTTTTCGTCTTCGGTGGACGGGGGCAACGCGGCTCCTCAGGACCGTCAGGAACGGGCCGGGACGATAGCGAGCCCGCTAGATCCGGGCAATTCCGATAACACTTGACTAGGAAACTTTTTATATATAGTTTCCTAGTCAATTAGTGAGTCGCCATGATGCCGGATCAATCTCCCGTCAGCGCTCTCGACGCCCATCTCGGCTACTGGCTGCGGTTCGTCTCGAACCAGGTCAGCCACGCCTTCAGTCTGAAGCTGGCCGCGCGCGACGTCACCGTGGCCGAATGGGGTCGTCCTGCGCCGGGTCTATGGCGAGGTTTCCGTGGTGCCGAGTGCGCTTGCCGAGGCGCTCGGCATGACGCGAGGCGCCGTTTCCAAGCTGGCCGACCGGCTTTGCGCCAAGGCGCTGTTGACGCGCACTGCGCAAGAAGAGGACCGCCGGTTCCAGGCCCTGGCTCTCACGGCACAGGGCAGGGCGTTGGTGCCCGAACTCTCGGCGCTGGCCGATCGGAACGACGCCGAATTCTTCGGCCATCTGACCGAAGCGGAGCGGGCCGGGGTCGAAGCGGTCCTGCAGGACATCGTCCGCCGGCACGGCATGCGGACCGTACCAACCGAATGAAGGAGAGTGTAATGGATGCACATGTCAAAACGGTCGTTTACGAATGCTCGACTCTGTCCGATGCAGGCGGGATCAGCTTCGCCCAAGTGGTCATGAAGCTGATCGAAACGGGAGTAGAGCGCTACCACGCCGATCTTGTCCGCGCGGAGAAGGTCTATTACCTACCCGATTGGCAGCAGCGAGCGCGTGCCCGGTGCCGCGATCGAAACCGGGCCGGCGATAGAGTTCTCGGCGAGCGGCGTCGAAGCGGCGATCCGCGCCATCCAGTCGGGTTTCTATCCTGTATCGCGAGTTCTGCGAGCGCATCGCGGCGGCCGGCTGCGTCGGCTATCTCGTCTCGATCGCCGGCAAACGCGCCGTGTACTACGGCTGTACCGGCGATTTTCATGTCGAATGGTTTCCCGGCGCCCGGCCTCATACGATCTAACATCGTCTAGCGGCAGTCTGCGCTATGCTTGGCCGCCGCGCATCAGGATGCACTATGTAAGGACTCGCCATGACCAGCCGACGCGTTGCGATGTATTTTGCCTGGAGTCGTCCGGACGAAACCTCGGCGCCGCTCGGCAGGTTGGAAAACCGCTTTCCAGCCCTGTTCGAACTGCGCCGCCTGTTTTGGCCGCACTACGAGAAATTCGCCGATCCGGTGCAGTTCGACCAAGGCATCGGCGGATTTCTCGACAATATCCAGCGCGCGAATTTCGTGAGGTTCATCGATCTTGCCGGTCGCTGACCGGCCAGCCGGTGCGCGTGGCCGAACGGCAGATCGAAGAGCAGCGGACCCCGCTGGATGGCGGGTTCCTCGACGGTATCGACACGCTGATCGTCATAGGCTTCGATTCCCGGCCGACGGACCAGCAGGCGAGTCCCGGCGAGATCGCGGCGATCCGGGCCTTTCTGGCAGAGCCCGGCCATATGCTGTTCGTCTGCCCGCATCACGATATCGGCAATGCCGACGATCTGCCCGAGGATCAGCGGCAGCCGCGGCGCGAGGCAGAATTCTACCATCACGGCGATCCGGCGATCCCGGCCCAGCAGCAATTCGGCGGGTTCGGCCTCTCGCTGCTGGCCGGGCTCGGCCTGCCGGTCCGCAACCGCTTCGGCCTCCGGCCGGCCAAGGCGCCGGACGGCTCGTCCGCACCGCTGGAAATCGACGCGGCAGCCGATCGCTTCGGACTGCTTGACGGCGTCGCGAGCTTCAACCTGCACCCGCATCTGCCGCATTTCGAGTTGCTGGGCGACAGCGCTACGCGCTTCGACGTGCTGGCCCGGCAGGATGTCGATCTTACTGCGCCGCCCCATCCCTTCGTGCTGGCGGGCGGGCACCGTTTCAATGCGCTGCTCCAGACCAGGCCGGATGTCTGCGCCGGGAGCCTGCTGGTCTGCGATACGACGCTGTGGAGTTCCACCGCCGGCGGGGTCGAGAGCCTGCAGCGGTTTTGGCGGAACGTTGTCCAGCGCGCGTAATATCAATCGGTTAGCTGCTTTCCCGCACTTTGAGCTCGAAGCCCAGATCGACCCGGCGCTCCGCCGGCTCCTTGCCGTCGAGCAGCTCCAGCAACATGGTCGCGGCGGTACGGCCGATCGCGTAGCGCGGCGTCGCGATGGTGGTGAGCGACGGCGTGCACCAGGCGGAAACCGGCAGATCGTTGAAGCCGGCGATGGCGAGCGAGCTCGGCACGGCGATGCCGCGGCGGTGGCAGCGGAACAGCGCGCCCTGCGCCAGATCGTCGTTGCAGAAGAACAGCGCGTCGCAATCCGGCGCCTGCTCCAGCATCCGGTCGAGCAATTCGGCGCCCAAGCTGATCGAAGAGGCATCTAACACGCGCAATTCCCGCGTCGGATCGTGCAGACCGGCGGCCTGCAGCGCCGCGCGATAGCCGGCGCCGCGGGCCAGTGTGCGCGGATCGAGCTGGGCCGCGACGAAGCCGATCCGGCGATAGCCGCGCGCCAGCAAATGCTCGGCCAGTGCTGTACCCGCGGCCTCCTGCGACAGCCCGACACTGCAGGCGCCGGGCTGCTCGGCCAGCTCCATCATATGGACGACCGGTCGGCCGAACGCCTCGAGCCGGCGCCAGCCCTCCGGCGGATGGTCGAGGCCGGTGATCAGCAGCCCGTCCGGCTGGAATTCCAGATAGCTGCCGAGCAGCTTCTCCGCCTCGGCCGATGAGTAGCGGGTGATGCCGATCACCTCCTGATAAGCCGCGCGGATGCAGCACGTCGTGGATGCCGGCAAGCAGATCGACGAACACCAGGTTGGTCATGGACGGGATCAGCACGACGATGTTCATCGAGCGCGCGGCGGCGAGTGCGCTCGCCGCGCGGTTCTGTACATAGCCCAGCGATTGCGCGGCGCCATGGATCCGGGCGCGCAGTTCCGGCGTTACCTTGTCCGGCGTCTTGAGGGCGCGCGACACGGTGATGGCGCTGACCCCGGCCAGCGCGCCGACATCGGCCATGGTCGCGCGCCCGGTGCGGGAGGATCGTGATTTTCTGAGGCTCACCGCGAGAGAATCCCTGCTTCGGCGAAAGCCGCTTTACACTCGGTCATGTTAGCGCTAACAAGCGATATGGCGCAACCCGGCATGAAGCCCGGATGCTAAGCGGAGGAACCGGCAGGATGAGCGACTTCGCACGGCCCATACCGCGACGCCGCTGGGGCATCGGCGCCCTGCTCGGTGCCGGCGTGCTGATCAACTATATCGACCGGCTCAACCTGTCCGTTGCCGCGCCGCAGCTCCAGGCCGAATTCAACATCGACCCGGGCGATATGGGCCTGCTGTTCAGCGCCCTGTTCTGGTCCTATGCCTATCTGCAGATCCCGGTCGGCATGGTGCTCGACCGGTTCGGCGTGATGCAGGTCGGGCGGATCGGCGCCTTTCTCTGGGCCGTAACCTCCGGGGTCATGGCGTTCACCAGCGGCTTCACCGGCATCTTCGCCGCGCGCTTCGTGCTCGGCATTGCCGAGGCGCCGGGATTTCCGGCCAGCTCCAAGGCGACCGCTATTGGTTTCCGCGCGGCGAGCGCGCGCTGGCAACGGCCATCTTCGACGCTGCCGCCAAATTCTCCAACGTCATCGGCGTGCCGATGGTCGCGGTCGTCGTCAGCAATTTCGGCTGGCGCTGGGGCTTCGGCATGACAGCGTCGCTGAGCTTCTTCTATTTCGTCGCCTATTACGTGCTCTATCGCGATCCGAGCGCCGACCGGCATCTGAGCGCCGAGGAGCACGAGTACATCGTCAGCAACGGCGCCACGCCCGAGGGTCCGGCCGAGGCCGGCGCCTTCTCGCTGCTGGGCTATCTGCTGAAGAACCGCAAGGTCTGGGGCCTGACCATCGGCTTCGCCGCCTATGGTTATTCCTTCTACATGTTCCTGACCTGGCTGCCCGGCTATCTGGTTCAGACGATGCATATGAGCATCCTCAAATCGGCCGCCTATACCGCTATCCCATGGATGTGCGCGACGGTGAGCGACCTGATCGTCGGCGGCTGGCTGGTCGATCATCTGGTTGCGCAGGGCCGCGACGAGACGGCCGTACGCAAAAGCGTGCTGATCTGCGGCATGCTGCTCGGCCTCGCCGTGTTCGGCGCGACCCAAACCACGGACACCGCCTGGGCCATATTGTGGATCTCGATCGCGCTCAGCGGCCTCGCCGCGGCCGCGCCGGTCGGCTGGTCGATCCCATCGCTGATCGCGCCCAAGGGCGGCACCGGCACGGTCGGCGGCATCATGAATTTCGCCAACAACATGATGGGCGTGATCGCTCCGATCACGACCGGTTTCATCGTCAAGGAAACCGACTCCTTCACCGCGGCATTCCTTGTCGCCGGGCTCGTGCTGCTGATCGGCATCGCGTCCTATGTGCTGGTGCTCGGCCGGATCGAGCCGATCCCGGAGCCGCAACGGAGGTCATGATGGCATCGACCCGCATATTGATCGTCATGGGCGTGTCGGGCAGCGGCAAATCGACGGTGGCGGCACTGCTCGCCGGCCGGCTCGGCTGGGCGCTGGTCGAAGGCGACGATCTGCACCCGGCGGCCAATATCGAGAAGATGGCGCATGGCATCCCGCTCGACGATGCGACCGGCTACCCTGGCTGGCTGCCATCGGCGAGCGCATCGACCAATGGCGTGAAGAGGGCGCGCGCGGGGTCATTACCTGTTCCGCCCTGAAACGCGCCTATCGCGATCTGCTCGGCGTCGGCAAGCCGAGGTGAAATTCGTCTATCTCCAGGGCAGCAAGGCCCTGATTGCCAACCGCCTGGCCGGCGCCTCGGCCATTTCATGCCGCCGGCACTGCTCGACAGCCAGTTCGCCGCGCTGGAGGAGCCGACCGCCGAGGAGCCTGTCATCACCATTCCGATCGGCGAGCCGCCGAAACAGCTGGTTCAGGACATTATCGACCGGCTGGCGGGCGAGATCTGACGGCTCCCGCACGGCCCCCTCTTCGCTCCATTGGGCGGAGAGGCTGGGTGGGGCGGGATCGCATGGGAGCGCTCGTTTGGCCAAGCCTTCCGCGCGGCGCAGCCGCAATTAAACCACGAAGGACACAAAGGCCACGAAGGGACGGGTTCACGACGGCGAGGCCCGAGATGCCGTCGGAGGATTTGATGTGGCTGCACCGCGGTCTTGGACTTCGTGACCTTCGTGGTTGAACAAATCCGGCTAGGAGCGCTCTCCTCCTCGACCGACCTCTCCGACCCAATGGGGTGGTGAGGAGATGATCGCGGCTCGACTGTTGGTTAGCTATTTCAGCCCTTTGGCGAAACAAAGCCGGAGCAGCGCCCCGAATTTCGGCGGCTGGCCGGCGCGCAGCAGGCTGGCGCGGAAGATCCGGCCGGCGATGACCAGCTCGCAGGCGATGAAGCCGAGCAGCAGCAGGCTGCTCGTCACCACCTCGATCGTCGAGACGCCGGTGCCGAGCCGGCGAGCATGACGAAGGGTGTATAGATCGGAATCCACGACATGATGACCGGCAGCAGCCCGTGTGGATCGGCCATGGCCGGGCGGATCATCACCAGCGGTGCCAGCAGGATGACGATCAGCGGCGTCATATAGGCCTGGGCGTCATGCATGGAATCGCTCATCGAGCCGATCACCAGGAACAGCGTGGCGATCGCCAAATAGCCGGTCACGAAATAGAACACCAGGCCGAGCACCGCGGCGACCGAGGCGTAAGGTTCCAGCGCCGGGCGCAGCACCAGCGCCAGATCGGCCGGCGCAAATCCGACCGAAGCGACCGCGAAAACGGTCCAGGTTACAGCAATGGTGAAGCCGATCCCGGCGACGCCGAGCAGCTTGCCCGACATCAGCTCCTGCGCCGTGACCGTGGCGAGCAGCGATTCGATCAGCTTATTCGAGCGCTCTTCGATCAGCCCGTGCAGCAGCACGTTGCTGACCATCATGATGGTCATCCACAGCAGCCAGGCCGAGCCGACCGGGATCAGCTGGCGGATGGCATTGGTCGAGACGGTGCCGCCCAGCTTCGGCGAATTGACATGCGGCGCGGTATCCTGCGCCTCGATTGCTGCGACGGCGGCGGCGTCGAGCCCGCCGGCCTCGAGCGCCTGCTCGCGGTTCTGCTGGCGGATCGTGTCGGCGAGCAGCTGGATGATGGTGGCGTTCACGCCGCCATTGGTCCACATCTCCCAGCCCGGATGGCCGGGGCCGAGCGTTTCGGGCAGCACCACCGCGGCGATGGCGCGGCGCGGGCCGTCTGCGGTCGGGACGTTCGGCTCGCCCTTGAGATAGGGCGGCACCAGAGTATCGAGTTGTGCCGTCGGCAGGTTGGGCTGGATGCCCTCGGGAAACGGCACCAGATGCAGGTAGTGCGGCGGCGTCTTGAACGGTGACGCGTTTGGCGGCAGCGACGGCTTGAGCAGCGCCAGTGCGGCGTCGATGCCGCCCCAGGCCGCGAAGCTTTCGGCTTCGGCATCGCTGTACCAGAGCGAATGCGTTGCCCAATCGTGCGGCGCGCCGGGCGGATGCAGATCGTATTCCTGGGCATAGATCGACAGGCGGGCGCAGCAGCGATTTCTGATAGTCCGCGCTCGACCGCCTGTTCGATCGCCGGCTGGAATCGCCCCGACAGATCGGCCAGCAGCACGGCGTCGCCGCCCTGCTCGGATTCGAGCAGCAGCGGGATCACGGTGCTCGCGACCATGATCACCGGGATCAGCAGCAGCCCGATCCAGAAGCCGCGCGTCTTCAGATGCTGGCGGTATTCGCGCTGGGCGATGAGCAGGATGCGCCTCATGCTGCGTCCTGCTGTGGCAGCAGATCGGCCCCGACCAGATGCATGAACACATCGTGCAGGCTAGGTTCCTGCTGGTCGAAATCGCGCAGCACAAGGCCTTGCGCGAAACAGGCTTCGAGCACGGCCTGCGGTTCGGCGCCGAGCCGCAGCGTCAGCCGCCAGCGCGTCCAGCCCTCGAACACCGCTTCCGGCTCGGCCGCGGCGACGCCGGGCAGGGCCGAGGGATCGCCCCGGCTGGTGAGCAGCAGATGCCGGGGCAGGGACCGGCGCGCCTGCTCGGGCGTGCCGTCGAACAGCTTGCGCCCGCGCGCGATCAGCACGAGATGGCGGCACAGCCTTTCGGCATGCTGCATGACATGGGTCGAGAACACCACGGTGGCGCCGTCGCGCGCCCGCTCGGTGATGATCTCCTCCAACACCTGCTGATTGACCGGGTCGAGGCCGGGAAAACGGCTCGTCGAGCAGCAGCAGCTTCGGCCGGTTGAGCAGCGCCGTGGCGAGCTGGACCTTCTGCGCCAGGCCCTTGCTCAGCATGTCGATGCGCCGATGGGCGGCGGCGCCGAGCCCGACCAGCTCCAGCAGCGTTGCCGCCTCATTGCGGGCGGCCGCGCGCGACAGGCCTTTCAGCGCACCGAAATAGGCGACCAGCTCGAGCGCCGACATGCGCTTGTAGAGGCCGCGTTCCTCCGGCAGATAGCCGATCCCGGCCAGCGCCTCCCGCCCGGGCGGCCGGCCGCCGATGGTGATGCTGCCCGAATCCGGCCGCAGCAGGTCCAGCACCATGCGCAGGCTGGTCGTCTTGCCGGCGCCGTTCGGCCCGAGAAACCCGAAGATCGAGCCTTCGGGGACATCGAAGCTCAGCGAGTCGACCGCAGTGAAATCGGCAAAGCGCTTGGTGACGCGGTCGAGGGTCAAGGCTGACAGGGCGTGTCTCCGAAGGCGGGCGGCGAGTGCAGCTTGCCCCCGAGCGGTTCCGCAGAGCAAGCCCGTCACGGTGTTGCGAGCCGGCCCACATTCGCGGGTATCGTGCGTGTTCCCGATACGAAACGCCGGTCGTATGATCCGTTCTGCACTATTCTGCGTTGCCCCGCCCTCCATCGCCGGCGAGGCCCTCATGCTGACGCTCTTCAGGTTCGGGCCGTTTCTCGGCACGCCGGATGCCAGCCCCTTCGTGACCAAGACGATGCTGCTGCTGGAACTGGCGGGGGTGCCGTACCGTGCGGTCGAGGGCAACGTCTTCAAGGCGCCGCAGCGCATGCTGCCCTATATCGAGGATGATGGTGTCACGGTCGCCGATTCGACCTTCATCCGCCGGCATGTCGAACAGAAATACGGCCATGATTTCGATGCCGGGCTGATCGCGGAGCAGAAGGCCACCGCCTGGACGATCGAGCGGATGTGCGAGGATCATCTCTACTTCGCGTTGCTCGACATGCGCTGGATCGACCGTGCCAATTTCGAACAGGGCATCGGCCGCGCCATGTTCGCCGCGGTCCCGGCGCCGGTGCGGCCGATCATCAAGGACGCTGGTGCGCCGCTCGACCGCCAAGCGCATGCGCGGGCAGGGGCTCGGACGCTATGCCCGGCCGCAGATCGCCGAGCTGGCGGCGCGTGACGTCGACGCGCTGGCGGTACGCCTCGCCGACAAGCCGTTCCTGATGGGCGACACGCCCTGCGGTGCCGACGCTACGGCGTTCGGCATGGTGACCGCGATCCTGACCCCACCGCTCGACTCGCCGCTGCGCCGGGCAGTGCAGGGGCATGCCAATCTGGTCGGCTATTGCGAGCGGATCACGGGGCGGTATTTTTCGGGTCTGCGCTGAGCGTCTGTGCAGGGATAATCGCTCCGATGAAGCCGCCTAAATTCGGCGCTTTCCGGCGCGACAGGCCGTTACCTCTCCTCTCCGCCCCATTGGGGCGGAGAGGTCGGGTGAGGTGGGGAACGCTCAGGTCTCGTCGCGCGGGAGCGATAAATATCTCTATATTTTCCAAAGGACTGTCATCGTTCTACGAGGTGTAGCGCGGCCAGGATTGCAGCTCAGAGCTACGTCTAGTTCGAAGCGTTCCCCACCTCACCCAACCTCTCCGCCCCAATGGGGCGGAGAGGGGAAAGTGGCGCATTTATTACTGGACCGCCGCCGAGCGCGTAACTGAAAGCGGTCAGCGGAGCCGGGCTCGATGTCCGCTGTCAATCGCTTCGACCTCAGCCCGTTACCACCGGCAACCGCGCCAATCCCCTGATCACGAAGCCCGGCCGATAGTCCGGCGCAGCCTCGGGCTCGGCCAGGCGCAGCCGGGGGAAGCGGCGGGCCAGGCCGTGCAGGGCGATCTGCATCTCCAGCCGGGCCAGCGGCGCGCCCAGGCAGAAATGGCTGCCGAGGCCGAAGGTCAGATGCGGGTTGGGATCGCGCGTCAGGTCGAGCCGGTCGGGCGCGTCGAACTTCGCCGGGTCGCGGTTGCCGGCTGCGAAGAGCAGGGTCAGCCGCGTGCCGCGCCGGAAGCTGACGCCGTCGATCTCGGTATCCTCCAGCACCCAGCGCTCGAACAGCGGCAGCGGCGTGTCGCGGCGCAGCAGCTCCTCGACGGCGGGTCTTGAACAGCGGGTCGATCTCGGGCGTTCGTGCGGCGTCGACCAGTTGCTGCCAGGCTTCAGGATGGCGTTGCAGCGTCAGGATCGCGCCGCTCGTGCCGTTGACCGTCGCCTCATGGCCGGCATTGAGCAGCAGGATGCAGGTCGAGATCAGCTCGTCCTCGCTCAGCCGCTCGCCCATCTCGTCGCGCTCGACCAGAGCGCTGATCAGATCCGGGCCGGGCTGGGCGCGCCGCTCGGCGATCACACCGCGCAGATAGGCGCCGAACTCGACCACGGCGGCATTGGCGCGCGCCTGCTCGGCCTCGGTGGCGCTGGGCTCGTAGAGCTTGACGATCTCGCCCGACCAGTCGCGCATCGCCTGCCGGTAGTCCGGCGGCACGCCCAGCATCTCGCCGATCACCGTGACCGGCAGCGGCTCGGCGAACTCCGCGACGAGATCGAAGCGGTCACGCGTCGCCAGACGATCGAGGCTGTCGGCGACGATCGCCTGCATCCGGTCGCGCAGATCCTCGACCCGCTTCGGCGTGAAGGCGCGGCCGACCACGCCGCGCAGCCTGGTGTGGTCGGGTGGCTCCTTCGACATCATGTGGCTCGATTCGAAGCGGTCGAAATCGGCCTGGCGCGGATCGGGCGGCGGCCAGCCCAGCTCGTCGCGCGACAGGATGTGCAGGATCGAGCGGCCGAAGCGGCGGGAGCGCAGGATCTGCGCAATCGCCGAATAGGACAGAACATAGATCCGGTCGCGCACCGGATCGAAGAACACCGGCATGGTCCGGCGCAGCTCGGCCAGGCGCGGATAGGGATCGGCGAGGAAATCGGGAGCGCCGAGATCGAGCGAGTAGCGGGGGATCGAGGGGTCAATCATGCGGGAGGTGCCGGCCCAATTCAGGTCGCCTTTCGCATAGCGCGTGTGAAAATACAGCCGAAGGCCGCATCAATCTTCAGTGGGGCCGGCGTCCCGCCCGCCTTGCCGGCGAGCCGGCATCAGCGGCGCCAGCTACTGCCGCCTCCGGCGGCATGGCGGCCAGGATGGCCGCCCCACTGAGCGTTTGCGAGAACCCCGGCGCATACATTCACAGGCTCATAGCAGGAGACGGGCGCGGCGCCAACCGGTGCTGCTATACGCGGCACAGGGCGCGCAGTACCCTCCGTCGCGTCGGATGATGGCAGGAGCAGGTGATGCGGATCGGTGTCGACCTCGGCGGAACCAAGATCGAGGCGATTGCGCTCGGCGATGACGGAGCCACGCTGCTGCGCCGGCGCGTACCGACACCGGTCGGGGATTATCAGGGCACGCTGCTGGCGATCCACGACCTCGTGACCGGCTTCGAAGCCGAACTCGGGCGGACAGGCAGCATCGGCATCGGCACGCCTGGCGCCGTCTCCCCGCGCAGCGGGCTGATGAAGAATTCGAACAGCCTTGTGCTGAACGGCCGCCCGCTCGACCGCGATCTGGCGCAGCTCTTCGGGCGCGAGATCCGCCTGGAGAACGACGCCAATTGCTTCGCGCTGTCGGAAGCAGTCGACGGCGCGGGGCAGGGCCAGGGTGTCGTGTTCGGCGTGATCCTCGGCACCGGGGTCGGCGGCGGTGTCGCCGTCGACGGCAACCCGCTGTCCGGCCGCAATCGGATCGCCGGCGAATGGGGCCACAATCCGCTGCCCTGGCCGAAGCCGGAGGAGCTGCCGGGCGAGCCGTGCTATTGCGGCAAGAGCGGCTGCATCGAAACCTGGTTGTCGGGTGCCGGCATCGTCCCGGAGCTATCGGGCGCTGACAAACCGGACGATCGAAGCCTCGGCGGTGTTCGACGCGGCGCGTGCCGGCGAGGCCGCGGCGCTTGATTGCGTCAGGCTGTACAGGAACCGGCTGACGCGTGCGCTCGCCACCGTGGTCAATATCCTGGACCCCGACGTGATCGTGCTCGGCGGCGGTGTGTCGAATGAGCCGCTGGTCTATGACGGCTTGGCCGATGGCATCGCCGACTACGCTTTTTCCGACGGCATCGATACGCCGGTGCGGCGCGCCATCCACGGCGATTCGAGCGGCGTTCGGGGGGCTGCCTGGCTCTGGCCGGCCTGACGCCGCGGATCGTTACGCCCTTTCGATAGTCGCGGACCCGCGCGAGTTTTGGTAAACTGAAAGTTGCCGGACGCCGCCGCCGACCACCGCCGGTCGCGGCGGCATCAGCCGGCGCGCGCGACACACCCTGAGCCGGACGGGTGAACGGCAATGCCCTTCGAGAGATCTGTCGAGACGTTGAACGGGCTGATCGAGAAGACCATCCAGGAGGATCGTCAGATCCGGGAAGGGTTGGAAGAGGTCGGCTACGAGGACCGGGAAATCTATGATGAGATCGGCGCGGAGAGCGGTCGGGTCTGGGAGGTCGCGCTCGACGAAATAAGAAAATACGAGACGGCCGAGCGCGAGCATGAAGCGCTCATCGCAACGGTGTCCGCGGAGGCCGGCGAGGAACCCAAGACCGGTCTGCCCGAAGCCAACGCGACAAGCGCGATCGTCGGTTTGCTCGCAATCATCCTTGTCGGTCTGGCCGGCTGGGGCCTCTGGGATTTGGTGCGGGACTGGCGTCAGTCGCTCGCGGCCTTGACGACGCTAGGTGGGTGGATCGTGCCGGGCCTGGCGCTGCTCCTCTTTGCGCTACTCGCGTGGCTGCTCGAGCGGGGGCGGAAATCGCGATCAGAAATTTCGACAGGCCGCTGCGGCGCACCTTGCGGAATGGCGCCGGCAGATAGGCGAGATACGCGGCAAATACGCCGTGGACCTCGGCCGAAGCCGCGCTGCGGTCGCAGGAGGAGGCGATCCGCAAGCTCCTGTACGAGCGCGTGCGACAGGAGACGATTTCCGCGATCAACCGGCGAACGGCGCCGTCTTATGCACCGCGCCTGGAAATCCGGCGGCCGCGTGGCTTCGGCGAGATCTTCGACAAGCGCTTCACGATCCAGACGCCGGCCCGCCGGCGTTTGCAATTCATGCTGCAGAACATGCCGGGCGGCAGCATCGGCATCGCCGGCTCCCGCGGCGCCGGCAAGACCACGCTGTTGAAGCTGTTCTGCGGACCGAAGCGTGTCATCGAGACGATCAACGGCAAACCGGTGCTCGGCGTGCTGGTCTCGGCGCCCGTCGCTTATCAGGCGCGCGAGTTCATTCTCTATCTGTTTTCAACGGCGTGCCAGAACGTGATCGAGGCGGAAGGCGGCAAATACGATCCGCCTGGACTGCCCGTCGATGTGCCGGCGGCGCGCCTGGACAATCCGTCGAGGCTCCTGGCGCTCCAGCCGCTGCCGTCCCTGCTGATCCGGTTCGGCATGGTGCTCGTGCTGTTGAGCCTGTTGATCGGCCTTGTGCTGGCCGCGGTTCCATCCCTGCCGGCTGCGTCTTCCGGGCCGCAGACGACAGCGCCAACGCAAAGCAAGCCCGTGGCGGCCGCCACGGGAGCCGCACCCCAGCAGCAAGGCAAGGACCAGCCGGATCCCGGGCAAGCCACGGCGCCGCATCCGACGGGCGATCCGAACGCCGATGGCCAAAAGCACAATCTGCGCCGGCGGTAACGGCCGATGAGGTCGCCTTTGTTTTTCGCCCGATGGCTCGATCTGCTGAAGATCAATCCGGCTCCCGTGCTGGCGCTCGGCGTTTCACTGATCGTCGTCGGCCTGATGCTGGCGGAGTTCCTGCATCTCGGCGCCTGGCGGACGCTGATGATCTCGGTGGCCCAATTGCTGCACCAATCGATCGGGTGGTTTCCGGTATATGGGCGACTTACCGGCGGGTTTTTGGAGGCGCAAGAGAGACGGATCGATCGAGACAGGGCGCGGTGGAAGGCGCAGCTGGCCGAGCAGGCGCTGGCGATGGAGGCGCCGCCGGGGCTGCGCAACAGCGCGGAAACCTGGCTCAAGGCGCTCAAATTCCAGCAGAGCTACACTTCGGGCTGGTCGGGCTCGCTGAAGCTCCCGATCGGTCTCGAGGGCGGCGTCAACCGTGCGGTAACGCTGGCGCAAAACCAGCTCAGCCTGCCGGAGATCGGCTACTTCTTCATGCGGTTCCTGGAAGAAACCTCGAAGAAATATCAGGTGATCATCGGCATAGACGAGCTCGACAAGCTCGCCTCGGACGAACTCGCGCAGCAATTTCTCAATGACATAAAATCGGTCTTCGGCCTGGAACGCTGCTTCTATCTGATCTCCGTGTCCGAGAACGCGATGAGCAATTTCGAACGGCGCGGCCTGCCGTTTCGCGATGTGTTCGACAGCGCGTTCGACGACTTCGTCTATGTCGACCATCTCGATTTCGAATCGGCGAAGGAGTTGCTCGAACAGCGCGTCGTCGGCCGGCCGATTGCGTTCTTTGCGATGAGCTACTGCATGTCGGGCGGCCTGGCGCGCGATCTGATCCGGAATTTCCGCAGCGTGCTCGAAGTGCACGAACAGGACAAGACCCAGGACGGCCTGACCGCGATCTGCCGGCGGGTCGTGGCGTCGGATCTGCTGGCGAAGCTGCGGGCGACGAGGACGTCGGCGAAGAAGATCCGGCTCGAGCCGGAAGTGGACCAGTTTCTCGAACAGCTCTATGCGCTGGAAGCCGGCGTGGACGACGACGATTTGCTGGTGAAGGCCGCGAGCGATCTGCTGGCGAAAGCGACTGCGCCGGAGAGGGTGGCCAAGGCGCCGACGCCTGCCGTCCCGCAGCGCAAGCCCAAGAACCCGCCGGCGCCGAACGCTCAGGCGTCGGACGACGTGCCGACGCCGAGCGAGGACAAGGAACGCGCCGCGAAGGTCGCTGAACTGGCGGAGCTGGCGGAGGAGGTCGCGACCTATATCCAATACGCCCTGACGCTCCGGCAGATGTTCAATGACGCCCTGCAACAGGCGGCCTTGACCAACCCGCCTGTGAACGGGAATTTGGACACGCTTGCCAAGGCCCGGCAGGTTCTGGGGCTGAATCCGGCCATCACGCGCGGCTTGCTGCGATCGTTTCGCGCCGCGCATGATTTGCCGCCCTTTCCCTGAAGGCGAGCCTATCTGCCGGTCGCCAGCAGTACCGCCGCCTCGCCGAGCAGGACCAAGCACAGCATGACCGCGATCGGCCGGGCGGCGCGATAGACCGTGCCTTCGTCGGCCGTCGGAGCGGCGAGCGCCAGCGCCATCGAGACGCGGATCGGCGAGAGCAGGCTGAAATTGCAGGCGGCGGTGTTCTGCAGCGCGGCCGGCCACAGCCCGGTGCCCGCGCCCATCACGGCCTCGACCGGCATCATCATGCCGTTCGAGGCGCCGCCGCTACCGGTCAGGAAGCCGCCGATCCCGCCGAGCAGCGGGGCGGCGAGCAGTGTCGCGGGCCCGAGTGCCGCATGCAGCGCATCGCCGATCAGCCGCGCCCCGCCGGCCGCGGCGACGATCTGCGCCGTGGTGATGAACAGCAGCGTGATGAGGGCCGGACGCCAGCCCGAGCGCGCCGTCTCGGCGAGCAGCGGGCCGATCTCGCCGAGAGCGCGGCCGCGCGCCATGCTGAACAGGAAGCCGAGCGCGACCGCGATCAGCCAGAAGCTCGGATTGTACAGCGCGGCGAAGCCCGGCAGATCGGCGAAGGGCGCGAAGACCAGCACGGCCTTCAGCCCATGGGTTAAGGGCGGCACGACCCGCGTCGCGATCAGGACCAGGCTGAGCGCAGCATAGGGTGCGGCGCTGCCGGCCGCGTGGCGCAGCGCCGCCCAATCCGGCCGCTCGTCGCGCAGATGGCGCAGCACCAGCAGCCCGCCGCAGGCTGCGATGCAGCCGAGCTCGGCCGCGACCACCCGGCTTGCTGCGGCCAAGGCGAGGCAGAGCGCTCCGGTCCACACGGCATCGTCGATCCGTTGGCCGGTCGGCACCGGATGCCCGGCCGCTGCAGCGGCGCGCCAATAGACGGCGAGATAGCCGAACAATAGCGGCCAGGACAGCAACGCGCTGGCGAAGGCGAGGGCGATCTCGTCCTGGCCGGACACGTGGGCGCCGATGATCGTGCCGACGCCGAGCGCGCCCCAGGGCACCAGGATCTGGCTGAACAGCGCCAGCACCACGGCCGGTACGCCGGAGATGCCCATGCGCAGCAGCGCTGCCGCCGCGATGATGCAGCCGACGCCGAAGCCGGTCGCCGATTCGGCAAAGGGCGAGATCAGGAAGCAGATGGCGAAGAGCCGGCGATGCGAGAAGGCGGTCGTGCTGCCGCTTGTCTCGAACAGCGCCGCCTCATGCCGCCGGATGGTGCGGTAGAAGAACATGCCGGCCAGCATGACGGCGACCGCCTGCCAGGCGATCCAGCCGCCTTTCAGCGATTCGACCAGGGCGAAGTGCGGCAGATCCGCCAGGTCCGGCCGCAGCAGCGCCGCGCCGCCGATCGCGAGCAGCCAGCCGATCACGCCCGATGCGAGCACGCCCGCGCGCCGGCTGGCGATCAGCGCGATGACGGTGACGAACGGGGCGGCGGCGATCAGCGTGGCGAACATCCGAAGGATCCGGGAAGCGCCGCCTTGCGCCAAAGCGTGCATTGTCTTCCGGCGCCGATCGTGGATGATGCCGGTCCATCGGACAAATGCAGGAGAGACAGGGAGCTATGCTGACGATCTGGGGCCGGGCGACGTCGTCCAATGTACAGAAGGTCTTGTGGTGCTGTGACGAGCTGGGCCTGGCCTATGAACGGGTCGATGCCGGACGGCAATTCGGCAAGGTCGACGAGCCGGATTATCGCATGATGAACCCGAACGGGCTGGTGCCGACCCTGATCGACGGTGAGGTGACGGTCTGGGAATCGAACTCGGTCATGCGCTATCTGTGCAACCGCTATGGTGGCGACCGGCTCTATCCGGCCGACCCGGCGCCGCGCGCCGCGGTCGATCAATGGCTCGACTGGCAGCTCAGCACGATGGCGCCGGCGATTGCTCCGGTGTTCTGGGCGCTGGTCCGGCCACCGGCCGGCGGCACCGATCCGGCGACGATCCCGCCGCTGGTGCAGAAGCTCGCCGCCGTCTGGGCGGTGCTCGACCGGCAATTGGCCGCGCGGCCCTATATCGCCTCGTCGAACCTGTCGCTGGCCGATCTGGCGCTCGGCAATTCGGCGCGGCGCTGGTTCGCCTTCGCGTTCGAGCGGCCGGAGCTGCCGCATCTCGCTGCCTGGTTCGACCGGATCAGCACAAGGCCGGGCTTCCGCACCCATGTCATGACGCCGATCGTGTAAGCCTTTCTGTCGGCAGCCGGGCCGCCAGCACGGCCGGCCCGGCAGCGACGAACAGCCCGGCCAGGAACCATTCCTGCCAGATGCCGAAGCTGACCAGCGCGACCGACAGCGCCGCGGCGAGTCCGGCCGTGAACATCGCCTGGGTCAGGGGGCGTGCGCCAGGCGGGCATGCGGAAGATCCGCACGATGGCCAGGAAGAACGCGCCGAAGCCCAGCAGCGCGCCGATCCCGCCCAGCTCGAGCCAGATCTGCAGGATGCCGTTATGCGGATGCAGCGGCAGGATCTCGCTGTCGAGCGCGATCGCGCCGGCTGCGGGTGCAGGCGGGCACCAGCGCAGCACGACCTTGTCCTTGCCGCCCGGCAGGTCGCGCGCTGCGTCGAGGCCCCAGCCGGCGATCGGCCGCTCGTGGATATGGTCGGCGACGAAGCTCCAGATCAGGATCCGGTGCATGGCCGAGGGCTTGTGGTTGATCAGCCAGCAGCGCGTCTCCGGCCCGGGACTGAGCGGAAACACGGCCGGGAGGACCACGACCGCGAGCGCCAGCACCGCCAGCCCGGCCCAGCGCAGCCGCGGCACGAGATAAACCGCCGCCAGCAGGGTGAAGCCGATCGCGAGCGCGATCTTGGCCGATAGGCTGGCGGTCTCGAACAGGGCCAGGACCGTGATCGCTGTGTGCAGCACGGCCAGCGGCACGGCGCGCAGCCGGACCAGCGCCACCAGCAGCGGGATGACGAAGGCGGCGTGAAGCGTCGCGGCGCGGGCGTAGAACAGCGCCGGGTCGTAGGCCTCGCCGGCCGGCGGATGCAGCGAGCGGCCGAGATGCCCGCCGAGCGGCAGATCGATCGCGACGGCCAAGGCGGAAAGCGTGAGCCCGAGCGCGAAGGCCATGATCGGCCGGCGCAGTCGGTCGGGATCAAGGTCGCGGCACTGCCCGATCAGCAGCACGCCGGCCAGGACCAGCCCGGCCAGGCGAATCGCCAGGCTGGCCGCGCCGCCGGCATCGGGCGCCCAGAGCGCCGAAAGCAGCATCCAGGCGAGGAAGGGCAGGATGGTCAAAGCCGCCAGCCGGCCCGGCCGAGCGCCGTGCCCGCTCGGCCCGGCTCGACCAAGAGAAGGGCGGCGGCGATCAGCAGCATGCCGAGGGTGGCGCCGCGGGCCGAGACATAGATCAGCGGGCCGAAGGCGAGGCAGAGCACCGTCAAGGCAAGATACGGCGCCCGGGCAAGAGCGGCGTTCATTGCAGCACGCGTGCGGCGTCGCGCCCGAACAGATCCGCAATCCGGCGGAGCCGGTCGGCCTGGACGCCGACCGATTCCAGGGTGAGGCTCAGCCGGCAGCGCGCCAGAAAGACGCGGTCGGGCAGGCGGAGCGCCCCCGGCGCCTCACGCCGGAAATAGCGCAGGCAGCGCGCCGCCTGGCGCCGCACCGCATAGGCCGCGTCCTGCGCCGGCACCTCGCCGGCAACTTCCTCGGCGATGATCAGGCAGAGGTCGCGATACATGGCGGCGACACGGCGCGACAGGCGGTTCTCGCTCTCGGCCGGCTGCAGCGTCACGATCGCGTCGCTATGTACCAGCGGGCCGCGCTTGGCCAGACGCAGCGAGACGCAGAAATCCTGCCCGATGCGCAGCGCGCTCGGCAGCGGCAGGGCGGCGCGCGCGGCCGCGGCCGGCACGACGCTGGCCGACAGGTTGAAATCGATATTGCGCAGCAGCGGCCGGAACGGCTGCTGCTCGACCCGGATAGCGGCCGCCGCAAAATCCTGCGCCGGCGGTTCGGCATCTTCCGAGCCGCACACGCCCTGCGCCAGCAGCGAATCATGCCGGCGCAGCAATCCCAGCAAATGGTCCGTGCTGCCGGCGATGATCCGGTCGTCGGCATCGACCAAACGCAGCCAGGGCT
Source organism: Aliidongia sp. (assembly GCA_037200015.1). Classification (GTDB taxonomy): domain Bacteria; phylum Pseudomonadota; class Alphaproteobacteria; order ATCC43930; family CGMCC-115725; genus JAXDMU01. The sequence goes on along the minus strand of JBBCHB010000039.1, from coordinate 52,686 downwards.
GGCTTGCGCGCTCGATCAGGATGCCGGTCGCATCGAACACGCCGCGATTGCGCGCGCCGCGGATCAGCGTGACCGGCCGCTGTTCGGCGATCTCCGCGGCAATGGCGGCAGAACGGTCGGTCGAGGCGTCGTCATAGACCAGCACCTCGCCCCCCGTGGTGGCGCATTCCGCGAGCGCAGCGTCGAGCACGGCGGCGATGTAGCGCTCCTTGTTATAGAGCGGAATGCAATAGGACACGGTCATGACGGGCGAGGCTACTCCACTTAGGCGCAAGCGGGCGGGGGATTGGTCCGACCGGCGCCGGGCGGGCGGCACAGTAGCGCCGCCGGCGCCGGCGGAAGCCCGGTCAGCCGGACGCGCCCGGCGCATCGCACCCTTCAGGGCCGAGGACGGTCTTCGACCATCTCGTCGACGATACCGACCGTCGAAATCCGAGAGATGGACTTCGGCCGCTGTTCAACATTCATTTCAAGGGGGTGTTTTTCCTGACGCAGACGCCGCTGCCGGATCGTCCGAATATCGTCGGGCTTGCCGCGTTTCTCCGTGCGTGGCCGGTCGGCCTGTGCGTCGGTGAAGGCGGAACGAGGTGCCGCCTGGCCAGTGAACTCCGGCCGCGCGGTCTGGGAAGACCCGACTACGACTAATTCATCGTGCCGGCAACGGAACGCCTATCGGACGATATGTCCGTTAATCGGTGACCGGTAGCGGATCGAAGCTCGCGGCGCTCTGCCCCTGCAGCGTGCAACCGGCTCCCGATCGTAGGGAGCCGGTCCGCACAATACTGCATCAGCCCAGGCGGGCGTCGAAGCTACCAGTGCCGATAATACAGGCCGCCGTAAGGATAGTAGGCGGGCGCGTAATACGGCGAGTAGTAGCCGGGGTAATAGCCCGGATAGTAGTACCCTGGGTAATAGCCGCCGTAGAAACCGGGATAGACGCCGAAGCCGATCCCGAAGCGACCGCCAAAACCGCCGCGGAACCCGCCGCCACGAAAACCGCCGAAGCCGCCATGGAAACCACCGCCGTGGAAACCACCACCGCCATGGAAGCCTCCGCCGCCGCCATGAAACCCGCCACCACCACCGTGGCCGCCGCCATGGCCCTGCGCATAGGCCGATCCGGCCGTCCCTGCGATCAGACCGACGCTCAACAGGGCTGCAGCCAACATGCCGCGCAAGCCAAACCGTTTGCCATTCAACGAGACCATCACAGCCTCCAAAGTTAATCGGGCACCATACCCTGTACAATGAAATAGGGACTCGAATATGGCAAAAAAGAGGTAATCACACTGGCCACTCTTCGCCGCCGCACTCCTCCCTTGCAGGATGTGAAGGAGAAGTCGTGGAATATTTATACCGGACGCCAAAACTGCTTCCGCCCGATTGAAAAACCCCTCGCCCTCAATGCCGGCAAGGGAAGGTCCCGCGCAGCGTGAGGGTGAGGGGTGGCGCGAAAGCGTCTCAGAATATCAAAGGCTTGTCTGATTTTAAGGGAAGTAGCGCGGACGCGCCCTTAGACCGGAGCCGGATTGCGCTCGGTGAAGCCCCGCTGGTGCCAATACGGATAGGCCAGCGGTGCGGCGCTGGCGGCGTCGAGCCGGGCGATCTGTTCGTCCGAGAGGGCCCAGCCGACGGCACCCAGGTTCTGGCGCAGTTGCTCCTCGTTGCGGGCGCCGATGATGACGTTCGCGACGGTCGGCCGCTGCAGCAGCCAGTTCAAGGCGATCTGCGGTATGGTCTTGCCGGTTTCGGCCGCGACCGCGTCCAGCGCCTCGACGACCCGGTAGAGATACTCGTCCTCGATCTGCGGCCCCATATGCGCGGTCTTGTGCAGCCGGCTGCCGGCCGGCAGCCTCTCGCCGCGCCGGATCTTGCCGGTCAGGCGGCCCCAGCCGAGTGGGCTCCAGACGACGGCGCCGACACCCTGGTCGAGCCCGAGCGGCATCTGTTCCCATTCGTAGTCGCGGCCGACCAGCGAGTAATAGGCTTGATTGGCGACATAGCGCGGGTAGCCGTATTTGTCGGCGACGGCCAGCGACTTCATGAGATGCCAGCCGGAGAAGTTCGAGACGCCGACATAGCGGATCTTGCCGGCACGGACGAGGTCGTCGAGCGTCGACAAGGTCTCCTCGACCGGCGTCTGCGCGTCGAAGCCGTGCAGCTGGAACAGGTCGATATAGTCGGTGCCGAGCCGCTTCAGCGCCGCTTCGCAGGCGCGGATCAGATGGAAGCGCGAGGAGCCGACATCGTTCGGCGCGTCGCTGGCGCGGAAGGTCGCCTTGGTCGAGATGATGACGCTGTCGCGCCGGCCCTTGATCGCCTCGCCCAGGATCGATTCGGCGGCGCCGCCGGAATAGATGTCGGCCGAATCGAACATGGTCAGCCCGTGATCGAGGCAGATATCGACCAGCCGCCGCGCCTCGGCGACGTCGGTGCTGCCCCAGGCGGCGAAGAACTCGCCCTTGCCGCCGAAGGTGCCGGTGCCGAGGCTGAGCACGGGAACCTTGAAGCCGGAATTGCCGAGACGCCGATAATCCATGAGTGGAGATCCTTACTTGCGAGCGGGAGGGCTCGAAGGTTGGATTTCCGGGTAGGAAACGCAAGCGCCGCTATGCCGCACACCCTGCGCGGCTGGAGAGCTCCGAGATCCCTGGTGATGTTTTTACACGCTTATCGGCTGAGCCAGTCCACAAGTTCGCGGGTGAAGCGTGTGTCGCCTGCCTCGATCTGTCCGGTCAGCCGCGCCGTGATCTCCTGGAGCAGCCAGCCATTGCCGTCAGGATCGCTGAACGAGGCGTAGGAGGCGTAGCTTTTTCGTTGTGGATTGGGGCCGTCGAGCCGGCCCTCGGTGCCGGCATGGTGGAATACCCCGCTGGAATCGTGGAAGGGCTCACTGATGCCGATGCCGCGACGGCGCAGGTCGGCGTGGGCGGCCTCAATGTCGGAGACGATCAGGTGCAGGCCCTGCAGCGAGCCGGGCGCGGCCGCGGTGACGTTCTTGCCGAAGATGACCGAGCATCCGGAGCCGGGCGGCGTGAACTGGATCACGCGGAAATCTTCCCGGGCCGTGTAGTCGAGGCGAGGTCGAGCCGCCAGCCCAGATCGCCATAGAAGCGCTTGGCGCGATCGACATCCGAGACGGGGATGGCGACGACCTCGAGAATCATCTCGACCGGGGCCGCCTGCAAGGTCTCGACCGCGGGTTCGCTCCGCAACTCGGCGCTGCTCATGTCCAGCTCCTTGGATGGGATGTTATCGGGGCTCCGGTCACTGCTTGGGTATGCCGTGGAAACGTAACCTGGCACCTGCACGATGTTATGGTGACGGAACCGTGATCACCATTGCACCAAGGTGTCGCCAATACTTTGGTATTCGAAGCCATATCGCGCGACAGCCCGCCGGAGGGCCGGGGACATCGGCGGGCACGATCCGGCTTGAGCTCCGGCACCCGATCGGCGTGCCAACGCATTGACATCCTTCCGGACGACGAGGCCAAATGCGCGCTGTCGGGTCACAGTCCTCGGTTCTGTGCGTGCCACCAGAGGAGAGAGCGCATTGAGCTTTTCAGGATTGTTCGCGCAGGGCGTCGCCCTGATCGGCGCCGTGACGGTCGCCGTCAGGCGGATGACCGGCGGGTCGCATGAGCCCGCTTGGGGCAGCGCCCCGGTGATACCGACCGCAAAGTCGCAAGGCGCCATTCCAACCCTGAAGATGCCGACTGCCCAGGGCTGGGCCCCCGGGCAGGTGCCGATCGCTGCGCCAGGACTACGGGTCAATGCTTTTGCCTCCGGTCTTAAGCACCCGCGCTGGATCCATGTGTTGCCCAATGGCGACGTGCTGGTCGCGGAGGCGACGAGCGCGGACCGGGCCGCCCGGGGCGTCCTCGACTACGCCATGCTGAGCACGATGCGGCGCGCTGCCGCAGTCGGGCCAAGTGCCAACCGCATCACCTTGCTGCGCGACGCGGATGGCGACGGCGTCGCCGAAATCCAGACGGTGTTCATGGAGGGGCTCAACCAGCCCTTCGGCATGGCGTTGGTCGGCGACACATTCTATGTCGGCAACACCGATGGCGTGATGGCCTTCCCCTATACGCCGGGCGCCACAAAGATCACGGCGCCGGGGCGCCGGCTGACCACCTTCAAGCCCGGCGGTCATTGGACGCGGAGCCTGCTGCCGAGCCCGGATGGCACGAAGCTCTATGCCGGCGTCGGCTCGCTCAGCAATATCGGCGAGATGGGCATGGCGGTCGAAGCGGGCCGCGCGGCGATCTACGAGCTCGACCTGACCAGCGGCACCAGCCGCATCTTCGCCGGCGGCCTGCGCAATGCCGTAGGGCTGGCCTGGGAGCCGAACACGGGCGTGCTCTGGACGGTGGTCAATGAGCGCGACGGGCTCGGCGACGAGACACCGCCCGATTACCTGACCTCGGTGCGCGACGGCGGCTTCTACGGCTGGCCCTATTGCTACTGGGGCCAGACGGTGGACGACCGGGTGCCGCAGGATGAGGCCGCGGTCGCGACGGCCCTCACGCCGGACTATGCGCTCGGCGGACATACCGCATCGCTCGGCCTGTGCTGGCTGCCGGCCGGCACCTTGCCCGGCTTCCCGGAAGGCGTGGCGATCGGCCAGCACGGCTCCTGGAACCGCAGCAAGCTGAGCGGCTACAAGCTCGTCTTCGTGCCCTTCGCGAACGGCCGCCCATCCGGGCCGCCGCGCGATATCCTCTCAGGGTTCCTCGCAGCAGACGAGAAGGTGTCCTATGGCCGGCCGGTCGGGGTGACGCTCGGCCCGGACGGCTCGGTGCTGATGGCCGACGACGTCGGCGACGTCATCTGGCGCGTGACGGCCGGTTAGCCAGGCAAGGCTCCGAACGCCTGCGGCCGCATTGAGGGGGCTTTCACAGGCGAGGGGCGCTGGTGCGTGTCCCGGCTCGGCGGAAATCTGCGGCGGGATGGCGGCTTATGGAGCCTCGCCGTACGAGGGGCAAAAGTGCGGGCTTCCGCAACGCTCTCCTCTCCGCCCCAACGGGGCGGAGAGGGAGATTTAGGCGCTTGCGGGCGTTCGTTTCAGCCCACCATTGCTCCCCTGCGCTTACCTTCCCCTGCCAACCTGCTACACTGCCTTTCGGCAGCAACAGCGCCAGGAGCAGAGGCCGTCGTCATGACAGTGACTTATCAATCCGCTACCGTTGAGGCTCCGGCCCGCGCCCGGCCGCGGCGTGCGGCTGCGGCGAAAGGAGAGAAAGTCGTGTCGCGTAGCTCCGCCGCCCGCTTGCCGAAGATCGAAGCCACTTCGGAAAAGCGCTTCATCAACCGCGAATTGTCTTGGCTCGCGTTCAACGAGCGGGTGCTCGAAGAGGCCGACAACGTGCAGCATCCGCTGTTCGAGCGGCTGCGCTTCCTGTCGATCTCGGCCAATAACCTCGATGAATTCTACATGGTGCGCGTCGCGGGATTGCGCGGCCAGGTCAGCGCCGGTGTCGAGACGCCGAGCGAAGACGGGCTGATCCCGGCGCAGCAGCTGGCTGCCGTGCAGGAAAAGGTCAGCGCGGTGATGCATGCCCAGCAGGAATGCTATCGCCGTCTGCGCGGCGAGCTGCGCACGGCCGGGATCGCCGTGCTCGGCCCCGACGAGGTGACCGAAAGCGAGCGCAACTGGCTGCATGACCGGTTCATGGCCGATGTCTTCCCGCTGCTGACGCCGCTCGCCATCGATCCGGCGCATCCGTTTCCCTTCATCCCGAATCTGGGCTTCGGCCTGGCTCTGCATCTGACGCGTCTCGCCGACGAGAAGCGCATGCAGGCGCTGCTGCTGATCCCGCCCTCAGTCGGTCGTTTCGTCCGGTTGCCGGGTGCGGCGATCCGCATGATGCCGATGGAGCAGGCGGTCGGCATGTTCCTCGACCGGCTGTTCCCCGGCTTCAAGGTGATCGGGCAGGGCGCCTTCCGCGTGCTGCGCGACAGCGACATCGAGGTCGAGGAAGAGGCCGAGGATCTGGTCCGGCTGTTCGAAACCGCGCTGAAGCGACGCCGGCGCGGCCATGTCATCCATCTCGGCGTCGAAGCGACGATGCCGCTCGACCTGTGCCAGTTCCTGACCGAGCGGATGGATGCCGCGCCCGACGATGCGTTCCAGCTGGATGGCCTCCTCGGTCTGGCGGATCTCAGCCGGCTCATCGTCGACGAGCGGCCCGACCTCAAATTCGTGCCCTACAATGCCCGCTTCCCGGAGCGCATCCGCGATTTCGGCGGCGATTGCTTTGCGGCGATCCGGCAGAAGGACATTATCGTCCATCATCCCTATGAGAGCTTCGACGTCGTCGTCCAGTTCCTGCGCCAGGCGGCGCGCGACACCGACGTCGTGGCGATCAAGCAGACCCTCTACCGGACCTCGAACGACAGCCCGATCGTCCGTGCGCTGATCGAGGCGGCCGAAGTCGGCAAATCGGTGACGGCGCTGGTCGAGCTCAAGGCGCGCTTCGACGAGGAAGCCAATATCCGCTGGGGCGCGCGACCTGGAGCGGGCCGGCGTGCAGGTCGTCTACGGCTTTGTCGAGATGAAGACCCACGCCAAGGTCAGCCTGGTGATCCGGCGCGAAGGCGGCAGCCTGCGCTCCTATGTCCATTTCGGGACGGGCAACTACCATCCGATCACGGCCAAGATCTATACCGATCTCAGCTTCTTCACCTCCGATCCGGCGCTGTGCCGCGACGCGGGGCGGGTGTTCAACTACATCACCGGCTACGCCACGCCGGAGATGCTGGAAAAGATCGCGATCGCGCCGATCAATCTGCGCCAGCGCATCCTGGAACTGATCGACGGCGAGATCGCCCATGCCCGCGCCGGCCGGCCGGCTTCGATTCTGGCCAAGATGAACCAGCTGGTCGATCCGACGGTGATCGACGCGCTTTATCGGGCCTCGGGCGAAGGCGTACAGGTCGACATGATCGTGCGCGGCATCTGCTGCCTGCGTCCCGGATTGCCGGGCCTGTCGGAGAATATCCGGGTGCGCAGCATCGTCGGCCGCTTCCTCGAACACAGCCGGATCTATGCCTTCGGCAACGGCGCGGCATTGCCCAATCGCGATGCGCTGGTCTATATCAGCTCGGCCGATTGGATGCCGCGCAACTTCGACCGGCGGGTCGAGACGCTGGTGCCGATCGAGAACCCGACCGTGCATCAGCAGGTGCTCGACGAGATCCTGATGGAGAATCTGAAGGACGAGGCGCAGAGCTGGACGCTCGGCCCCGACGGCGTCTATACCCGGGTGCCGCATCGGGCCGATTGCGTGAACGCGCAGAATTATTTCATGACCAATCCCAGCCTGTCCGGGCGTGGTTCCGCGCTGCACAAGCCGCATGGCGCGCCGAGGCTCGTCCTCGATAACGAATGACCGTATGAGGCCGAATGAGTTTGCCGATGGATCGAGGTAACGCCGCCGACGCGGCGGCCCCGCTGGCGGAGCGTCGGCGCAGTATGGTCGGCGTCATCGACATCGGCTCGAATTCGCTGCGCCTCGTGCTTTATGACCGACTGGGCCGTTCGCCCAAGGTGCTGTTCAACGAGAAGGCCATGTGCGCGCTCGGCCGCGGGCTCAACAGCACGGGCCGGCTCAATCCCGAAGGCGTGGTGCTGGCGCAGGAGAATATCGAGCGCTTCACCATGCTGTCGCGCCAGCTCGGCGTCGGGCGGCTCGACGTGCTGGCGACCTCGGCGGTGCGCGATGCCCAGGACGGGCCGGCCTTCGTCGCTGAGATCGAGCGGCGCTGCGGCATCAAGGTGACGGTGATCGACGGCATGCGCGAGGGCCGGCTGTCGGCCTCCGGCGTGCGGGCCGGCATTCCCGATGCGGACGGCATCACCGGCGATCTGGGCGGCGGCAGCGTCGAGCTGGCGATGACCGGCGCGCAGCCTTCGGGCTTCGTCGCCAGCCTGCCGATCGGTCCGCTGCGCCTGATCGAGGCTTCGGGCGACGATACCAAACCGAGGGCGGCGGTCGACCAGGCGGTGGCGAACCTGACCTGGCTCGGCCAGGCACGCGGCAAGCCGTTCTACGCAGTCGGCGGCACCTGGCGCGCGCTGGCGCGGATGCATATGGAGCAGACCGGCTATCCGTTACATGTGATCCAGAACTACCAGCTGCACCGCGCCGAGGCCGAGAACTTCCTCGAAGTCATCAGCCGCCTGTCGCGCCGCTCGTTGGAAAAGATCATCGGCATCTCGCGCAAGCGACTGGAGACCGTACCGCTTGCGGCCTATGTGCTCTACCGGCTGGTCCGCACCATCCAGCCGAGCGAGGTTGTGTTCAGCGCCTATGGCCTGCGCGAAGGGCATCTGTTCGAGCTGCTGTCCCCGGCCGAACAGCGCCAGGATCCGTTGCTCGAAGCCTGCCGCCAGATGGCCGAGATCGATCCGCGCTTCGATGCCGGCGGCGAGGAGCTGGTCGGCTGGGACCGACTCGCTGTTTCCGGGCGAGACGGATGCGCAGCGCCGGCTGCGCCGGGCGGCCGCGCTGCTGTCGGATATCGGCTGGGCCGAGCATCCCGACTACCGCGACGAGCAGGTCTTCACCCGCTGCCTGCGCATGCCGATCCCGGGGCTGGACCATGCTGCGCGCGTCTTCCTCGCCGTGGCGCTGCAGGCGCGCTATGGCGGCGATGCCGATGCCGCGATCATGGCCGAGCCGTGCCGCCTGCTGGACGAGGCCGATTTTGCCCGGGCGCGCACGATCGGCCTGGCCTTCCGGCTCGGCTACACGCTGACCGGCGGGGCGCCGACGCTGCTGGGCAAGACGACGATCGCGCTCGAAGCGACGACCTTGGCGCTGACGGTGCCCGAACACACCGCGATCTATACCGGCGAAGCAGTGCAGCGCCGGCTCGACGCGCTCGGTCGCGCGCTCGGCCGCCGGACCGTGGTCCAGACCGACGAGACGATCCTGCCGCCGCCGAAGAAGCGCGCCGGGCGCGGCGGCTAGCGGACCGGCGCGCTGAAATCCTGGTCCGGGTAAGGCGCGCCGTCCGGCACCTTGATCACGACCGTCCCGTGCCCGGTGGTCTGATGGCAGCCATTGCATCCGGCCGTAAGCTCGGCATAGGCCTGGGTGAAGGCCGCGTCATCCTTGGCCTTGATCGCGGTCTCCAGGGCCGCAAGCTGCGGCGTCACGAAGGCGGCGATCAGATCGGTGAAGGCCGTTCCGTTGTCGACTGGAATCGCGGCCGCCAGGCGGGCGAAGGCGCCACCGATATTGTGGCGTTCATATTCGGCGAAGTCCCAGTTCCGGTTCTTGCCGGCCAGCCAGAGCTTGATGTGCCGGGGCTGGATGCCTGCGGTCATCAGGTCGCTTGCCGACGGTCGATAGACCGGGGGCTCGGGCGTGCCGGCCGCGACTGCAGCCATGCCCAGTCCCGAGGCAACCGCGAGGCCGGCGGCCAAAAGGTGGAGTCCGGATCGCATCGTTGCACCCTCCTTCTCGTGAGCGCCGGCCCTATGTCGAGCGGCTGAAGCCCCACCCGGGTCGCTATGCAGTGGCCTGCCGCATCGCCGCAGCCAAGGCCCGGTCCGTCTCGCCGCCATTCGCTTCGAGCGCGGCGATGACGCCGGCAATATCCGCTGCCGGCCGGTTCTGGCTCAGCTTGCGCTTAGCCTCGATGCGGGTGATCTCGATCTCGATGCCGACGATCGCGCGGGTCATCTTGGTGATGTAGTCGTCCGGCAGATCCGCCATGGACCAGGCCGAATCATATTGCGCCGACAGGGTTTGCAGGATCGGGCGCAGGGCCGCCTCGCCTTCGAGCGCGCGGGCGTTGCCGTAGACATGGACGGCTTCGTAGTTCCAGGTCGGCACGCTCGGTCCGGGCTGATACCAGCGCGGCGAGATATAGGCGTGCGGGCCGGAGAAGATCGCGAGCGCCGGGCCGGACGGTTCGAAATCGCGCCATTGCCGGTTGGCCCGCGCGACATGCCCGCGCAAGACGCCCTGCGCGCCGATCTCGGGGTGATAGGTCAAGGGCAGATGCGTCGCGATCGTCGCGTCGCCGCCGCCGGAGACCAGCAGGCCGAAGCCGTTCTCGCGGATCAGCCGCTCGATGACGGCGGGGTCCGATTCGGTGAAATGCGCTGGGACGTACATCGCGGCTCCTTTCTCGGGCGGCGACTATCATCGGCCGGATGGGCGGGATTGGCCAGTGCCGGCATGAGCATGACCGGATCGACCGGGCATCGCCTGGACACTACCAAGCCGCGAGTGTAGACAAGAAATACCCCTGTGTCAGAACGCACCCGAGGTATCGCCGATGACGACGATCGAAGCCGGAACACCCGTTGACGACAAGGATTTTTCCCGACTGGTTTTCGTCAATCGCCCAGGACTCTTCGGCCTGCTGCTCAAGAATATGGGCCTGACCATCGTCACGCTTGGGATCTACCGGTTCTGGGCGCGCACGGCATTGCGGCGCTACTGGTGGAGCAGCGTGGTGATCGATGGCGATCCGCTCGAATACACCGGCACGGGCGCCGAGCTGTTCCTGGGCTTCCTGATCTTCCTGCTGTTGATCTCGCCCTTCGCCCTGGTCTGGGTCGGCCTCAAGGTGTTTGCCCCGGATCCGCGCTGGCGGGCTTTGCTGACGCTGGGCTTCTACGTCTTTCTCGTATTCTTCCTCATTCCGATCGCCCTGTTCCGGGCCCGGCGCTACCGCATGTCGCGCACGCGTTGGCGCGGCATCCGCGGCGGCATGACGGGCTCGACGCTGCGCTTCCTCGGCATCACCTTTGCCGGGTTCCTGGCGACGATGCTGACGTTCGGCATCATGGCGCCGTGGATGCGGATGCGGCAGACACGCTACATCACGAATTGCTCGAGCTTCGGCGACCAGACTCTGAGCTTCGACGGGACGTCGCGCCCGCTGATCCTGCGCTGGCTGGCGATCATCGCCGTGCCGGGCCTGCTGATGATCCTGAGCATTGTCCTGATCGGCGGGGTTGTCGCCAAGCAGGCCGCGGCAGGAGGACAGCCGGATCCGAAAATGTTCGCCGCTGCCAGCGCCTTCGCGATGATCCCGCTCTGGGTGGCGATCCCGATCTTCATGATCGGGCTGATCTGGTACAATACCTACGAGTTCCGCTACATCCTGAACCACACCTCGGTCGGCGCCATTCGGTTGCACTCCAAGATCGAACCCTGGGCCGTCGTCGGCTATGTCGTTGCCTTCTTCTTCCTGGCCGGCATCGCTTTCGCCATCGTCATCGGTGTAGTGGTTGCCGCGACCTTCGGCGTCGCCGCTATCGTGACCCACGGTGGCGAGACCGGGCCGCCGGTCTTCTTCATCGCCGTCATCGGCCTCGTCTGTTGGCGACGCTGCCGGAGATGCCGCTGCATCTGCCGCTGCCGCGCGACAGACGGCTGGCGGCGATCTGCGATGCGCTGCAGAAAGCACCCGAGCGGAACGAGACACTGGACGAGTGGGCCGACCTTGTCGGCGCCAGCCGGCGTACCCTCGCACGGCGCTTCCAGGCCGAGACCGGCATGAGCTTCGGCGCCTGGCGCCAGCAGCTGCGCCTGATCGAGGCGCTAACGCGACTCGCCGCCGGACAGCCGGTGACGATCGTCGCGCAAGACCTCGGCTATGACAGCCCGAGCGCGTTCACGGCCATGTTCCGCCGCGCCCTGGGCCAAACCCCGAGTCGTTATTTCGCGTCCGGCGGACAGGATGAGGGCGTCGAGGCGTAGGATCTGCTCGCCCCGACTTCGCCAGCCTAATGTCTCCTCTCCGCCCTTGGGGGCGGAGAGGCAGGGTGGGGTGGGGGTTCCCTCCGCTGCGTCTCCCGATTGCCGAGACAGAATCGAATATTTTCAAATATTTGCAATCTTCGTCTGCCGCGTACGAGATGGCGCTTTGCCGCAAAAGGGTGAGCGTTTCCCGACCTCACCCGACCTCTCCGCCCCAATGGGGCAGAGAGGAGAAGGGGCAGGCGCTCGCGGCATGCGGCGTGTTGGGAAGACTGGCGGCGGCCCTCAGGCCGGAATGGCGACCAGTCGGGCGTGGATCAGCGCGAATGCGTGCGTTGCCGCCTCGACCAGGGACGGCGTCAGTTCGGCGACCAATTCGGCATCATCGTGGCGGGCGGCGGTTTCGATCCGGCGGGCAATATGCGCGACGCGGCGCGCGCCGAAATTGCCGGCGGTCGAGACCAGGTCGTGAGCGGTCCGGCCGAGCTGCGGCAGATCGCCGGCTGCCGCCAATTGTTCGACGAGTTGGACCCGAGCCGCGGCTCCGTCGAGAAACGAAGTGATCAGGTCGACGAACGCAGCGCGCGACACGATCTCCTCGATCGAGTCGAGCTGTTCATCGTCGACCGCGGGCATTTCGAGGGCGTCGGAGGTATTGGTTTCGCCGGGTGTAAATTCGGCCTCGGTCCCGGTCGGGCCGTCGCCGTTCTGTCTCACGAGATTGATTTCGATCACCTTCAGCATCGCCTTCGCGCCGATCGGCTTGGAAATGTAATCGTCCAGGCCGTTGGCGAGATATTCCTCGCGCGCCCCCTGCATGGCGTTTGCCGTCATGGCGACGATCGGTACCGCGCCGCGGGCGCCTCCAGCAGCACGGATCAAGCGCGTCGCTTCGATACCATCCATGATCGGCATCTGGATGTCCATCAGCACGAGGTCATAGTCTCGTGACAGGGTCAGGTTGACCGCCTGCTGGCCGTTAACCGCGAGATCGACGTCGTGCCCGGCGCGCTGAAGGATCGCCAGTGCCACCCGTTGGTTGATGAGATTGTCCCTCGACCAATAGCACTGAGAGTGCGGTGCGGTCGGCGAGCCCGGCCGGGGCGCCGGGCTCGGGGGCGACCGATTCGCCCGCAACGAGATCCATCAGGCATTCGTGCAGGTCGCGGTTCTTGATCGGCTTTTCCAGCAGCCGATAGCGCCCGGGCCGGGTGCCGCGCAGCCGGGCGCCGCTGCCGGCCGAGGCGGCTATGAGGAGATGGCCGGAGAACAGATCGCCGAGCTGTTCGATGCGCTCGATCAGGTCTTCGCCGGACATGCCCGGCATGGCCTGGTCGGTCAGGATGAAGTCGAAATGCAGGCCGCGCGTCTTCGCCTCTTGCAGCAGTGCCAGGGCCGCCTCGCCATCGGCCGCTTCGTGCACATCCAGGCCGAGGCTCTCGAGCTGGCCGCGGTAGATCCGACGGTTCAGCGCCAGATCGTCGACGACGAGGATGCGCTGGTCGTCGAGCGGGATTTCGGCCGCGATCCGACGCTGCACCGGTGCGGTGGCGGGGCCGAGCCGCACGGTGAACCAGAAGGTGCTGCCCTCCGGGCCGCTCGCGACGTCGATCACGCCGCCCATCATCTGCACGAGCTGTTGGGAAATGGCGAGGCCCAGCCCGGTGCCGCCGAAGCGGCGCGTGATCGAGGTATCGGCCTGGCTGAATTTCTGGAACAGCCTGGCTCGGGCCTCCGCCGAGATGCCGATGCCGGTATCGGCGACCTCGAAGCGCAGCTCGGCGGCGTCGCCGGCGCCGTCGAGCCGGCGGATTTCGATGGTCACCGCACCGGACTCGGTAAATTTGACGGCGTTGCCGACCAGATTGATCAAGATCTGGCGCAGTCGCGTCGCGTCGCCGCGGAAATCGCCCCGGGCGCCGGGCTGGATCAGCGCACCGATGCGCAGCCGCTTTTCCGTGGCACGCGGCGCCAGGAGCTCGATGACGCCGTCGACCAGGGTCTCGAGATTGAAATCGACCGGATCCAGCTCGACCCGGCCGGCTTCCAGTTTCGAGATATCGAGAATGTCGTTGATGATCTCGAGCAGGTTTTCGCCGGAGGCCTGGATCGCCTCGGCGAAGGAATGCTGTTCGCCATCGAGCTGGGTCTGCAGCAGCAGGCCGGCCATGCCGAGTACGCCGTTCATCGGCGTGCGGATCTCGTGGCTCATATTGGCGAGGAATTCCGATTTCGCCTGATTGGCGGCCTCGGCGCTGTCGCGGGCGCGGTCGGCCTCCTGGCGCGCCAGCGTGAGTTGCTCGGACGCGGCGATCAGAATCGGCGGCCTGGGCTTCGAGGCGCTTCCTGCCCTGCTCCAGCTCCACCTCGCGCAGCTTGCGCTCGCTGATGTTGCGGACGATCGCAACCTGGCCGCCATCGGGCAGGGGGGTCGCCCGATATTCGACCCAGACATCGGGCTCCTGCTGGCCTTCGAAATGAAAGGTCTCCCTGCGGCGGATCGCATCTTCTTCGCGCCGGACCGCCTCGTCCACCGGGCCGGGCCCGAAATCGCCGCGTTCGGCAAGGTGGCGGCGCAGCAACCGGGCGGGGTCTTCGGCGCTCAGGATCAGCTCCGGATCGACCCGCACGACGTCGAAATAATGCCTGTTCCAGGCGATCAGCTTGAGATCGCGGTCGAGCACGCGGATGCCGTCCGGTAACGTCTTCAGGATGGTTTCGAGAATGGTGTTCTTGTCCTGCGTCGCCTTGGCCGCGGCACGCGCCTCGTATTCGGCGGCTTCGCTGCGCCGGCTCTGCCGCCACAGCAGCAATCCGAGCAGCAGTACGAACAAGGCGACCGCGCCGGCGATCACCATGTTGCGCAGCGTGTCGCGCTGCCAATCCCCCAGGATGCCGTCGATCGGCAGGCTGACGGCGACGACGAAACGGCCATCCTCCGATCGGTGATAGGTGATCAGGCGTTGGACCGCGTCGGGCCCGACTGCCGTGAAGGTCGAGAGTTCGAGCGACGCGACATGCGGGACGAAATCCGGATCGTCGGCAAAATTGCCGCCGATCGCCGTGTCCGCATAGGGCTTCTGGGCGAGCAGCGTGCCGTCGATCCGCGTCAGCGCAATCCGGCCGGCCGGTCCGACATCGATCGTATCGTAGAATAGCTTGAAATAGTTGAGGTCGATGTCGGCCAGGACGATGCCGGCAAAACCGCCGTCCAGATTGTCCAGCCGGCGGCTGATAGCGAAGGTCCATTGCCGGTCGAGCCGGTTGCGGCTTGGCTTGCCGACGAAATAATCGTTGGTGACGGCATCGGCATGGATCTGGAAGTAATCGCGGTCGGCAACGCTGACCGAGCCGACGCCATAGGCTTGGGAGTCGGCGAGCAGATGGCCATCGGCGCCGGCGATCATCAGCGCCTTGATCTCCAGCAGACCGTCCGATCGCTCCTGCAGGAAGGCGTGGAGCGCGTCCTCGCTGGCCGTTTTCTCGTCGGATTGCTCGAGCAGATCGACCGAGGTGCGGAGCACGATATTGGCCCCTTCGATCGCCCGGTCACAATTCTGGGTAAGGGCGCGCGCCAGATTGCGCTCCGCGACGCCGGCATTGGCCAGGGCGATTTCGCGGGATTCGAGAGCGAACCAAGCGGATAACGCAACCACGGCGGCAGCCGCGAGCGTAACGACGAGCAACGTGATCGCTTTGCCTGGCACGCGCAAGCGGGGCATCCACCAAGTCCCTTGCGCCGCGGCGGCCGCGGCGGTCGAGACTCAGTTTGTCAACGAAACCGTACTATTAAGTTAATCTCGCGCGCTGCCGATGGCAAATCAGCCGGAGATTGCATCGTCGATGATCTTGGCGAAGACCTGATCCATCTCTGCTGCGAGTTCATCCAGCTTGGGGTTGTCGTAGAGCGCGAAGATCGAGGTTGGCGTGCGATAGGTGATCGCGGCTTTCTTGTCCGCTCCTGCGGTGACATAGAGTCGGATTGGCGCCTCGATGCCGGACAAGGCATCGGCCTGCACCATGCGGACGGCATAGTCGTTGCGGAACACCAGGAGGACGGCATTGTCCGGGACACTGCCGCCATGCCCGCTGGCGCTGGTCGTCGCAACGAGGGTGAGACCGTTCGCAGCGACGGATTTCTGCAGCCGTCCGACCAGATCGTGGAAATTATAGTCGGTACGCCAGGACACCGTGCCGGGATAGGGACCGACGAATTCGGCCTCGCCGTCCTGCGCCGAGACCGGATGAAGTGGCACCACGGCAAGCAGCGCGGCGAGCACGATGCTGCCCAGGATCGGTCCGCAACGCCACAGGATCGGCCCGTGCCTCATCTTCGATGCTCCCTCAGATGGCCTGCGATGGGCCGTATTCGAGAGCACTATAGCGGGATGCGCGCATGGGGCAGCGCCGGCACGCTGCGATGCCGACGAATTTCACTGCCTGTTGCGGCTAATCCTCGCCCCCGATGGACCGGGTGGCGGCACGACGCTACATGATCGTCGAGGCCAACCATGGGAGAGCAGCATGATGAGCGATACGAGGGATCTGCAAGCCGAGCAAGTCGCCTATTGGAACGGTGCCGGCGGCGCCCATTGGGTCGCGCAGCAGGAGCAGACCGATCGGGTCATGGCCGAGATCGCGGCGCTCGCCCTGGCACGTGCCGATGCCCGGCCGGGCGAGGTGGTCATCGACGTCGGCTGCGGCTGCGGCGCCACGACGATCGGGTTGGCGAAGGCGGTCCAGCCTGGCGGCAGGGTCGTCGCGCTCGACGTCTCGGCGCCGATGCTCGACCGGGCGCGCGAGCGCATGGCGGCGGCCAATGTCGAATTTATGCTCGCCGACGCCGCGACGCATCCCTTCGCCGAAACCGCGGCCGATCTGCTGTTCTCGCGGTTCGGCGTGATGTTCTTCGGCGATCCGACGGCAGCTTTCGCCAATCTGCGACGAGCATTGAAGCCGGGCGCACGCGTCGTCTTCGCCTGCTGGCGCGAACCGGCGGCGAATCCCTGGATGATGGTGCCGCTCGCCGCTGCCTATGAGCATGTGCCGCGGCTGCCGAAGCCCGGTCCGGAAGATCCCGGCCCGTACTCCTTCAGCGATGCGGCACGGGTCGAGCGTATCCTGACCGACGCCGGCTATGTCGAGCCGAGCTTCGAGCCGGTCGATCTGACGATGGATCTGGCGGTTGGCGGCGGGCTCGATGCGGCGGTCAGCTATGTGCTGGCGATTGGCGCCACGAGCCGTGCGATCGAGGGCCAGCCGGCGGAGATGCTGGCCAAGGTGACCGAGTCGGTCGGTCGCGCGCTCGCACCCTTTGTCCAGGGAAACAAGGTGCCGCTGCCGGCGGCAATCTGGATCGTGCGCGCGACCGCGCCGTGAGGCTCTAACCGGCTGTAGCGCGCGGCTGAGCCGTCAATTGAAACAGCCGCGGATCGGTCAGGGCGTCGATGCTGACCGTCTTGGTCAGCGTCGGATCGCCCTGATTGACGAGTTGCGCATAGGCCAGCCCGTCATGGCTGGTGAAGATCTTGATCACGCTCCAGCCGGCCGAAGGGCGGTCGAGGTAGGTCTTGCCGGTTGCCCGGTAGACTTGGCCGAACCTGACTTCGGGTTTCGTCATCTGATATTCCCCCAGGAGAACGCTTGCTAAAGATCAACGCACGGCGCGCCGTTCCGTGCCGCCGTGCCGTCGCAGGAATCGCCATAATAGACGGATTACCTGTATCAGCAGCACGATCGGCGCCAGCCAGGGCCGCGTCATTATCGTGGCGTTGCCGACCGATGGCGCGGCGGCTAGGCTGGCGGCATGATCTTTTACCCGCCCCCCGCATCCTTTGCCGCGCATCGAAGGCTATGAGGATCTGGCGCCAGGGCAGCGTTTCGCGCTCGGGGCCGTCACCATCGAGCGCGCGGATATCTTCGAGTTCGCCGCGGTCTACGATCCGCAGCCGTTCCATCTCGACGACGCGGCGGCGGAAGCATCGATCTTCCGCGGCTTGGCCGCGAGCGGCTTCCAGACAACGGCGGCGGCGTTCAGCGTGTCGGTGCGCAGCGGGTTTCTGGCAGAAGTCAATCTGGGCGGCAGCGGGCTCGATGCGCTCCGCTGGCTGCGGCCGGTCCGGCCGGACGCTATGCTGTCGCTGGTCTGGACGATCGAAGAGGTCACGCCCGACCAAGCCTGGCCGCGCTACCGTCCGAATCCGCTACGAAGTCTCGAACGCGGCCGGCGAGCCGGTCCTGACTGCGCTGGTCAACCACCTGATCCGAGGCCGGCCAGCGGCGTGACGGGGCAGTGTTTGCAACCGGATCCGCGGCGCGAGGCCGCGGATCCGGGAAGCGCGGCCGTTACGAATGCTCGGCGGCGTGCTTCTTCGCATGATGGACGTGATGCGCCACCTTGTGGACGTGGTGGTGCTTGTGATGCGCCGTTGCGGCCTGGGCGGCGAGCGGGGCGGCGAAAGCGGCAATGAGCGCGAGGGCGGCGAGGAAACGCATGTCGAAGGGTCCTTGATCTCTGATCTTGCTACACTGACTACTGTGAGGCCGGGACTTCCGGCCCCGGTCGTAAGCATAACGGGCAACCGCAGGGATTTCAGCCCGCATGACAGCGATTTAATATTTACCGGCGCCGGCCACGGGATCTTGCACCCGTGCCGGCGCCGAAGGTACCGCCGAGGTGGGGGCCGGAGCCGTAGGCCACGCAGCAGCACGAACAAAACGAGATTATTTGTTCGCTCTGCGTTCCGCAACAACTTTTTGCTGACCCATCTCGCTCTTGGTTCGAGTCCGAATCGGAGTGGCTTTCCGCCGCGAATCCGTCACGCCGTCAGCGTTTCGCTTTCGAGCGGCAGTCGGAACCAGAAGGTGCTGCCGACGCCGATTTCGCTGGTCATGCCGAACTCGCCGGCCATCAGCTTGACCGATTCGCGGAAGATCTTGAGGCCAAGCCCACCCGCGCGGTCGAACAACCCGGGCTGGGCCCAGGACGGGATGCCGTCGCCCTGGTCATGAACTTCGATGACGAGCGCGCAGCGCGTACAGTCCTGGCGCTCCAATCCGGCCACCAGGGTAATAATGCCGGGAGCTGTCCCGTTCGGATTGCTGGTGTGGCGGATGGCGTTTTCGGCGAGCAGGGCGATCAGGCGCCGGATCCGCATCTCGTCACCCCAAAGCAGCGGTACCGAGCCGGTCGCGTAATGCGTCTCGAAGCGCAGCCTGTGCCGCATCGCGTCGCCGGCCAGCGCGGCGGTCACGGCGGCCAGCGTCGTTTCAAGCTCGAACCAGCCGCGTTCCAACCCAATCTCCCCGCGCTCCAGTGCCGCCAACTCCTCCGCATTGTCGGCGAGCTCGGACAGCATCGCCCGCGGCTCCTGCGGCGCAGCGGACGCAGCGGCGCGGATGCGTTCCGAGAGATCGCCGAGCAGGGCGGCCTGGGCCTGACGGTGTTCGGCGGCAATCTCGCCGCGCAGCGCGGCTTCTGCGGCCTGCTTGCCGGTCAGGCTGCGCGCCGCGCCGCGATAGCCCATGAACCGGCCTTCGGCATCGCGGATCGGCATGCCGGTCAGCGCCAGCGGCACGCTCTTGCCGTCATCCGGCGCGATCAGCACCTGGTTGCGGAACGGGGCCTGTAGCATCAGCGCGTCCTGCAGCACCGTATTGCTCTCGGCCAGGCGGTCGAGGCGCGGCAGCGTCGCCGCCGCGATACGCGATCGCCCGGCACGTTCCGAAACGAAAATAAAGCGATGCAGCGCATCGGTCTCCCAGAACCAGTCGCCGGCAAGCAGCGCGAAATCGCGAAAAACGCGCCTCGCTTGCCGCCAGCGTCGCCTCGCCATGACGCAGCACGGTGATGTCGCGCGTCACGCTGACGATGCCGCCATCCGAGGTGTTGCGCTCTGCGGTCTCCAGGATCCGGCCATCGTCCAGCGCCTGGTTGAAGGTCGGTTCCCGGCTCAGATGCCGATCGATCCGCCATTTCGTCCAGGTCTCGCGCACCGAATCTTCTTCGGAACCGGTGATGAAATGGGCGGCGTAGCCGGCGATCTCGGCAAAGCGAATGCCTGGACGCAGGATCGGCTTGAGGTGCGGAAAGATCGCCTCGTACCGTCGGTTCCAGGTGATCAGCCGGTCTTGCGGATCGAACAGGATGAAGCCGTCCGGCATACCCTCGATCGCCTCGCGCAACAGCGCCTCGGCCGTCGCCTGGCGCCGCAGCCGCTGGCAGATGACGAGGATGAAGACGCCGATCAACGCCGTGACCGTCAGGCCGAGGGTGACAAGGAAGACGGTCTCGCGGAACAAGGCGCGGCCGACCAGCCGCTCGTCGAGGCCGATCAGCGCGATCAGGGGATAGTTCGCCAGATGCCGGGCGAGATAGAGCCGGCGCACCGGCGGCCCGGCGCCGACGGCCGGAGCGTCCTCGAGCGAGATCGGCTCGGCCGTCCCGGAGAGCGCGAAATCAAGCAGCTTCGATCCCCGCAGATCGTCCTCTTGCGGATCGCCCGGATCGGCATCGGTCGCATGAGGACCCATCATGCCCGGTGTGTCCGGCGCCATGGGCGCGCCGGCCGCGATGGAGCGGATGCGGACCCTGCTATCCTCGCCGATCAGCGCCACCATTCCGGCCGGCCCGAGATCGAGGCCGGCATAGATGTTCTGCAGCACGGCCGACTCGATCGAGGCGATAACGACGCCGCCGAAGCCGCCATCCGGGCGGGCGATCGCCCGGGTCAACAGGATCGTCCGATGTCCGCTGACGCGGCCGAGCACCGGTGTGGAGATGAACAGCCCGGTGGTCCGATGTTCGGCATGCACGCGGAAATGCTCGCGGTCGGCGATGTCCGCGCCGCGGACCTGGCCGGGCAGGGTACTCTGGACGACGCGGCCTTCAGCATCGGCAATGACGAAGAGCGGGAGGAGCGTGTCCGTCAGATGAGTTTCGGCATCGAAAGCCTTCAGGTCGAAGGCATCGAGGTCGAAGCCATTGGCGCCGGCATGTGCCGCCCGCTCGGCGACGATACGCAGCAGGCGATCGGCGGTGCCGAGGCCTCGGTCGGTCTGACCGGCGATGCCGCCCGCCAGCGTCTGGCCGAGATGCGCGATGCGCAGCCCGCCTTCCGCCTGTTCGGTCCAGATCAGCCCCGCGATGCCGATCCACAGCAACAGGGCCAGGCTCGCCCCGCCGATGACCGTCCAAATCTCGTCGCGTCGCATGGGATACCTGCCGGCGATCAGGCAGGATTATCCGCCTGATCGCCGTTACGAAATCCTTGCCGCGCGACCCCAACGGCGCAAAGAACTTAGCGAAACTCGCCGATTTCGATGCGCCGCGCCGACAGTCACCAGATCCCGGTGTTCGACATCGAGCTCCACGGCTCCGCCGGCGGCAGGGCGTCGCCCTCCTGCAGCAGCTCGATCGAGACGTTGTCGGGCGAGCGGATAAAGGCCATGCGCCCGTCGCGCGGCGGCCGGTTGATCGTCACGCCCCTTGTCCATAAGCGATTGGCACAGCGCATAGATATCCGGCACGCGATAGGCCAGATGGCCGAAATTCCGACCGCTGTCGAGCGTCTCCGGATCCCAGTTATGGGTCAGCTCGACCTGGGCGTCCTCGTCTCCGGGTGCTGCCAGGAAGATCAGGAGAAGCGCCCGGCCGGATTGTCGATCCGGCGCAATTCGTGAGACCCAGCTTGTTGACGTAGAAATCCAGCGAGGCTTCGACGTCGGTAACCCGGACCATGGTGTGGAGATATTTCATCGCGCGCGCTCCGATGGGTAAGATCGGGAGGAGAATTAACACGCGGCTCGGCGGCCGACCAAGAGCGCCGGACGGGAAGCAGCGTCGCGGCTCGCAGATGTCGCTCGGCGCGGCCGGCAAGCCGGCACGATGCGCCTCCGTGATCTGTCTGCGGCACGATTTCCGCTGCAAGCCGGGGCGGCCCGTGCCAATCTCCGGGCCGATTTCGATCCGGGAGCGATGCCATTGAACCTTCAGATCCTGCGCCGCCGGCTTTGCATCGGCCTCGTCCTCGCGCTGCTCTCGACGAGTGCCGCGGCGCTGGCCGAGACGATCCTGCAACGCGGCAACAGGGATGAACCGGAGACGCTCGACCCGCATAAATCCGACGGCTATCAGGAATACTGGGTACAGAGCGATCTGTTCGAAGGACTGACCCGGATCGATGCGCATGGCCAGGTCGTGCCCGGCGTGGCCGAGAGCTGGGACATCGCGCCGGACGGCCTGACCTGGACCTTTCATCTGCGGCCGAATCTCAGATGGTCGGATGGTTCGCCGTTGACGGCCGATGATTTCGTCTGGTCGCTGCGCCGGGTCGTCGATCCGGCGACGGCGGCGAGCTATGCGTCGGCGTTCCTGCCGATCGTCGGCGCCAAGGGGATCACCGACGGGACGGACAAGGATCTGACGAAGCTCGGCGTCGCAGCGCCCGACGCGCGCACCGTGGTGATCCGGCTGACCGAGCCGACGGCCTATCTGGGCGGCCTGCTGACTCTCGGCATCGGCTTTCCGCTGCCGCGCAAGGCGATCGAGGCCTATGGCGACGAATGGACCCGGCCCGGACATATCGTCGGCGACGGCGCCTTCGTCATGGATAGCTGGACGCCGCAGCTCGAAATTCGCCTGAAGCGCAATCCGAACTATTATGACGCCGCTGCCGTGAAGCTCGACGGCGTGGTGTGGAGCGTCAATGAGGATGACGAGACGGCGCTGAAGCGCTACCGGCCGGCGATCTCGATATCGCCCGCGTGCCGCGCAAGCTGGTGCCGGCGTTGCAACGGGAAATGCCGGCCGATCTCCATACCGGCTCGCAGCTTTGGACCCGCATCATCACGATCAATACCCAGCGTGCGCCGTTCAACGATATCCGGCTGCGCCAGGCGCTGGCGATGCTGATCGACCGCGACACGCTGGTGCAGAAGGTCGATCCGCATGGCCAGCTGCCGGCCTATGCGCTGGTCGCGCCCGGCTTGCCGGGCTACACGCCGCAAACCGCCCGACTGGGCCGCCGAAAGCCTGGCCGAGCGGCGCGAGCAGGCGGTGGCGCTGGTGGCGGCAGCGGGCTATTCGGCCGACAAGCCGGCCCGGCTCGAAGTGATCTACGGCGCCGACGACAATGACCGCCGGCTGCTGACGGCGATTGCCGCGATGGTCAAGCCCTACGGCATCGAGTTCGTGCCGATCGCGGAGGAAAATCAGGTCGTGCTGTCGACCCACCCGCGATCATGATTTCCAGGCCGCCTATAGTGGCTGGCTGGCCGATTATCCCGATCCCTGGACCTACCTGTCCTGCTATCGCAGCGAGGCCGCCGGGCTCAACAACCCCGATTACCGCAATCCGGAGTATGATGCGCTGCTGGCCAAAGCAGCGGCGTCGCTCGATCCGGCGACGCGCAACCATTTCATGGAGGCGGCCGAGAAGCTGCTTAGCCGTGACGAACCGGTCGTCGCCTTGACCTACGACAATTATCCGCGCGTGGTGAGCCCGAAGATTACCGGCTTTTTCGACAATCCGCTGGACCAGCATGGCAGCCGGGATTTGTTCGTGACGCGCTGAAGGGAGAATACCGTTTGAGTCGATCTGAATATCGCCGCCGAATCTGGCCGGCGTTTGCCGTCATTCTATTGCTGGCCAGTGCCGCCGCGCCGGCCGAGACCATTCTGCAGCGCGGCAACAAGAACGAGCCGGAGACGCTGGATCCGCAGAAATCGGACGGCGTGCAGGAATACTGGGTGCAGTCCGACATGTTCGAAGGCCTGACCCGGATCGACCCGCTTGGCAAGATCGTGCCCGGCGTGGCCGAAAGCTGGGACATCGCGCCGGACGGGCTCGCCTGGACCTTCCATCTGCGGCCGGACCTCAAATGGTCGGACGGCTCGCCGCTGACCGCAGAGGATTTCGTCTGGTCGCTGCGCCGCGCCGTCGATCCCAGGACGGCGGCCAGCTATGCCTCGATCCTCTATCCCGTTGTCGGGGCGCGGGCGATCAACGAAGGCAAGGAAAAGGATCTGGCGAAGCTCGGCGTCGAGGCGCCCGATCCGCGCACGCTGATCGTCCGGCTGACCGAGCCGACGGCGTATCTGGCCGGCGTCGCCACGCTCGGCATCATGTTTCCGATTCCGCGCAAGGCAGTCGAGGCCTATGGCGAGGAATGGACCCGGCCCGGCCATATCGTGGGCGACGGCGCTTTCGTCATGGATAGCTGGACGCCGCAGCTCGAAATCCGCCTGAAGCGCAATCCGAACTACTACGACGCCGGCGCCGTGAAGATCGACACTGTGGTTTGGAGCGTCAACGAAGACGATGAGACGGCGCTCAAGCGCTATCGCTCGGGCGATCTCGACATCGCCCGCGTGCCGCACCGGCTGGTGCCGGTGCTGAAGAAGGAGCGGCCGGGCGAACTGCATACCGGTGCGCAGCTCTGGACCCGTTTCATCATCGTCAACACGCAGCGCCAGCCCTTCAGCGATGTTCGGCTGCGCCAGGCGCTGGCGATGCTGATCGACCGCGACATCATCAACCAGAAGCTCGATCCGCATGATCAGCTTTCGGCCTATGGGCTGATCCCGCCGGGCATCGAAGGCTATGTGCCGCAGCCGCCGGATTGGGCGACCCAGACCCAGCCGGAGCGGGTCGAGCGCGGCAAGGCATTGATCCAGGCGGCCGGCTTCGGCCCCGGCAATCCGGCGCGGATCGAGATCATCTATCCGGCCGACGAGGATCAGCGGCGCATCCTGACGGCGATCGCCGCTATGGTGAAACCCTACGGCATCGATTTCGTCCCGCAGGCCGAAGAGAACCAGGTCGTCGAATCGACGACGCGCAACCATGATTTCGAGGGCGCACTCTATGGCTGGCAGGCCGATTACCCGGATGCCTGGACCTTCCTGTCACCCTATAAATCGGATTCGGGCGGGCTCGATACGCCGGATTACCGCAACCTGGAATACGATGCTCTGTTGTTGAAGGCGATCGGGACGCTCGACCCGGCAGCGCGCAATCGGGTGCTGGAACAGGCGGAGCAGATCTTCAATCGCGACCAGCCGGTCATCCCGCTCAGCTACGACAACTGGCCGCGGCGGGTCAGCCCGAAGGTCTCGGGGTATTTCGACAACCCGCTGGACCAGCATCAGAGCCGGGATCTGGAAGTGTCGCGGTAAAGGTAATTGCTTCCATCAAGCCGGACTGGACCCGGTTGCACTCTCCTCTCCGCCCCATTTGGGGCAGAGAGGGGAAAGCAGCGCCTATTGTCGGACTGCGCCAAGGCGTCCGCACCGTCTCTCACCGCGGCGACAGCACCATCGTCATCTGCCGGCCTTCCATGCGCGGCATCTGCTCGACCTTCGCCGTCTCTTCCAGGTCGTCGCGCACCCGCATCAGCACGTTCATGCCCAGATCCTGATGCGCCAGCTCACGGCCGCGGAAGCGCATGGTCACCTTGACCTTGTCGCCCTCCTCGATGAACTTGATCATGCTGCGCATCTTGACGTCGTAGTCATGATCGTCGATGCCGGGGCGCAGCTTGATCTCCTTGACCTCGATGACCTTCTGCTTCTTGCGGGCCTCGTTCTTCTTCTTCTGTTCCTCGTATTTGAACTTGCCGTAATCGAGGATCTTGCAGACCGGCGGATCAGCCGCAGCGGCGACCTCGACGAGGTCGAGCCCGGCATTCGCGGCCATAACCAGGGCCTCACTTTTCGTTAACGACCCCGACCATGGCGCCGTTCTGGTCGACCAGGCGAACACGGGGGACGTTGATTTCCTCGTTGATACGCGGACCCTCGCGGGGACGGCGTGAGGTTGAGGGGGGGTCTGGCTATGTACGGCCTCCAATGAAAAGCGAGCGGAGCGCGCGGCGCAAACGGCGCGGGGCGCCCGGTCGGACAGGGTGTCAATGAGCGGATGGTACCGCCGCTTTCCGTCAATAATTTAGTGATGGCGTCGCCAAGTGCAACGACTTCTTGATCGCGACCGCCCAATCGGCGGATCGCGACGGTCCTCGGTTTCGGCCTCGCGCTTGCCGACGACGAGCATCAGCGGCACCTTGGCGAGCGAATGCTCGCGCACCTTATAGTTGATCTTCTCGTTGCTGACATTCCAATTCGACGCGCAGCCCCGCCTTGACGCAGGCGTCACGCACCGAGCGGGCGTAGTCCTCGGCATCCGAGGTGATGGTCGCGACGACGGCCTGGACCGGTGCCAGCCAAAGCGGAAACTTGCCGGCATATTGTTCGATCAGGATGCCGATGAAGCGCTCGAGTGAACCGAGGATCGCGCGGTGCAGCATGACCGGCCGGTGCTTCTGCTGTCTTCGCCGATATAGGAGGCGTCGAGCCGTTCCGGCAGCACGAAATCGACCTGCAGCGTGCCGCACTGCCAGTCGCGCCCGATCGCATCGGTCAGCACGAATTCGAGTTTCGGGCCGTAGAAGGCGCCTTCCGCCCGGGTTCAGCGTATAAGCGAGGCCCGCCGCCTCGACCGAATGCTTTCAGCGCCGCCTCGGCCTTGTCCCAGGTCTCGTCGCTGCCGGCGCGCCGTTCCGGCCGGTCGGAGAACTTCACCTTGACCTGCTCGAAGCCGAAATCCTTGTAGACCGACAGCAGCAATTGGCAGAACGCGATGCTCTCGCTCGTGATCTGGTCTTCGGTGCAGAAGATATGCGCATCGTCCTGGGTGAAGGCGCGCACGCGCATGATGCCGTGCAGCGCGCCGGACGGCTCGTTGCGGTGACAGGCGCCGAACTCGGCCATGCGCAGCGGCAGGTCCCGATAGCTCTTCAGCCCCTGGCGGAAGATCTGGACATGGCACGGGCAGTTCATCGGCTTGAGCGCGAGCACCTTGTCGTCGCTGCTCTGCGCGATGAACATCTGCTCGCGGAACTTCTCCCAATGACCGGACAGTTCCCAGAGATGCCGGTCGACGAGCTGCGGCGTGCGCACCTCGACATAGCCGGCGCCTTCCAGCCGGTGGCGGATATAGGATTCGATCGTGCGGTACAGCGTCCAGCCCTTGGGGTGCCAGAACACGTTGCCGACCGCTTCCTCCTGCTGGTGGAACAGGTCGAGTTCGCGGCCGAGCCGGCGATGGTCGCGCTTCTCCGCCTCTTCCAGCTGGAACAGATGCTGGTCCAGCTCGGCCTGGGTCGCCCAGACCGTGCCGTAGATCCGCTGCAGCATGGCGTTGCGGTGATCGCCGCGCCAATAAGCGCCGGCCAGCTTCATCAGCTTGAAGGCCTGGCCGATCCGTCCGGTCGAGGGCGCATGCGGGCCACGGCACAGATCGAGGAAATCGCCCTGGCGATAGATCGAGATCGGCTCGCCTTCCGGCAGGTCGCGGATGATCTCGGCCTTGTAGTGCTCGCCGATCTCTTCGAAATGGCGGATCGCGTCGTTGCGGTCCCACACTTCCCCGCTCGAATTTCTCGTCCTTGCGGATGATCTCGCGCATACGCGCTTCGATCGCCGTCAGATCTTCAGGCGTAAACGGCTTGTCGCGCGCGAAATCATAGTAGAAGCCGGTCTCGATCGCCGGGCCGATCGTGACCTGGGCGTCGGGATAGAGCTGCTTCACGGCCTGGGCCATGACTTGGGCAGTGTCGTGGCGCAGCAGCTCGATGCCGTCCGGCGAGCTTGGCGTCACGATCTCGATGCGCGCGTCGTGGTCGATCTCGCCCGACATGTCGCGCAGTGCGCCGTCGACCTTGATGGCCAGCGCCGCCTTGGCCAGGCTCTTGGCGATCGAGGTCGCCGCCGCAAACCCGGTCACCGGCCCGTCGAACTGGCGCGTGGCGCCATCGGGCAAAGTCAGTGTGATCGGGTGGGGCGCAGCGCTGTCCGGGGCCAAGGGAGACGTATCCTGTTGCGGCAAAAATTTAGGGTTAGGGTGTAGCCCAGACGGGGCGGCGCTGCAACCGGGGCAGCAGGCAGAGCTGACCAGCTTTGACGGCGCGGCGCGGCTAGAACAGCAGCTCCTCATAGACCGCCAGCGTCGCCTCGCACATCAGCCGGGTGTCGTAGCGATCGGCGATCCAGGCGCGGGCATTGGCGGCGAGGGCGGCGCGCTGGTCGCTTCCCAGCGCCAGCGCTTCGGTCAGCGCGTCGGCCAAGGCATCGCGGTCGCTCGGCGGCACGAGCCAGCCCGTCTCGCCCGGCAGTACCGTCTCGCGCGCGCCGCCATGATCGGTCGCCACGACCGGGCGGCCCATTGCCTGGGCCTCGACGATGACCCGGCCGAAGCCCTCGGGCTCGGTCGAGGCCGAGACCACGACATCGGCCAGCATCATCGCCGCCGGCATGTCCCGGCATTCGCCGACGATATGGAACACGCCCGGCGAGGCCGAGCTGGTCGATGCGCCGAACCAGCTCGCGGCGGAAGCCCGGCTTGGCATCGTCGGTGCCGACGAACAGCACCTGCAGCTCGCGATGCGGCATGCGGGCGACCGCTTCGATCAGCTGCAGATGGCCCTTCCAGCGGGGTCACCCGTCCCGGCAGCATGACGACTGGCAAGCCGTCCTGCAGTCGCCATTCTTTCGCAAGCGTTATGATCCGCGGCTGCGAGATCGATTCGGGATCGAAACGAACCAGGTCGACGCCGCGCGGGATGACGCGCAGCTGCGACGGGTTGACATGGTAGACTGCCTTGGCGTGGGCCCCGACGAAATCGGAGATCGCGATGACGCGCTCGCCGCGGGCCATGACGCCGTTATAGGCGCGCTTCAGCCGGGTCTCGCCACCATAGATGTTGTGGAAGGTCGTGACGAAGCGCCGTCCGGTGCGCTGCGCGGCATAGAAGGCGCTCCAGGCCGGCGCGCGGCTGCGGGCATGGACCAGATCGATGTTCTGCGTCTCGATCAGCCGCGCCAGCCGGGCGATGTTGCGGCGGATGCCGAGCGGATTCTTGGTGTCGAGCGGCAGCGTCACATGCACGGCCCCGGCGCGCTCGATCTCGCGCACCATCGGGCCGCCGGACGAGGCGACGATGCTGCGCCAGCCGGCCTGGGCCAAGGCGGCGGCGATCTCGACCGTGCCGCGCTCGACCCCCGCCGGTGACCAGCGCCGGCAGAACCTGCAGGACGGCCGGGACACGGCCTGTCACGGGCGGGGCGGCGGTGCTAGGCTGGACCGTCGATGGCATCCTGGGATCTTGAACGGTGATGGGCACGGGGACCGGCCGGGCCGATGGGGCGGGCACTCTAGCACGCGGTCCCGCGGCTTCAATCGCCTACCGGCGTCTGTCGGGCACGGCTGATCTGCCTGGAATAACGTTCCTGAGCGGCTTTCGCTCGTCGATGAACGGCATAAAAGCGACGCAGCTCGACGAATTCTGTGCCGGACGCGGTCGGCGTTATGTCCGTTTCGACTATCAAGGCCATGGCGACTCGGCGACGCCCTTCGAGGATTGCACGATCGGTCTCTGGCGCGACGATGCGCTCGCCGTGCTCGATCAGGTGACCGAGGGGCGCCAGATCCTGGTCGGTTCGAGCATGGGCGCCTGGATCGCGCTGCTGGTGGCGCTCGCTCGGCCGGACAGGGTGGCCGGGCTCGTCTTGATCGCCGGTGCCGTCGATTTCACCGAAGCGTTGCTCTGGCCGCGGCTGGGCGAGGAGCGGCAGCGTGTGCTGATGGCCGAGGGGCGTGTTGCGCATCCCCTCGGCCTATGACACGGAGGGTTATGTCATCACGCGGGCGCTGATCGAGGAGGGCCGACAGCATCTATTGCTCGACGCGCCGATCGACCTCGCCCTGCCGGTCCGGCTGCTGCACGGCATGCAGGATCCGGATGTGCCCTGGCAGCACAGCCTGCGCCTCGCGGCGGCGCTGACCGGCGGCGCTGTCGTGACGACACTGATCAAGGATGGCGATCACCGCCTGTCACGGCCAGAGGATCTGGCCCGGCTGGAAGCGGTGATCGACGAACTCACAGCAAGGCCTTGAGCCCGGCCCGGTAATCCGGATAGGTCAGGGTCACGCCCAGCTCGCGCTTGATGCGTTCGTTCGAGACGCGCTTGTTGTCGGCATAGAAGCTGCGCGCCATCTCGGACAGCTCGGCCGAGTCGAACGGGATGTCGGGGGGCGCCGGCACGCCGAGCAATTCGGCGGCATGGGCGATCACCTCATCCGGCGGCGCCGGATTGTCGTCGCACAGATTATAGGCCGCGCCCGGATTCGGCCGCGCGATCGAGGCTTCGAGCACAGTCGCGATATCGGCGACATGGATGCGCGAGAAGACTTGGCCCGGCTTGACGATGCGCCGCGCCCGGCCCGAGCGCACCGTGTCGAGGGCGCTTCGTCCCGGCCCGTAGATCCCGGCCAGGCGGAACAGATGGACCGGCAGCCCGAGAGCGAGCCAGCCGCGCTCAGCCTCGACCCGGCGCCGGCCACGCTCGCCGGTCGGCTCGAGCGGCGACGCCTCGTCGACCCAGCCGCCGGCACGGTCGCCATAGACTCCGGTGGTCGAGAGATAGCCCGCCCATTCGACCCCGCCGAGCCGGGCGAGCGACGCGCCCCAACCCTCCAGCACGGGATCGCCGGCGTCGTCGGGCGGCACCGAACTCAGGATGTGGCTGGTGCGTTCGAGCAGGGCATCCGGTGCTGCGGGCGGCTGCGCCCGGTCGAACAGGCTGATTTCGAAGCCCTGTGCCCGGAGCGGCGCCGCCGCCGTTTCACTCCGGCACGTCCCGGCGATCTCCCAGCCCCGGAGGTGAAGCCGCTGCGCCAGTTCGAGCGCGCTATAGCCAAGGCCGAAACAGAACAGGCGCGGCATGATCAGCTCCTAGCCGGCGGTGCTATTCCCGCACCGACAGAAACCGCGTCTCGGTGAAGCGATCATTGTCGATCCAGCCCTGCACGCGCTTGGCGACCAGCATGTTCTCGCTGCCGAAATAGACCGGCAGGATCGGCATCGCCGTCATCAGCAGATGCTCGGCCTGCTGCAGCGCGTCACGCCGTTTCGCCAAATCCAGCGCGCTGCCGGCCGTCGCCAGGAGCGCATCATAGGTCGGATCGGCGAAGCTGCCGACATTGAAGCCGCCATCGCTGCGATAGAGACGCAGGAACTCACCGGCGTCGTCATAGTCGACATTGTAGCCGAGCGCGCCGATCTGGAAATTATGCGTGGCCACGGCCTGCAGGTAGACCTGGAATTCCTGGTTGGACAGCGTCGTCTCGACGCCGAGCGTCGTCTTCCACATCTGGGCGATGGCGGCCAGCACGGTCCGTGTCTCGTCGCTGCTGCCGTAGCTGATCTCGACCGCGAGCGGATGGTCCGGGCCGTAACCGGCCTCCTGCAGCAGCCGCTTTGCCCGGGCGACGCGCTCCGGCTTCGACAGAGCCTCGAAAGCTACGGTCTGCGGCGTGTAGCCGGTGATCATCGGCGGCACGTAGCTATAGGCCGGTGCCTCGCCGCGCGCATAGATCTTGCCGGTCAGCGTTTCGCGGTCGATCGTGAGGCTGAGGGCTTCGCGCAGCCGCGGATCGGTGCCGAGCGGCGGCTTCTGCATATTGATGCTGAGATACCAGACCTGGCGCGAGGGCGCGCGATGCAGCTGATCGCCGAAACGATCATGCAGCGTCGGGATCTCGCGCGTCGGCGGGAAGCAGGTGTCGAGCTCGCCGGCCTGCCAACGCCGGAACGCCGTGCCGTCATCATCGGACACGACGTGCCGCACTGTGCCGATCGCAATGCCGTCGCGGCCGTAATAGCCGGGATTGCGGGTCAGCACGATCTCGTCATGCGGCACCCAGCTCTTCAGCACATAGGGACCGTTCGAAACCATATGCTCCGGCCGGGTCCATTCATTGCCCCAGCGCTCGATGGTCGCGCGATGCAGCGGATAGGCGAAGCGGCTCTGCAGCAGCGACAGTTCGACTGCCTGCGGATGGGCGAGGGTGATGACGAAGGTTTGCGCATCCGGCGCCGCGACGCCGAGAGCCGCGGGATCGGCGATCTTGCCGGCGACGATCGCCTCGGCATTGGCGATGGCGCGCGCCGGTTCGATATCGGCAGCGGCCGTCTTCGGGTCGACCAGGCGGCGGAAACCGTAGACGAAATCCTCGGCGGTCAGCTTTTCGCCATTCGACCAGATCGCGTCGGACCGCAAATGGAATGTATAGGTCAGCCCGTCCGGCGACATCTCCCAGCGCTCGGCGACGCCGGGGATCGGGTGCTTGTCGCGATCGAAACGCACCAGCCCTTCGAACAGATCCTGATCGACCTGCACGGAATATTGGCTGGTCGTGCGCTGCGGGTCGAGCGAATCGGGCTCGGCGCTCAGCCAGCGCGCAAGCACGGTATCGGCGGATGCCGGCGCGGCCAGCAGGCAGAACGCCGCGAGAAACAAGGATCGGATGCGGTTCATGGTCGCGGCCCATTTCGCCGGCGAGTGGCGGTTACGGCTTGCTCTGGAGGCAGGTTCGGGTCACCTATGCCACGGCTGATGTCGTATTTCCAAGGACTAGACCGTTGCAGTTTTCGATGCCCTCATGCCTGCGCCAGTCGCTCCTGCTGCTCGCCGTGCTGCTGTTGCCCGGCGTCGCGCGGGCCGAGGGGCAGGACGCCGCGACCTATGACAAATGCCTGGCGCAGGCGCGCAAGGACCCGTCGGAAGGGTTCGAGACCGGTTCGAGCTGGCGCGACCATGGCGGCGGGCTGCCGGCCGAGCATTGCGTGGCGATCGCGCTGATCGGTCTCAAGGAATATCTCGAGGCGGCGAACCGGCTGGAAAAGCTTGCGGCCGAGATGGTGCGCGAGAGCGATACGCTGCGCGCCGAGGTGCTGTCGCAGGCAGCCGAGGCCTGGAGCGAAGCCGGGCAGCCGAAGAACGCTGAAGGTGCCTTGACCGAAGCGATCAAGCTGGCGCCGCACAATGCCGGCTATCTGGTCAACCGCGCCGTGACTTACGCCCAGCGCCAAAACTATCAGGCGGCGGTCGACGATCTGAACAAGGCGCTGGCGCTCGGCGGACCGCGCGGCGATGCGCTGGCCTATCGGGCGGCGGCCTGGCGCTATCTGGGGGATCTGAAGCAGGCGCGGCTCGATGCCGAGGCGGCAGTCAAGACCGAGCCGGGCCTGGTCGAGGGCTGGCTGGAGCTGGGCAATGTCAAGCGTCTGGCGCAAGACGATGCCGGGGCGCGCAAGGCCTGGCTCAAGGTCATCGAGTTGGCGCCGGACTCGCCGGCGGCGGACGATGCGCGCGACAATATCGCGACGCTCGACGTCCATATCGACAACCCGCCGGTGCCGGCCAAGTGAAGCGCCCGCCGCGGTTCCTTACCAATTCTTAAAGACTTCCGCGCTAATTTCGAGGATAAGAGTAAAACCGTTGCGAGACGGAAGTCGCCAGGGGTTCGAGACGATGGGTACAATCGGTGGTTCCTTTTTCAGTCCGTTCCCGGCGCAGGGGGAACTCGGCCTGTCGCTGACCTCGATTCAGGGCGGCACCGGCGCGGCCGCCAACGCGGCCGCGATCAATTCCTCGGCGACAAGCGATAGCGGCAGCCCGTTCAGCATTCTCAGCAGCAGCCATGCGACGGTCTCGTCCTCGCCGACGATCAATGCGCTGCAATCCGGCGAGCTCTCGACCCAGGATCACAAGATCATCTCGCAGATCGGCGGCACGGCGAACGATTCGCTGGAAATTCCCTGGAATGCGAACGGCACGGAACCGTCGGAGATCACCAATCTCAAATCGCTGGGCTGGATCAAGCTCCAGCAGGTGCAGACGGCGGCCGGCGACACCAAGCCGTCCGGGGCGACCTACACCCTGACGCCTGTCGGCCAGGCGATCTATAAGCGTACGGTCGCAACGACGCTCGGGGCGGGCACGCAGGACACGATCGGCAACGCTACACCGGGCAGCTCGGTCAACTCTGCCGCGGTCGATACCAATCTGCAGAGCGAAGTGTCGACCCTGGTCGGCGCGCTTTCTTCCGTCGGCGTCAACGTCCAGGTCTGATAGCTACCGGGGGAACTCCTGACTTCTGTCGGATCGAGTGAGCGTGTAATTTCATCGCGTTGAGCTTGTCACCACTCGAGAACCGAGTGGAAATGACGCAAATTCGTTGACTTTAGACGATGAACCCAAAGAAAACCCTCTCCCGCCAAGCGGGCGAGGGTTCTGATCAGCTCGGCCCCGGCGTCACGTCCAGCCAGCGGCTCAGCGGGAAATCGACCTTCGGGTTCCAGCCGATGACCCGCTTGTGCACCAGCGTATCCGATACGACGAAGCTTAGCGGGATCAGCGGCAGATCGGCCACGATGCGCCGTTCCGCCTGCTCGAAATCGGCATTGCGCGTCGCCACGTCCGGCGCGTCGAGCGCGGTATCGAACAGCCGGACGAATTCCGGGCTGTCATATCCCGGCCAGTTGTAGATCGGATTGGTCGGCAGGTAGTTCTGCAGCCCGTCCTCCGGGTCGTCATAGCTGCCGGTCTCACCCAGGATGCCGATCTCGTAGTTCTTCTGCTGCACCGTGCTGAGGAAGACTTTCCATTCCATATTGTCGAGCTTGGTCTCGACGCCGATCTGCTTCCACATCTGCTGCACCGCGCCGAGGATCAGGCGATAATCCTCCTGCGTCGGATAGATCACGCTGACCTGCAGCGGATGGTCGGGGCCGTAGCCGGCCTCGGCGAGCAGTGTCTTCGCCTTGGCAAGCCGGTCGGCCATGCTGAGCGCGGCGAAATCGGCCGGCTGCTGGGTGTAGCCTTCGATGACCGGCGGGATGAAGGAATAGGCCGGCAGATCGCCGCGCTGCAGGATCTTGCGGAACAGCACGTCGCGGTCGAGGCTCATCGCCAGCGCCTGACGCAGCCGGACATCCTTGCTGAGCGCGCCCTGCGTCATATTGATGGTCAGGAAGCGGATCGAATTGATCGGCGCGCTCTTCAGCTCGTCCGGATAGGCCTCGCGCAGGCGCGGGATGTCCTTCGACAGCGGCCGGTCGAAGGTGTCGATATCGCCGGCTTCCCAGCGCTTCAGCGCCGTCGCCTGATTGTCGGTGACGACGTAGTGGATCTCGTCCAGCTTGACCGCAGCGGCATCGCGATAGAGCGGGTTCTTGACCAGGACGATCTCATCCTGCGGGATCCAGTCCTTGAGCAGGAAGGCGCCGTTGCCGACGAAATGGCCGGGCTTCGGCCATTCATTGCCCCATTTCTCGAGGATCGCGCGGTTGAGCGGCAGGGCGGCCGGGTCGGTCAGCTTGACCGGGAAATTCAGCGTACGGCGCACGAGCGTGATACGCAGCGTATGGTCGTCGAGTGCGGCGACGCCGAGCGTGGTCGTGTCCTTGACCTTCCCGGCCAGCAGGTCGGCCGCACCGGTGATCGGCGCAAGTGCCGAGGGATCGGCCGCGCCGGTCGTCGGATCGACTTCGCGGCGCATGGCATAGACGAAATCCGCGGCCGTGACCGGGTCGCCATTGGACCAGCGCGCCTCGGGCCGCAGGTGGAAGGTATAGACCTTGCCGTCCGGGCTGATGTCCCAGCTCGCCGCGACACCGGGAATCGCCTGTTTGTTCATGTCGAGGATGGTCAGGCCTTCGAGCAGATCCTTCTGCACCGTGATGTCGTAGACCGCGACGCCCTTCTGCGGGTCGAGCGATTCGAGTTCGGCATCCGAGCCGCGGTGCAGCACCTTGGCTGCTTCGGCCTCGCCGACGAGGCAGAGCGACAGAAACAGGGCGAAAGCGAGGCGGTTCATGGCAATCAGCTCTTCAGCGACAGGAAGCGGGTCTGCGGCACGCGGGTGGCGTCGAGCACGCCGACGAGCTTCGGATTGACCAGGCGGTTGAGCACACCGAAATAGATCGGCACGATCGCGTAATCCGCCAGCACCGTGCGCTCCGCCTGCTCCATCAGCTCGCGTCTCGTGTTGATGTCGGTCGCCGTGCCGCCGCGATGGAACAGATCGTCGAAGGCCTTGTTGCTGTAGCCGCACATATTGCTTTCGCCGGCGTCGCTGCGGAAATTATCGAGGCCGTTCTCGTAGTCATCATACGAGCCGACCAGACCCATGATGCCGATATCGAAATTGCGTTCGTTCACCGCGCCGACATAGGCCTGCCATTCCATGTTGCTGAGTGTCAGATCGATGCCGATCGGCTGCAGCATCTGGCGGATAGCCAACAGGATCTGCCGCGTGTTCTCCTCGGTCGGGTAGGACACGGTGATCTTGAGCGGATGATCCGGGCCGTAGCCGGCGGCGGCGACCAGTTCCTTGGCCCGCTTGGTCCGCTCCGCCTGGGGCATGTCCTTCAGCGGCATGGTCGGCGCCGTATAGTCGCTGATGACCGGCGGGTTGACGCTATAGGCCGGCTCCTGGTCGAGCGGCGTCACCTTTTTGACGATGATCTCGCGATCGATCGCGAGGTTGAGCGCCTCGCGCAGCCGGACATCGCCGGCCAGCGGCCCCTTGGCTGTATTGATGTTCATGAAGGAGAACGAATTGTCGGGTGCGTGGTGCAGCTGGTCCGCCATATTGGCTTTGGCCCAGGCGTAATGTGACCGACGCACTTCGACCCAGTCCAGCTCGCCGGCCTGGTAGCGCTTCAGCGCGGCGTCGAAATCGGGCGCAATGATCCAATGCACCTCATCGATCTTGACCGCGCCGGCGTCGAAGAAATTGGGATTCTTGACCATCGTGATCTGGTCCTGCGGCACCCAGTCCTTCATCATAAAGGGACCGTTGGTCACGACATGGCCGGGCCGGGTCCAGTCTTTGCCCCATTTCTCGATCGAGGCGCGGTGCAGCGGGAAGAGTTGCGGATCGGTCAGCAGGAATTTCAGCGCCAGACGCGGCTCGGTCAGGGTCAGGTGCAGCGTGTATTTATCGGGCGCCTCGACGCCGAGCTTGGTCAGGTCGGTTTCCTTGCCGCTCAGGATCGCGTCGAAATTCACGACCTGCTTCAGATCGGACGGATCGGCTGCTGCCGTCTTGGGATCGACCAGCCGGCGGAAGGCGTAGACGAAATCATCGGCCGTGACCGGATCGCCGTTCGACCATTTCGTGTCGTGGCGCAGATGAAAGGTCCAGCCCTTGCCGTCCGGCGCGATCTCCCAGCTTTCGGCGACGCCGGGCTCCGGCTTGCCGTCGTTGCTCAGCGTCAGCAGGCCCATATACATGTCGCGCACGATGCCGATCGGATAGGCGCTGACCGTCTTCTGCGGATCGAGGCTTTCCGGTTCGCCCTCGGTCGGACGGTTGATCACGGAGGCGGCCTCGGCCGAACCGAGCAGTGCCGCGAGCGCGAAGCCCGTGGCGAGAAGCGATTGAAGGCGCATGGCGGGTCTCAGTCCTTGACGGAGAGATAGCGAGTCTGCGGCACCTTGATGCTGTAATCCATGCCCTGGATCCGTGGATTGACCAAGCGGTTGAGCACGCCGAAATAGACCGGCACGATCGCGTAATCCGCCAGCACCGTGCGCTCAGCCTGCTGCATCAGCTCACGCCGCGTATTGATGTCGGTCGCGGTCCCGCCGCGGTGGAACAGATCGTCGAAGACCTTGCTGCTGTAGCCGCCGAAACTGGCCTCCCCGGCATCGCTGCGGAAATTGTCCAGGCCGTTCTCGTAATCGTCATAAGGGCCGGAGGCGCCCATGATGCCGATGTCGAAATTGCGCTGGTTCATCACGCCGACATAGGCCTGCCACTCCATGTTGCTGAGGGCGAGATCGATGCCGATCGGCTGCAGCATCTGCCGGATGGCGAGCAGGACCTGACGGGTATTCTCCTCGGTCGGATAGGACACGGTGATCTGCAGCGGATGGTCCGGGCCGTAGCCGGCGGCGGCGACCAGCTCCTTGGCGCGCTTGAGACGCTCGGCCTGTGGCATGTCCTTCAGCGGCATGGCCTGGGGCGTGTAGTCGCTGACGACCGGCGGGATGATGCCATAGGCCGGTTGCTGGCCGAGCGGCGAAACCTTCGTCGTCAGGATATCGCGGTCGATCGCCAGGTTCAGCGCCTCGCGCAGCCGCGCATCCTTGGCCAACGGTCCTTTGGCCATGTTGATGTTCATGAAGGAATATTCGTTGTCCGGCGTGTGATGCAGCTGGTCCGCCATATTGGCCTTGGCCCAGGCGTAATGTGAGCGCCTGACATCGACCCAATCGAGTTCGCCGGCCTGGTAGCGCTTCAGCGCAGCGTCGAAATCGGAGGTGATGAGCCAATGCACCTCATCGACCTTGACCGATGCGGCATCGAAGAAATTGGGGTTCTTGACCATCGTGATCTGGTCCTGCGGCACCCAATCCTTCATCATATAGGGGCCGTTGCTGACGATATGGCCGGGCCGGGTCCACTCATTGCCCCATTTCTCGATCGAGGCGCGGTGCAGTGGAAAGACCATCGGGTCGCTCAGCAGGAATTTCAGCGCCAGGCGCGGTTCGGTCAGCGTCAGATGCAGCGTGTATTTGTCCGGCGCATCGACGCCGAGCTTGGTCAGGTCGGTTTCCTTGCCGCTCTGGATCTCCGCGTAATTGGTCAGCTGCGCCAGGTCGGACGGGTCGGCCGCGGCGGTCTTGGGGTCGACCAGCCGGCGGAAGCTGTAAATGAAGTCGTCGGCCGTGACCGGATCGCCATTCGACCATTTCGTGTCGTGGCGCAGGTGGAAGGTCCAGCTCTTGCCGTCCGGCGCGATGTCCCAGCTCTCGGCGACGCCGGGCACCGGCTTGCCGTTCCCGTCGAGCGTGATCAGGCCGATATACATGTCGCGCGTGATGCCTTGCGGAAAGGCGCTTGCCGTCTTCTGCGGGTCGAGGCTTTCCGGCTCGCCTTCGGTCGGGCGATTGACCACGCCGGCGGCCTGGGCCGATCCGAGCAGCGAAGCGAGCGCCAGACCGGCAGCGAGAAACGATTGAACACGCATGCGAGGCTCAGCCCTTGAAGGAGAGATAGCGGGTCTGCGGATAGATGATCGTCGCGTCCCAGCCTTCGAGCTTGGGATTGGTCAGCCGATTGCGATGATAATACCAGAGCGGGGCGATCGGGTAATCGGCCAGCATCAGGCGCTCGGCCTGCGACAGCAGCTTGCGATGCGTGGCCATGTCCGGTGCCGACGCAGCCTCGTGAAACAGCGCGTCGAATTTCGGATTGGCATAGCCGCCCCAGCTATAGTCGTTGGCGTCGCTGCGATAATTGTCCATGCCGGTTTCCGGATCGGTATAAGTCGCGAGCCCCGATTCCATGCCCAGATCGAAGTCGCGCTGGCGCTGGCGCGACAGCATGACCTGCCACTCCATATTGTCGAGCTTCAGCTCGAAGCCGATCGGTTTCAGCATCTGCTGCATGGCCAGCAGGACGAGACGGTTATCCTCGTCGGTCGTGTAGATCGCAGTGACTTCGAGAGGGTGTTCCGGACCATAGCCGGCATCCGCCATGAGCTGCTTGGCGCGGGCGAGGCGCTGGGCCTGGTCGGTCATGGCGGCCGGCGGTTCGGGCCGGTCGTAATCGGCGAACCAGGGCGGCGTCACGGCATAGGCGGCCTTCTCGCCGAGCGGTTCGATCTTGTTCACCAGCACGTCGCGATCGATCGCCAGGCTGAACGCCTCGCGCAGCCGCTCGTCGCCGGCGAACTTGCCCTTGGCCATGTTGAAGAAGACGAAGTAGCTGCCATAGATGTCGCCGGAGATGAATCTGTCGGCTTCGTCCCGCTTCGCCGCTGCCAGATGGGTTCTGGTCAGGCGCGTCCAGTCCAGTTCGCCGGCCTCGAACTGCTTGTATTCCGTCTCGGCCGTCTCACAGAGGACGAAATCGACCCGGTCGATCTTGACCGAGGCGGCATCGTAGAAGCCGGGATTCTTGACCAGGGTGACATGGGATTGCGGCACCCAATCCTTCATCATATAGGGGCCATTCGAAACCATATGCTCCGGCTTCGTCCAGTCATTGCCCCATTTCTCGATGGCGGCATGCGGCATCGGGGACAGCATCTCATCGGTCAGGATGAAGGGCAGGATGGTCCGCGGGCGCACCAGCGTGACCCGGAGGGTATAGGGATCGACCGCCTCGACGCCGAGCTTGGTGAGATCCTTCTCCTTGCCGGTCGCGATCGCTTCGGCATTTGCCACCTCGGCCAGATCGGTATAATCGGCGGCGGCCGTCTTCGGATCGACCAGGCGCCGAAACCCGTAGACGAAATCCTCCGCCGTTACCGGATCGCCGTTCGACCACTTGCCGGTCTTGCGCAGATGGAAGGTCCAGATCTTGTGGTCGGGGCTTTCGTCCCAGCTTTCGGCGACGCCGGGGGCGGGCTGGCCATGCGGATCGAGCACGATCAGCCCGGTGAAGAGGTCACGATCGATGCTGAGTTCGATGGCACCGGTCGTCTTCTGCGGATCGAGGCTTTCCGGTTCGGATGGAATCGGCCGGTGCAGGACCTGTTCGGCCCGCGCCGCGGGCGCGAGCAGCAGGGCCACGGCCAAGCCGGTGGCAAAAGGGGAGATGGAGCGCATGCGGGGAATGGTCCTGAAACGTAGGCAGCCGGGCCTAGCCGGCCAAATTGCTGCGGATACTGGCATAAGCAGGCGGCTACCCCAAGACCTCTGGCGTGCGGCGCAATGAACGCGGTCAGGCGGGCTCGAACAGCCGGTTACCGCACAGCGCGAGTACCCGTTCCGCTGTCTTGGCCGAGCGGGCGAGACGGCCGAGCGCCGGGATCTGGCCGGGATGGCGCAGCACCGAGCCGAGGACGCCCAGGATATCGGTCGAGCCGTCCGGTTTGACGCCGGCCAGCGCGGCCGGCGGCAAAGCCTCGTCGGCCGCGTCGCAGACGACCCGCAGGATGGCGAAGCGGCGGCCGGCAGCCGCCGCTGCTTTAGCCAGGATATGGCTCTCCATGTCGACGGCCAGGGCCGATGTGCGGATGAACAGAGCGGTTTTTTCGGCGGCATCGGCAACGGCCAGATCGGCGCCGAGATGGCGGCCGATGATCGGCTTGAGGTCGTTGCAGGCAGCGCTCAAGCGCGCATGCCAGGCGGTATCGACGCCGTGCTCCGTCCCGTCGGGAAAGACCAGCAGATCCGGCAGCAGCAACGTGCCGGGCGGCAAGGCCGGATCGAGGCCGCCGGCCAGGCCGAAGCTCAGCAGATGGGTCGCGCCCTCGGCAATCAGCCGGGCGCAGGCGGCCTCTGCCAGAGAACGTCGCGCGGCGCTGAGTGCGACAGACAGGCGCTCGCCGTCACGCGGCGGTGAAATGCAGCGGGCCTCCGATCGGAGGCCCGCCAAGACGCCGAGATGCACGATCGCCGTGCTCACATGCCGTGCATGACCAGCTTGGAATTGCCGGTCGCGAGATTGCGGTAGCGCGCCAGTGCCATCAGGGGGAAATAGGCGCGATAGCCGTGGTAGCGCAGGTAGAAGACGCGTGGGAAGCCGACCGCGGTAAAGGTGTCCTCGTGCCACAACCCGGCGTCCTGGCGCGTGCGCATCAGGTAGTCGACGCCGCGCTTGACGGCGGGATGATCGACCGCACCGGCCGCCATCAGGCCGAGCAGCGCCCAGGAGGTCTGCGAGGCGGTCGAGTTTGGTCCCTCGCCGTGGTGGCCATCGTAGTAGGAGATGCCGTCCTCGCCCCAGCCGCCGTCTTCGCGTTGCATCGAGACCAGATATTCGATCGCCTTGGCGAAGCCCGGATGCTGGTGGTCCTCACCGGCGGCGTTGAGCGCGCACAGTGCCGACCAGGTGCCATAGATGTAGTTGGTGCCCCAGCGCCCGTACCAGGACCCGTCCGGTTCCTGCTCTTTCCACAGATAGGCGACGCCGCGGTCGAGCGCCGGCGTGCCGCGTTTCATGCCGACCTGGGCCAGCATCGAGACGCAGCGTGCGCTGACATCGGCGGTCGGCGGATCGAGCAGGGCACCGTGATCGGCGAAAGGGATGTAGTTCAGGTAATAGTGTTCGTTGTCGGCGTCGAAGGCGCCCCAGCCGCCATTCTCGCTCTGCATGCCGACGACCCATTCGACGGCGCGGTCGATGCTCTCGCGATGGTTCGGATCGCCGGCCCGGTCGATCGCCATAACCACCGCTGCCGTGTCGTCGACATCGGGATAATGCGCATTGCCGTATTGGAACGCCCAGCCGCCCGGCCGCACATTCGGCCGGTTATGCGACCAGTCGCCGACCAGGTCGAGCTCCTGCTTCGAGACCAGCCAGTCATTGGCGGCTGCGGCGGCCCGCTTGGCTGCGGGGGAGGCTTCGCCTCCGTTGCGGACTTCGCCCACTTCGAGCATGGCATGAGCGGCCAGCCCGGTATCCCAGACCGGCGAGACGCAGGGCTGCACATAGGTGTCGCCGTCGCTGTCCTGGATGATCAGCTTGGCGATCGATTCCTTGGCGATCAACAGCTTGGGGTCATCCTTGGCATAGCCCAGGCATTCCATCGCCATGACCGAATTGGCCATGGCCGGGAAGATCGCGCCGAGCCCGTCCAGCCCGTTCAGGCCGCTCTTCCATGAAGTCGACGGCGAGCTTGATCGAGCGCTGGCGCAGCCCCTTCGGGAAACCCGGCTCGACGAAGCGCAGGACATGGTCGAGCCAGCGGAAGGCGGTCGCCCAGAAATTCTTCTTGGCCGAATGCATATAGCGCCGCTCTTCGAAAGGCGGCGTCTGGAACAGCTCGGCGATATCGATCTTGCGCGGGTTCTTGGCGCGCGGCTTTTCGGCCATCAGGATCAGCAGCGGCACGATCACTGTGCGCGACCAATACGAGACCTTGGTCAGGTGGAACGGAAACCACTTCGGCAGCACCATGATCTCGACCGGCATGACCGGCACGGCGCGCCACGGCACCTGGCCGAACAGGGCGAGGGCGATGCGAGTGAACACGTTGCAGCGCGCGGCGCCGCCCTTGGACAGGATCGCCTCGCGGGCCCGCACCATATGCGGCGCGTTGATGTCGTCGCCGACCAGCTTCAACGCATAATAAGCCTTGGTCGTGGCGCTGATGTCGAAGGCGCCGCCATGGAACAGCGGCCAGCCGCCATCCTTGCCCTGGATCTTGCGCAGATAGGGCGCGATGCGCTGCTGCAGCCCCTCGTCGATCTCGTCGAGGTAGTGCATCAGCATGATGTATTCGGCTGGGATCGTCGCATCGGCCTCGAGCGCGAAGACCCAGTGGCCGTCCGGCTGCTGGTGGCCGACCAGCGCTTCGGTCGCAGTTTCGATCGCAGCGTCGAGCGCGCTGATCGAAATATCGGGGGGGGCGTCGGCGCCCAGGGTTGCCGTGTTTGTCGCTGTCATCGGGGCAATAAGTCTCGGTGAACGCCGGCAGTTCGGCACTGGCGGGGAGATTGGTGTAAGATTTTGGTAATCTCAAGGGTAATAACCAGCTTAAAAGGGCGGCTGGGTTGCGTTTCTTGTGCTATGCGGTATCGCGGACACAGCGAGCCGCGGTGATGCCGGAGCGAATCGCGCCTTCAATAGTGGCCGGCAGCCCGGTATTTGTCCAATCGCCGGCCAGCGCCAGGTTGCGCCAGCGGGTCGATGCTTGGGGCCGGCGGCGGACCTGCTCCGGTGTCTGCGCGAAGGTCGCGCGCTTCTCCTTGACAATGCGCCAGGGCGGCAGCGGTTCCGCCGGCAGCTCCAACGCCGCGGCGACATCGGCCCAGAGCCGCGGCGCCAGCGATTCGGCCTCGTCGTCGACGATCCGGGTTGCGGCGCTGACCGTGACCGAGGCGAGCGTGCCGCGCCGGAACACCCATTCCGCCGTGCCGCCGATCACGCCCAGGATGCGCAGCTCGTCGCTCGCCATGGAATCGGGCAGGCGGAAATGCGCGTTGACGATCGAGCGATACTCGGTGGGCACTGTGAGATCGGGCACCAGGCCGCTCGCCACGGCCGGCGGCACGGCGACGACCACGGCATCGCCTCGCTCCAGCATGATGGTTTCGCCGCCGAGATCGAGGCTCGCGGCGCGATCTTCCGAGAATCCGATGCTGCGCACCCGGCTGCCGGTAAACAGCCTGCCACCTTTGAGCGCCAGCCAGGCGAGGGCCGGATCGACGAAGCTTTCCGACAGCCCGTCGCGCGCGACGAGTGGCCGGCAATAGGCGGCACCACGGCCGAAGGTCTCCCTCAGCACTGGCCAGAGCAGCTCGGCCGCGCCCTGATCGGCTTCGGTGTTGAGCGCGGCGACGGCAAGCGGCTCCCAGAAACGCCGGAACAGCGCCCGGTTGCCGCCGACCAGCGCCGTTACGGTATCGGCCGGCTTGGCCCGTGCGATCTTCAGCCCGGTCAAATAATCGGCGAGCCGGCTGCCCGGCACGCGGCGCTTGGCGTCGAGCAGCCAATAGGGCAGGGCGCCGCGATTGGGCGAGACGACCCAGCGTTCGCCGGTGCCGAGATCGACGAAGGGGAACAGCGCCTCTTTCGGGCCGACCAGCGTATCGGCCGCGCCGATCGTGTCGAGATAGCCCAGCGTCGCGCTATTGCCGCTCATCAGCAGATGGTTGCCGTTGTCGATCCGGCAGCCCAGCACTTCGTCGAAATAGGAGCGGCAGCGCCCGCCCGCCTGCGGCCCGGCTTCATAGAGCGCGATCTTGTGGCCCGCCTCGGCGAGCCGGATGGCAGCGCTCAGCCCGGCCAGGCCGGCTCCGATGATGTGCGTGCGCGGCATCGCGTCAGCGAGCAGTCGAATCGAGGCGCTTCGGCGCCTCGGCCCTTCTCCTGCATTGCGGGAGAAGGTGGCGAGCGTCAGCGAGCCGGATGAGGGTGAGGCGCGTCAGCGCCATAGATCTTGCAAGCTGCTCGACCCTCACCCTCCCGCTGCGCGGGTCCCTCCCTCTCCCGCGGTGCAGGAGAGGGGCTTTCGGCGCATGTAACTCCGAACCAAATTCGGCGGTCGTCGGAATGGGTTTCGGATCGGCAAATGTTGAGATTTTCAATTTAGGCGCACGACCTCACAGATAGCCGCGGCGCAGCGCGATCCAGAGCTTGAGCAGCTTCGGCACCTTGACCTCGGGGCGCGGCGCCGCCCAGCCGCGCCGTTCCAGCCGGTCGAGCAGGGCATGATAGACGCCGCCCATCATCATCGCCGGCCGCATGGCGGCACGCCGGCAATCGGCCATGGCGCGCTCGGCTTCGATATAGTGGTTGCGGGCGAGGGCGACGAC
The DNA here is from genome assembly GCA_037200015.1 of Aliidongia sp. Taxonomy (GTDB): domain Bacteria; phylum Pseudomonadota; class Alphaproteobacteria; order ATCC43930; family CGMCC-115725; genus JAXDMU01. The sequence continues at coordinate 7,834 of JBBCHB010000039.1, read as the reverse complement.
CTCCTGGCCGACCGCCGGCAGAGCCGGATGGGCCAGCACGGTCGCCGGATCGTCGCTGTCGATGCCGTGCTTGACCAGCGTCTCGCGCGGCAGATAGAGCCGGCCGCGTTCGGCATCCTCGTCCAGGTCGCGCAGGATGTTGGTCAACTGCAGCGCGCGGCCGAGATGGTCGGCGACGTCGTCAGCCCGCTTTTCCCAGGTGCCGAAGACCCGGACCGACAGCCGGCCGACGGCAGAGGCGACGCGGGCGCAATAGAGGTCGAGTTCGGTGAGGCTCGGCGCGCGGATATCGCGATCGGCGTCCATCTCCATGCCGTCGATCACGGCCAGGAAATCCTGTTTCAGCAGGCCGAAATGCTGCACCGGCGCCATCAGCGCACGGGCCAGCGGCTTGCCCGGGCGGCCGCCGGCATAGATCGTCTCGATCTCGCTGCGCCAAAGATTGAGTTCGCGCGGCTTGGCGCCGGGCGGTGCCGGTTCGTCGGCGATATCGTCGACGTCGCGGCAGAAGGCGTAGATCGCGAACATGGCGTTGCGCCGCTGCTCGGGCAGCAGCTTCATCGCCGCGTAGAACGAACTCTTGGCAGCGCCGGCCCGTTCGATCGCGATGGCGAGATCGGCGTCCTCGGTCACGGCGACGCTCATGCCGCGACCGCCGGCTTGCGCGGCGTCGGTCCGGTCCAGCGGCGCCATAGTCCGCCGGCCACGGCCGACAGCGCCAGCCCGGCCGCGCCAGGCTTGCTCAACACGACGCGGGTCGCCAGCGGATCCTCGCGCTTGAGCCGGCCGGTCAGGCGAACGCACATGGTGCGGATCACCTGGCATTCGAGCGCGATCCGCGTGTCATCGACCTCGCGCACCAGATCGGCGCAATCGGCCAGCAACCCTTCGAGCGGCTCGATGACCCGGTTGATCACCCGGCGCAGGGCCGGCGTCAGCGCCGAGCCGGAGAGATCCTCGATCCGGCCGCCGGCCTCGTCGAGATAATCGGTCGGCAGATAGACGCGGTCGAGCGCCAGATAGTCCTTGCCGCAATCCTGCAGGTGATTGACGACCTGCAGCGCATTGCACAGCGCATCGGCGGCATGGCGCGAGGCCGGGCCTTCGCCATGCAGGTCGAGCAGCTGGCGACCGACTGGAGCGGCCGACAGGAAGCAATAGCCCAGCAGCTCGTCCCAGTTCCGGTAGCGCGCCTTGCGCGCGTCCTGGGTGAAGGCGGCAAGCAAGTCGAGACAATGCTGTGGCGTGATGCCGGTCTCCTCCAGGCTCGCCCGCATGCGCACGGCGCTCGCCGATTCGCGGTTACCATCGGTCTTGCCCTGGACGATCTCGCCCATGCGCGCCAGCCGTGCGACCTTGTCCTCCGGCGCCAGATCCGGGTTGTCGGCGATATCGTCGCCGGCCCGGGCGAAGGTATAGAAGACATGGACATGCCGGCGCAGGCTCGGCCGGATCAGAAATGATCCGACCGGGAAATTCTCGTCCGCGGCGGTCTTGCCCGAAGGTGTTTCCAGCGTGCTGTCGCTCATGGCCGTTTCATGCCCGAGCGGCGGCTTTGGTGCAAGGCACGGAACCGCTGGCCTGGAACCACGCCACCGCATCGCGGAAGCCCTCGGCGGCCGGGCGCGGCGCATAGCCCAGTTCCCGCCGCGCCTTGTCGATCTTGAAGAACATCAGCTTCTTGGCGAGCCTCACGCCGTCGACCGTGACGAAGGGCTCGCGCTTGGTGAAGCGGCTGACCGCCTCGGCGGCATAGGCCAGCGGCAGGATCAGATCGGCCGGCAGCCTGATCGTCGGTGGCTTGCGCCCGACCAGCGGGCAGACGATGCCGAGCACCTGGGCCAGGGTCAGGTTCTCGCCACCCAGGATGTAGCGTTCGCCGATCCGGCCGCGCTCGAAGGCGAGCAGCTGCCCGTCGGCGACATCGTCGACATGGGCGAAATTCAGCCCGGTATCGACATAGGCCGGCATGCGGCCGGATGCCGCTTCGACGATCAGCCGGCCGGTCGGCGTCGGCTTGATATCGCGCGGGCCGATCGGAGTCGAGGGGTTGACGATGACGGCCGGCAGGCCGCGCTCGCGCACCAACCGGCTGACCGCTGCCTCGGACAGGTATTTCGAGCGCTTGTAGGGGCCGATCATGTCGTCGAGCGAGACCGGAGTCGCCTCGTCGGCGTCCTGGCCGCGCGGCAGCAGGCCCAGCGTTGCGACGCTCGAGGTGTGGACGACCCGCTTCACCCCGGCGGCGAGCGCGGCCTCCATCAGCGCGACCGTGCCGTCGACATTGGTCCGGTACATCGCGGCTTCGTCCGGCACCCAGAGCCGGTAATCGGCCGCGACATGGAACAGCGCCTCGATCCCTGCGACCGCCGGCGGCAGCGTCGCCGGATCGGCCAGGCTGCCCGTGGCGATCTCGACCGGCAGATCCTTGAGATTGCTCCGGTCGCTGCCGGCGCGCGCGAGTACGCGGACCCGATGGCCTGCAGCAATCAGCTTGCGGGCGACGGCCGAGCCGACAAATCCAGTGGCGCCGGTGACGAGACAGAGCATCGGGGGTGTTCGCGCGCGGTGACGGGGAGGGATTGCTTACCGCAAAGCGGGGCGCCTTGGGTAGGGCCGCGTCGCGATCCTCTTCCCAGATGCGGCCGGTCGGGTGTACATGCCGCGCGGGAGAAGCCGTTTCGAAGAGTAGGAGAACACAGTGGCGGCACGGAAGTCTGAAGCAATGCGGCAGGGTGATACCGCGTTTCTGGGTCACCCGCGGGGCCTTGGCTGGCTCAGCTTCTCGGAGGCCTGGGAGCGGTTTTCCTATTACGGCATGCAGGCGCTGCTGGTGCTCTACATGACGCATCAGCTGCTGCAGCCGGGCCATGTCGAGAATGTCCTGGGCTTCACGCCGTTCCGGGCTTTCATCGAAAGCCTTTACGGGCCCCTGTCGCCGGAGGCCCTGGCATCGGCGATCTTCGGCTTCTATGCCGGCTTCGTCTATCTGACGCCGATCGGCGGCGGCTTCCTGGCCGACCGGTTCCTGGGGCGCACCAACACCGTTACGATCGGCGCCGTACTGATGGCGCTCGGCCATTTCCTCATGGCCTTCGATGCCAGTTTCCTGCTGGCATTGCTCTGCCTGCTGATCGGCGTCGGCTGCTTCAAGGGCAATATCGCAGCCCAGGTCGGCGACCTTTACCCGCCCGGCGATCTGCGCCGAGCCGATGCCTTCCAGATCTACATTCTGGGCATCCAGATTGCCGTCATCATCTCGCCGATCGCCTGCAGCACGCTGGCCGCTGTCTATGGTTGGCATTGGGGCTTCGGTGCGGCCGGCGTCGGCATGCTGATCGGTCTTGTGATCTATCTCTGCGGCCGACCCTGGTTGCCGCCGGAGCCGGAGCGGCGGCGCAAGATCGCCGGACCGCGTCCGAAACTGAGCGCCGCCGATTGGCGGTCCGTGCTGGTGCTGGTGGCGCTGGTGCCCGTGCTGGCGCTCAGCTCGGTCGGCAATCAGCAGATCGGCAATGCCTATATGATCTGGGCCGAGAACAGTATGCAAATGACGTTCTTCGGCATCACGATCCCGACCCCCCTGGCTCGTTTTCGCTCGATTCGTTCGTCAGCATGGTGATGATCGTCGCGGTCGTGGCGTTCTGGCGCTGGTGGGCGAGGCGCTGGACCGAGCCGAACGAGATCACCAAGCTGACCATCGGCGTGTTCATCGCGGCCTGCGGGCCGCTGGTCCTGGCCGCCGCGTCAGCCCTGAGCGCGGCCACGGGGGAGAAAGCCGGTTTCGGCTGGGCCGTCGCGTTCGAGTTCTTCAACGATGTCGGTTTCTCCAACATCTTCCCGGTCGGTCTGGCGTTGTTCTCGCGCGCCGCGCCGAAGAACCTCGTTGCCTTGATGCTGGGCGTTTATTACACGCACCTCTTTCTCGGGAATAACCTCGTCGGCTGGCTCGGCGGGCTGCTGGAGAAGATGCCGGCCACGAGCTTCTGGCTGCTGCATGCCGGCCTGATCGCCTTTGCCGGTGTCGTGCTGCTCGTCATCCGCAGCGCGGCCGGCCGCGCGCTGGCGCCGGTCTCGCAGGCGGAGAGCGGCCCGCAGGGGATCGCTGCTGCGCCGGTCGCGGACTGATCGGCTCACGAGCCGGATTTCGCGCTCATTCCATCCCAGGTGGGACATCAGCAGCTTGAAGAAGTCTTCGCCTGAGCCGGAGACGAAATGCATGCCGTCGGTCAGCCAGTATTTCTCCGGCGAATCCGTCACCCATTCGTGATCCGGGAAGGCGGCATGCATCTTCCCGGTCCAGAGCGCGATGACCGGCAATTCGCCGACCCGCGGGTCGAGCGGGGTATCGAAGGAAGATGACTCTCGTGCCGCGGCGTTCCATTTCGGCGACCAGGGCCTTGGTGCGGCGAGATTGTCGTCGAGATGGTGCTTGCCCCAGTCATTGACCTCCTGGCCATAGATCGAGACATAGATGTCGGAATAGGCCATGCGCTTCTCGCGCCACTCCGCCCAGCTCTCGGTCGGGCGCCAGAGATAGGGCGAAACATCGTACTGGCTCTTGCCGATCATGTTGATCCAGTTCGCGGTGGCCGTCGTCAGCGGGAACCAGGCATGGATCGTCCGCAGCAACGGATCCGTCGCATCCGACACCATGGCCGGTGGCGCATCGCGGAAGCCAAAGCTCGATTCGACGAACAGGACGCGCGGCGCCGCCGGCGTCCGGGTCATGATCTCCAGCCCGAGCAGCGAGCCCAGCCCGATCAGCGTGATCGAGCAGACATCCGGCCGCTCCCAGCCGGGCGGCGGCAGCGCGCCCACGACCGAGATCCGAGCACGACGATCGGGCAGCGCCGATAGTTCAGCACATAATCCTGGATATTGGCCGGCACGTCGTAATTCGGCATTTCCAGCCGGCGCTCGAGCCAGACCCAATGGTGTTGGCCATAGGCGACGAGCAGATTGGCCGCGACGACCAGCGCCGCGGTCCAGAGTGCCAGGACGCCGATGAAGCGGCGGTCAGAACTGGAAATAGATAAACGCATTCTTGTCGCCGCTGCCGAACAGGATGAAGACGAGCATGGCCGCCAGGATCGCCGGTTTGGCCCGCCTGCCGCCAGGCCGGTGGCACGCCGCGCGGCAGGAACTCCGTGGCGAACTGGTAGGCGAAAACCATGCCCGAGAGCACCAGCATGGTATTGGCGTCCGGGATGCCGCGGCTGCTGACATCGGCGGAAACTCGATCAGCCGCGCCAGGTAGTGCAGGACGTCGGCGAAGCTGTCGAGCTTGAACAGCAGCCAGCCGACCGTGACGTAGAAGAAAACGAGCAGGATGCGCAGCGGCTTCAGTGCCATTCCGAGCACGCGCTGCCGCGGCTCGCCGGGTCGAGCCGCGGCAGATGTTCGCCAAGCGCGCGCTCGGCCATCAGGGCGACGCCGTGCCAGATGCCCCAGACGGCAAATTTCCAGGCGGCCCCGTGCCAGAGCCCGCCCAGCGCCATGACGATGAAGAGATTGGCATAGGTCCGCAATGCGCCGCGCCGGTTGCCGCCCAGCGGGATATAGAGATAGTCGCGCAGCCAACTCGACAGCGACATGTGCCAGCGCCGCCAGAATTCGGCGAAGGAGGCGGCGAGATAGGGATTGTCGAAATTCTGCGGCAGGCGATACCCGAGCAGCCGCGCCAGTCCGAGCGCGATCAGCGAATATCCGGCGAAATCCGCATAGATTTGGGCCGAATAGGCCAGCATCATAGCCGAAAGATGGTAGGCCGAATCGACATTCCAGGCGGCCGGTGTCGTCATCGGCGCGGTGAATTGCGCCAGATTGTCGGCCAGCACGGATTTCAGGAAATAGCCGCGCACGAGATTGTCGAGCGCCGGCTGCCACTCGATCGCCGAGAAGCGTTGGCGGCGATCTGCGGAAACAGGAACTTGCCTTGGCGATCGGTCCGCAACGAGCTGCGGGAAGAACGACATGTAGAGCAGCGTCTTCGACAGATGCGTGCCGAAGCGCCGCCCGGTCGCGCCGACCAGCGGGGCAGGGTCGCGGTATGTGTCGACGATCAGGCTGATGCCATGGAAGGTATAGAAGGAAATGCCGATCGGCAGACCCGCCCACAGGATCGCGCCGAGCAACCCGTGAGGCTGCGGCGGCGAGGCGGGGAGGACCAGCGATTTATATTTGAAGAAGCCCAGGACAAGCAGATTGCCGGCGACGCCGAGCAACGCCGTCCAGAACCGGCCGCGCGCCGCGGTGAGCCGATAGCTCAGCAGCGCGGTGGTCAGCGAGGACAGGATCAGCAAGGATCAGGAAATCGCCTGCTTCCAGCCATAAATGAACAGGCTGGCGGCAACTAACAGCTCGATCTGGAACCGGCGGCTGATCGGCAGATAGTACAGGACGAAAGTTGCGACGAAGAACGCACCGAAGTCGAGCGACGTAAAATACATCCCGGTCGATCCGACATCAGCAGCCAGGGGCGAGGCTCGACGCTAGATAGACGTTGCAGCGATCGGGAACAAGCGTCTTCGACAGGCCGGCGGCCAGCGGGGACATGCCCCGCCGGCCCGTCTGAGACCGCGGCTACTTGCCGATCCGGATTTCGCCGCTGCCGGTCTTGTGCTGCTGCACCGTGCCGGTCGCCTTGGCGATCTCGATATCGCCGGAGCCGGTCGTGCTGAGCGTGGCATCCTTGACGGTGCCGTCGATATGGACCGTGCCGGAGCCGGCGATATTGGCCGTGACCGTACCGATCTCACCGGAGCCGAGCTTGACGTCACCGCTGCCGCGGATCTCGACGGCGAGGCTGGGCAGCGTGCCGGCGGCGATGATGGCGTTGCCGCTGCCGCGAATATCGATCTTGGCCGGCCCGTCCAGATGGTCCAGCGCGAGATCGCCGGAGCGGCGATGTGCAGATCGAGATCGGTCGCGTTCACCGCTTCGATGTTGCCCGAGCCGGCCAGTTCGAGCGTCAGCGCCGCGCCGACCGGGCCGATCGTATAGTGCCCGGCGCCGGCATCGTGCAGGTCGATCGGCGTGGCCGGCGGGACCTTGATCGCGAGGGTCAGTGTCGGTCGGCGCTCGCTCGAGAAGCAATTGCCCTTGCGCTCGATCCGCGCGGCGCCGCCGCTGCCGGAGAAATCGAGCGGCGCGATTTCGTCATGCTCGGCCGCTTCGGCCACGACCTCGACCTTGCCCTGCAGCGTCGAGGCGGGTTGGATATCGACCGATTTGACGCAGCTCAGATGGCAGTTCGAGCCGCGTGCCGTCCAGGCTCTGGTTCAGCGTGTCGGCCTGCGCGGCCGTGCGAGGCCGGCGCCGAGGAGTGTCGAAACGAGAAGAAGGCGCATGGCTTGAACCTTTGTCGGTATCTTGCGGTAGACGCTAGCCGGGCGGTCGAGGTGCGCCAAGCCGCCATCGCATGAATTCGCTGAAAGGTTCAGCTGCCGATCTCGATATCGCCCAGGCCGAGGATCTTGCGGTCGGCCTTGCCGGTCACCTTGTCGACCGCGATGCTGCCGATGCCGGTGATCTCCAGCGTAGCGTCACGCACCGTGGCATGGATCTCGGCATCGCCGGCTCCGGCCAGCGCGACATCGAGCGCGCCGATCTCGTCGCCATCGACCCGGATATCCCCAGCGCCGCTCGCTTCGAGCCGCAGGCTAGGCATGGTGCCGGCCGAAATCGCGAGTTCGCCGCCGCCATGCAGGGCCACGGTACCCGGGCCGTCGAGCCGGTCTATGCGGATTTCGGCCGTGCCGGCGCTGTCGAGTTCCAGCTCCGTGAGCCGCGCGGCATGGAGTTCGGCAGCACCGGAGAGGCTGGCCGTCAA
>JBBCHB010000038.1:0-78916 GCA_037200015.1 Aliidongia sp. | reverse complement strand
TGTCGCGGAACATGGTAACGATGAATTGGAGTGCGCGGAGCACCGTCGTCTTGCCCGAGGCATTGGCGCCGTAGAGCGCCACGACCTTTGGAGCGCGGCTGTCCGCGCCGCTGAAGATCGGCGCATAGCGGCCCTCCGGATCGGGCACCTTTCCGTCGATCGACAGGTCGAGCACTTGTCGATCGCGCACGGAGAAGAAGTTTTCGATCTCTAGCTTGTAAAGCATAGCTTACCTCGCATGGAGCTATGATTGCACTTTCGACGAAAAATCGTCAATAATCTTATTATACGAGGAATGTGAGCTGATCTGGGTACGCTTCGGGGGCGTTTGAAGGGGATCGGCTTTGCCGCTTGAAGTGGCTTAGCAAGACGCGCCGGTGCCTCGGCCCGACGCTGCTGCGCGACCGCCAGCCCTTCCCAGAGCGGCCAGTGCCAAAGTCCGCCGCCTAGCAGTCCGCCAACCCGCCGGTTATCGGTCCCGAAACCCGCCGTTTGACGCCTGCTGGCAAAACCATGAGCAGACCGGCAGGATAACGAGATTCCGGACATGTTTGTCGGGCGAGCTCACGGACACGCTGCCCCTTCCTCGGGGACAGTGCGGTTTGGCGGCCGATCGTTTGCCGCTGAGGAATGGCCGGTTTTGAAGTGGGCTCCGGAGCCGCCGGACGACGCACAAGGTCGGCTCGCGCCATTCCTCCAGCGGGGTACCAAGCGTGTGGTTTTGACCGCCAACACCTATGGGGGCATGATCGCACCGCGGGACGAATTAACCATACCATGCGTCGTCGACTTCATCGTTCTCCTTGTGTTCCGAGCCCGATTTCGGCTAGCGTAGTTGCCCATCGGAGAGCGGGAGAATTTCGTGCTGGCAATCATCGAGGTGGCGTCTTCCGGTCTCGGCGCAGACAGCTATCCGATCGCGGTCGCCTGGCGCATGCTGCGCGGCGGACCCGAGCAGCATCTGCTGATCCGACCGGCCGATAGCTGGCGCGGCTGGCAGCGCGATGCCGAGAAGATCCATAAGCTGACCCGTCAGCAGCTCGTCGAGCAGGGCAGGCCGGTCGACGAGGTGACGGCGGCACTCAGCCGCGATCTCGGCCAGGCCAAGATCTTTTCCGACACGGTCGGGCTCGACCAGGCCTGGCTCGACCTGCTGTTCGCGGCAGTACCCGGCAGCCGCAGCCTGTCGCTGCGGCGTTATTCCGAGCTGTTCCCGGGCGTGGCGCCGCGCGACCTGGAACAGGCAGTCGAAGCGGCGCAGATCGAGCCGACGCCGCACGCGCTGATCGCCGATCTGCGTCGGCGCGTGATGGTGGCGGAACGCTATCTCACCGAGATGTCGCGCGCCACGCCGCGCCGGCGCTGATCCCGGATCGCTTGCCTGTTGCTCCGGAACCCCGATATTTGTATGTCTTGCGCCGGCCATCGGGACGTCGATCGAAACGGCCAAATGCTAGTCCGATCGAGTGAGCTGTATTTCGAATGAAAGCGTTTAGTCTGCCCGTCGACGAAGTCTATTATTATTTCCATATCCCTAAATGCGGCGGGACATTGATGACGCAGCATGTGCTGCCGACTTTCTTTCGACCGGAGCAGATCTGTCCGATTTATGATCTGGGTGAGCTGGTAAAGCTGGACCGGGCGGAGCTGGACAGATTTACCCTGTTCCGCGGGCACTACTACAAATACCTGGCGAATTTCGTCCGGAAGCGGATACGGGCGCTCACGGTGCTGCGCCATCCGTTCGAACGCGCGATCTCGACCTATCGCTATATCCTGGAGCAGGAAACCCACCCGCTGCATGACGCGACAAAGCGGGTCGGCAGCTTCGAGGCCTTCCTGTCGGAGCGGGACGTCTTTTGTCCCGACAGCATGACCGTCGCACTCGGCGTCGATGTCGATCCATCTGCCGTGCTGGCCGCTGCCGAATATCGCAGCGGTCCTTCGGTCCCAATGCAGCGCCTGTTCGATGAGGAAATCTTCGTCCCGCGGGCGCGGGCATGCCATCTCGCTGCGGCCAAGCGCACGCTGGACGATTGCGTCGTGGTCGGGCTGCAGGAGGAGATGGAGAAGACGGTCTCGCTCATCTTCGATCATTTCGGGGGTACCCCGACCGGGCCGCTGGTCCGGGCGAATGCGACGGAGCGCGGGCATTTCTCCCGTGCGGATCTGCCGTCCCGCGTGCTCGACACGCTGTTCGAGACTCATCGATACGATCTGGAGGCCTATGCTTACGGCAAGGCGCTGTTCGAGCGGCGTTGGCGTGACTTTACGGCTTCCCCTAGCGCCGGGACACCCGAGCAGCCGAAACATCTGACGGTGTTCCCGGTCGCGCCGACGCTGCCTGGAAAATCCCTGTTCCTGCTCCCGCCCGACAGGGCGGCGGGCGCGTTCGGCCGGCACGTCGTTGAGGGCTATTTCCGACCGAGCGAGCTTTGCCCGCTGACCGACGATGAAACACTGGCTGCGCTGCCGGCGCAGAAACTGGCCGGGTTTGCCGCGTTCATCGGCCCGCAGGCGGGGAAAATGCCGGCCATTCTCGCCGAGGCGCAGAACATCTTCGCGCTCCTGCGGGATCCCGTCGCCAGCGTTGTACTGCATTACCGCAGCATCCTGGCCGATCCCGGGCATCCGCAGCATGAGGCGGTGCGAGGATATGGCAGCTTCCTCGATTTCATCAGGGATCGCCGCGCCTACACGGCCGACGCGCTGACCCTGTTTCTCTCGGACTCGGCGGAGACCGTGAGCACCGCTTCGGCCGAGGATTTCCGCCGCGCGAAGGCAATGCTGAGCCGCTTCGGCTTCATCGGCTTCTGCGACCGGATCGATGACGCGCTGAAGGATTTGGCCCAATTGCTCGATTGGCCGCAGATCGCGCAGGCCATCCCGCCTGCGGTCGCTGCGGCTGCGGCGAAGGTTCCGGCAGTATCGTGGGACGAGGCCGCGGCCATCCGCACGGCCAATCCGTTCGACGCGGCGCTTTACCAGTACGCCCGGCGGCTCGTGCGATGGCGGGCCATGAACCGCAGACTGACCTTCAGACGGCTTCTCCCGGTCCGGTAAGGAGCGCGATAGGGTCTTCGAGATCGGATGCCGCCGCCACCCGTGCGATACTGCGATTGGGCGACGGCAGCCGGTCGAGCAGCCTGCTCACCAGATCGGCCAAGCTGAAGCGCTGCGCGGCCACCCCGGCCCGCATCAGGCTGCGGGCATAGGCATAGAGTTCGGTGTCGAGGTCGTCTACCACCGCGACGGCAGCGCGGTCTGCATCGGACAGATCGGTCGACGCCGCGGCACCGCGCCGGGTCTCGGTCGTCAGGGACAATGCAAGGTCCGGCCAATCGAGCAGGCGGCCGAGCGCAGTCAGCGACTCCTCGAAACTCTCTGTGAAGCCGATGAAGCGGCATTGCGCCAGCCGGCGCTTGGCACGCGCCAGGTCGCGCCGCGTCGCCGGCCGGGCGGCGACGAATTCCCCGAGCGCGTCGTTGACGCTGATCCCGGCGCGCCGCGCCTCGTCCTGCAAGCGTGTCATCGCGCCGGGCGAGAAGCGGCGGGGCCAGGGACAGGGTGAGGACATTGGGTGTGTAGGCAAGGGGATCGGCGACGAAATCGGCCAGCCCGCTTTTGGCGCGGATACGGCGATGCAGCTTGTGGCCGTGATCGGCCAAGCGGGTGCGATATTGCCGCGCCGCCCGTTCGGCCGGAGTGCTCAGGAAGGTGATTATTGCCAGCGGATCGCCGACGAAGCCGGCGAGCGGCCAGAAAAAATAGCCGTGATACGCCGTATAGGCGTCGCGCGTGTCGGGTGCAGCGCGAACAGGCCATCGTAGTTCCAGGCCGGGCAAATCTCGCCGGGCGGATAGAAACCTTGCAACAACTGGCTGGCGAGGTCGACATCGCCCGACCAGGGCAGGTTCATGTAATAAAGCCGCGGCGCGGGTGCCGGAACCGGCGGACGCAGCTCGACCGGCGCAGGTGAGGGCGGTTCGGCGGCTTTCGCCCGTGCCCAGCTTTGCTCGAACACGGCCTTGCCGTGATCGTAGAGTTCGAGATCGTGTTCATGCAGCGCGGCGAGTTCGGCCAGCACGGCGTCCGATAGATCGGTGCGACCGAGCGGCGGCGCCACGGTCTCGTTCATCGAGGCGATCGTGCCGTCGAAATCCTGCCCGAAATGCCGATGCAGCAGCGCCGCGGTTTTCGCCATCTCTTCCTGGAGACCGATCAGCGCGCAGCTATCGAGCACGTCCATGGCCGCCTCGACGTGATGTCGGCGTGCCGAGGTGTTGAAGGTCTCCTCGTCGAACACGGCATCATAGGCAGTCGGAGAAAGGCCGCGCAGCGCCGCGCGGCGCAGGACGATGGCCGGATCGAAGCGGCTGCCGAGCGACAGCGTCAGGCTGTTCGGCGCGAACAGCAGGCGGTTGCGGATATAGCCGCCGAAATCGGCCTCGGCCGCGACCGCTGCGTGGAGCGGATGGGCCGGGCTCGACAGGATATAGCGATATTGCGAAATCGCCCGTTCGAACGGATGGCGCAGCAGGGTCAGGACCCGCAGCGGGCCGGGCACGAAATGCTGCAGGTGATTGTTGAAATGCCCGTGGAACAGCGTGTAGCGGTCCCGCTCGGCCGCGGGTGCGGCGAGCAGCTCGTTGTAAGTCGTGTGCGGGCAGATTTCGGCAGCATCGAAGAATTTCGGCAGCAGCCGGTAAGCCATGGTGCAACCGGCGGTCTTCGGGATATGCAGAAAGTAATATCGCGCCTCGCCCCGCATCTCCCCCATCCTGCGCCGAAGCCTCACCCTTACGGTGTGGACTGTCGCGCCGTTCCGATGCGGGAACGGCCCCTGTCCCTTACAGGAAGCTTACAGGATGGCGAGCCGCTTTTGTCTCATAATCGTAACGCAACGGAGCGAATTTCGCGGGATCGGGTGCCGGGGTAGGGATTTTGCGGTCGACTGGCATCTCATGCTCATGCGTTGACGATGCCGGCGGATTTCTCGGGGCCCGGGCTCAGGTGAGCGGACGAAGCCGAAGGGCGGAGTTCTTGGCCTGCGATGCAGCTTTACCCTCGCGTAAAAATCGAAGCCGGGAAAAAATCTTTGGTTGATCTATTTTCGGTCTGGGGTGGAGCCTTCCGGCAATCGCCAAGCGCCATAGCCTGCGCTACTCTGAGCCGCGATGACCCCACTCGTCGCCCTGCGCCGGCGCGTCAATGCGCTGCTCGATCACGACCTGCCGTCCAGCCCGGCAAGCCGGACGGTCGGCGCCGTCATCGGCGTGCTGATCATCGTCAACGTCGCGTCGGTGGTCCTGGAATCGGTCGAACCGATCCGGCTGGCCTACGAGCCGGAGCTGTGGTGGATCGAACAGATCGCCACGGCGGTCTTCTCGCTCGAATACATGTTGCGGGTCTGGAGCGCGGTCGACCGGGTCAGCAGCCGGTTCCGGCACCCGTTCTGGGGCCGGCTCGCCTATGCGGCGCAGTTCTTTTCACTGATCGATCTGGTCGCGATCCTGCCCGGCATTCTCGGCCTGTTCGGCGCGTTGGACCTTGCGCGTGCTCCGGCTGATGCGGCTGCTGCGCATGCTCAAGCTCAGCCGGCATTCCACCACTTTCAGCCTGCTCTGGTCGGTGTTCCGCGAGGAGGCCGGGGCGATCGGCGCGGTGCTGTTCATTCTGCTGCTGGCGCTGATCATGAGCGCCTCGCTCATGTATATGATCGAAGGTGAGGCGCAGCCTGCCGTCTTCAGCTCGATCCCGGCGGCGATGTGGTGGGCGATCGAGACGCTGACGACAGTCGGCTACGGCGACATGGTGCCGGTGACGCCGCTCGGAAAAGTCGTCGGCGGCGTCGTTTCGATCACCGGGATCGGCACGCTGGCGCTGTTTTCCGGCGTGCTGACGGTCAGCTTCATGGACCAGTTGCGGCTGCGGCGCGAGCGGCTGCGCCATCTGGTCGATGCCGGCCTCGCCACGGGTCCGATGAGTTCGGCCGACAAGCAGACGCTCGAGGCGATGGGCCGGAAGCTGGGCGTCTCGCTGGGCGACACGGATGAGATCATCGACGACGAAATCCACGGCCACGGCGCGGTCTGTCCGACCTGCGGCCAGCACGTCCTGCCGCGCGAGCCGGTGCATTGAGGCCGGAGCCTCAGTTCCCGGTCATCGCCGCGACCATCGCCGGCACATTGTGCCGGAACATGGCGACATAGGTCTCGCCGCCTTCGCCGGGCTTGGACAGGGCGTCGGCAAAGAGGGCGCCGGCCGGTTTTGCACCCGTCTCGCGCGCCAGCTGGCCGAGCAGCCGCGGGTCGGTCATGTTCTCGACGAACAATGCCCGGACATGATCCTGCCGGATCTGGCGGATCAGCGCGGCGACGGCGCCGGCATCCGGCTCGCTGTCTTCGTTCATGCCGACCGGCGCCTCGAAGGCGACGCCATAGGCGTGGCCGAAATATTGGAAGGCGTCATGGGTCGTGATGATCCGGCGCTTTTCGAGCGGCACCGTGGCGATCTGCGCCTTCACCCAAACATCGAGCGCGGCCAGTTCGGCGTCATAGGCGGTCGCGCGGCGGGCATAGGCGTCGGCATGGGCTGGATCGGCGGCGGCCAGGGCGGCGGCGATGTTGCGGACATAGATCCGGCCGTTGCCGAGATTTTGCCAGGCGTGCGGATCGGGCGCCATCTTGCCGGCTTCGGTCAGGCTCAGGGCGTCGACACCTGCCGTCGTCGCGACCACGGCACCCTTGAAGTTCGCCGACGCGATCAGCCGGGGCATCCAGCCTTCCAGGCCCAGCCCATTGACCACGAACAGCTTGGCAGCGGCGAGCTTGCGGGCATCGCCCGGACTCGGCTGGTAGACATGGCTGTCGCCGTCGGGGCCGACCAGCGTGACCAGCGCCACGTCCTCAGCGCCGATCTGGCGCACCATGTCGCCCAGCACCGAGAAGCTGGCGACCACCGGCAGCTTGTCCTGGGCCTGTGCGGAGAGTGGCAGCAGCGGTAAACAGAGCCAGCGCGAGATGCTTCAGCATGGATCCTCACGCGGCGAGATGGCGCCGGACCAGATAGCGGGTGCGGATCGAATCGCGCCGGCCGAACAGCACGGACAGCGCGTAGACGGCACCGGCGGTCAGGATGATCGCCGGGCCCGAGGGCCAATCGAGATAATAGGAGCCGAGCAGGCCGAGATAGCCGGCGAGGCAGGCGATCGCCGTGCTGACCGCGGCGAGCGACCAGACTTCGCGCGCCCAGAACCGCGCCGCAGCGGCCGCAGCATCATCAGCCCGACCGCCATCAGCGTGCCGAGCGCCTGGAAGCCGGCGACCAGATTGAGCACGGACCAGCGTCAGGAACAGCGCATGGATGCCGCCGCCGCCGACTCCGACCGAGCGCAGGAAGCCGGGATCGAAGGCTTCCAGCACGAGCGGCCGATAGGCCAGCGCCAAGGCGATCAATGTCACCGTGGCGATGCCGGCGACCAGCAGCAGCGCCGGGTTGTCGACCGCCAGGATCGTGCCGAACAGCACATGCAGCAGATCGACATTGGAGCCGTGGGTCGAAACGATCAGCACGCCGAGTGCCAGCGAGATCAGGTAGAAGGCGGCGAAGCTGGCATCCTCGCGCAGCGGCGTGAGCCGGGTCACGATGCCGGACAGCAGCGCCACGATCAGCCCCGCCGCAAGTCCGCCCAGGCTCATCGCCGGCAGCGACAGCCCGCCGAGCAGGAAACCGATCGCCGCGCCGGGGAGGACGGCATGGCTCATCGCATCGCCCATGAGGCTCATCCGGCGCAGCACCAGGAAAGTGCCGATCGGTCCGCTGCCGAGGCCCAGCGCCACGGCGGCAACCAGCGCCCGGCGCATGAAGCCGAATTCGACGAAGGGCTGAACCAGCCAATCATAGACGATCATGCCAGGGCTCCAGCCTTGGCGCAGGGGGTGTGCTGCCTCGTCCCAGGCCTCGGCCATGTCGCGCGCCGCGGCCAGGTTGTCGGCGGTCATGACGTCCGCGGTCGGGCCCCAGGCGACGAGCTCCCGCGCCAGCAACAGCGTGTCGGGGAAATGCGCGCGCACCTGTTCGAAATCATGCAGCACGGCGATGACCGTCCGGCCTTCGCGATGCCATTGTGCGACTAGGCCGAGCAGGTCGCGCGTCGTCCTGGTATCGAGCGCCGTGAACGGTTCGTCGAGCAGGATCAGCGGGGCATCCTGCAGGATCAGCCGGGCGAAGAGCACGCGCTGAAACTGCCCCGCGGAGAGGGTCGAGATCGGCCTCGCTTCGAAATGGCCGAGACCGACCGCGTGCAACGCATCCGTCGCCGCCGCGGATTGCTCCGGCGTCACGCCGCGGCGCCAGCCGATCCGGCGCCAAAGGCCGAGCAGCACCGTGTCGAGTACGGTGATCGGGAAGCTGCGTTCGATCTCCGATTGTTGCGGCAGATAGGCGATTCGCGCGTCGTCGCGCTCGATACGGCCGCCGCTTGGCCGGAGCGCACCGGCGATCGCCTTGATCAGGGTGCTCTTGCCGGCGCCGTTCGGCCCGACGATCGCGGTCAGCGAGCCGGCGGCGAACCGGCCGGTAATGTGGTGCAAGGCGGGATGCCGCTCATAGGCGACGGTCAGGTTCTCGATCGTGACCGCGGCGCCGGCCGCCGTCACGACAACGCCCAGAAGACGGCGAGCCACAGCAATGCCGATAGGCCGGCCGCCCAACCCAGGCGGTAGCCTATGCCGCGCACCAGCGGGCTCAATTTCTTCCGGCTTGGCCCGGCGTGCGCGACGCGCAAGACTATACCATCCGATCCCATTTCCGCCTCATCCTGGCTGCGTCGGCAGGATATAACGTTATATTATATCATTATCAAGCGCTGGCGATATCAAGGCCGCCGGCGTTCCGGAGATTGTCGCTGCCGGAAAAAAAGCCGATGCTGGTGCCATGAGCAACGAGCAGACCGGGCTGGAGGCTGTGCGGGTCCTGGTGATCGACGATCACAAGGGCATGCGCGACATCATCTCGGCCATCTTGAGCGGGCTCGGCGTCGGCCAAATCGTGCTGGTCGCCGATCCGGACGAGGCGCTGAAGGAATTGCAGCGTGCGCCGCCCGACATCATTTTCCTCGATTGGATGCTCGAGGGCCAGGACGGGCTGCGCTTCGTGCGCTTCATCCGCCGGCTGCCGGACAAGCTCAATCCTGCCGTGCCGATCATCATGATGACCGGCCATGCCGATCGCCAGCATGTGATTATGGCGCGCGACGCGGGAGTCACCGAATTCCTGGTCAAGCCGGTTTCGGCCGCCGCCGTCGCGCAACGGCTGGAAACGTTGATCCATAGTCCGCGCTCTTTCGTGCGCACCGAGGGTTTTGTCGGTCCCGACCGGCGCCGCCGCGCAAAACCGGTTGCCGGCGATGATCGGCGCGCCACGGCAGAGCCGGAAGACGCGGCGCCCGAGGCCGCGCGCGATGAGTGACGATCAGGGCGACGAACGGCCCCAACGAACCGCCGGCGTGCCGAACAGCCTGGCGCAGAAGGCCGGCGGATTCCGTGCCGATCCGGACAGCGTGGCCCGGATCCAGGCGCGGCTCGACGCGCTCTCGGCGCGCTACCCCCGAAATCGCGCGGCCGGATTACGAAAGGCTGGCGGCTCTCTGGCAGCAGCTCCGCAGCGGCGGCGGGACGGCTGACGAGACCGAGACGCTTCAGCGCATCGTTCATGATTTCAAGGGGCAGGGCGGCTCGGTCGGATATCCGTTGATTTCGGACATCGCGGCGTTGCTGGGCGAGGTGCTCCGTGCCGCCGATCTGGCGAGCGAGTTGGCCCGGCGGGCGGTCGACCAGCACATCGCGGCGATCGGCGCGGTGCTCCATCACCGTATGACCGGCGATGGCGGCGCCCAGGGCAAGGCCCTGAAATCGACTCTGCAGGCGCTGGCCGCGAAATGCCTGGCTGCGCCGCCTGGAGCGCGACGGCTTCGGGACGAAGCCTGAACCGCGCTCTAAACTTTTGAAATAGATCGGGATTCAGATATGAGGCCGATTCGGCCTCATATCATCTTGATCCAGTACCTCCGCACAGAGGGTTTGACGGGTTGAGCGCGGAGCTTGCTGCCCAGCCCCACCGTTGGACGGATTGTCGGTGTCGGGTGGGGTTGCGACGGTCCGCTGTCAGGCATCGATGCCGCGATTCCGGGCATTTTCTTGGGGCCGGAGAGGGCCGTTGGACGCCGTGCTCATCGGTCTGCAGAGCGGCATGAGATCAAGCCGACGCCGTTCGCCGCAAGCGCAGGACGGCGAGGCCGGACAGCAGCAGCGAGAACAATGCCACACTCCATTCCGTGAGCGTCGGGACCACCGGGCCCGCCACCGTGGCGTGCATGTCGTTACGGATTGCGTCGTGGCCTTCGTCTAACCCTATGCAACTCGAGACGCTGCATGTGCCGTAGGCGGCATCCCCCGTTAACGCCGAGGCCGGCATCGGTCAGGGGCGCGTTGTAGACGAGCTGGACAACCGGCTGGCCCGACAGATCGGTGTCCGGCGGCGGCGGCGAATTCCGCAGCACCGTGAGTTCGCCGGCAAAGGCCGGGTTAAAGCCGATGCAATCCGCTGACGGGCAGACAAAGGTGTAGGTCCCATCCAGCGACGGGGGTCGCGCTGTGCTTATGGTGATGCCGACATTGCTGTAGGTCGAGGTGTCGGCATCGAAGGTGAAGTGGCCCGAGGCCGAGCCGCCATCGAGGAAGGTCGCGGCGACGCTATAGGTAAGCGGCGCGGCCTGCGCGCCGGCTGCGGCCCAGAGGCACAGCAGGGCGATCGCCGCCAAGGACAAGGATTTCGACCAGGAAAAACCGCGGCCCCGTATTGCATGGGCGCGGACTCGAAAAGATTCGCTCACGTTGGACGACCCCCAAGGCTGTAATATTCGTTTGTTGCGCAGATGCTTGGACTTATTTTCTGCATAACATTCTATCGGGCGTAAAGCACGAGATTCTGCTCTCCAGTTTCCTGGTTTGTGAGGCGCTTTGCCGGGATGATGGCGGATCCCTTTGGTGTGCCGATTGGGTCACGCGCTCAATCCGGGCGAGGGAGGATCGGGCCCGATAGGCGTCAAGAGCTCCAGCGTCTGGCGTAGCCTCGCCCGTTGGCCAAGATTCCCGACGTACGATTGGTGAGACGCGCCAATTCGCCGTAGATGACCCATTCCGGTCGTACGCCAAGGCAAGGACGAACGGCCGCGTTGGGTGGACAGTTGCCAGTCCGCAGTCAGGCGCCGCCCCACGAAGAGCAGACATCCCGCTTACAGCAGGCAATGACCCTAACCAGTCATTCGGTGCGGCTGAATGGTTGCGCTACTCTTGATGAACATGAGCCGTGTTTGGCGATGGGTGCTGCGCAGGGTGCGGAAACCCTGAGCGCACGCTCAGTGTCCCTGGTGGGGCTCGCGAATACAGGTGTATCCCAAGTGTAAATTCGTCTTACCCGCCGCCGCTGCGCTCTCGGGATCGAAGGCCGCCATGTCTTCCGGCGTTCGCGGTTCATCAAAGTGCATAGGATGGGATGCCGGCGTTCCGTACACGTTGTCGATGACAAAGCCTTCGGCACAGTGCCCGTAAAGAACATATCCCCCCGTGAGCATGTAACTCGCATAAGCCTGCCATGGCCGCAGTTTCCCTGCCCACGCTCCGGACATGGAATTCGACCGGATGGTCACCATGCCGATAGTCGATGCGCATATCCACCGTATACTCGCGGACCTGCTTGTCGGGCTTCGCGCTTGAGTAGTCAGGGAAAGGCGGTTGCATCACGCATTTCCCAATCGGCCCCACTTTCTCAGCATCTTGGAAAATATCGGCGGAATAGTATCCCGTCGGGGAAAAATCGATAGTGCCGCTGGATCTGATCCGGCACCCCCTGAAAAGTTCGAGAGGCTTGACCTTTTCTTTGAATTGAATCAGCTGAATGGAATTATGCCCACACTCAGTCCTGTCCAGCTTCAGTTCGAACCAGCCGCGGACATCGTTGTGGAAAATGAGCTGTCCTTCCAGGGTTCGAACCTTCGATGGGGTGCTCGGTCCGGTCGATGACTCAAGCGGACATTCTTGACCGAAAGCTTGGGTCGCCACGCAGCTGAACGATGCGAATACCACCGCATAGAGTCCGATCGAGACAAGTATCCGGTGCATCTTATGCGCGCCCTCTGAGTTCGGCACACTGTAGCACGCGCTGTGAATAAGTGACCGGCGAACAGCAATGTCGGGCGCACTGTTGCCGGGAGGGCGGTGCGCCGAACGGCCGGTTTCGGTTCATAGCAAAACTGATCCTGAACGGCGAACGTGGGTCGAATGCAGCCCGTCGTTCAACCCGTCAAAATCTCTGTGCAAGGGTACTAGCTGATCAGGTCGGTCAGCAGCTTCGCGTTGAGGACGATGATCGCGCCGGCGACGAGCCAGGCGAGGCCCTTGAGCCAGGCGGGGCTGGCAAAGGCGCCCATTTTACGCCGGTCGCCGGTGAACAACACCAACGGCACCATGGCGAAGGGCAATTGCATCGACAGCACGACTTGGCTCGCGATCAGCAGGCGGCCGGTTGCCGTCTCGCCGGCGATGGCGATGACGACGGCGGCCGGCACGATGGCGAGCAACCGGGTCATCAGCCGGCGCAGCCACGGCGCCAGCCGCATATCGAGAAAGCCTTCCATCACGATCTGCCCGGCCAGCGTGCCGGTCAGCGTCGAGTTCTGGCCGGAAAACAGCAGCGCCAGCGCGAAGACGATGGCTGCGAGGGGCGCGCCCAGCAGCGGCGCGATCAGCTGATAGGCATCCTGGATTTCGGCGACCTCGACGTGGCCGCTGCGATGGAACGTGGCCGCGGCGACCACCAGGATCGCAGCATTGACCAGCAGCGCCAGGGTCAGCGCGATGCAGGAATCGAGCGTCGAAAACCGGATGGCCTCCGCCTTGCCCGCTCGGTCCAGATTGAAGCGCCGGGTCTGGACCAGCGCGGAATGGAGGTAGAGGTTATGCGGCATCACCGTGGCACCGATAATGCCGACGGCGATGAACAGCGCGCCGGCATCGCGGAAGATCGCGATCTGCGGAACAAGTCCTGCGGCCAACGCTGGAAGTTCAGGCTTGGCAAGGATCAGTTCGAAAGCGAAACAAAAGACGATGAGGAGGATCAGCCCCATCACTACGGCTTCGAGCAGGCGGAAGCCGAAGCGTTGCAGCGCCAGGACGATCAAGGTATCGAGCGCGGTCAGCAGCACGCCCCAGAGCAGCGGCAGGCCGAACAGCAATTCGAGCGCAATCGCCGTGCCGAGCACTTCGGCCAAATCGCAGGCGACGATGCCGATCTCGGCGAACAGCCACAGCGCGACGACAGCCGGGCGCGGATAGGCGTCGCGGCACGCCCGTGCCAGATCGCGTCCGGTCGCGATGCCGAGCCGGACGCTCAAGGCCTGCAGCAGCATGGCCATCAGGCTCGACAGTACGACGACCGAGAGCAGCGTATAGCCATAGGCAGAGCCGCCGCCGAGATCGGTCGCCCAATTGCCCGGATCCATATAACCGACGGAGATCAGATAACCCGGCCCGCCGAAAGCCAGCAGCTTGCGCACGAAACCATGCGCCGGCACCGCGACGCTGCGCTGGAGGTCGGTCAGCGATGCAGCGCCACCGGGACGCCGCCAGCTCTCCACGGTTCGGTCGGTCATGCGGCTTCCGATCCGGCTGGGCAAGTGTGTAGCTGCTGCAAAAGATTATAGCCTCGGCTATATTTTGCAAGTGAGGCCATAGCTGCTAGACTGCCCGCTTCTGCAAACCTGCCCAGCAAAAGTCGTGCCCGACCCTGCCATCCCGCCCGCCGCCAATGCCGACGACACCGAAAGCCAGGTGCGTGCCTTCGAGCAGCATCGCCGGCAGCGGCAATCGACCCTGGCGGAGGATTATTGCGAGCTGATCGCCGATCTGATCGCCGAGACCGGCGAGGCACGGGCGACCGATATCGCCCGGCGCTTCGGCGTCAGCCATGCCACGGTGGTGAACAGCATTGGCCGGCTGCAAAAGGCCGGCTTCGTCTCGTCGCAGCCCTACCGTTCGATCTTCCTGACCGAGATCGGCCGCGACCTGGCGGCGAGGTCCAAGCGGCGCCATGTCATCGTGCTGCGCCTGCTGGAGGCGCTCGGCGTCGATGCCGAGACGGCGCGCGCCGATGCCGAGGGCATCGAGCATCACGTCAGCGACGCGACGCTCGCCGCCTTCGAGCGGTTTCTTACCGCGCGCGAGGCTCAGGACAAGGTGGCCAGCGCTTCCGGTTTGAAAGGCAGCAGCTCGTCGTAACGTGCTTCGCTCACTTTGCGCGCCCAGGCTGGATCGACCAGCAGAGCGCGGCCGACCGCGACCAGATCGAACTCATCCCGGTCAAGCCGGTCGAGCAACTCGTCGATGCCGGTCGCCGAGGAGGATTCGCCGCGGAACGAGCCAATGAACTCGCCGGACAACGCTACGCTGCCGACGGTGATCGACGGCTTGCCGGTCAACTTCTTGGCCCAGCCGGCGAGGTTGAGGTCGGAGCCTTCGAATTCCGGCTCCCAGAAACGACGCTGCGAGCAATGGAAGATATCGACCCCGGCAGCCGAGAGCGGCGCCAGGAAGCGGGCCAGATCGTCCGGCGTCGGGGCGAGGCGGGCTGTGTAGTCCTGCTGCTTCCATTGCGAGAAGCGCAGGATGATCGGGAAATCCGGGCCGGTCGCGCGGCGCACCGCCTTGACGATTTCCACCCCGAAGCGGGTCCGGCCGACCAGGTCGCCGCCAAATTCGTCGTCGCGGCGGTTGAGGCCGTCCCAGAAGAACTGATCGATCAGATAGCCATGGGCACCGTGGATCTCGACGCCGTCGAAGCCCAGGCGCTGCGCATCGCGCCGCCGCGGGCAAAGGCGTCGATCACGCGACGGATATGCTCGGGCGTCATCGGCTCGGCATGCTGCGTGTCCGGCTTGGTCAGTCCGGACGGACCGGCGCTCGGCAGCTCCGGATAGGGCGCCTTGGTGGGGTTGCGCGCCATGCCGACATGCCAGAGCTGGGGCATGATCTTGCCGCCGGCTTCATGCACCTCGTCGACCACGCGCTGCCAGCCATCGAGGGCCGCCCCGTAGAAATTCGGGATCTCGCCGCTCATGGTCGAGACCGGATCGTCGATTGTCGTGCCTTCGGTGATGATCAACCCGGTGCCGTTCTCGGCACGGCGGCGATAATAGGCCGCGACGTCCGGACCCGGCACGCTGCCCGGCGATTTCTGTCGCGTCATCGGTGCCATGACGACGCGGTTGGCAAGGGTCAGGCTGCCCAGATGGAACGGTCGGAACAGCGGCGCTACGGATCGGCTCACGCTCTATCTCCAGGGTCGTTTCGTTGTTTGTGCCATAAATACGAAGCCGCTAGTATCGGCACCGCGCAAAAAGCAGCAATGCACGCCGCCATCAAATTCATGTGACACGCGGGACAACGCGCGGCGGCGGCCTATCTCGATTTCCAAATAACCTGAAATGGGGGGCAGGGACGATGGCAAACGGTACGGACGGCAAGAGCGCCTTTGATTTCGAATTCGCCAGCCTGCGCGGCAAGCCCTTGCCGCTTAAGGAATTCGCCGGCAAGCCGGTGATCATCGTCAATACCGCCTCGAAATGCGGCTTCACGCCGCAATATGCCGGGCTGGAAGAATTGTGGCAGCGGCGCAAGGATGATGGGCTCGTGATCCTCGGCGTGCCCTGCAACGATTTCGGCGGCCAGGACGGCACAGGAGCCGGGCAGCGCCGACGACATCACCTCGTTCTGCCAAGTCAATTACGGGGTCGATTTTCCCATGACCGAGAAGGTCCACGTCAAAGGCGCCCGAGGCTCATCCGCTGTTCCGCTGGCTGGCGGCGCAGGGCGGCTACTGGTCGCGGCCGCGCTGGAATTTCTATAATACCTGATCACCCCCGACGGCCACCTGAAGACTTGGTTCAGCAGCCTGACCCTCGCCGAAATCGGCCAAGTTCACCCAGGCCGTCGACCGCGCTGATAGCGGAGAAATAGTCCTGACTTTAAAACTCAGCGTCCTCGACCAGGCGCCGGTCTCCGAGGGATCGACCGGCGCCCAAGCCCTCGCGAATTCGCTCGATCTGGCGAAGCTGGCGGATGGGTTGGGTTATCACCGCTATGGGTGGCGGAGCACCACGGCACCCCGGCGCTCGCCTGTGCGGCGCCGGAGGCGCTGATCGGGCCGATCGCGACGGTGACGCGCCACATGCGCATCGGCAGCGGCGGCATCATGCTGCCGCATTACTCGCCGCTCAAGGTGGCCGAGGTCTTCAGCATGTTCGCCGGGCTATTCTCCGACCGCATCGATCTCGGCCTGGGGCGCGCGCCGGGGACCGATCAGGCGACCTCCTTTGCGCTGCAACGTGACCGGCGCCAGCCCTCGCCCGATGATTTCCCGCAGCAACTGGCTGAGCTGCTGGGCTATCTCTACGACAAGATTCCGGCCGGCCATCCTTTCGCCGGCTTTCGGCCTTGCCGGGCCGGCCGGGCATGCCCGAGCCCTGGCTGCTCGGCTCTTCGCCGCAGAGCGGCATCTGGCCGGCCGAACTCGGCCTGCCCCTATATGTTCGACGATTTCATCAGCCCGACCGGCGCGCCATCGCCGAACGCTATCGGCGCGACTTCGAGCCCTCGGAAACGCTGTCCGCGCCGCACATGGCCGTTGCCGGCAGCGTGATCTGTGCCGATACGGATGAGGAGGCCGACCGGATCGCCGCCAGCGGGCGGATGCTGCTGACCCTGCTGCGCCAGGGCACGCTCGTGCCGGTGGCCGCCGATCGAAAAGGCGCAGAGTTTCTTCATCGAGCAGGGCATGCCGCCCAACGGCCAGATCCGCGCACGCCGCACCATCGTCGGCGCGCCGGCAACGGTGCGCGCCGGCATCGAGGCGCTGGCCGCGGAATACCAGGCGGAAGAGGTGATGATCGTGACCATCACCCACGACCACGCCGCGCGCAGGCGATCGTATGAGTTGATCGCCCAAGCATTCGGTCTGGCGGTTCCAGGCTAGAGATCTGAACGCAAAGGGATAATCAACCTCGGAGAGAACCGTCGGAATTGAGTCCAATTCGGTTGGCCGTCCGGGAGTTGTCGAGTAACGTCGCTATGGCCCTAGTGTCCAAGGCGTTACGCATGATCCTGCGGGCAGTCGTATTGCTGAGCTTCGGATTAGCTGCCTCCGCCGAGGCGCGGGAGAGTGCGGCACTGCGCATCGGGTCCCATGACGGCTTTGTCCGCGTCGTAATCGAGAGCCCGAGCCGGCGCAGTTTTACCGGCTCGATCATGCCCGGCGGACGACAAAGCGTCATCGAGACATCGGCCGAGCTGAGCCTCACGCGACCGGGACGGCCGCGGCGCCGATCAGCGCGATTACGGATACGGTGCGCGATCCCGAAGGCACGCGGATTACGCTGACATTTGCCGGGCCGATGAGTCTCGTGCACGAGATGACCTTGCCGTCCTTGGGAGAGAAGGCCTATCGGCACGTCTTCGATTTCGCGCCGGCGGTAAGACGGCGCCAAGCCGCCCGAAACGACACCGCTTCCAGCAAAGCCAAGCGAGTCCCTGGGTGCAATTCTGCAAACGGCGCAGCTTGGCTGTCCGATCCCAGCATACGCCAGGCTATCGCCACCGAATTCGGGCCGACCCAGCCCGTGATCCGGATGTCGTTCAAATCGCCCGACGGCGAAACCGGTTTTCTGCTGACGCATCGCGTCCAGTTCGACGATATCGGTCCGGTCCAGGTGATCTATAAATTCTCGAGCCGAGGCGAGCGTTTGAACGAAGTCGATCTGGACTGGGGCGCTGCCGGCGAAACCCCGCTCTCCGACGAGGATGCGCATCGAATCGTCACGAGCTTGTACCGGGAATTGCGGTCGAGCGGCTTCACTGTGGTCGGCCCGAAAGGCGGTGCCGATACGTCCGACGATACGACGATTTCACTTGCGGACGGAAAGGTCGCAGATCGTCGGGCGACGCTGTCCTGGATGCCCTTGGCCCGCCGGCAGTCGCAGCCAGCCAACCCGGCCGTCCGGCTCTGTCTGATCAGCCGGCTGGCGCGATAGCCTGCAACGCTCTCCTCTCCGCACCATTGGGGCGGAGAGGCCGGGTGAGGTGGGGCACGCTCGAGCCTCGCCGGGGTGACAAGGATGAAAGTCTCGATATTTTCCAAAACCCTATGACCGTCCAACGAGATGTCGGCCGGCCAGGATCGTGGCTCGCAGTTTACGTCAAGGTCGGAGCGGTCCCCACCTCACCCAATCTCTCCGCCCCAATGGGGCGGAGAGGGGAAAGAGGCGCATTTACCTTTGAAACCTTTTACCCCCGCCGTCAGCCGGTTGGCGGCACTCGTCACCGCCTTGAGCGAGGCGGTGACGATGTTCTTGTCGCGGCCGACGCCGAACAGCGTCCTGCCGTCGTCGCGGCGCATTTCGACATAGGCGATGGCGGCGGCATCGGCGCCGGTGCCGAGTGCATGCTCATGGTAGTCGACGACTTCGAGGCCGACGCCGAGGGTCTTGGCGAGAGCGTCGAGATAGGCGTCGATCGGCCCGTTGCCGCGGCCTTCGACGCGGCGGTTCTCGCCGGCCGATCCGGATCGTCGCGTCGAGCATCCGGCCGCGCTCGCGATCGGGCAGGGTATGATGGTCGACGAACGCGACCGGGCCGGACTCCGCCAGATATTCTCCTGCGAAACAATCCCAGATCTGACTGGAGGTGACCTCCTTGCCGTCCTGGTCGGCGATCTGCTGGACGATCCGGCTGAACTCGATCTGCAGGCGGCGCGGCAGGGCGATGCCGTAATCCTGCTCGAGCAGATAGGCGATGCCGCCCTTGCCCGACTGGCTGTTGATGCGGATCACCGCTTCGTAGCTGCGTCCGAGGTCTTCCGGGTCGATCGGCAGATAGGGCACTTCCCAGATGCCGGAATTGCTGGCGCGCAGCGCCTTCAGCCCCTTGTTGATCGCATCCTGATGCGAGCCGGAGAAGGCGGTGAAGACCAGGTCGCCGGCATAGGGGTGGCGCGGATGCACCGGCAGCTGCGTGCAATATTCCGAGACCTGGACCAGGCGGTTGATGTCCGACAGGTCGAGTCCGGGCTCGACGCCCTGGGTGAAGAGATTCAGCGCCAGCGTTACGATGTCGACATTGCCGGTACGCTCGCCATTGCCGAACAGCGTGCCTTCGATCCGGTCGGCGCCGGCCATGACGGCGAGTTCGGCGGCAGCGACGCCGGTACCGCGATCATTATGCGGGTGGATCGACAGGGTCAGGCAGTCGCGGTCGCGGACATTGCGCGAGAACCACTCGATCTGGTCGGCATAGATGTTCGGCGTCGCCATCTCGACCGTGGCCGGCAGGTTGACGATCAGCTTGTGCTCGGGCGTCGGCTCATAGACCGCGGCGACGGCCTCGCAGATCTCCTTGGCGAAATCGAGCTCGGTGCCGGTGAAGCTCTCCGGCGAATATTCGAACACGATCTCGGTGCCGCCGGCCATTTCCTCGGCGCATTGCTTGACGATGCGGGCGCCGCTGGTGGCGATGTCGATGATGCCCTGGCGGTCGAGCCCGAATACGACCCGGCGCTGCAGCGTCGAAGTCGAGTTATAGAGATGCACGATCGCGCGTTTCGCGCCCTTGATCGCGTCGAAAGTGCGCCGGATCAGCTCTTCGCGCGACTGGGTCAGCACCTGGATGGTGACGTCGTCGGGGATGGCGCCCTCTTCGATGATCTCGCGCACGAAGTCGAAATCGGTCTGCGAGGCGGCCGGGAAGCCGACTTCGATTTCCTTGAAACCCATGCGGACCAGCGTGTCCCAGAACCGGCGCTTGCGCTCCGGTCCCATCGGCTCGATCAGCGCCTGGTTGCCGTCGCGCAGGTCGACGCTGCACCAGATCGGCGGCTTGGTGATGGTCCGGCTCGGCCATTGTCGGTCGCGCAGATTGATCGGTTCGAAGGCACGGTACTTGGATTGCGGGTCGATGGTCATTTCGGTTGCTCCTGCGGCGCTCTCGGCGCGCATCTGCTCATCACTCGGGTCTTGGGACGAATCGGCTGCAGCACAGCCGCCGGACAGCCGCGTCAGATCCGGCGGCCGCCGCTAAGTCGCAGAGTCCGGTACAGCTCGGAGCGGGTCGGTTCGCGCGGGGGCAACATCATGATCGGCACTTCGACAAGTCGGCAGGGAAACGGACAGGCTTTACCCGACGCTGTTAGAGCGCCGGGCCAATAAGAAGCAGTCCGATTTTCCGGGCGAAGTGCGACATGACGATGACGCTAACGGCGTCTTGTCGTCCGGTCAAGGCCGGGGCGCGAGTCGCAAGCCACCTGCGCGCCCCGGTCGTAGCGGGTCAGTCTAGCGTAGTGGTTCTGACACGTGTCGCCCCACTCTTCGTCGTCATGGCCGAGACAAGCCCACGGCTGTCCGGCACGCGGCTTGCTATGCGGCATTTTTGAGCCTTTGGGTTGCGGTCGGCCTTTTGATTGCTCGTCGATCGTGGAAGGTGAACTCCATTTGCCCGGTTGCCGGCCTTGGTGGTTGTGGTTTGTTGAGGAGCGTCGGGATCTGCCTGCGGTGCATGAGATTGGCTCGGATCAGCCTAGCGAAGGCGAGCGGGCTTTCGACGAGTTTGTTGGCTTGCTGAGCCAAGCGCAACAGCAGGAAGGCGATGAGCGCGACGGCGATCTGGATGCGCACGGCGTTCTGGGAGGTTCCGAAGAAGTGGCGGATCTTGAGGGTTTGCTTGACCCATCGGAAGAACAGCTCGATCGCCCAGCGTCTTTTGTAGAGGGCGGCAATTTCCTCGGCGCTGGCGTTTAGGTCATTGGTGAAGATCCGCAGGATCTTGCCGGTTTCGATGACGACGCGGATCTCGCGGACCAGACCGGACATCGGGTTTTTGCGGGATGCGGCTAGGCGCTTGGGCAGGTGGCCGAGGTGATCGCTGAGCACACAGGAATTGGCCGGTACGGCGTGTGTTTCGACAACGCTGAAGGGCGTATTGGCCTTGAGGCGGGTCACGATACGGCAGCCGGCGGCATGGAGCTTTGCCCACCAGCCGAAGTCATAATAGCCGAGGTCGAAGACGTAGGTCGCTCCCGATTCGATCGGCATTTCCTTGGCGGCGGTGATGTCATTGACATTGGCCGGGGTGACGGCGGCATAGATCGGGCAATCGGCGTCCGGATCGTAAACGATGTGCATCTTCGCGCCGCAGACCCCGGTCGAGAAGCTTGCCCAGTCGCGGCTCAAGCCGTTGAGCGGCAAGCCGCTGGAATCGATCAGCCGCACGGCATCGCCGACCTTGCGCCGCCAGCCGCGCTCGAATTGCCCAAGCAGCGCCGAGAACAAGCCGCTGAACACGTCAGCAGGGCGATAAGCGTTGGCTTCGGCAAGGGTCGAGCGTGCGACCCTGCGGCCGCCGAGGTGATAGAGTTGGGCGGCGTGGCTCTGCAGCCCCGCTTCGATCTCCCGCAGGCTCGCCGCCCCGCAAAACTGTCCATAGAGCAGCGCGACCAACTGATCCTTGGTCCGAAGCCGCCGGGCATCCACGTCGCTGCCGTGTGCCTCGACCAAGCGGTCAAAAGCATCCCACGGAAGAAGCTTCACCAGACCCTGAAAAACGTTATCCTGATGGCGCATGACGTTGGTCCTATTTCGTATCTCGAACACCGGCCAGATGCTCAAGAGCGAGTAGAATCAATGTCATGCACCGCGTCCAGCAAAACATGTGCCGGACAGCCGTGAGACAAGCCCGGGGATGACGGTCAGAGGGAAACGAGCATCGACAACATTTGTTAGAGACGTAGCACTAGGCTCAGGCGGAGATTCGCCGGCTCCGCAGCATCCGGCGCAGCACATTGTCGCGCAGGACGAAATGATGGCGCAGCGCCGCCACGGCGTGGAGCACGATCAAGGCATAGACCAGCCATTGCAGCGTGACATGGATGCTGCCGGCGAGCTTGGCAAGCGGCTTGTCCTCGGGCAGCAGCGGCAGGTCGAACAGGAAGAAGACCGACACTGCATGTCCTTGGGCGGCGGAGGAGACGAAGCCGGTCACGGGCATGACCAGCAGGATGGCGTAGAGCAGCCAATGGGAGATCCTGGCCGCGCTTTGTTGCCAGAGTGGCAGGCTGGCGGGCGGCGGCGGTGCCTGATGCCCGAGACGCCAGGCGAGGCGGAGCACCGTCAAAGCCAGGACCGTGACGCCGCAGGAGCGATGCAGGAAAAACAGCGTCGTCTTGAGGTCGCCGCGCGGCAGGTAGCCGTCGATCCAGATCAGGCAGATCGCTGCCACCACGAGCAGGGCGGTGAGCCAGTGCAGCGCGATTTGCACCGTGTCGTAGCGTTCGCTGGCATAGGCGGGCAGTACCATGATCGTTCCTTTTACGGGCTCGGACGGTGATTTGACCCAAGCGTGACCGCGTTTATTCCTTGGGCCGGTCCGGTGATGGACGGTATACGCTGAAGCCTATGCGGCCGCTCCCGCATCGCACCATCGTGATCTCCCCGGCATCGAGGCAAGATGACACTGCTCCAAACCATTGTGCTCGCCATAATCCAGGGCATCACCGAATTGTTCCCGATCAGCAGCGTCGCCCATGCGGTGCTGACGCCCTGGGCCTTCGGCTGGCCGCTCGATCCCGAATTTCTCAAGGAGCACTTCCTGCCCTTCGTGGTGCTGCTGCATCTGGGCACGGCGGTGGCGCTGCTGCTGTTCTTCTGGCGCGACTGGCTCGATTTCGCCGGCAGCCTCGTGCGCGGCGATGCGCCGACGGCTCGGCGCGAACTGCTGCTGGTCATCATCGGCACGGTGCCGGCGGCGCTGATCGGCTTCGTGCTCGAAAAGAAGCTGCGCGCGCTGTTTCCGAGCATCACCTCGGCGGCGTTCTTCCTGGTCGTCAACGGCGTCATCCTCTATCTCGGCGAGCGGCTGCGCGGGCGCGGCAGCAAGAGCTTGAGCGAGCTCGGTTACGGTCAGGCGCTGCTGATCGGGCTGGCGCAATCGCTGGCGCTGGTGCCGGGCTTCTCGCGCTCGGGCGCCAGCATCGTCGCCGGTTTCTGGACCGGCCTCACCCATGAATCCTCGGCGCGCTTCTCGATGCTGCTGGCGACGCCGATCATCGCCGGCGCCAGCCTGCTGGAAATCCCGAAGCTGGTACATAGCGCCGATCCGCAGATCCTGGAGGCTGCCGCGATCGGCGGAGTGGTCGCCGGCGTCGTCGCCTATCTCAGCGTCTGGGCACTGATGGGCTGGTTCAAGCGGCACGAGATCAACGCCATGCGGCCGTTCGCGATCTATTGCTGGGTGGTCGGCGCACTGGTGCTCGCTATCGGTTGAGCCCGAGTCTCGATCGGACGGGGTTGGCGCTGCCCCGTCCGACCGCCCTGGCAGCCTTGGTTTTGCCGGTTTTGAAGTAATTCATGACAATTCGAAGACGAATTCATGGGGGTTCCATGAAATCGTCACGGAAAATCAACAAGCCACTGGACCCCGAAACCGGTTTGAACTTATCGCTTGGCCCCACAAGGTGAGTTTTTCCAAAGGGCACTCCGATGGCAGTGGCGCAAGCGCAGACCGCGATCAAGAAGGCGGTCTACCGCCAGGTACCGAGCAAAAGGCAGGCGCTGCTCGACCGGCTCTTCGCCATGTGGTTCGCGCGCTTCGTCTATAATCAGATCTGGGAAGATCCGGTCGTCGATCTGGACGCGCTGCAACTCGGCCCCGGCCACCGCGTCGTCACGATCGCGTCGGGCGGCTGCAACATCCTGAACTATCTGGTGGCCGATCCGGCCGCGATCGACGCGGTCGATCTCAACCCGGCCCATATCGCGCTGACCCGCCTCAAGCTGGCGGCGATGCAGCATCTGCCGGGCTACGAGGCCTTCTTCCAGTTCTTCGGCGTCGCCAAGAACAAGGAAAATGTCGATCTCTACTGGGAGCGCCTGGCCGATCGGCTCGACCCGGCGACGCGGAAATTCTGGGAGCATCGCTCACTGCTCGGCAAGCCGCGGATCGAGTTCTTCGCCAAGGGCCTGTATCGCAAGGCGCTGCTCGGCAAGTTCATCGGCTTCCTGCATGCCTTCGCCCGCTTGGCCGACCGCAAGCCGTCGAAGCTGCTTTCGGCGACGTCGCTGGCCGAGCAGCTCGAAATCTATCGCCGCGAGATCGAGCCGCTGTTCGAGCTGAAGCTGGTGCGGCTGTTGTGCCGGCAGCCGGTGCTGCTCTACAGCCTGGGCATCCCGGCGGCCCAGTTCGACCAGATGAAGCATGATTCTTCCGGCGATCTGGCGACGCTGTACCAGGACCGCATCCGTCGGCTGGCCTGCGATTTCTCGCTGCAGGAAAACTACTTCGCCTGGCAGGCCTTCGGCCGGCACTACGACGTCAAGGATCGCCGTGCGGCGCCGCCCTATCTGCAGCCGGAGAATTTCCTGCCGATCCGCGAGCGGCTCGACCGGGTCCATACCCACACCATTTCGATGACCGAATATCTGGCCGGCCAGGCGCCGGAAAGCGTCGATCGCTATGTGCTGCTCGACTCGGTCGACTGGATGGACGCGACCATGCTGACCGAGCTGTGGGAACAGATCTGCCGCACGGCCCGGCCGGATGCGCGCGTGATCTGCCGCACTGCCGGCGCGCGCTCGCCGCTGTCGCACATGGTGCCGGAAGCGATGCTCGAGGGCTGGCGCTACCACGAGGCGGAATCGAAGCGCTATCTCGAACAGGACCGGTCGGCGATCTATGGCGGCTTCCATCTCTACTCCCGCTCGGCCTGAAGCGTCCGCGGCCGAGCAGGCCGCGCGCCGCATGGATGCGATGTACCGCCATCAGCGGCACATCTATGATCTGACGCGGAAATTCTACCTGTTCGGCCGCGATCAGCTCCTGGCGTCGCTCCCGGCGCCGCCGGGAGCCGCGGTGTTGGAGATGGGCTGCGGCACCGGGCGGAACCTGGTCAAGCTGGCGCGCCGGGCGCCGGCGGCACGGCTGTACGGCGTCGACGTCTCGCGCGTCATGCTCGATACGGCAGCGCATTCGCTGGAGCGGGCCGGGCTGTCCGGCCGCGTGGCGCTGGCCCAGGCCGGCGGGCAGGGTTTCGACCCGCAGGCTGCCTTCGGCCTCGAGCGGTTCGATACGATCTATTTCAGCTATGTGCTGTCGATGATCCCGGGCTGGCGGGTCGTGGTCGACCGCGCACTCGATCAGCTTGCGCCGGGCGGCACGCTCGCCGTGGTCGATTTCGGCGACCAGCTTGCCGCTCCGGCCTGGCGCCGCCGGCTTCTGCTCAGCTGGCTCAGCCTGTTCCACGTCCACCCCAATGCCGAGATCGAGCAGGGGCTGCGCGCCCTTGCCGCCGGGCAGGGCGGCCTCATCGACGAGCAGAACATCTTCAACGGCTACGCCTATATCCTGATGATGCGCAAACCCGGCTGAGCCGGGTTTGCGATGTTCCATCGGGTTCTACGGGTGCAGCACCGGCGACGGCACGAACGGCCGGTCGAAGCTGAACAGATCGAACAGATCGCCGATCGCCGGCATGTTGATCGGCACATAGGGATTGGCCGGCGACATGATCGGGTTCGCCAGGTTGTCGCGGCTGCGTGGGCTGATCTTGCCCAGATCCCAGTTCCGCTCGATGAATTTCAGCACCGAAACCTGGTCGTAATAGCCATGGGCGACATGGCCGCCGGTCGCGTAGGGCGAGACGACGAGAAGCGGGATGCGCGGCCCGTCGCCGAAGAAATCGAGCGGCTGGATGAAGCCCGAATCATAGAGGCCGCCGCTTTCGTCGAAGCTGATGAAGATGGCGGTCTCGGCAAACAGCGCCGGATTGGCCTTGGCCTGATCGATGATATTCTGCACGAAAGCCTCGAACTGATCGAGCTTGCCGGAACCGGGATGGCCTTCCAGCGTACCGTCCGGCTTGACGAAGGCAACCGCCGGCAAGGTGTTGGTCTGGATGGCGTTGAACAGATCCGGCACATCCTTCAGATGGGCGCGGCCCTGCGGCGTGGTCATCACGTCCTTGGCGTATTGGAACGGGTTGCATTCGTCGCAATAGGACGCTGCGAAGAGCTGATTCTCCAGTGTCTTGGATCCATCCGCGACGGCGACGGCCGCGTCGTACTGCCCGCCATACCAGGCCCAGGAGATGTTGCCGTCATCGAGCGAGTCGCCGATATGACGCATGGTCAAGGGCGGCAGCGTCGTGGAATCGACCGTCGCCAGGGCGCCATTGGCCTCATAGGGCAGATCGGCGTCGCGCACCGCGTAATAGGTGCCGGGTGCGCATTTCGGGTCGACCGGATAGGGCAGCGAGGCCAGATAATCGAGCAGCGAGGCGACACCGGGTTGGGTCCGGTCGGAGCAATCGATCCAGGTGCCGACCGATTGGTAGGTGTTGATCGATCCGGTTTGCGGGTCGGGATTGGTGATGCTGCCGGTCGGGACGGCCGGATTGCCGTTGCCGTCGCTATAGAAGGCGTTGTCGCCGAACACGATCGCGATCGCCCCGGTGACCGAGCCGCCCATGATGGCCTGATGATAGTTGTCGGCCAGGGTGTAAGTGTCGGCCAAGGATTTCAGGATCGGGGCGTCGCCCTTGTTGACGTTGTAGAAGGCCATGTCCTGGCTGCCGTCTTCCGAGGCCTTGCCGGGCGCCGTGTCGTAGGTCGTCGCGACGAAAGGATAGAGGTCGTGCAGGCAGCCGGTCGGATTGTCCGGCGTTGCATGGCTCATGCTGCAATCGGATTGCTGCCACATCTGCGAGAGCTGATGGATCGTGTCGCCTTCATAGGAATCGTAAGGCAGGCCGGCGCTGGATTGGGCAAATGGCCCGGGCAGCAATGCGTTGAAATTCGCCACCCGCGTATCGGCGGCGTTGGCCGTGGCGATGCCGGTACCACCCGAATCGAGCAAATCCTGATCGTCGAGCGGCAGTTCCGGATCGCCCATCGGAAAGGACGGCGACAGCATGCCGGTCGCCGAAATGACGCCGAAGACCACCGGCAGGGGCACGGGCGGCGCGGACATGACAGTCGGCACCGGCAGGGTCGCATAGGGCATCTTCGGTCCCGGTGCGACCGAGTATTTGCCGTCGGTCGCGGTCACGCGATATTGCAGGCCCTTGACGAAATCCGGGCCGGGTGTGCCGTCGGCATTGACGATCCCTTTGGACAGCAGATTCGACACGCTCTCGCCCGGCTTCGGGATATAGGTCGCGAAGACGTTGTCGAAGCTGCGATTTTCGCCAATGATGTAGATGACATGCTTGATCGGCGAGCGCGTTTCGCGCACTTCATCGAAGGCGAAGGCCTGCTCCACGGAGGTCGTCATCATCGTCATGGCACATAAAGTCGCGGCTATCGGCAGTTGCCGATAGCGCGCCGCTCGCGTAAGCATTGCAATATCCTCGGTCAAATGATCGGAACAAGTCAGCGTATTGCGAGCTGGCGACAGTTCTCTAACTGCCGTGTGACAGCTTGACGGATGATCGCTTTTACAGCGGCAGATAACAAATTTGTGATTTCGAATCCTTGTAAGGCCGATCAAAATACGAGCATTCGATCGTTCTACGCTTGCGCGTTTGGCGTCGGACGGCTAACGGTCTCTCCAGGGCACCGATGACCGGCAAAATGCGGCACACGCCCTGAAGCGCCGGCGGGACTCCGCGGGGCTGTTTCCACTTGGAAGCGCACCGATTTCCGTATTCTAATAGGGTAGTTCAAGAGCCGCACGGGCATGACACCGGCGGCCGACGCGGAAGCAGGCAGGGGGACGGAACGGCTTGGTCGTAAGGCGGAAATCAAAACAGCCAAATCAGCCGATGTAAACGCTATCGCAGAACTGCGGCCGCGGGCGCGGAGCTTTAGCCGTTCGCCTGGCACAAGGGCCGCGCGTCGTGACGCTCTCGTGCCGATTACAGACATCAATTGGGGGGATGCATGTTCAAGCAGCTTTTGACACCGGTCGGAGACAGCCTCGGGCTGTCTTTCCTGGTTGCGGCCTTGCCTATTCTCGCTGTCCTGCTGATCCTCGGCGGGCTGCGGCGTCCGGCGTGGCAGGCGGCGCTTTCCGGGCTTGTCGTCGCCCTCATCGTCGCCATTGTGGTCTGGCAGATGCCGGCCGGCCTGGCGATCGACGCGGTCGCGAACGGCGCGGTCTTCGCGCTCTGGCCGGTCATGTGGATCGTGGTCAATGCGCTGCTGCTCTACAACATCGCGGTCAAGTCGGGACGCTTCGACGCGTTCCGCAACTGGATCATCACCCATATTCCGAATGATCGCCGAGTCGTGCTGGTGGTCATCGGCTTCTGCTTCGGTGCTCTGCTCGAAGGCATTTCCGGCTTCGGCACGCCGGTCGCCATCACCAGTTCGCTCCTCATCCTGGTTGGGTTTCCGCCGCTCGAAGCCGTCGTCTTCGTGTTGATCTTCAACACGGCGCCGGTTGCCTTCGGCGCCCTGGGCGCACCGATCACGACGCTCGGCGCCGTCACCGGCCTGCCGGCCGGGGCGCTTGCCGCGATGGTCGGCCGGCAATTGCCGATCATGGCCCTGCTGCTGCCGTTCTACGTCATGGTGTTCTACGGCGGTTGGCGTTCGGTCAAGGCGCTGTGGCCGATGCTGCTGGTTGCCGGCGGCAGCTTCGCCATCTCGCAGTTCCTGGCCTCGAACTATATCGACTACACGCTGACCGACGTGCTTTCGGCCCTCGGCTCCCTGGCGGCGACGCTGCTCTTCCTGCAGGTCTGGCGGCCGGCGGCGGATGCCGAATTCGCCATTTCCGGCAAGGGGCTGGCGGCGGAGAATTCTGGTCGTCACGTCGCCGCCTGGCAGGGTTGGGCGCCCTGGGTGATCGTCTCGGCCGTCGTCATCCTCTGGACCAATTTCAAAATCTTTACCTATGGCCAGCAGGCAATCGCCTGGCCCGGCCTCGACAAAGCGATCTCGATCACGCTTTACCAGGACAAGCCCTATGCCGCGATCTGGGCCTTCCAGCCGCTGAGCACGGGGACCGCCATCCTGGTGGCCGCGGTTCTGACGGCGATCATTTTCCAGCTGTCGCCGAAGAAGTTCTTCGACTGCGTCGTTTCGACGGTGCAGCAGACCTGGCTGCCGGTCATCACCGTGATGCTGATCGTCGGGCTGGCCTATCTGATGAACTATTCGGGCATGGCCTATACGCTGGGCCAGGGCGTCGCTTCGACCGGCCATGCCTTCGTGCTGCTCTCGCCCTTCCTGGGCTGGGTCGCCGTGATGCTGTCGGGCAGCGATACCTCGGGCAATGCGCTGTTCGGCAATCTGCAAGTGGTCGCGGCGCGTCAGCTCAATCTCAACCCGGTGCTGTTCGCCGCGACCAATTCCTCGGGCGGCGTGATGGGTAAGATGATCTCGCCGCAGAACATCTCGACCGGTCTGTCGGTCACGAATATGAAGGGCCAGGAAGGCGTGGTCTTCGCCCGCACCTTCATTCACAGCATCGTGCTGACCCTGATCCTGGGCGCGCTGGTCGCGCTGCAGCAATTCGTCATCCCGGGCATCATCCCGGTGGTAGGCGGGCCGTAAGCGAAGGGCGGATCGACGCGCCGTCCCTTCGTGGAACGGCGCTGGAATCGTGGGATGGAGAGTGCCGAACACTCTCCATCCGCGCCGCCAAACTCCGGAGCGGCAATGCCGACCGGCTACTGGAACCGGGAATGTTACATCCGTAGCCCGTCTCTATCAGATTTGACATGAGTCTGCTGTCCTGACATCTCGATACGCCCTCGGCGCCCTCCTATATGTGACGCGTTCAACGTGGCGTATTGCCGGTCGTGCCGTCGTGCGCCGGACCGGTGCAAGAGGAGGGATTTGGCGTGTCGCAATCGGAAACGCCGATCTGCCGGGTCGTACGGCCCGGCGAAAGGTTCGAGGGCAAGCAGGAGCTGCTCTACAATGTCGGCGTCTCTGCGGAATCGGTCGGCGCGCGCGGGATCCATCTGCAGCTCGTGACCATCCCGCCTGGCGCCCGCGCGAAGGCGCACAAGCATGAGGCTCACGAGACGGCGATCTACGCGCTGAGCGGCATCTCCCATGTCTGGCACGGCGAGCGGCTGGAGCATCATTCCATCCTGAAGCCCGGCGAATTCTTCTACATTCCGGCGAATATACCGCACCTGCCTTATAATCCGAGCGATACGGAAGACGTCGTGGCGTTGATCGCGCGCACCGACCCGAACGAGCAGGAGAGTGTCCTTCTCCTGCCTGAGCTCGACGGCCTCCATTCCTGACACCCGAAAGAACGACAATGGCCGAGATCGAAAAGAAGCTCGCGGCGCTTGGTCTGCAGCTCCCGGCGCCGATTCAGCTGCCGCCCGGAGTCAAGCTCAGCTTTCCCTGGGTCCGCATCCATGGCGATCGCGCCTATATTTCCGGGCATGGCGCCCTCAATACCGATGGCTCGCTCGCTCACCCGCTTGGGAAAGTCGGCGAAGCGCTTACGCTCGAAGACGGCTACCGCGCCGCTAGGCTGACCGGGCTCGCGATACTGGCGAGCCTCAAGGCGGAACTCGGCGATCTCGACCGGGTCGACGCCTGGCTACGCGTGCTCGGGATGGTGAACACCACGAGCGGCTTCACCAATTATCCGCTCGTCATCAACGGCTTTACCGATCTCATCATCGAATTGTACGGCGTCGACCGCGGCCAGCATGCCCGCTCCGCGGTGGGGCTGTACGGGCTACCGTTCAATCTGCCGGTGGAAATCGAAGCGGAAGTTGCGATCCGCGTCTGACCTGAAGCTTCGTTGGGATTGATCAAAAGGAGCGCCAGCAGATGGATCTGGGCTTGTCGGGAAAACGCGCGCTGGTGACCGGTGCCTCGAAAGGCATCGGCCTGGCGACGGCAAAGATGCTCGCCGAAGAGGGCTGCGATGTCGTGCTGGTGTCGCGCGACGCGACGGCCCTCGCTAAGGCGGCCGAGGAGATTCGAGACAGGGCGCAAGTCTCGGTGCGCGTCCTGCCTGCCGATCTTTCGAAGCAGAGTGAGATCGAACGTCTGGCCGGCGAGGTCGGCGAGCTCGATATCCTGGTCAACAATGCCGGGGCAATCCCGCCGGGCAATCTGTCGGATATCGGCGACGAGGCCTGGCGCGCCGCCTGGGATCTCAAGGTCTTCGGTTATATTGGCCTCAGCCGCGCGCTCTATGCAGTGCTGAAGCTGCGCCGGGGCGTCATTGTCAACGTCATCGGCGCCGCGGGCGAATGGCTCGATCCGGGTTATATCGCCGGAAGCACCGGCAATGCCGCGCTCATGGCGTTCACCCGGACGCTGGCCAAGTCGGCGGTGAAGGACGGCATGCGCGTCGTCGGGATCAATCCCGGACCGGTGGCGACCGGCCGCGTCGAGACGATGCTGCGCGGGCGCGCCCGGGTGGAGTTCGGCGACGAATCGCGCTGGCGCGAGTTCTTCAGCACCATGCCGTTCGGCCGCGCCGCGACGCCGGAGGAGATCGCCAGCGCCGTCGCCTTTCTGGCCTCGCCGCGTTCGGCCTACACGACCGGCACCGTGCTGACCATCGACGGCAGCCGCTTATAGCGCAGGCCGCCTATTTGGCCGGATGCAGCTCCAGCTTCTGGATGCGCCAATTGAGCAATTCGGCGACATAGAGTTCGTTCTCGGACGGGCAGGCGAGTTCGTGGATCCAGCCGAACTGCTTCAGCGGCTTGCCCGCCTTGCCGAGCACGCCCAGCACCTTGCCGTCGAGCGACAGCTTGTAGATCCGGCCTGGATAGGCGTCCGAAGTGTACAGCACCTGATGCGGTCCCGGCGTAATGCACACGGTCCAGGGCGCGCCGGGCGCCATGGTCTGCGGCGTTCCGGCCGGCATGGGCAGCGCCGGTTTGGCACCGATCGCGGGCTTGGCTTCGGCATCGTAGGGCACGTCGATCGTGATCTGGCGCAGCAGCTTGCCATCGGTATCGAAGACCTGGATGCGCCGGTTGCCGCGGTCGGCAACGTAGATATTGTCCTGTGCATCGGTCGCGATGGCGTGCGGCGTCATGAACTGGCCCGGCCCGCTGCCCGACTCGCCCCAGGTCTTCAGCCACTCGCCCTCCTTGCTGACCTTGGCGACGCGCGAATTGATGTAGCCGTCGCTAATATAACCGTTGCCGGCCTTGTCCCAGGCAATGTCGGTGACTTGGCGGAACAGACCGTCGACCGCGGCGAGCGGTGGCTTCGGATGCTTCAGCGGCCCGGTTTCCTCGTCCGAGGCTTCCTGCTTGCGGCCGAACACCATCTGGACCCGGCCCTCCGGGTCGAATTTGACGACGATGTCCGAGCCCTTGTCGGTCACCCAGATATTGTCCTCGCGGTCGATCTTAACGGTATGGGCGAAGGACCAAGCGTAGAGATTATGCCCGATCTCGCGCAGGAACTTGCCGGTCGGGTCGAATTCCAGCAGCTGCGCCGCAGCGGCGCCATAGGCCGGGCCGCTGGTGTTGCCGCGCGAGAAGACGAAGATATGGCCTTTGGAGTTCACCGCGACGCCGGAGACTTCGCCGAGATACATGTTCGGCGGCAGCTCTATCGGATTGGGCACAGAATCGAACGGGATTTCCGGCACGTCCTGCGCGAAAGCCGGCAGCGGCGCCAGGCCGATCAGGAGCGCCAGGATATGGGCTGAACGTCGCATCGCGGTTTCCCCCTGCCTCGTTCGCGCGTCTTGACGCGCTGGTTGAATGCTTTGCCGATGATGATAACGCTTACCGGAGCGCCACGCTCCGGCGTCGATGTCTTTCGACAATGTCGCAGACGCATGGCGCGGTTGCCGAGAAGCGCCTGGACCTGCCCGGCGAATCGGCTCTGATGCTCGACGGGTCAGATGCCGGGAGCCGCAATGCCGAACGAGAATGAAGTAACCGTCAGCTACCATCAGGTCGCCGAGGGCGAATTCGCCGGCTGGAGCTACTGGCCGGGCGATCATTTCGAAGTCCATAGCGGGCCGTATTTCTTCCGCCGGATGCCGGACGGGCAGATGCGCTGTGCTTTCCGGGCGGAACGCAAGCATTTGAACGGCGGCGGCAGCGTCCATGGCGGTTGCCTGCTGACCTTCGCCGATCACTGCCTTTTCGTCTTCGCCCAGGACGCGCTGGCCGAATCGCGCGGCGTCACCGTCTCGCTCAACAGCGAATTCGTCGGCCCGGCGTTCGAAGGCGATCTGGTCGAGGCGACCGGCGAAGTCGTCCGCGCCGGCGCCAGTCTGCTTTTCGTGCGCGGCATGCTGACCGCCAACGGCCAGCCGGCGCTCACTTTTTCCGGCGTGATCAAGAAGATCAAACGCCGACCCGGCGACGGCAAGCGGCCGGGCTGAAACCGATCAGCCGGCCTTGCCGTCGACCTTCCAGCCGCCGCCCAGCGCCTTGTAGAGCGCAATGAGATTGGTGCCGATCGTTGCCGTACTGTCGGCCAGCTGTTGCTCCTCGCTAAGCACGCTGCGTTGCGCGGTCAGCACCTGCAGGTAATCGGCCAGGCCCTGGCGATAGCGCGTCGTGGCCAGGTCGAAGGAGCGGCGCGCGGCGGCGACGCTGGCGACCAGGCGGTCGCGCCGGCGCTGTTCGGCATCATAGGCGGTCAGCGCGTCGTCGACGTCACGAAACGCCGAAAGCACTGTACGTTGATAGCTGGCGGCCGCCTCCTGCTGCTGCGCCTCGCGCAATGCCAGCGTGCCGTGCAGCCTGCCGCCCTGGAAGATCGGGATCGAGAGCCCCGGGCCGATGCCGAAGCCGCGCGAATCCCAATTGCCCAGATCCTTGAACTGCAGCGCCTGGATCGAGGTGCTGCCGGACAGCGTCACGCTGGGATAGAAATCGGCCTCGGCGGCGCCGATATCGGCGGTCGCGGCATGGAGCTGCGCCTCGGCTTGGCGGATATCGGGCCGGCGCCGCGCCAGCTCTGAGGGCAGGCCGACCGGCACGCGCGGCGGCACCGGCGGGATCGGCTTGTCCGGTTCGAGCTCGGCGCGTAGCGCGCCCGGCGCTTCGCCGAGCAGCAGCCCGATAGCGTTGATCAGGCGCTGCTCCTGTTGTTCGAGCTGCGGGATCGCGGCGGCGGTATCCTCGGCCTGGGTCTGCGCGTCGGCCAGATCGAGTTCGGTCGACAAGCCGCCGCGGGCGCGCTCCTTGGTCAGCTTCACGCTGTCCTGGGCCGAGGTCAGGTTCTCGCGTGTGATGCGCAGCCGCTCCTGCGTGCCGCGCAGCTGGAGATAGTCGTTGGCGACCTCGGCGATGGCCGAGAGCAGCGCGTCATGGCCGCCGGCTTCGGAGGCGTCGAGCGAGGCCGTGGCGCTTTCTTCGGAACGGCGGATGCGGCCCCAGAGATCGATCTCCCAAGAGGCGTCGAAGCCGTATTGCCAGAGATCGAAGGCCGGGATCGCCTTGCCGCCGACACTGGCCGGAATGCCGCTCTGGCGCCCGGCGAGGCCGTTGCTGGCCTGGGCCGCACCGCCACCGCTGAACAGCGACACGACACCCTTGGAGCTGACCTGCTCCCGCGTATAGGAGGCGTTGCCGTTGATCTGCGGATATTTGTCTGCACCGGCGATGCGCAGCTGCGCGCGGCTTTCCGCGATCCGC
Source organism: Aliidongia sp. (assembly GCA_037200015.1). Classification (GTDB taxonomy): domain Bacteria; phylum Pseudomonadota; class Alphaproteobacteria; order ATCC43930; family CGMCC-115725; genus JAXDMU01. The sequence continues at coordinate 44,218 of JBBCHB010000038.1, read as the reverse complement.
GCCTCGGCGACGCGCAGATCGAGATTGCCGGCGGCGACGCGCTCGACCAGCCCGGTCAGCACCGGATCGCCGAAGGCCTCCCACCAGCGCGACTCGACCGGCTCGGCGACGGCGACGCTTTTGGCGGCGGATTGCTTGCCGTCGAGGAAGCTCACTGGCGCCACCGGATCGGGTGCTGTGAAATCGGGGCCGAGCGTGCAGCCGGTCAGCAGCGCTGACAGCAGCAGCGGACGGAGATCAATGCGCATTGAGAGCCGCTCCCTTGGGCAGCCGGGGCAGGAACAGGGCGAGAGGGCTGACGAGGAGCGCGAAGCAGCCGAGTGCGATGAAGACGTCGAGATAGCTCATCACCGCAGCCTGGGACTGCACCGCCTGGGCGATCGGGCCGAGCGGGACGCCGGCGCCGTAGCCGTTGAAGGGTGTGATGTGCTCGGCCAGCCTGGCGTGATGGAATTGGGTGCGCCAGGCCAGCAGCGTGGTCGCCATCGACACGCCGAAGCTGCCGCCCAGATTGCGCATCATGTTGGCGATGGCCGAGGCGTTGCTGTTCTGCTCGGGCGGCATGCCGACGAATTGCACGGTCGAGACCGGAATGATGAGCAGCGGCAGCCAGATCACCTGTAGCAGGCGCGACATCGAGACGTTCCAGAAACTCATCTCGAGATTCAGTCCTGCAGCACTCCACAGCGCCCCGGCCGTGCCGAGCAGCGCGATCATGATGAGCCATTTCGGCTGGATGAGCCGGCCGGTCACGGCGCCCGCGATCGGCATCACGAAGAGAGTGATCACGCCGCCGAGCCCGAGGGTCAGGCCGGCATTGGTCGCGTCATAGCCCAGCAACTCCTGGGTAAGCTGCGGCAAAAGCTGCGTCGTGCTCTGGATGATGAAGCCGAACAGGAACATCACCACGGCGCCGATCGCGAAGGCCGGGATGCGGAAGAGCCGCAAATTGACGATCGGCTGCTTGTGCGTCAGCTCGCGCACGATCAGCGCCGCGAGCGAGACGCCGCAACGATCGAGAGGGTGCGGATGAAACCCGAAGAAAACCCGTCCTCACGCTCGTATTTGTCGAGCACGATCTGCAGCGCGCCGAAGCCGAGCACGACCAGGACGAAGCCGAGATAGTCGATGCGCAGGCCGCGGGCCAGCAACTGGCGGCGATCCGCGATCATCTGCGGGCTGTCGCTGACGAACCACCCGGTCAGGCCGAGCGAGACCAGCCCGACCGGCAGGTTGATGAAGAAGACCCAATGCCAGGAGTAATTATCGGTAATCCAGCCGCCGAGCACCGGTCCGACCGCCGGCGCGGTCACCACGGTGAGGCCGTAGAGCGCGAAGGCCATGGCGCGTTTGTCGGTCGGAAACGTGTCGGCGAAAATGCTCTGCTCGACCGGTGCCAGCCCGCCGCCGCCGAGGCCCTGCATGACCCGGAACGCGATCATCATCGGCAGGCTGGTCGCGAAGCCGCAGGCGACCGAGCTGACGGTGAACAGGGCGACGCAGATCATGTAGAAGCGCTTGCGCCCGATCACGCCGGCGAGCCAGCCGCTGATCGGCAGGATGATGGCGTTGCTGACCAGATAGCTGGTCGTGATGTAGGTGCTCTCATCCTCGCCCGCCGCCAGGCCGCCGGCGATGTGGCGCAGCGCGACATTGGCGATGGTCGTGTCGAGCACTTCCATGAAGGTCGCGATCGAGACGATCACCGCGATGAGCCAGGGATTATACGGCCCCGCGGCGGAGCGGGGCAGGGCGGGCGCCGGCATGATCAGCGCACCGTCACGACCGGGCTGACCGACAGGCCGGGCGCCAGCGTCAGGCGCTGCCAGGCAGTACCGTCGAACAGGATCTTGACCGGCACGCGCTGCACGACCTTGACGTAATTGCCGGTCGCGTTCTCGGCCGGCAGCGCGCTGAACACGGCGCCGGTGCCGCGCTGGATGCTGTCGACATGGCCGTGCAGGACGTCATCGGGATAGGCGTCGACCGTGATCTCGACCGGCTGGCCCGGCCGCATCAGGGTCAGCTGGGTCTCCTTGAAATTGGCCGTTACCCACATCTCGTCCGGCACGATGGCGAGCAGGGCCTGGCCGGGTGTCGCGTAGTTGCCGAGATTGACCGTGCGCTTCGTCACCCGTCCGGCCTGCGGCGCTTCGATGCGAGTATAGGACAGCTGCAGCTCGGCATTGTGGATATCGGCATCTGCCTGGCGCACGGCGGCGTCGGCCGCGGCGATCTTGGCCTGCTGCGCCTCGAGCTGCGCCTTGCCGCCGAGCACGGCCTGGCGGGCGCTGTCGAGCTTGGCGGCGGCGCTTTTCGTCGTTGCCGTACTCTGATCGAGCTGCTGGCGGGTGATCGCTGCCGGATCGATGGCGCGATAGCGTGCGAGGTCCCGGCTCGCCTGCTCCAGATCTGCTTCGGCGACGCGGACCTGCGCGTCGTTCTGCGCCAGTTGGGCCTGTTGCAGTACGAGCTGCGCCCGCGCTTCGCCCGCCTGCGCGGCGGCATTGGCCTGCGCGGCGCGCGTCTGCTCGAGCTTCACCTGATAGTCGCGCGGATCGATCGTCAGCAGCGCCTGGCCGGCCTCGACATGCTGGTTGTCGTCGACCAGCAGCTCGATCACCCGGCCGCTGACCTGCGAGGCGATCTGGCTCTGATTGCCGTCGATGAAGGCGTCGTCGGTGCTCTCGAAATGCCGCTCATGCAGCCAGTACAGCGTCGCGGCCGTCGCCAGCGCGGCGATCGCGATGACCAGCGCCAGGCCGGTCAGGAGCCGGCGTCCGCGCGACGGCGCAGGCGTCACCGCATTGCGGTTTGGGTCGGCAATTCGCGTTTCCCGATCCTGCTGCCAATCACCCTGCATGAGCCTCTCCGATCCGCGGAACCGGCAAAGCCATAACAAAACAGAACGGTAATGTCTCGTTCTATTTATTGCCTGAAGCCGGAAGCATGTCAGAAGACGCTGATATCTTGCGGAGGATGGAGCGCTTGACGAGGAAGGCCATGATCGCCGAACCGCAGATCCCGGCGACGCCGCGCGCCGGCCGGCCCGCCGAACGCCATGGCCGGCGAGGTCGAGGAACGGATTCTCGAAGCTGCCAAGGAGGTGTTTCTGGCGCGCGGCTATGACGGCGCGACGCTCGACGAGATCGCTGCCACCGCGCGCGCCGGCAAGGCGACGCTGTACAGCCGCTATCCTGGGAAGGAGGCGCTGTTCGCCGCGGTCGTCGAGCTCAATATCGAACGTACGCTCACTATCGAGCAGCCGCTGCCGCGCAGCGCGCCGCTCGAGCAGCGCCTGGTCATGGCCGGCACGCAATTGCTCGGCCGGATGCTGACGACGGAAGTCGTGTCGTTCATGCGGATTGTGATTGCTGCGGCGTCCCGCTTTCCCGACCTCGCCAAACGCCACCATGACGCGGCACACCACCAATGCACCGGCCTGATGTCACGGGTTCTGGCGGAGGAGATGCGCGCCGAGCATGCCCCGGCGCCGGATGCAGCGGCGCTGCAGCGGCTGGAGACGGCCTCGCGGCTCTACTTCGATCTGGTTTTTTCCGCCCTTGCAGTTCCGCGCCATCATGGGCGGAGATCTCGAGGCGTTGCGGGCCGAGATACCCGCGCACATCCTGCAGGCCGTTACTTTGTTCATGGCCGCCGGCGAGGCGAAATCGGTCGGCGACTGATCCGGACGCGTGGCGGCGGGAGAGCGAACTCTCCCGCCAGGCAGCGTTCAGTCGGCCTTCTTCTTAGCGGCGGCGTGGCGTGTGCCACGGCCTTCATGCGCGGCGAAGACTTCGTCGGCATTCTTCTTCTGGTCGTCGGGCATGGCGTTGTAGAGCGTCTCGAAAGCCGCTTCCATCTTCTTCAGCCCGTCGGCATGGCCCTGCGCGCCGGCGGCGAAGTTCTTCAGATCGTCGACCGCGGTCGGGCTGCCCGAGGTCGCCGCGTTGCGCGCCTCGATCCGGGCCTGCGCTTCCTTGGCGTTCTCACGCATCACATCGGCAACGGCATTCCATTGCGTCGCTTCGGCGTCGGTGATCTTGAGCTTCGTCTTGAGATCCGCGATCCGAGACTCGACCGTCTCTTCCGGGTTCTGCGCGGCTCCGCGATGGGCATGGGCCTTGGGCGCCGCTTGGTCCTGCGCCGCCGCCGGCATTGCCGGCACGGTCAGCGCCAGCGCGCCCAGCACGGTCGCGGCGGCGAGGCTGAAGGTCGCGGTCTTGGTCGAATTGAACATCATGAATTCCCTCGAGGGCTTGCGGTTGTCGAGCCCGACATCGGCCGGGTTCCGTCTATTATTCTCCAAGAAACACAATAGCATCCCTTCTTGGCGAATTTGTGGCGCGATCGCGTGTCGGCTGTGCGCAACAATGTCGCTACACCCGCCGGCAATCGTTCCGCGCGACTGGACGAAACCTGACCGGATTGTCGATTCCGACCTGAACGGTGGAACCGGAAACTACATCATCGACGGTTCCTGCTGCCGTTACGCGCGGCGTATAAGGAATGCGATCACCGGCACGGCCTGGCGCCACGACATTCGAATTGATCTGGTCCTGGCTGAGCCGCGCGTCCAGCCATGCCGCATTCGCCTGGATCGTCAGGCCGAGCGCCGGATTCAGGGAGATTTCCGTTTCCAGCCCGTTGATGCTCGCCGCACCGGCATTCGATAAGAACGAGAACAGACCATCCGGCCTTGTGCCGGTTACTTGCATATTGTCCCAATCGATGTGGAAGAGATCGCTGTCGAGCGTGAGCAAGCCCGAGAACCACCGGCTCTTCTCGCCGATCTCATAGTCCCAGAGCGAGTCCGATTGATACGGCGTAAGTGCCGCGGGCAAGCCGAAGACCTGATTGACGCCACCGGGACGGTAGCCCTGCGACGCGTCGAAATACAGAAGCAGATCTGGTTCGGCCTGCCAGGCAAGATTGAACTTCAAAACCGTGCCCTGCTCGCTGGATTGGTAGGCAGCGTAGGGCGAAGGTGCCGCTGCGATGAGCGGATAGCCGATCGGAATATCGCCATTGGCGGCACGATCATAGCTGAAGTACCGCATCCCGGCCGTGAAGGTGAGATCCGAGGTCAACTTGACCGGCAGATCGACATAACCGGCAATCTGCTGCAAATCGTCGTTGATCAGCCGTTCGAAGAGATATTGGAATGGCTCGGTAATCGCACCGGTCGACCGGTCGGCCTTGAGCAGCCGATTGTCGATATGGGTGTCACGGTCGGAATAGAATATGCCGAAGGTCCAATCGAGCCATGCCGAATTGGTTGCCGTAAGTCGAATCTCTGCCGACCTTGTGTTTTCGGTTTCGTCGGGGTAGACGCCGCTGGGCGTACCGGATAGGACATATTGATTGTAGGCGGCAAGGGCGGGGGCCGAGCAGGGCACGCCGCCGGCGAGGGCGGCGCATGTCTTGGCGCTGCCGATGAAGGTTTCGAGGAAGGGGCTGAAATCGTTCGAGACCTGCAGAAGATGACGGTGATCGTCGGAAAACACCCCCGTCGCGACCGCCCAGCCCAAATCCCAGCGCGCCGTGATATTGAACAGGTCTTGCTCGTCGTCGTTCACGAACCGGATCTGGTTTAACGCATTATAAGCGCCGGCTTCGAGGTTCCAGATCGGCCTGTCGCCATTGATATCCTGATAGGCGGCGGAGACGTCGATCGTCAGCTCGTTATCGGGGAGCCACCGCAGCGCGCCACGAAACCCCTTGGTGTCCTGCCCGTTCACGTTGTCCTCGTGCAGAGGCAGGCTGTCGATATAGCCACCGCTATACTCGCCATAGACGACGCCGCGGAAGGCGAGCTTGTCGTCGACGAGCGGCACATTGATCACGCCGTCCGCCCGATAGCCGAGTTCGCCGCCATCGATCGCAGTCGCCGCGATGCTGGCTTCCCCGCTTGTTTCGAACTGGGGTTTTTCGAAGATTATTCGCAGCGCTCCCGTCATCGCGCCGGCGCCGTACAGAGTGCCTTGCGGTCCGCGCAGTCCCTCGACGTGATCGACGTCGATCAGCTTCAGCAGTGAAGGACTCCCGCCAGCATCGTTTGTCGACCCCACCAGGCCCGAAATCGGCGTCTCGTCGTAGTAGAGGCCGACGGTCGGCTCGCCGACTGTCTCGATGCCGCGCATGACGAGGCGGCTATTGGAAGCGCCTCCCTGCAGTACCGTTAGCCCGGGCACGACGGCGCCAAGGCCCGAAGGGTCCAGGATATTCGCGTCGTGTAGGGTCTCTCCGTCTACCGCCGTGATGGCAGCAGGTGTCTGTTGAACGGTCGTCGAGTGCCGAAGCGCGGTGACGATGATCTCCGTCGGCGGCGCCTCGTTCGGTTCCTGGCCCGGCAGTTGCGCCGCTTCCACCTGCGCCACGGCGTCCGGCACCCCATACAAGCCCGACAGAATCACGGCGCCAGCCAAAGATTTTACCGATCGAGGGATCCGCGAACCAGTCGGAGCCGTCATCGCAACGTCGTTCCTACTGTCCTCCGCGGCCCGAAGGCAAGCAGCAGCATCATGCTGAGCAGCATCGTCGCTGCCGGAACGATGTTGACGGTCGCTGGCCCGTGTCCCTGGATAAGCGGAAGTAGCGCGAACGGACCGGCGACCGAGGCCACGCGATTGAAGCTCCATGCCGATGCGCCAAGGCGAGCACGGCTGGCGGTCGAAAGACTTCGGCCGCATACATGCTGAGCGTCAGCACGTAGATCGAGGCTACCAGCAGGAACGAGGTCAGCCCGACCATCAGCAGCAAAGGCGTATTTGCAAAGGTGAAGACGAAACCGCTCACGATCAGCATCGACGCACAGAAAGCGAGGGCGAAGCGCCGTTCGAGGCGGTCGACGATACTGGAGGCGATGAGTGGTCCGACTAGCGGCCCGAGATTGGAAATCGTCAGAAAGAACAGCGTGTCGCCGAGCTGGAACCCCTTGGCCCGCATGACCGCGCCGCTGATGATCGGTATCGACACGGTGGCCCAAGGGCTAAGGAACGAGAGCGCAGCGAACAGAAGAAGCGCCGTCGCAGCTCGGCTGGCATGACCTCAGAGGGTTTCGGCCGAATTCTGTTGACGGAGATATCAGCGTTCGCCACCGGCGGCAGGCCCTGTCTGAAACGGCTTGCCGTCCTTCCCGCATCCTTGCTGCGGCCCGACCGACAGCAACCAGCGCGGCGATTCCGGGAGACGCAGCGCGACGACGGCCAGAAGCAGCGCCAGGATCGCCTCGCCGAGCAGCACGGGACGCCATGCCTCGGCGCCATCGATCGGCGTCAGGCAGCGTATGAGAAACAGTGTCGCCGGGGGGCCGATGAATGCGAGCGAGGTGGTCGCCAGAAAGGCGCCACCACGAGACCTCGATGGCAGAAGTTCGGTCAGATAGGTGAACGCAACAGGAGAAAATCCGCCAAGCGCGAGACCCGAGATCGTTCGAAACGCCGCGATCCATATAAGATCCCGGCTCAGTGTGGCGCCGATACTGGCGACACCCATCACGCCCAGTTGGATGCTCAGCGAGAGCACCCGCCCCTTGCGGTCGGCAATCCATCCGAAGATCGGCGCCCCCGCAACGCCGCCGAGATAGGCCGAGGCGAGCAGCCAGGCAAAGAGCGCGGTGCCGGAAGCCGCGCCACTCACGCTTGCGGCAAATGACTGGCCCACTGCCAGTTCGCCGGTATCGAGAATGAGCCCCATCGCGCAAAAGGCGAGGACCAACCAATGCGTGGGAGTGATCGACAGGCGATCGAACGCCGCGGCGAAGTCGGCGTTGCCGTCAGCCGTCGATCGATTCGACGTGTGTGCCGTCGAAACTGATGTCGCGCTCAGCAAATTGTTCACCGCGGGTTCCCTCTTGCCGACTGACAATCGCAGTCTTTCGGGCGCCTCAGCGTGTGAAGAATTGTGAAGAGGTGTCGCGGTGCGGGCCTGTCGGGCCGACCGCCTACTGGCGGTTGCTCGATTTGTGCAAGGGCTGCGCCTAATCTATGCGAGGACATTGCTGCACGGCGGCGCAGCAAGCGGACGTGCCCGCCCGTCCGAGGCCGGGGTGAAGTCGTGGATCAAGTATACGAATTTGGGCCGTTTCGATTGCTGGCGTCGCGTCATGCCCTGTTGCGCGACGGCCGTGCTGTGCGGCTGGGTAGCCGGGCGCTGGAGATCCTGCTGTTGCTGGTCGAGAATGCCGGCGACCTGGTTGGCAAGGAGGCGCTGCTGCAGCGGGTCTGGCCGGACACGATTGTCGAGGAGGGTGCGCTCAGGACGCATATCGGGGCTTTGCGCAAGGCGCTGGGCGACGGTCAGGAGGAGGCGCGTTACATCCTGAACGTGACTGGCCGGGGCTATCGCTTCGTGGCGCCGGTCACGATGGTTCCGCTGACGGCGGCTGCGGAGGCAGAGACGGAGACGGCGTATTCCGCCCCGTTGGCGCAGCACAACCTGCCGGCGCGGCTCAACCGTATGATCGGGCGCGATGAAGTGGTGCCGGCCGTCCGGCAGCAGGTGACGCAGCGCCGTTTCGTGACCATCGTCGGGCCGGGCGGCATCGGCAAGACGACAGTGGCGCTGGCCGTCGCCGAGGGGCTGGTCGAGAGCTTTGCCGGGGGGGTCCGTTTCGTCGATCTCTCTGCGGTCTCCGATCCGATGCATGTGCCGAATGCATTGGGCAGTGCGCTCGAGATCTCAGTCGTGGTGGAGAACCCGCTGCCCGGGCTGATCGATTTCCTGCGCCGGCGTCAGATGCTGCTGGTACTGGACAATTGCGAGCATGTGATTGACGCCGTAGCACGGCTTGCGGAGGCGATATTGCGGCGGGCGCCGGATATTGCGCTGCTGGCGACGAGCCGGGAACCGATCCGGCGGAGGGAGAGCGGATCTATCGGCTGGCACCGATGGCGGTCCCGCCGGCGGGAACGGGGCTGGCGGTAGCCGAGGCGCTACGTTATCCGGCGATCGAGCTCTTTGCCGAACGGGCGCTATCGGGGCTGGGCGGGTCGGAGCTGACCGATGGCGATGCGGCGCTCATCGCCGAGACCTGCCGGCGGCTCGACGGCATTCCGCTCGCGATCGAGCTGGTGGCGGCACGGGTCGACCAGCTGGGGCTGCGCGGCTTGGCGGCGATGCTGGACGACCATTTTCCTGGTGTCGACGCAGGGGCGGCGGACCTCGATCGCGCGGCATCGGACGCTGGGCGATCTGATGGGGTGGAGCTTTGCGCTGCTGTCGCCGATAGAGCAGACGGTGCTACTGCGGCTGTCGGTGTTCCGCGGCCGGTTTACGCTCAAGGGGGCGGTGGCCGTGGCGTCGGACGTGGCGCTTGATGCCGAGGGCGGTCCGCCAGGCGCTGATCGAGCTCACCGCCAAGTCGCTCGTGATTACCGATGCAACCGAGAATGTCCCCTATCACCGGCTGCTGCAGTTCACCCGAGCCTATGCCGTTTCCAAACTGCATGCCATGGGCGATGCCCATAAGATCCACAAGGCCCACGCGGAATATCATCGTGTCTTGCTGAAGACGGCAGAGATTGGATGGTCGATCGATCAATATGCGAAGTGGCTCGACCGTTATGGCGGGGGCGGTCGATGATATCCGGGCAGCGCTGGACTGGGCTTTTGCGCCGGGTGGTGATATTACCCTCGGCATCAACCTCACGCTTGCAGCCATGCCGTTGAGCCGCCAGCTCTATCTGGTGGACGAGTTCATCGGCTGGATCGAGCGTGCGCTGTCCCGCATTACTGACAGCGAGGCGGGCGCCGTTGCCGAATTGCAGCTCAATGTGGCCCTCGGACAGCTGGGCCCGCATATCCGGGGCATGACGCCGCGCATTCGTATATCTTACGCCCGTGCGCTGGAGATGGCCGACCAGCTCGGCCTACTCGAGCACTGGACCGCCGCGCGCTGGTTGGCTTGTTTTCCTATAACTTCATGATCGGCGACGCCCGCGTCGCCGGCAATGCGGCCGAACAGCTCGGCGCCATGGCGCGGGCAGCGGGCGAGCAGGGGCCAGCAGGGATCGCAGACCGGATGCTGTCGCAGGCGCGTCATTACATGGGCGACCACGCCCGGGCGCGCGTGCTTGCCGAACGTACGCTCAATCATCCGATGGCGGTGTTCCATGCAGGATTCACCACGGCGTTCTCCGGCATCGACCGGCGGATCTCGATGCGCGCCTTCCTCGCCCGGATAGACTGGATGGAAGGCAATGTCGACCGAGCCGTCACGCTCTATCAGGAAGCCATCCACTATTCCCAGGATCCGGTTGGGTTTCGGACATTCGCATTGTCGGTCGTCCTGGCGTTCACGGCGGTTCCGATCGCGATGTGGCGGGGCGATCTGGACGAAGCGAATGCCCTGGCCGATCGATTTGATCGAGCATTCCAGTTCTATGCGACCGCCTATTGGGGCGAGTGGGGGCGGGACTATAAGGCGCTGATCGCGGCGCGTGCCGCTGGCACGCCAGCCGCGTGCCGACGTGAACTCGCCAAGGTCCGGCCAGGCAATGCACTGCAGATCGACGCCTATGCGACGGTCATGGAAGAGATGGTGGGACCGACGGCGTTGGCACGGGTCGAGGCCGGCGGTGGCGGCTGGTGCGCCGCGGAAGTTCTGCGCGTATCGGGCGAACGGCTTCGTGGCTGGGCTCCGACCGGATCATGCCGCGGCGGAAGAGATGATCCAGCGCGCGATCGATATTGCCCGTCGCCAGAACGCGCTCTCCTGGGAGTTGCGCGCCACGATGAGCCTCGCGCGTCTGCGCATGCAGCAGGACCGTCGGCAGGACGCACTGGCGGCACTCGCCCCCGTCCATGACCGCTTCACTGAGGGATTCGATACAATCGACCTCAGAACGGCAACAGCCCTCCTCACCGAACTCGGCGCCTGATAGTGTTGCAGCGCCATACCGGAATGTGCTTGGAGATTTTGCCGTTGAATGATGGCAGCGGGGCTGGGCTGAGACGCGTTGCCTTAATTTCTTTTCGGCAATCCCGTTCGTCCTTTGCTGATCACCAGCCCTTCTTTGACTGACAGAGTAGACCTCGTGCGCGGCCTCAACGTTAGGCGCCGTTATCTCCCTGCCAATATGTCGCTGTGAACAAAGTGTTTGATCAGACGTATGAATTTGGGCCGTTTCGATTGCTGGCGTCGCGTCATGCCCTGTTGCGCGACGGCCGTGCTGTGCGGCTGGGTAGCCGGGCGCTGGAGATCCTGCTGTTGCTGGTCGAGAATGCCGGCGACCTGGTTGGCAAGGAGGCGCTGCTGCAGCGGGTCTGGCCGGACACGATTGTCGAGGAGGGTGCGCTCAGGACGCATATCGGGGCTTTGCGCAAGGCGCTGGGCGACGGTCAGGAGGAGGCGCGTTACATCCTGAACGTGACTGGCCGGGGCTATCGCTTCGTGGCGCCGGTCACGATGGTTCCGCTGACGGCGGCTGCGGAGGCAGAGACGGAGACGGCGTATTCCGCCCCGTTGGCGCAGCACAACCTGCCGGCGCGGCTCAACCGTATGATCGGGCGCGATGAAGTGGTGCCGGCCGTCCGGCAGCAGGTGACGCAGCGCCGTTTCGTGACCATCGTCGGGCCGGGCGGCATCGGCAAGACGACAGTGGCGCTGGCCGTCGCCGAGGGGCTGGTCGAGAGCTTTGCCGGGGGGGTCCGTTTCGTCGATCTCTCTGCGGTCTCCGATCCGATGCATGTGCCGAATGCATTGGGCAGTGCGCTCGAGATCTCAGTCGTGGTGGAGAACCCGCTGCCCGGGCTGATCGATTTCCTGCGCCGGCGTCAGATGCTGCTGGTACTGGACAATTGCGAGCATGTGATTGACGCCGTAGCACGGCTTGCGGAGGCGATATTGCGGCGGGCGCCGGATATTGCGCTGCTGGCGACGAGCCGGGAACCGATCCGGGCGGAGGGAGAGCGGATCTATCGGCTGGCACCGATGGCGGTCCCGCCGGCGGGAACGGGGCTGGCGGTAGCCGAGGCGCTACGTTATCCGGCGATCGAGCTCTTTGCCGAACGGGCGCTATCGGGGCTGGGCGGGTCGGAGCTGACCGATGGCGATGCGGCGCTCATCGCCGAGACCTGCCGGCGGCTCGACGGCATTCCGCTCGCGATCGAGCTGGTGGCGGCACGGGTCGACCAGCTGGGGCTGCGCGGCTTGGCGGCGATGCTGGACGACCATTTCCTGGTGTCGACGCAGGGGCGGCGGACCTCGATCGCGCGGCATCGGACGCTGGGCGATCTGATGGGGTGGAGCTTTGCGCTGCTGTCGCCGATAGAGCAGACGGTGCTACTGCGGCTGTCGGTGTTCCGCGGCCGGTTTACGCTCAAGGGGGCGGTGGCCGTGGCGTCGGACGATGGCGCTTGATGCCGAGGCGGTCCGCCAGGCGCTGATCGAGCTCACCGCCAAGTCGCTCGTGATTACCGATGCAACCGAGAATGTCCCCTATCACCGGCTGCTGCAGTTCACCCGAGCCTATGCGTTTCCAAACTGCATGCCATGGGCGATGCCCATAAGATCCACAAGGCCCACGCGGAATATCATCTCGCGATGCTCGGGGAACTGGATCCCGGCTGGTCGGAAGATCAGTACGCGAAGTGGCTCGACCGCTACGGCGCGGCGGTCGACGATATCCGAGCAGCACTCGACTGGGCTTTTGCGTCGGGTGGTGACGTTACACTTGGTATCAGGCTGACGCTCGCAGCGGTTCCGCTCGGCATGCAGCTCTATCTGGTAGACGAGTTCATCGGCTGGTTGGAGCGCGCGCTGTCCCGTATTGCCGACAGCGAGGCGGGCCCCGTCGCCGAATTGCAGCTGAGTGTCGCATTGGGACAGATCGCACCGCAAATCAAAGGGATGGTGCCGGAGGTGCGGACCTCCTTCGGCCGCGCGCTCGAGATTGCCGACCAACTCGGGCTGGTAGAGCACCAGATCGGTGCGCTCATGGGGCTTTTCCTCTATAACTTCATGATCGGCGACGCTCAAACAGCCAGCAATGCGGCCGAACAGCTCTGCATGGTAGCACGGGCTGGCGGCGAGCCGGGAGCGGTCGCGATCTCGGATCGGATGCTCTGTCAGGCGCGCCATTTCATGGGCGATCATGCCCGGGCTCGCGTGCTCGCCGAGCGGACCTCAATCATCCGATGGCGGTATTCCGGGCGGGATTCAATACGGCCCTTTTCCGGCGTCGATCGGCGAATCTCGATGCGTGTCTTTCTTGCCCGTATGGATTGGATGGAAGGTAATCTCGATCGCGCCGTCACTCTCTATGAAGAGGCGATCGACTATGCGACGGGCAATCTTTCCTACCGAACCGTGGGTCTCGCTCTCGTCCTTTCGCTCGCCGCGGTTCCCATCGCACTGTGGCGGGGCGAGCTGGACAAGGCGCTTGTCCTGGCCGATCAGCTGATTGAGCACAGCCAGCGCTACACCGTCGGTTTTTGGGGCGACTGGGGTGTTGACTACAAGGCGCTGATCGCTGCCCGTGCCGCGGGCAGCAAGGACGCTCGCGCGAGCGCGCTCGCCAAGGTCCGACCGACCGGCGCTCTTCAGATCGACGCCTATGCGACGGTCATGGAAGAGATGGTGGGACCGACGGCGTTGGCACGGGTCGAGGCCGGCGGTGGCGGCTGGTGCGCCGCCGAAGTTCTGCGCGTATCGGGCGAACGGCTCGTGGCTGGGCTCCGACCGGATCATGCCGCGGCGGAAGAGATGATCCTGCGCGCGGTCGATATTGCCCGTCGCCAGAACGCGCTCTCCTGGGAGTTGCGCGCCACAATGAGCCTTGCGCGTCTGCGCATGCAGCAGGACCGTCGGCAGGACGCCCTGGCGGCACTCGCCCCCCGTCCATGCCCGCTTCACTGAGGGCCTCGATACCGTCGACCTCAGAACGGCAACAGCCCTCCTCACCGAACTCGGAGCCTAACCGGCGGGCTCGGGGGCGGCGGTTCCGCCGGTTAGGCGCCGAGTTCGGCGCGCGCACTCCCACGCCATCGAGGCAGCCTAAATTACTTCTCCACAGGGCTCTCGTTGTTGCGCCTACTCATCCGCTTGGGACCTGCTTCAGCTGCTGCATTGTCGAGGACACACTGGCGCCTTCCCCGTATAGCGTCGAAAAGAATTCGATTCGGGCGTATAGCGGCCGCACGATGCTAATAAAAATTGTAGGGATTGCTGTGAAAATGGCCGAATGGTCAGTGGCATCGGCCCATGACAGCGGCTCAACACGGGTCTTGACAAAAGTCCACGACGAATCACACCGCCTGGAAGGCGCTTTGTCCTAGCGTCCTGCTGCGGTCAATGAGGACGCGGAAGACGTTATCTGTTGAACAGCCGGCAGTCGCGCATCGGCGATCTCGCTTGGCCGAAGTCGGTCTGCCCTATGGCGCCGGTTTCCGCACCTATTTTTGTCTCAGGACATCAGCGTCAGCAGTCGCCGGAACCTGCAGGAAAGTACCTTCGCCGCCACGCATATTTACTCGAACGAGCTCGATCAGGACGTGAACGATCCGCTTCCGAACGATGATGCCTTCGTGTCCAGTCTCCGGCGCGAAGATCTTCTGGCCCCTGAACTCTGGCTGGGGAACGGCCATCCCGTTTCCCAAAGGCGCAACAAGCCTCGTGAATCTGGCGCTCGACCCCACGGTCTACCTGGCCAGCCCGTTCGAGATCGGAGACCGAGAGTAGCCCTAGAAAGGTCAGCCCTCGCTTTCGACACAAGATATTTGCCGCCAGTGGCTGCTCGTACACGCCGCTTTCTCAGGCCGACATGTGATCGCAGGATGGGAGATTGTCAGGTGAGCAGGCGCGTTCGCAGTGGACCGATCATTTGGGCTTTCGGCGCTTTCCGGTTATCTCCGGACGAAATGTTGCTAACGGAGGACGGCGTTCCTGTTCGGCTCGGCAGCCGCGCATTTGCGCTCCTCGTCACGCTGATCGAGCGAGCGGGTGACGTCGTGAGCGTCGAGGAACTGCTCGCGCGGGCTTGGCCAAACATATTCGTCGAGGAGGTCACGCTCCGCGTTCATCTCCACGCCCTCAAGAAGGTCCTCGGCGACGGGCGGGGGGCTGCGCGATACATCGTTAACGAGACGGGACGCGGCTATCGCTTCGTCGCGCCGGTTGTGGCCGTTCTCGAAGGGGGAAGAGAACGCGCCCAGACCATGACGACCAAGCTTCCGGCCCGCGTCACTCGGATGGTTGGGCGCAGTTCCGCCGTTGACATGCTGTGTGACCTGCTTCCCGGCCGGCGTCTTTTGACGCTCGTCGGACCGGGTGGGGTCGGCAAGACGACGGTCGCGATTGCGGTCGCCGAAAGACTGCGGTCCGACTATTTCGATGAGGCGTATTTCGTCGACCTTACGGCTTTGAACGAACCCGACTTGTTGCCGCGGCGGTTGCCAGTCCCTTTGGATTTTCGTTGCCTGGAACAGGCGGATTGGCCGCCCTCGTCACCTATTTGGCGGATCGGCGATTGCTGCTTGTCCTCGACAATTGCGAGCACCTCGTCGCCTCTGCCGCGGAGCTTGTCGAGGCCCTCCATCAAGGTGCGCCGCAGGTGCACATATTGTGCACTAGTCGCGAGCCCCTTAGGGCGGAGGGAGAATGGGTCTACCGCCTCAACGGCCTGACCTTGCCGCCCTCGCGATGAGCTCTCTGTCGCCGAGGCGCTCGAGTTCGGAGCCGTGCAGCTCTTCGTCGAACGGCTCAACGAATCGCAGGAAGGATTCGAACTCGAAGACGCGAACGCGCCGGTGGTCTGTCGGATATGCCGATGCCTCGACGGATTGCCACTCGCGCTTGAACTCGCCGCAGCCAGCCTGCCACAGTTTTTCGCTCGTCGAGTTTTTGGGTCGCCTCGATGACCGGTTTGCACTTCTCACCAAGGGCAAGAGAACCGCGGCGCCGCGACAGCAGACGATGCGGGCGACGTTGGATTGGAGCCACGACCTGCTTTCGCCGGAAGAGCGCATTCTGTTCCGGCGGCTGGCGGTTTTCCGCTCGGCCTTCGATCTTGAGAGCGCTATACAGTGCTGCACTTGCTCGGAGCTCACGTCGACCGGCGTCATCGAGGGTATCTGCGGTCTGACCGCAAAGTCACTCTTGCTTGCAGATGTCAGTGGCGAGATCACACTCTTCCGCTTGCTCAAGTCGACAAGGGCTTATGCTGCGGAGCAGCTTTCGCTGGCCGGCGAGGCCGCTCAGGTAAATCACAGACATGCTCAACAGATCCGGGACATGCTGGTCCAGGGTGCTGCCGAATGGCAGACGCTCGACGCCGAAACCTGGCGTGAAAAATATCGCCGCCTCATCGACGACATTCGAGCGGCGATCGACTGGTCCTTGAGACCTGATGGTGATCACGCGCTCGGATTGCGCTGACCAATCTGGCCGGCCCGCTCGCCTACGCTGTCTCGCTGCTGGCCGAGTTCCTTGCCAGATACGAGGACGGCGTTCGCGCTTCTGGCGACGAGCGACCGCGACCCTGTCACCGAATTGCAAATGGCCGTTGGTCTGGCGAACTTTCTTTTCCACGCCGGCGGTCCCCACGACCGTGCGACTGCACTCGTGCACCGTGCGGT
Source organism: Aliidongia sp. (assembly GCA_037200015.1). Lineage (GTDB taxonomy): Bacteria > Pseudomonadota > Alphaproteobacteria > ATCC43930 > CGMCC-115725 > JAXDMU01. The sequence continues at coordinate 27,640 of JBBCHB010000038.1, read as the reverse complement.
AAAGCTCGCCGAGGAACTCCAATCCGACGTCCGCACCATCGAGGCTATGTCGGGCCTTTGGATCATGGGCCTTTCGGTCGCGGACTATGCTGCGATGGATAGGGCGTCCAATAACGTGCGGCACTTGGCTGAGCGATCCGGCGATCGGCCCGGACAAGTCTTCTCGATCATGATGGAGGCGATGGCCTGTACGTTTTCCGGTGAACTCGAGCGCGCTAAACAACTGGCGCAAAGGGCGTTTGACGAGCCATCGCCCCGTCTCGTGTTGAGCTATCACGCCCCGTTGACAATGGATCAAAATCGCAGTTTTCCGATTCCGAAACCGCGAGCCCTCTTCCTTCAAGGGGAACTTGAGGCCGGCTTGGCGCTTTCTCGCGAGGTCACGGATCTTGCAAGCAAGATCGATCACCAAGTGCCACTGATGATTACGTTGGGATTGCTGGCCTGTCCGGTCGCGTTCTGGAGCGGGGACTGGCAGTTGGCCGCAGAGCTCATTGACCGATTCAAGCAGCACATCGATCGCCACTCTGCGGCTTACTATCGCCGACAGTGGGTGCGCGGATACGAGTTGGCGCTCCGCCTTTGCGAACAGGATGCTGTGGAGACATCGCCGACGACTGATTTCGACATGCTTCTGCACGACCACCTCTGCACCATACACGAGGATTTCGTCACGCCGGGTGCGCTTGCGCGGGCAAATGCCGGTAAGGCGGGATGGGCTGCGCCAGAAATCTTCCGTGCGCAGGGGAACCGGCTTCTACGCAATGGTGCGGCGTGCGAAGGCGAGAGCCTGCTTCGCAAGGCCGTCGAGGTAGCGCAGCATCAAGGCGCAAGATTTTGGGAGCTCAGGGCGGCCACCGACCTCGCTTCGTACTTGCAGACCGTGGACAGGCGCGCGGAAGCCGTCCAAACCTTGGAGTCGATCTTCGCAGCATTTGCTGATGGCCCGCAACTTCGTGATGTCCAGAAGCACAATCGGTGTGGTCCGCACTCCACGTCGCTGCAATTTGAGAATTCGGCGGATGCCGTTGCGCGACTAAACAAAACGCAACGCCGCGATTCTGGCGCCTTCGCCTATTCTCTTTGAGAGTACTGACGTTTTTTTGGGGGATGCAAGTCTCCCGGTACCTCGGGGAGTTGGAGCGCGGAATGTTCGGCAGTCGCGACAGCGGTCAATTCCATCGCCGGGTTATCTCATGCACAGATCGGCGCGCTGCGGATACAAAGCAAATTTACAACCCCCTGGACGAAGACGGTTCTTCAGCAACGGGCATGGCCGTGTAATGACCGGGTGCCCTGGAAAACCAGGCGAAAAAAGCACTGCGCCGCCTGCAGTCTTGGTATCCTTCGAACATGTAGTTTCCAATTGTGCGAGCTGGCGCCCTTCGCCTGGGCTGCGCTCGGTTGAGCGACTGTCGAGGTCAACGGTTGACGGTCACCGACATGTCGTGCGGACTGATGCGGTCGTTGACGCTTGGCGCCACATCGGCCGTGCCTGGGGTGCCACGCTTGCGCTGGAATTGGGGGCTGCCAGGGCGGAATTGACGGCAGCGGAATGGGGTCTCGCTGATCTCCCGGCCGCCGAGTCAGCGCCTATTCGCCGAGAAATCACCCCTCTTGCGGGCCGTCGCCTACGCCTATTGCGACGAAAGCATTGCCGGCCTTGCAATCGTGGCGCAGATCGCTGAAGGAGAAGGGTGGCCCTCCCGGGTGGCCACGACGATTTGTCGTTTCGCTTATTGGCGGCAGCGCGATTTTGCTGCTCTGCGTAGGCTGAGACCCGCATCCCCCGTGGATAGGAGCCGGCGCCGCGCAGCGTTGCCGGCTATACTCGATCTCTCGATCGAGGCGGCGGTGGCGTTCGAGCAGTTGCGTCTGCCGATCGCAAGGCGCCTCGCCTTGGACGCGATCACCTTGGGCGAAGCCGTGTTCGGCCGGACCAGCGCCGCGACAGCCTTGCCGGCCAGCATTGCTGCGGAACTCGCCTATGAGGAAGACAATCTCGATGAGGCCGAACGGTTGATCGGCGAGCGCCTCGCGGCCGTGCGAACGCGCGGCGATATCGAGAGTGCGATCCGATCGTTCGCGATCATGGCACGGGTGGCAGCCCGAGGCGGGAGCCCGGGTATTGCGCTGCAGATCCTCGACGATGCAAGAAGGCTTGCGGAGCGGAGAGGATGGCCCCCGGCTGCTCGCTGCCACCCTTCTTCAGCAGATCGAGATCATGCTGTCATGCGACCGACTCGAGGCCGCCATGCTGTGCGTATCGCACCTCGATGCGTTGGCGAGCAATCCAGGCCTCGCAGATTACCTCGCGCACCGCGAAATTCGCCGCTTTGCCTTGATCGGGCGTGCGCGTGTGGAACGTAGCTCGGCGCCCAGCCTTCGCGTCGTGGCTATGTTTCGCCGGCTCCATCAGGATGCGGTTGGCGGCCATCATCGCTTTCATGCAGTCCAACTTGAGGTCTTGCTTGCCGATTCCCTAGCCGCGGTCGGTGAAATCGATGCTGCACTAGACGTCCTTCGGAAGGCGCTCAAAACCCGGCGCTACCGTAGGTCTCTATCGCGTCTTTCTAGATGGTGGGGAGACCATCCGAGATTTGCTGCAGATCCTCCATGAGGAGTCCGGTATCGCTGGAGATTGGGACGAGAGCACGCTCTATCTCCGCAGTTTGTTGTCGCATGGTGTCAAAAGGCGAATGCCGGCAGCGTCGGGGGGGCTCGCAGCAGGCACAATTCCCGCATAAGCGAGCGCGAACAGGCGATCGTCCATCTTGTCGGCACTGGCCTGCCGAATAAGAGGATCGCAGAGGCTCTCGGCATCTCCCCAGAGACGGTGAAAACCCACATTAAAAATATTTTTGCAAAGCTGTCCGTAACAACCAGGACGGAAGCAGTTCGGCGAGCCCAAGTTCTCGGGCTGATTTAGTTCGGCCGTTTTGCTCTTGCGATGGCGGCGATTAACGCCGGCGTGGGAAAAACTCCGCCTATCCGCTCGATGAGATCTGGGGCGCTAATGAGTATTCAGGCATTTGTTGCCGGAGGTTCGCTGCTCCTCCTCGCCGCGCGGCCGCCGAGCATAACCGCGATTTCCCTTTCGGACATGTCGGAGACGCTTCTCGTGGCCGATTGCGGTGGCGCACCGGCTGCTATCGCGCTCGATCTCAAACACAAGCATGTCTACTGGGCCAACAGGGGCAGCGACCGGTCGCGGAATGATGGTGTCATCGTGCGGGTTGACCTTGACGGCACGAACCGTGTGGAGATCGTGAAACGCGGAGAAACTTTCGCACCCGACCAGATAGCCGTCGATGGCGAGCACGGCTATTTGTATTGGGCTGATCGCGAAGGCATGCGGGTCATGCGCTCACGACTGGATGGAACTGAAATCGCTGTCCTGATTCAGACCGGAGAAACGGTCGAGCATTGTACCGACGAGCGGCGCCATTGCGTCGGAGTTGCCATCGACCCGACCGACTGCCATCTCTTCTGGAGCCAGAAAAATTCACCCGGTTCGCGGCACCGGCAGGATCCTGCGCGCCGCCATCGACCTTCCGCCGGAGCGGACCAAAGAAATCGATCCGATATCGAGGTCGTCCTTGCGCGGCTGCCGGAGCCGACCAATCTCGAATGGGACGGACGCAATGGGTTCCTTTATTGGACCGACCGGGGGTATCCGCCCCTGGGCGGCACGCTGAATCGGGCGAAGTTCCTTGATGGCCGACTGGTCGAGCCGGAAATACTGCTCAGCAGCCGCGAGAAGGGCATTAGGTTGGCACTCGACGCTATTCGCGGCTGCGCCTTCGTCAGCAATCTCGGCGGCTCCATCCGCATGATGCGGCTTGAGCGTCCTGGTGAAAGCGAGGTGATCTTCTCCAGGCCGATCCCGCTGATCGGCATCGCCCACGTGCCTGCATTCGACCTCCCGGACGCCCAGCCTCGCTGTTGAGAAGGCCGTCTCTCTGGTGCAACGGCAGATCACGGGGCAGAAAGGAGACCGGCGGCTTTCACCGCCGGTCCGAGGTTCCTACGCGGAGCCCGCCGGGAGGACGAACGGGCGACAGAGGGCCGCTGGGAGGGCGTTGGCGGCCGGGGCATAGGGAATGGGACGGTGGGCGGCGCTAGTAACCGGGGCCGCGATTGTCGATATTCGCGTCGTGGGACTTGTAGTTGGCGTCCGGGACCATAGCTGCATCCACCGCGAGTCGGCATGAAGGAGCCGGAGGAACTGCAGGCTGCGGTCGCGAGCATGGCGATTACGGCCGATGCGGCCATACAGGAATCACGAAATTCTTGGTGACCATCATTCTATACTTTTACTTTATCAGTAAACGTCACTCTATTACAGGATTTGTGCCAAACATTATCTCGCTCAGAAGCATTCTAATATTGATCGTTGTTTGGCTGGATCTTTCCGCGGAATACCGCATAGGCAATCACGGTATATATAAAGGAGGTCAACGGCAGGACGACGATGCAGCGAACCAGAACAGGAAGGACAAGCTCGCCGGCGGTGCGGCCGCATCCGCAAAGGTGATCGTGAAGGGACCATATAGGGCAGAAAGGACGCGGCCAGCGTGCCGAAGGCGGTGGCAAACAATAGGACGCTTCCTTGGAAAGGCAGGTTGTCCTGGCGTCGTCCGAGGCCGAAGACGATGGCGCCGCAGCCCACCGCGCCCAGGATCGGAAATACCGCCAAGTAGGGGCGCTCGACCCACCGGTTCATGACGCGCAAGTCGAGCTCGAGCGCTACGACGAACGCGACCATCAGGAAGAGCAAAACACCGGCCAGCAGCCAAAGTGCCTGGCGGTAAGAGCGGTCGCGGAGCTCGCCTTCGGTCTTGCCGATAAGCCAGCTCGCACCGATCAAAGCATAGCCGAGGCAGAGGCCGATCCCGCACAGTACCGGGAAAGGTTGGGCCCAGAAGAATAGTCCACCCGTGAACCGGCCGTCGCTGTTCGGCAAGCCCTCGGCGAGGGCGCCGACGGCGCAACCCTGGACGAAGGCGGCGACCAGCGATCCCAAGGCGAAGCCTGCGTCCCAGACGGGTTTCGATCCGGTGCTCTTCTCACGGAACTCGAATGCAACGCCGCGCAAGATCAGCCCGCACAGCATGAGGATCAGGGGAATGTAGAAGGCGCTGAGCAGCAGGGAATAGACGACGGGGAAGGCACCGAACAAGACGGCGCCGGCGATGACCAGCCAGGTTTCGTTGCCGTCCCATACCGGTGAGATCGCGTGGAGCATCTGCTGCTTGCAAGGCTCGGTTCGGGCCAGCCCGAACAGAATGCCGACGCCGAGATCGAAGCCGTCGAGCAAGACATAGAGGAAGATCACGAGAGCCAGGGCGGCCGTCCAGAACTCGACCATTGAACTCACTCCAGGCTCGCCGCGACAGCTCCCGGGCTGTCGCCCGGGATCGAGAGCGGACGCTTCGGATTGGTATCGCCGACGAGCTCGACCGGCTGACAGCCTGGCCCGGCCTTCAGCGAACGGTAGATGTAGGTCATGCCGGCGACGAAAATGAGCAGATAGACGGTAGCGAACAAGACGAGGCTGAACGCGACGGCAGGCGTCGTAAGGGACGGTGTCAAGGCGTCGGCCGTGCGAAGCTGTCCGTAGACGGTCCAGGGCTGTCGGCCGACTTCTGCGGTGAACCAGCCCATCAGGGTCGCGACGAAGCCCAAGGGGAAGGAGCAGAAGATCGCCCAAAGCAGCCATCGCCGCTGAAACAGCGTCCCGTGCATGGCGAGAAAGCTGCCGTACCATGCCAATGCCAGCATCAGGAGCCCGCAGCCGACCATGATCCGGAACGAAAAGAACGGGATCGCCGTTGGCGGGCGCAATTCGCGCGGAAAGTCCTTGAGCCCGACCTCTTTCGAGTCGATCTGCATCGTGGCGATCAAGCTTCCGAGATAGGGAATGCTGATTGCCAGATGATTGGTTTCGGCCACGTCGTCGGGAATCGCGATCAAGACCTCGGCGGCGGGTTGTTCGTCGTTCCAGCGCCCTTCGATCGCCGCGAATTTCGTCGGCTGTTTATCGTGCACGAAGTCGCCGGTCAGATGGCCGAAGAAGAGTTGCACCGGCACCAGGATTGCGGCGAGGCCGAGGCCCATGCGCAGCATGGCCTCTCCTCGGCATGGAGCCGACGTTGCAGCAGGTACCAGGCTCCGGTCGCCGCGACGCAGAACGCGCCGGTTACATAGGATGCCAGCAGCATGTGCGGAAAGCGTACGAGAACGGCTGGGCTCAGGACGATCGCCGCCCAATCGGTCGGAATGAACAAGCCCTTTGAATCGAGCGCGTAGCCTGTCGGCCACTGCATCCAGCTATTGTTCACCATGATCCAGAAGGCAGAGAGGCTCGTGCCGAGGCAGACCAGCGCGCAGGACAGCAGATAGAACCACGGAGGAACCCGCCTGCGGCCAAAGATCAGCACGCCGAAGAAGCTGGCTTCGAGGGCGAAGGCCGTGAAGCTCTCATATCCCAGAAGAGGTCCCTGGATCGGTCCGGTGCGGAGCGAGAGCTCGCTCCAATTGGTGCCGAATTCGAAGGCCATGACGATCCCCGACACCACGCCGAGGCCGAATGAGATCCCGAAGATCTTGAGCCAGAAATCGAACAGGATCCGGTATAGCGGTCGTCCGGTCGCCATCCGCAAAATTTCGAGAACCATCAGCCACGCCGCCAGCCCGATCGTGAAGGCGGGGAAAATAATGTGGAAGGAAACCGTGAAGGCGAACTGTATACGGGATAGGAGCAGCGGGGTCATAGCCGTCAGCCCTCGCGATTCAATGCCAGAGATTGGTTTCGGCAAGGTCGATCAGTTGATCGCCTTTGCCGCTGAAGACCGCCTTCAGCATGTAGAGCGTAAAGCCCTTCGCCATCTGGACATTGATTGCAGGCGGGACCGGCAGCTCCGTGCGTGCGACCACGGCATCGATCAGGACCGGACCGTCATGAGCGAACGCAGACTTGATGCCATCCTCCACCTCGGCGGGATCCTCCAGCCTGATTCCACGAATGCCGACCGCTTCGGCCATCGCGGCGAAGTTCGGATTGTCGAGATCGGTCCCGACCGGCAGGAAGCCCGTCGATTTCTGCTCGATCTCTATGAAGCCGAGCGCGCCATTGTTGAAGACGACAATCTTTGCCGGGAGCTTGAGCTGAGCGAGGCTCAGCAGGTCCCCCATGAGCATGGTGAAGCCGCCATCGCCCGATAGCGAGATTACCTGCCGGCCGGGAAAGGCCGATTGCGCCCCGATCGCCTGGGCCATCGCATTGGCCATCGAGCCGTGCCAGAACGACCCGATGAGCCGCCGCTTGCCGTTCATTTTGAGATAGCGGGCTGCCCATACGGTCGGCAGACCGACATCGCAGGTGAAGACTGCGTCTTCTGAGGCGAGATCGCTGATCGCCTTGGCGACCTGCTGCGGATGAATCGGGCGTTTGCCTGGAGTCGCATGGGCCAGTGCGTCAAGCTCGGTCCGGGCGCGCTGGTAGTGCCGCACCGCGTTGTCGAGATGTGTGCGCTCATCTCTGATGGACAGTCTTGGCAGAAGCGCCGCGACGGTGGCCTTGACGTCGCCGACCAGCGCCAGGTCGACCGATGTGCGACGGCCAATCTGTCCGGGCCGTATGTCGATCTGGGCCGTTATGACACCCGGGCCCTTCGGGTAGAACTGCCGATAGGGGAAGTCGGTCCCAAGCATCACGAGGACGTCGCAATCGACCATCGCGTAGTAGCCGGATGCGAAGCCGATGAGGCCGGTCATGCCGACATCGAAGGGATTGTCGTATTCGACATGCTCCTTGCCCTTGAGTGCGTGCACGACCGGGGCCTTGAGTATCTCGGCCAAGGCAACCACCTCGGCATGCGCTCCCGCGCAGCCGGAGCCGCAGAAGATCGTGACGCGCTTATCCGTGTTGAGGATCGCGGCCAACGCGTCGAGTTCTGCTTCGGCCGGGACGACTACGGGCGGCTTGGGCAGCAGACCGGCTGGCTTGGGCGCGACTTCCGTCTCGGCCGGCTTAAGTGCAAACATCGCCGGGAATGACGATCACGGAGGCGCCGCGCTCGCCGATTGCCGTGCGGATCGCGGTTTCGAGCATGCGCGGCATCTGGGCCGGATCCGAGACGAGCTCGCAATAATGGCTGCACTCGCGGAAGAGGTCCTGCGGATGCGTCTCCTGGAAATAGCCGGATCCGATCTCGGACGATGGGATGTGAGCTGCGATCGCGAGGACAGGCACTCGCGAACGGTGGCAGTCGAACAGCCCGTTGATCAGGTGAAGGTTCCCCGGCCCGCAGCTACCTGCGCAAACCGCGAGGCTGCCGGTCAGATGCGCTTCTGCGCTCGCTGCGAACGCGCCGACCTCCTCGTGGCGGACATGGATCCACTCGATCTTGTCCTGCCGGCGGAGCGCATCGGTGATGCCGTTCAGGCTGTCGCCAACGACGCCGTAAATGCGTTTGACGCCCGCGGCGAGGAGGGTATCGACGAACTGATCGGCTACGGTTCTGGACATGTCACGGCCTCATAACGTTTGACGACCGACGCGCAGGACGGCCGGGCGGGGCAGGGGATGGGGGCGAACGGGAGGCAGGGGTCAGCTTGCCCGGGTCATTTCCAGTGCGCACATTTCGAACTGTGTCCGATGCCGGGATTGAAAGAGTTGCTCGGGTCGAGCGTCTTGTAGTGGTTCAGCAATGCTGGCTTTGCGTAATACAGATGTCCGACATTGTGTTCGGCCGGGTATTCTGCGCCACGGGCATCGAGAAGCTTCCACATGGCATGTTCGACTTCCATCGTGTCGTTGCCCTTTTTGACGATGTAGTCCTGATGGAAGACTTGGCAGAAGAAGTGGCCGTAATAGAGCTTGTGGACGAGACGCGACGTGATGGTGTCCGGCAAGTGCTCGAACCAGCTGGTCTCGTTCCGTGGCAGCGCCACGTCAAGCGCGACAATATCCTGGACGTCGCGGCGATGAATGGCGCGGTATCGGATCGCCGCGCCTGCAGCCGCAAAACGATGCAGAAAGGCTTTGGCGCCTTCTTTGGGCGTGCATTCGAAGAAGGCGCCCTGGGCTGATGGGAAGATGGATTTGAGGTAGGCCCGTGCTTCTTCGACGCCATCTTCGGCCATCCGGAGCATCAGGTGATGCTCGAAGCGTTGGCGGTAGTCGTAAAGCCGCTTCGGCAGGTGCCGCGGAAACAGAGCGCTCATCGCCTGCATCACCTTATCTGACAGGTCCTGCGGCATGAACTTCAAGCGCGTGCAGATAGCATCGAAATGGCCCTTCAGCGCGAACATCAAGGGGAGGCGACCGGTCCCCCAAATACTCGATCGCGAGAAATGTATCCTTGCCGTACTTCTCGGCGATATCGAAGGCGTCGCGATGGAGATACTCCCCTTCTACGGGCAGCGACTTGAAGGTCGCCAGGATGTGCCGACGGATAGCGGTCAATTCGTCGGGATTGTTGGTCCCAATGTAAAAATCGCCGATCCGTTTTTCCTTGGGGAAGGTATCGAGGCGAACTGCGAGCAGCATTACTTTTCCGGCACTGCCTGCGGCTTCGAACAGCCGCTTCGGGTCGGCGTTGAAACGCGCCGGCGTTTCCGCCTGAATGTCGCGCACATGCTGCTGATAGTCGTGGTCCGAGCAGAAACGGCTTGGATCATGTTCGACGTCTTCGGGTTTGAAGCTCCCCGTCTCGACGTTCCTGAGAATAGTCTCCGGGTCGCTTCCCAGGCGGATGCCGAGATGATTGATGAGTTCGACTTTGCCGGCGTCATTCACCTGCGCATAGAGGGTCATTTGCGTAAAGGCCGGGCCGCGATGGATCAGCGCGCCACCGGAATTGTTGCAGACGCCGCCGAACACGGACGCGCCTATGCAGGACGAACCGATTACGGAGTGCGGGTTGCGCCCGAGGGGAGTCAACACCTTCTCCAGTTCGAAGAGCGTGGCACCGGGGAGGCAAACGACCTGCCGCCCTTCATCGATCAGGTGGACCTTGTCGATCCGCAGCGTGCTGATGATGACAATCTCGCGATCGTATTGGTCGCCATCTGGTGTCGATCCCCCGGTCAACCCGGTATTGGCGGCCTGCATGATGACGATCTTGCCGGCATCGATGCAGGCATTGAGCACGCGCCACTGCTCGACCAGGCTGCCCGGCCTCACGACGGCAAGCGCCGGACCGTCACCAAACCGGAAGCCCTTGCGAAACCGCTGGGTACTGGAAGGACTTGACAGGACGTGGCCGCTGCCGACGATTTTCTTGAGATCGGAGATGAGTTGAGAGTTATCCCTTGCTCTGAGCATCGGCGCTCGGGTGCCGCTCGGCGTCAAGGTTGTGACGGTTGTCATTCAGCGCTCCTTGAGGTCTATCGCAATCCGAGCGGCGGACTGAGCGGCTTCCGCGGCGGCGGCAAAATGGTTCGCATGCTTCCACTCCTTCGGGCGGCCATCCGAAGATCGATGCTCAGCCCCCCCATGACACGGCTGATCCTGAACCGACCGCAGCGTCGAAGGCACGTTGGGCCTTGTTGTGTTCTGTTTAGCGTCGATCGCGGCAATCAGCTGTGGACGAGCCGAGCTTCCGATCACAGCGGGGCCAACGACAAAGGCGGCGATTCCTGGAGCCACGCGATCTGCGTTCTGGTCATCCGGGCAGGGGCGGGAGTGGCTCGATGCCGACAGGCGATCGAGGCGTTTACCTGCCGCAAAATCATTGCGTCCGCGTTTTCACCGGGTTGGGTAAGGCACTCTACTGGGGGCAGGTAAGGTTGGCGCCGCCGCCGCGGTGCGATCCTCTCAAGCCGAGCGGACCGAAATCGAGCGCTTCTGACAATTTGGCGTCAGGGTGATTGCAGGACGCGCGGCACGCGGGCTGACGCTCGTCACGGCGTCGCAGCCTCCTGCCACCCGCCGCCCAGCGCTTGATAGAGGTTGATCGCTGCCGAGAGCCGGTCGGTTCGCGCCTGGACAAGCGCCAAGTCGACCGTGAGCAAACCTCTTTGGGCGTCAAGCTGATCGAGATAGGGAGAATAGCCCGAACGATATCGATTGGTCGCGAGGGCAAGCGTCTTCGCAAGGATATCGCGCTCGGCCCGCAGTGCATTGTCTCGCTCGCCGCTCCGCCGCATCGTGGCGAGCGCATCCTCGACCTCGCGGAAGGCGGTCAGTGCAGCTTTGCGATAGGCAAAGGCACTGCTGTCACGGGCCGCCGCCGCGGCGTCCTGTTGCGCCTGCAGCCGACCGCTGTCGAAGATCGGCGCCAGGGCGCTACCGCCCAGCGACCAGAGCGCGACCGGACTCTCGATAATGTTCGACGCGACCTCGCCGCCAGAGGCGGAGATTTGTATGTCGGGCATGAAGGCGGCCCGTGCAGAATCGAGCGAGTGGTCGGCGGCGACAAGCTGTTGTTCCGCCGCCATGATATCCGGCCGGTGCCGCATTAGCGACGCCGGGACCGCCCCGGGCACGGCCGGCAAGGTGATGGTATGAAGACCGCCGTCGCACGCAATTTCCCGCGGGTTGTCGCCGAGGAGAAGGCTGAGGCCATCTTCCTGTTGCGAGATCGCCAACTGGGCGGCGGGGATCAGTTGCTCGGTGTCGCGATAGTCGGCGTCAGCTTGGGCCAAGTCGAGTTGCGACGAATAGCCGGCCCGCGCCCGCTGGCGCGCGACCTTGAGGGAATCCGCGCGCGCCTCGAGCGTTGACTGCAGAACGGCGAAGCGGTCCCGGAGCGCACAGAGGCTGATATAGCCGCCGGCAGCGGATGCCGCGACGGCAAGGCGAACAGTGTCGCGGGCCGCTTCGCTCGACAGCCATAGCGCGCGCGCCGCCTCACTCGCCTCGGTGAGACGGCCGAAGAGATCGAGGTCGTACGAAATGGTGATGTCGCCTTCGCCGGCGGTCTGCCGTTCAGGAATGCCGAAACCTGGGTTGAGGTCGCGATCGCGCCGGCCCCCGGCGTCGCCGACGACGTCCGGCAGGCGCTGCGCCTGCGCGAGGTGAAACTGGGCCCGCGCCTGGGCAATCCGCGTAATGGCGATCGCCAGGTCGAGATTGTGTTCGAGCGCATCGACGACCACCTGCGTGAGCGCCGGATTATTGAAAGATTGCCACCATGTGGCGTCGATCTCGCCGGCCGGGACGCCCGGATCGGTATGCCAGGATGGCGGCGGCGTAACCTCCGCCTGCGGCGGCGCGGTCGGTCTTTGGCCGGCGCAGGCAGCGAGGAGCAAAAGGCCGAGGATCGGAACGAGCGGCCTCACGGGCCGCCCCGCGTGTCGACGCGCGTCTCGACCGACATCCCGGGCCGCAGACGAGCAGCGAGGGGCTGTCCCGGATCGAGTGTAATGCGCACGCCAATGCGCTGCGGTATCTTCACGAAATTACCGGTGGCGTTGTCCGGCTTGAGGACTGCGAATTCGGATTCCGCCGCGGGCGCCAAGCGCTCGACATGGCCCGTAAACCGCGCTCCGTCCAGCGCATCGACCGTGAAACTTGCCGATTCCCCCGGGGCCACCCGGGCCGTCTGCGCCTCTTTGTAATCGGCGATCACCCAGAGATCCGGCGGCACGATCGCGAAAAGCTCGGTACCGTTGGTAACATATTGACCGAGGTGAACGCCGACCTCGCCGAGTTGCCCGTCCTCCGGTGCCCGAATAGTTGTATAGTCGAGATCGATTTGCGCTGCATCGAGCTGAGCCTGGGCCGCTTCGACTTGCGCTGCGAGCCCCGATCGACCGACATCCACCGTACGGACATCCTGACGTGCACTCTCTCCGGCGGCTTCCGCCTGGTGGACCTGGGCCTCCGCTTGCCGAAGGGCGGCGAGGGTCTGGTCGCGTTCGCGGATGGAAATCGAGCCGTCTCGCACCAGATCGTTCGCGCGCGCCATATCGGCGCGTGCCTTGAGGTACTGCGCGCGGGCGCTCGCAAGCGCGGCGATTTGACTTTCGACTTGTGCGCTGCGTGAAGCCCGGGCCTGGGCGCTGTTGGCGAGGTTTGCCTGGGCGGCGGCCAGATTGGCTTGCGCCTGCTCGACTTTGGCGCGGTAGATCCGATCGTCGATGCGGATAAGCACCTGTCCAGCCTGGACTTGATCGTAATCCTTCACGAGCACCGCGACGGCATAGCCGCTCACTTGTGGCTGAATTATCGTGGTCCGGCCGTGAACATAGGCATTGTCTGTCGCGACAGCGCTTCCGCCGAATGGCGGCAGGTTCCATGCGGCGAGGATCGACGCCATCGCGCCAAGAGCGGCGGCCAGGATGATGGCAATCAGGATCGGATTCAGCGGCGCCGGGTGCCAGTGCCGTGCGGGCGGCGGCCCCTTGGGTCCGTCTTCGCTTCCTTAGGGGGAGACAAAGTGCTTTCGGTCATGTGCCGCTTCCCGATCCGGCCTGTTCCGGTCGACGGGTCGCATAGGAGCGCGCGAGGCTGTAGCCGATAAAAATGGCGATCATAAAACCCAAGACGGCGACAAGCCGGAACACGTCGTTAAAGGCCAGGGACGGCTGCCTCGCTCATCATCGCCTGACTGAGCAATCCGCCGCCCTCCGCGGCACGCAGGGTCGGGTCGGTCACTACGCCTGCGACCGCGACCGCGCCGGCTTGGATTCGGTCGACAATTTCGGGGTTGCTGCCGGTCATATGCTCGGACAAGGCGATGGCATGCGCGTGCGTCTGGATGATCTGATAGGTACCGAGCGTGGCCGCGCCGATCAAGCTGCCGACATTCTGCGTGGTGCTGAACAACACGGAAAAGCTGACCAGGAAATTCCGAGCCGCGTTTGAACAGCTGGGTGTAGCCGTAGAGCAGCGCCGGACCGACGAAAAGGGTCGTACCGAAGCCGATCAGGGCCTGGCTCAAATAGAGCTGTGGTGGACGGGTGAGATTGGTCGAATGAGCATCGATCCACGCACCGCATGCGATGATCAGGGCGGCGGCCATGACCTGCCAGGGCAACCGTTGCTCGGACAGCGTCACCACGGCTGTGGGCAATGCCAAGCAGCATCGCAGCGGCGACGATTGCAAACAGCGTATGAAGTTGATCGTTCGTGAGCCCGCCTGATGTCAGGAATCCGACTGAACCGTAGGTCTGTTCGGCCAGGGCGAGGCGAACGAAAAGAGCGACGGCGGCGAAGCGAAGGATGTCGACGGTGCCGAGCCAGCCGAATTGAATCAGCGGCCGTGCCGCGATGGGTTTCGATCAGCACCGCCGCGGCAAAAAAGAGGGGACGGCGCCAAGGAGTGCCCAGCCCAGCCACGGCGTGTCGAACCACCAGAGGAACCGGCCCCTGTCCGATCACGCCGCACAAGAGGCAGCATGGCCGGCACGACAAGGCCGATCGTTATCAGGTCGAGCGGCTGGAACGCTTTGGAGCGCTCGCTCGGTGGCAGCCGGAACGTCATGATCAGTGCAAGCAGGCCGAGCGGGACGGCAAGCTCAATCAGAGCCAGACCGCGCCATTGATCCGCGACGAGCAACTCCAGCGGAACAAGCCGGGCCAAAGGCAAACCGAGTTGCGTCAACCCGATCCCGATCACCGGAGCGAGCGGGCGAAGCTTGGGAGGAAATACTTCCGTCAGATAGTAAATGGTGACGGTCACGAGCGATGCTGCGGTCATGCCGTCGACGGCGCGGACCACCACCGCCGACAAGAAGCCGGGGTGCCAAAGCTGAACTAGGTCGGCCACCACATAGAGCGTCAGCAGCCCTCGGGTGACTGCAGGAATTCCGAACTGGGCCCGCGCTTTCACGAGAGTAAGGTTGGCGCTCGCGTTCATCGCGACATAGATCGCGGGCAGTAAGCTCGCTTGTGCGATGTAAAGACCGAGGAATCCCGGAATGCTACTGATGTTTACGCTGACAAGCCCATTGCTGAACGTCGCGCCGATGCCGGTGCATAGGGCGACACAGCCATAGGCGGCGCGGCGCCAAGCGGGATGCGCCGGGACGAAGGGAGAACCAGGAAATCTTGGCCGTTCGTCTGAGGCAAATTGGAATGTTTCTGGGCCTGCCGGTGCTAACCCTTCGTTCATGTCATCCTCATGGCCTGGCAAGGCTCTCCAAACAGACCTCACTGCAGCCGATGGTCGGCGCGCGGATGAATGCATTCGTTCATGATTGAAATGTGCGCGGCGGCACGAATGACAGACTAGGTCACCAAGGCTCCCGTCGGATATCCCCCGAAGTGGGTACAGACTCAAGGAGAGCGGGGGGACGAGGGTGGGCCACAGACTGGACCTGAAGCCGCGGTTTTCTAGCTGGGGACCGGTGCAAGGTCGTCGACGGGATCGTGCGAGAGGAAGCCATCTACGGACGTATGAGGGGCGGCCCGCAGATCGCTCATGTTCCCTTAAGAGCTTTGAGGAGCGATCCTATCTTATTGTAGTAAGGCTGAAGTAGGTACGTTCGTGCCCCAATTTTGCGGCCATCGATCGGTAGCATAAACAGGTCACAACATTTTTTTAACACTTCGCAACGTGGCAACGACATGGTCGATCATGTAATGAATATGTTCTATTGCTCCGGAGGCTAAGGATAGATTGATCTTAGGGCGGCCCTATGTAGAATAATTCACTGTTACCCGATCTGCAAAGTGGAGGATAAAGTCGGGAATTTGTTCTTTTGGTTGCGAAGCTGTTGTTTTTATGAGGAGAAATTCTCGTGAGTGTTCGGGTAAAAAAGAAATATACGAAAGCTACATGTCGGGCCGAATCTTGTGGATTCGGAACCGCAAATATGGATTGAAATGACCAACTCGAGCCTCTGATAGAACAACGGTGTCGTCGATCGGTGTGCAGGACTGTGTCGGCGACCGAACTACCTGCTCGCTATCGAAAATCTTCGAAACCCCAGACAGGACTGGAGGGCGCGGCATTGGTCAAGGTACGTGACGATCAAAGCTGGCCGAGAGCCAATATCCAGGTAGTACAAGGAGAACTCTCAATGCAACGCAAGATCTTACGCAGCTCTATCTTGATAGCCTGCGCGTTCGGCACCGTCGTCCTCGAGTCGTGCTGTCGCCGACGGCACAACGACGCAGGCAACATTGTTGCCCGATGCCTCGATCGTCGTTCATGAATCGAACGGCAAGTCCACTGTAATCCCGATCGACGAAAAAGTTCGCGCAAGCGCTTCTGAGCGACTCCGAAGCCAAGCCGCTCGACGCGAATATTATCGTCTTCAAGGCGAATAATAACACCTACATGGTCAGGGACCACGTCCATGCCGAGCGGCGAAATGATGGTGGCCTCGATTCTTCGGCACTACGTGCCGCCGCAGGGCGGGGGGCTGAGACCAGATAAGCCGTCCTTGTGGTACTTAGCCGACAGGAAAGTGAGCCAGGGCCAGTCGCTGTTTGGATTGCAGCCCTGGTCGGACTCGTTATTTCTGTCGGCCGGTCCGCTGAGATAGGCGAACTTGGCTGGATTTGGTTCATGCGTCTTTCTAGACCGACTCCCGGCACCTCGCCCCGCTGAACATAAGGATCCGCCGAGCACCGCGGCGAGCTGATTTCTGTCCGATCCACCAGTGAGGGGCCCTGGGCAGGTGGCCTGCTTGTGAGCTGCGGCGGCCTTCCAAGTTCCACGGTAGGAGTTCGTGGAACTGTTTCTGTGGCAGGTCGGCGATCCGGGCCAGGACATCGGCGAGCCAAGAAGGCAGGGGCCGTATGCGATAGATTCCCGCGGCCCCCACACACTGACTCACCGACGGAAAACGTCATCACCTTATTCCCAGCACAAGGAACGACATCCGGAGCCAAATCAACAGAAGGACTAGATTGCTTGCAGCAAACACAGGTGTCCTCAGCCAGAGGCGATTGACCAGAAGGTGGCTCAAAGCGTGGGCCCACCGAAGGGCCGCATACATCCAGCACAGCTTTTGAACCAAGCCGTCTTGCAGACCGGTGCCAATGAGAATCGACACAGCGGCATAGTAGAGCACCGGAAATTCGAAGAGATTGGCCAGTTGCCTGGTCGGACGCATCACCGTGAGGGGCGCACCCAATTCCATCGAAATCTTCATAGTATGCGACTGGCTTTCGGCTCTGAAGAAGATCTGCGAATCGGGTCACGAGAATACCGAGCGCGATCAGAAACGAGAGCCCAACCAAGGCCAGCAAGGGCGGAAGATAGAACGCCGCGGTGATCATGCTCCGCCTCCCTGGCGTCCTGGCGAGATCGGTCGTGTGCCCCTCCTTCGGTCGTCGTGGCTGCCGGCCCGGAGTGGGGCTCGAGCGCGGCTTCCAGAAAGCGCAACGTCTCAGCAACGGCCGCGTCGAAGCGCGGGCCGAAATAGATCATCGAAGTGCGACGCATCAAATGAAGCCGCGCGTCCTCTCGGCGCCAGCATGGCTGCCCGGTGCGCAATCGAAAGCCGGGCAGATCTCGTCTCGCTCACAGACGACCATGAGCAGCGGCGCAGTGATGCGCGATGCCGTCCCGGATTGGACGATATAGCGGCATCGTAAACATGATCCTTGCGGCGACGAGATTGCGCCAGGCCGACGGCCCGTCGAGCATGGCCAGGTAGCTGGCCTCTGCACCGGGCTTGGTCATCAACGCCACCTGGCCCGGCTCGCCGGCCAATTTTATATACTTCGGCGACCGGCCGAGCACAGCGCGGAACTGGTCGATCAGGGCGGCCGAGATCCATTGCAGCACTTGGCGGATCGGTGTCTGCAAGGCGACGGCCAAGCAATCCGTCACGGTGCATTGCGAGACCACGGCGGCGAGGTCGGGGCGGCGTGATCCGACAACAAGTGCGTGCCCGCCGCCGAAGGAGGTGCCGAACAGAACTACCCGCCTGGGATCGATTTCGGCCCGCTTTTGGGCGCAATCGATTGCAGCCTCGACATCCTGCAAATTGACGCGGAATCGAACAGAGGTAGCAGGGCTCGCCACCGCTCTCGCCCCAATGTCTATAGTCGAAGCTCAACATTGCATAACCGGCGCGGGTGAAGCGCTCCGCGTAGGCGGCGAGGCGGACCTGACGGGATTGCGCCGATGCCGTGCGCTATGACTATGCAGGGATGCGGTCCAATTCGGTCCGGTAGATAGAGCCAAGCCGCGCAATAAAGCCCCCTTGAGACGAAGCCCAGATCGATCCGCTCCATGCCTATTGCCTTTTTGGAAAACCGCGATGAAAGTCACACGGATTATCTGAAGGAATAGCTCAGATTGTGAACTCGCGTTTCGGAGCGTCAGGACGGTGACATCGGAAAAATGGTGCGAATGCGCCGAGAAAGCAGCCAGTTCAGGCCCGTTCAAGAGCAACGGTGCGAGCCCTGATCGAGGCCGCGGCTCAGGTTCTGGTGGCGCGGGGCTATGGGGGGCTGTACAACTGACGCTGTAGCCGAGCGGGCAGGCGTCAGCATCGGGACGCTCTACCAATACTTCGCGAACAAGGAGGCGCTGATCGCGGCTTTGATCCGTGGTCATGTGAGCGAAATCCTCGATACCGTTCGCGCCGCTCTCGCGCAGCACGCCGAGGCAGCGCCCGAAGAGGCGGTGTTGCGCTCTGATCCGCGCCGGAATTGAGGCGCATCGAATCAACGCGGACCTTCACAGAGTTCTCTCTGAACAAGTGCCGCGCGAGGCCTATCCCGCTGAGGCGCGCGATCTCTCCGGTCAGCTTCAGTCGATGATCGAGCAATCCCTGTCCGACCGTGCGCCCAACCTACCGCGACAGCGCTTACGCCTGATCGCGTTTTGTTATCGAATGCACTGTCGAGACATTGACGCACCGCGCCGTGGTTGAGGCTCCGGATTGGCTCACCTGTGGGCTGTTGGAGGAGGAGGCGGCGGAACTCCTGCGGCCGTATGTCGTTCGTGCGCTACGATGACCAGCGCCAAGACTTGGCTGTTCGGATCACTCGTCGAGGAGGTCGCGCTCAGCGTTCACTCCACGCCCTCAAGAAGGTTTCTCCGCGGTGGGCGGGAACTGTGCGATACATCGTCAACGAGATAGGACGCGGCTATCGCTTTGTCGCGCCGGTCGTGGCGGTGATCGAAGGGAGAAGGGAACTCTCGGAGCCTTGTTGCCGCGATCCAAATTCCGCCGATTTTGTCATCCTATGAGTGGCCGAAGCTAGGATAAGTGAATAGCAGGAAGTGTGTCGCGTTGAGCCCGAAATGGGCCAGTATCGACAGTTCTAGCCGTTGCGTGCGCTGAAACACGTAGCCGTAGCCGATGCCCGCGAACGTCGCCAAGCCTACATAGGCCCACCCACCAGTAAAATGAAATAGACCGAACAGCACAGCGCTAGTGACCAACGCGACGACCGGGCTGCGACGAGTCGGTAGTGCCATCGCGAGCTGGTGCTGTAGGAAGCCGCGAAACAACGCTTCTTCTGCCATACAGGTAAAGCAGAGGTTCGATCCGGCCCATACCCAAAACCAAGGGCTCCATGCCGGAGCCCAATGTATGTAGTCGCTGGCGACGCCGAGCGCCATCAGCACGCTTACAGTGATGACGAATGGTAAGATCGATCGTTGCGCATCGAGGCTGAGCGAGTGCGGGGTGCGCCGCAGCGGCAGATAGGTTAACCCGAGGATCAACAAGCCGGCGGCGGTCTTGTCGAAATCGAGCCATAGCGAATAGCGAGCCGAGTGGGGTTTGACTACCGCGTGATCTATCACGAGCTGATTATGGAAGCCTGGAACCAGATGCAAATAAAGCAACAAGCTCAGGATGACGATGCCCAGCATGCCGACTATACGTACCGGTTTGCCGAATTCCGAGCTGCTCAGGTCGGCGGCTGTTGCTGTTGCGCTTTGTGAAACGCCGAGCCTGCAACACAGGAGTAGGCGGTCCATTGCACGACATTAATTGACCAAGCGACGACCGTGGCTCCCGCTAGTATTGAAAGCCAAAATAGACGTGAAGGAAACAGCAGTGCTAGCTCTGCCGAAAACAATAGTTCAAACGGGATAAACTCTGAGTGCGATATCATCATAGACTATATACCACCAGATGAGGGGCGAATACACTCTTCGATCACGGGGAGTGAAGTCATCGTTCTTAGATTTTTTGAAGAAATTCCGCTCGATAATTTATGTCAAATTTTCGTTTGCAATAAGAACATTTGTGTCGATTGATGGCCGGCGGCCACGAAACAGGCGTCGGCCGGGGAGGGGTGCCGACCAGCTCACGCTCGACGGTCACGGGCCTGCGCCGGGTCCCTGTCGACGGCTGGTTCATAAGCCCGACGCCTTTGCCGATCGGCATCGCGCCGCACAGCGGCGCCCTACGCAGCCTCATCTGGTGGTTCTATGCGCGACCTCAAGGCCTGTCGCCACGATCTGACGTCAGCGCGAAAGACGGCTCTGCGCGCCGGCTTCAATCCGATCCTCAAGCGTCGGACCGGCTTCGCCATCGTCGATCGGCTGCGGGCTTGCCTGCATGCCAACAAGACAAAACTGCGGATGGTGTTCGGTCGCCGGCAGTGAACAGTTCCCAACATCTCCCAAACATCTCCCAACATGGCAATGACACGCCCGCCCATATAATGGGGCTACCAGTCCTCTCGAGGAGTGAGGTCGTATTCACGGCCAGTTGACCGATAAGGTAGCTGCCCAGGTTGGAGGTAAATATCTACACAACCAAACAATCTTTCCCCGTAAATGATCGAAGCGAAAGCATATCAAGCAAGAATTCGATCTCGGCCGATCTCCACGGTTTGGGATGAGTTGCGAATAGGGATTTTTCCTATCATTCCCCACAAACAATCGGGAGTAGACTATGAGTGTCTTCGTCGAGAGCCGCCGGACTCACATGGTCAAAGGCCACGAAATTGTCAAAGGCCACGAAATTCCCGCCGAGGATATAGTAGCCGCCTCTATTCTGCGTAACTACGTGCCGGTGGCGGGCGGCGGCTGACCGATTTCGAGCCAACGCCGCCTGCACCGAGCCCGGATGATCGGAGCCGATCGCTACAGGACCGCTCGCTACGGCTGCGTTCGATATCATCACTCATCGCGGCCGGGGCAAACCAAGCTGAACGTTCCGCCGAAATTGAAACTGCCCTGGGCCGCGCGGCCCAGGACTGCCGAAGAGGTGACATATGCGCATCGGGCTTTTCATTCCTTGCTTCATCGACGCCTTCTTGCCGGAAGTGGGCATCGCGACGCTTGAGCTGCTGGAGCGGTTCGGCCACGACGTCGTCTATCCGCGCGACCAGACCTTGCTGCGGCCAACCCATGGCGAATAGCGGTTTTCAACGCCGAATGCGCCGATACCGAGAAGCTGTTTGTGCGCAATTTCTCGGGCTTCGACTATGTCGTGGCCCCGTCCGGCAGCTGCGTCCACCACGTGCGGGATAATTTCGACGCGATCGAGGCAGACCGACGAGGTCAAGGAAGTCCGCGCCCGGACCTTCGAACTGGTCGAATTCCTGCACGACATCCAGGAGGTCGAGGCGTTTCCCCTGGGCGCGCTTCCCGCATCGCATCGGCCTGCACATAGTTGCGGCACTCTGCGCCGTCTCGGGCATGCGAGACCGTCGGAACTGCACGAGCCCTTTTTCTCCAAGCCCGTGGACCTGCTCTCGAAAGTCGATGGAATCGAGTTCGTCACCCCGGCACGGCCGGACGAGTGCTGCGGCTTCGGGGGCACCTTCTCGGTGGTCGAGGAAGTCGTCTCGACCAAGATGGTTACGACAAGGTGAGCGACCACGCCCGGGCCGGCGCGGAATATATCGTGTCGGCCGACAGCTCCTGCCTGATGCATCAGCGGGGCTGCGCCGAGCGCAATCGGCGTGCCGATCAAATTCATTTCACATCGCCCAGATCCTGAATGGAGCCGAAGCATGAGCACCCAACCGACGCCGTTGGGCGACAAGGAGGGCTTGCTGCATCCGGAGTTGCTCGCCCATGACGATCCCGATGCCATTATCCGCGGCGGACAACGCCTCGATCACGCCGAAGGAGCGTCGAAGCCGCTACGCCCGCCGGCCGAGCCGCAGCCGCGTGGTGCCAAGGTCCATGGCAACCGGCCCGATCGACCAGGCCGAAGCGGCCGGGCGCTTCATCGGGTCGCCCGAGCACCAAAAGATGCATGACGAGCGGCTCTGGGACCTGCGCCAGAAGCGCGATCGCGAGATGCGCAACATGGCGGAGTGGGAGGAGCTGCGCTCGCTCGCTTCGGCGATCAAGGAGCACACGCTCACCCATCTCGACCAGTATCTGGACGAGTTCGAGGCAAACGCGCGGGCGAACGGCGTTCACGTCCATTGGGCCCGCGACGCTGCCGAGCATAACCGGATTGTCCATGGCATCCTCAGCGACCACGGTGCCAGGTCGCTGATCATGAGCAAGTCGATGCTGACCGAGGAATGCGGCTTCCGCCATCATATGGCGTCGGTCGGCATCGAGGTGGTCGAGTCGGATCTCGGCAGAGCGCATCCAGCAGCTCGACAATGAGGATCCGAGCCATGTCGTGGTGCCCGCCGTCCATAAGCTCAGGACCGTCGTGGCTGAAGTCTTTGCGAAGACGATCGGCACCGACGCGGCGAACGACGATGTCCACTATCTCGCCGAGGCCCAGCGCGAGGCGACCCGGCCGCTGATCCTCGGCGCCGATGCGGGCATGACCGGCGGCAATTTCATCGTCGCGGAGACCGGCGGCTTCGTCGTCTGCACGAATGAGGGCAATGCCGATCTCTCGGCCAATGTGCCGAAGCTGCACATCGCCTCGATCGGCATCGAAAAGATCATACCGCGTCTGGAGCACTTGGCGGTCTTCGTGCGCCTGCTGTCGCGCAGCGCCCTTGGCTCGCCGATGACGCAGTATACCTCGCATTTCCGCGGGCCACGCGCCGGCGGCGAGATGCATGTCGTGCTGGTCGACAACGGAAGGTCGGAGCGCCTGGGACTGGAGGAGTTCTGGACCTCGCTCAAATGCATCCGCTGCGGTGCCTGCATGAATACCTGTCCGGTCTATCGCCGCAGCGGCGGCCTCAGCTACGGCGCCACCTATTCCGGCCCGATCGGCCTGATCATCGATCCGACCTTTCAACAAGCGGAAATACAGCAACCTGCCCTTCGCCTCGTCGCTCAACGGCAGCTGCACCAATGTCTGCCCGGTGAAGATCAACATCCACGAGCAGATCTATGCCTGGCGGCGCGTGCTCGTCGAGGAGCACGAGGTTCCGTTCGTCAAGAAGGTGGCAATGAAGGCAGCCGGCGTATTGCTCTCGACCCCCACCGCTTACCGTGCGGCCATCGCCATCGCGGACAGCGCGCTCACCCACATTCGCGTTTCGCGCTCTACAACCGCCTCAACGCCTGGGGCAAGCACCGCGAGTTGCCACATCCACCGGCCCAATCCTTCCACAGCTGGTACCAGGCGAACCGGGGGAGGAAAGCCATGAGCAGCCGCGACGATATCCTGGCTGCGATCCGCACGAGCCGGCCGAAGCTGGACCGACCGCTGCCGCAAATCCCCATGTTCGACAACGATCCGCCGGCAAGTACTGCTCGATGCCTTCAAGGCCAACCTGATCCGCATGGGCGGCCTGTTTCTCGAGCCGCCTGCTTCGGGCGACCAGCTGGCACCGGTCCGGACGAAGATCGCCGACGCCAAGATCGTGTTGTTCAACCGTGCCGGAGATAGCGGGCAACCGCGATATCGCGAGAGTGGGCACGCCGCATGATCTGGCCGATGTCGACTATGCCATCGTGCGCGCTTCCTTCGGCGTCGCGGAGACCGGCTCCGTCCTGTTGAGCGATGCCGAGCTTCAGGTGAATGCGGTCGCTTATCTGGCGCAGCATCTCATCGTCCTACTCGATCCGGCCGACATCGTCATCAACCTGCACCGCGCCTATCGCCGGCCTGAGTTCCACGAGAGCCACTATGCTTCCTTCCATACCGGCCCGTCCGCGACGGCCGATATCGAGGGCGTACTCATCCACGGCGCCCAGGGCGTGCGCTCACTTTCCGTCCTGCCGCTGGCTCGCCCACGCGGCACCCCGCCTCGCTGAACCGGAGCACGCCGAAACGCCCAGCCTGCCCTCACGGATCGGCCGCTGTGCCTTCGACAGGCTGGGTCTTGCTGCCCGGTATCATGTGACCGTTCGAGAGGCGGCGGCCCGCGTCAAGATTGGAAGGACGGCACTTTATACCGCCCTTGGCGCCGATCGCGGGAAGACCGTGGCCGTGTGACGATGTCCCTGGTTTTGTCCGGACTAACCTGCATCTCTCACAGCCCCGCCTGAAGGACAAGCTGGCTGTTTAGAATTTGGCGGTTTGCAGCGGTTTGACGGATTTCGGCAATTTTGGCGTTGGCGGTAGGCGCGGTTTCAGGGTACCGCGCTCTGGCGGTTTGGTTCGGGCTGATTTGGACTATGCGATGTCTGTTTCGTCAGGCTGGTGCGCCGGCAAGGTAGGGGTGCGCGAGCCCGAACTCGTGGGCGTAGGGGCAGGCTGAGGCCATGGCGACCTTGATGCGCCGGACGCTTATCTTCACCAGAGCGCCGATCTTGAGGAGCTTCAAGCGGATCGTGCCGCAGGTCGCATTGGCGAACTGGGTGTGTTTGAGCCCGATCCGGCGTAGCGCCGTGACCAGGACATAGGCCATCGAGGCAAACCAGAGCCGGAGCTGGTTGGCGCGCATGGTGTTGGCCGAGGTGCGGTCGGCGAACAAGTCGAGCTGGCACTCCTTGATGCGGTTCTCCATTTCGCCGCGGGCGCAATAGATCTTCTCGTAGAGGTGACGGGCCTCGGCTTCGTTACGCGGGAGCGAGGTCACGACCAAAACGCGGATTGCTCTCGGAGCATGTCCATTCCGCCTTGCCGACGACCCGGGCGCGTCCGGCTCCAGCTGTTGAGGGTCGACCAGGTGAAGTCCCTGAAGCGGCGGGGCAGGTTTGCCGGTGCGCGTGGCTTCGGCCCTCGGCGGTCGCCAGTTCCGGTGCAATCTCGGCAACGAGCCGGGCGTTGCGCGCCAGCCCGAACAGGTAATCGACCTTATTGGCCTCGCACCACACCATCAGCTCTTCGCGGCAGAAGCCGGAATCGGCCCGCAGCAGGATGCGGGTGCGCGGCCATTGCCGGCGGATCTGGACGACGAGGCGGCCAATCTCGCTGACGAACCGGAGGCCATCGATGTTCGAGCGCCGCAGCTTGGACACCAGCAGGTGCCGGCCGCAGAACACATAGAGCGGCAGATAGCAGTAGCCATCGTAATAGCCGTGGAAGAACCGGCCTTCCTGATGGCCGTGCAACGGGTCATCGGTGGCGTCCAGATCGAGGATGATCTGCTTCGGTGCCTTGCCATGAGCCTCCAGGAACAGATCGACGAACAGCCGCTCGATCGCCGCCGTGTCGTGGCTGATCTTGTGGGTAGCGCGACGGCGCGACCCGGCTCAGCTCCAGCCGGTTCAGCGTCGACTTGCCGGCGAGCGGCGCACAATCCGACCGCCGCGCCGAAAGCTTGCCGCCCAGCACCGCCATGATGGGGTCGTGGCGCAGCGTGTCGTGGTCGTTCAGGTCTTCGTAGCCAAGCGCCAAGCCGAACACACGCTGGCCGACCAGGGTACGCACCTCATGCTCGATCAGACGCGCCGAACGGCTGTCCTGGAAGCAGCTTGCAAATCGATCGACCAGGCGTATCGCTCGATCCGGGGCACCCAGGAGCAAGCCGCCGGGCATCCGATGTAATCGCTCCGCCATCAAACGAAGCGACAACCGCACGCCCCTCGACGCGTGCAAATCCAAACAGATCCGGGTTACACTCCGTCGGCATCGGGGACCTCCGTGGAAGCTGATCAAGTGGTTCTGGTAAAACAACTTTCTCAGATTCCTCGCCCCGATGCACCTACCCTCTGTGAGATATCCGGGCTAGAGTCGGCCGGGAGGGAAGTGGGTTTCGGGTGGAGGTCCGCGGAAAACTGTCGTTCGCGCTAGCCAGGTTCGCCGGCAGATTTCGCCCACTGATGTTCAAAACGCTTCCGTTTTGCGGACATGGCCTGCTTTGGCACTTGTCCGCAAACTAGGCCCAAAAAGCCCCCCCAAGACCCCTAACTCTTCGGCCTCCGCTAGCCGAGAAGCCCGAGAACACGCAGCAGCACGGCCAGTTCGGGCTCCACCGTCGCGGCGCGCAACACCGCATTAAGATCGAGGCGCTTGGCGAGCGCCGCGCGCTCCAGCGGCTTTGCATAGCCCGGCCATTCCCGCTCCAGGGCTCGAATGGCCTCCGGCGTGTCGGGTGGTCGATATGTCGTCCGATCTGGCAAGTGGCGTAGCAGCACCGCCTCGAAGCAGGGGCGTTGCCAGATGATTGCGATGTCGTTTTCAGTCGCGAGACGGCGCGCGCGACCGGCGCGCTGCGGATCACGCACCGCCTGGTCCTCGTCAAGGAGCGCGAAACTCGCCGAGGGAGCCATGCGCTTTCTGCGCTGGAAGTCGATACGGCCCACCGCCATCTCGATCCGCGCCAGCGGATCGCCGGCGCCAGGCCCCAACTCCTCGATCTTGAGATAAACGGGCAAGGAGGTCGCGTTGACGAGATCCTGCAGGACGGCAGCATAGCCGGCCTCGGATGCGCCCTCGCAGCCGATGTAAATCTGCTGGCGAACCGGGATATGGGGCGGACGACGGCGCCTCATCCGAGCAGCGGCACCCCGCCGTAAGCCCCGCCGAGATACTTACGGTAGTGGTTTTCATCGCGGCGCACTTTGACGTCCATGAGACTAAAGAGTCGCGTCCGGCCCTGCCGGTCTTTCTCGCAAATCACTATCTCCTCTTTCTGAAGTTCGTCGAGCAGCGAGGCCGAATGGCACGACAGCCAGAGCTGGGCGTCGAACCTGTTGCGCGTCTCCTTGTCGTAGAACCAGCGCAGCAGCTCCGGCAGTACGAGCGAATGGATTGAGGCGTCCATTTCGTCGATGGCGACGAGCCCACCCTGGTCGAGCACCGAGACGAGCCAGGGGAACATCTTGATGAAGGCCCGCGTCCCATGGCTTTCGAGCATCCAGGGCATTTCGGCTGCTAGGCCGGAATGCTTGAACAGGAGGACCGGACCGTCCGTGCCGTCCTGCCAGCGCAACCCCTCGACCCCCACATCGATGCGGCTCAGCTCGGAATTGAGCCGCTGCACCATGTGGGGCTGGGTTTTGAGGTAGTCTATCACCGGTTTGTCGGGATGTGAGTGGGCGGGCTCGACCGCGAAGATCACGTTTCGTGTATTCTCGACGAATATTCGCGCCGTCGGATGCTGAAACTTGGCGAAGGACGAGAGCACTGTGTGGTTGCTCGCCAGAGTCTTCACGAGGTGCTGAAACCCGGAAAGGCTAAAGGACTTCGAGTCCTTGACCGCGCCGTTGGCGTCACGCTCGAAGACCCGCTGCCATTTTCCGTGGCCGTTGGGCTTTTGGCGCAGCGCCTCGCTCAGGATGCGCGTCCCAACGCCCTTCTCGACGTCGATTTCCAGTTCGTAGCGATAGACGCCTTGCTCGGTCGGTTCACCGGCCTTGACCCGCTGCAGGACTTCCTGCGTCCAATTCATCACGCCGCCTAGCTCGATCGCAAAGCGCATCGGCCGGTTGGCGGATTCCTCATCGTTGAACCGCTCGCAGCCGCCGAAGCCCGGCACCGTGCGCTTGCACAC
>JBBCHB010000037.1:0-112814 GCA_037200015.1 Aliidongia sp. | reverse complement strand
GCGGCTGTCGACGAGGCCGCCGTTTCCGGGTCCGGTCCGGTCCGGTTGCTGAAATTGTGATAGTGGAATTCGGCGCTGAGATGCAGGAAGCCGCCATCGTTGAGCTTGGCGCCGGCATCGCCCGCCAGATCGGTTGTGAAGCCGTCGCCCTTGTAATAGGCGCCCACCTCGGAACTGGCCGAGCCGCCGTGATCGGCGGATTTCAGGATGATGTTGACCACGCCGGCAATCGCATCGGAGCCGTATTGCGCAGCGGCGCCGTCGCGCAGGATCTCGATATGATCGATCGCACTGATCGGGATCATGTCGAGATCGACCGGCGCCGAGCCCTGCAGCGCTCCCGGATCCGCGTTGAGGTGGCCGTGGTATGCCGGCGCTTGCCGTTGACCAGCACCAGCACCTGGTCCGGGTTGAGCCCGCGCAGCTGTATCGAATCGGTGAGAGCGCCGGTATCGTAGGATTGGGCCTGCCGGGTGAAGGAGGGCAGCAACCGGGCGAGCGCGTCGCGCAAATCGATCTGACCGGTGGCCAGCAGCTGCTCGCTGTCGACGATGTCGATCGGCGACAGGCTTTCTGCGGCCTTCTTGTCGGTCTCGCGCGTGCCGGTGACGATGATCGTCTCCGACGGGTCGGGAGCGGGCAAATCGGCGGCGGCGCCGCGTTCGACGCCGCTCACCATGGTCAATGCGAGAGTGCCGAGGCCCAGGGAAAGTGCAAGTTTGGTTTCGCGCACGGCGATCTGCCTCCAGAGATCCCGTCGCTTGAGCGCGACCGCAATCCTGCGGCGCTTGAGACGTCTCCAGGTAGAGACGGATTGCTCAGGGGACGGAGCCAAGCTTCAAGAAAAGTTGATGGAATAGGGCGTATCCGATATTTCGGAATTCCTGTCCAATATATTTTCCACAGCCTGGCATGCGCGCTCAGATGCCGCCAACCTCCTCAAGGTCCCAAGAATTCGGTCGGTCGAGCGGGTAGATCGGCCGGCGCAGCCGCTCGAAATGGAGTCGGCCGTTATCGGAGGTCGTGACGCCTTCGCCGTCGCAAGTGATCGTGGCACGCGCTAGCTCGGCGAATCCGGCGCGGTAATGGATGCGCGATTTCAGCACCAGATAGCGCTTGTGCCGCGGATCGATACCGACCGAAGTGAAGATGCCGATATCCCAGGGCTCGTGATGGCGCGAGGTAATCACGATTTCGACCTTGCCAGTATCGAGCACGGCAGTCGGTCCCATCATCACCTTGACGCCGGTATACATCGGGCCGCGCAGATCCATTCGCCGTCGGAGATCAGCTTGACCTTGCCGGTGAGAGTCAGCGGCTTGCCGGCCAAGCCGATCGACGGCATGTCGGTCTTGCCGCCGAGCGCGATCGTCACCGTCTGGCCGACACCGGCTTGCTGCATCGCCTGCACGGCGTCCGGATCCCAGACGGCGCCGACCGCGACGTCTTCGAGTCCCTGGCGCAGCACCTCCTCGATCACGGTCATGACGTCCTGCGTCCCGCCCGAGCCGCAATTATCGGCGTGGTCGAGCAGCAGCACTGGGCCGGCTTCGATCCGTGCCGCGCGCGCGACAGCCTGGTCGAGCGGCTCGCCGCGTAGAGGAATTCGTCGCGTCCAGCCCAGGCCCGATCGAGCAGCGTGTCGCGCACCTGCTCTGCGACCGGACGGTCGCCATCGGCGACGATGATGGCGCTCAAACCGGCATCGGGCATATCGGCCAGCGGGAAGCCGCCGAACACGGTCGCCGCCAGGATCGGCCCGGTCTCGGCCGCGCGCGCCGCCTCGGCCAGGGATTTCATCGGCTCGTCGGCCGTGCCCATGCGCAAGGTCTGCGCCAGCAGCGGCCGGTTGCCCCAGGCCATGACCGGCCGGCATTTGCCCGCCAGGCTGTCGAGCAGGATCCGGCCGATCTGCCGGCCGACGATATGCATATCGGTGTGGGGATAGGTCTTGTAGCCGATCAGCGCCGTGCAATTCGCCACCATGCGCTCGGTCAGATGGCGTGCAGGTCGCAAGTCACTGCGATCGGCAAATTGGGTGCGAGGCGCCGGATGGCCTCGAGCAGCCCGCCTTCGCCATCGGGCTCGTCTTCGCTGACCATGGCACCATGGAGGTCGAGCAGCGCCGCGTCGAGCCCGCCCTTGGCGACGGCTTCGAGGATCGGATCGGTCAGCCGGCGATAGGCCTCGGCCGAAACCGTGCCGCTCGGCATCGCTTCGGCCGCGATCGGCGAGACCAGTTCGGCACCGGCACGCTCGGCCAGATCGATATAGGCACCGATCGGCATGGCGGTGCCGCGATAGGCCTTGACGACATCGGGACCGAGATAGGCGCCCCAATCGACGAAACGCTGCCACGGCGTCGGGATCGGCGAGAAGGTGTTCGTCTCATGTTTCATCATGGCGACGAGCAGGCGCATCTCAGATCTCCTTCTCAGGGCTTC
This sequence comes from Aliidongia sp., assembly GCA_037200015.1. Taxonomy (GTDB): domain Bacteria; phylum Pseudomonadota; class Alphaproteobacteria; order ATCC43930; family CGMCC-115725; genus JAXDMU01. The sequence continues at coordinate 110,370 of JBBCHB010000037.1, read as the reverse complement.
CCGTAGAGTGCCTCGGGATCGATTTCCGGCTCGGCGATCACGACCCACTCGCCGGACTGCGCTTCGCGGTAGAAGCAGGAGCGCCGGCCAGTATGGCAGGCGACGCCGGTCTGGTCGACGCGCAGCAGCACGGCGTCGCCGTCGCAATCGAGACGCAGGCTGATGATGCGCTGGACCTGGCCGGAAGTTTCGCCTTTGCGCCACAAGGCCTTGCGCGAGCGCGACCAGTAGGACGGCGTTGCCGGTCGCCAGGGTTTCCTGCACCGCCTCGCGGTTCATCCACGCCAGCATCAGAAGCTCGCCGGTATCATGCTGCTGCGCTACGGCGGCGACCAGGCCGGCGGCGTCGAAATTGATCGCGTCGAGCAGCGGCCCGGCGGTTCCGGTCATGATCGGATCATCCTTGCAAATCGGCATCTTTCAGCAGGTTCGCGCGGAACGTCCGGTTCTGGCAAGCGGTGGTTCGGGCTTCCCGCTCTGCACCGACGCCTCCGGCTTGTGTTCGCCGGGCGAGTTGGTTAACTCCGAGCCAACATGCCGGTGGGGCTCAGCCAGCGCGATCGGCCAAGTCGGGAGGGGCATCTTCGGCGTGAGCGATCTCATTCTGCAAACCGAAGGCCTGACCAAGGAATTCCTCGGCTTCACCGCCGTGCGCAGCGTCGATCTGCAGGTCCGGCGCGGCACGATCCACGCGTTGATCGGGCCGAACGGGGCAGGGAAGACGACCGTCTTCAACCTGCTGACCAAATTCCTGCAGCCGACCCGGGGCCGCATCAGCTTCAACGGCGAGGATGTAACCCGCGTCAAGCCGGCCGATATCGCGCGCCGCGGCATGGTCCGCTCCTTCCAGATCTCCGCCGTGTTCCCGCATCTGACCGTGCGCGAGAATGTCCGCGTGGCGCTGCAGCGCAAGCTCGGCAATTCCTTTCATTTTTGGCGTTCGCAATCAGTGCTGAACGAGCTCAACGGCCGGGCCGAGGAATTGGTCGAATGGGTCGGGCTGCAGGCGTTCCTGCATACGCCGGCAGTCGAGCTGGCCTATGGCCGCAAGCGCGCGCTGGAGATTGCGACGACGCTGGCGCTGGAGCCGGAGATGCTGCTGCTCGACGAGCCGATGGCCGGGCTCGGCACCGAGGATATCGGCCGCATCGCCGCGTTGGTGAAACGCATCGCGGCCGACCGGACCGTGCTGATGGTCGAGCACAACCTCTCGGTCGTGGCCGATCTCTCCGATTGCATCACCGTCCTGGCACGCGGCGAGATCCTGGCCGAAGGTGTCTATGCCGAGGTCTCGAAGAACCCGGCCGTCGTCGAAGCCTATGTAGGGACCGGCCATGCCTGACTCTTCCGGCGCCGTCTCGAAGACGCTGCTCAAAATTGCCGGTCTGCAAGGCTGGTACGGCGAATCGCATATTCTCCACGGCATGGAATTCGAGGTGCCGGCGGGCGAGGTGGTGACGCTGCTCGGCCGCAACGGCGCCGGCAAGACCACGACGCTCCGGGCGATCATGGCATGCTCGGACGTATTTCGGGCTCGATCCAGTTCGAGGGCGGCGAGATCTGCGGCCTGGCCTCGAACCGCATTGCCCGCCGCGGCATCGCCTATTGCCCGGAAGAGCGGGGCATCTTCGCCAGCCTGTCGGTCGAAGAGAATTGATGCTGCCGCCGGTCGTGCGGCCGGGCGGCATGACCGTGGAGGAGATCTACACGGTCTTCCCGAATCTGCTGGAGCGGCGGCGCAGCCCGGGTACCAAGCTCAGCGGCGGCGAGCAGCAGATGCTGGCGATCGGCCGCATCCTGCGCACCGGCGCGAACCTTCTGCTGCTCGACGAACCGTCCGAAGGGCTGGCGCCGGTCATCGTCCAGCGCATCGGCGAGGTGATCCGCACGCTCAAGGCCAAGGGCTTCACCATCTTGCTGGTCGAGCAGAATTTCCGCTTCGCCGCGACTGTTGCCGACCGGCATTATGTCGTCGAGCACGGCACGGTTATCGACCGCTTCGACAACACCGACATCGCCGCCAATACCGAAAAGCTGCACAGCTATCTCGGCGTCTGAAGCCGGGATCCAAACGGGGGAAAGAACATGCGCAAATCCGTGTATGCGGCCCTGCTCGCCGCCGCCAGCCTGGCGGCCGGGTCCGCCCAGGCCCAGGTCACCGGCGTCAAGATCGGCGATCTGACGACCAGTCGGGCCTTTATGCCGGCCTGTCCGGACCGGGCGGCGTCGACGCCGTGCGCATGGCGGTCGAGGATTTCGGCGGCTCGGTCGGCGGCGCCAAGATCGAAATCGTCAGCGCCGATCACCAGAACAAGGCCGATATCGGCTCGTCGATCGCACGCCAATGGTTCGACCAGGACCATGTCGACATCATCATGGACGTGCCGAACTCCGGCGTGGCGCTGGCGATCAACGACATCGCCAAGGAAAAGCACAAGATCGCCATCTTCTCCGGGCCGGGCAGCTCGGATCTGACTGGCGCGAAATGCAGCCCGAGCGGCATTCACTGGACCTACGACACCTATTCGCTGGCCCATGGCACCGGCTCGGCCATCACCAAGACCGGCGGCGACACCTGGTTCTTCCTGACGGCCGACTATGCCTTCGGCCAGGCGTTGGCGCGCGACACGGCCGAAGTGGTGCAGGCCAATGCGGCAAGGTGATCGGCGAGGTGCGCACACCGCTCAACACGCCGGACTTCTCGTCCTTCCTGCTGCAGGCACAGAGTTCCGGCGCCAAGGTGATCGGCCTCGCCAATGCCGGCGGCGACACGATCAGCTCGATCAAGCAGGCCGGCGAGTTCGGCATCACCGCCGGCGGCCAGAAGCTGGCGGGTCTGCTCGTGTTCATCAGCGACATCCATGCGCTCGGCCTCAAGGCGGCGCAGGGGCTGGAGCTGACCGCGTCCTTCTATTGGGATCAGAACGACGAGACGCGCGCCTTTTCGAAACGGTTCTTCGCGCGCAACAATACCGAGCCGACCATGGCGCAAGCCGGGCTCTACGGCGCCACCATGCACTACCTGAACGCGATCAAGGCGGTGAACTCGACCGATACCGACAAGGTCATGGCCCAGATGCGCAAGACGCCGGTCAACGATTTCATGACCAAGAACGGCGTCATCCGCGAGGACGGCAAGCTGATGCGCGACATGTATCTGTTCGAGGTCAAGAAGCCCGAAGAGTCCAAGGGGCCGTGGGATTACTATAAGCTGGTCCGCGAAATCCCGGCCGCCGAAGTGACGCGGCCGCTGTCGGAGAGCGCCTGCCCGCTGGTCCATAAGGGCTGAGACAGCCGGACAAACGCCTCTCCGCCCCCAAGGGCGGAGAGGAGACATCGTCCCGCCGACCTGTAGTTAGGAACCGGAGACTCGATGCATACCTTCTTCGGCGTTCCCTATCCGGCGCTCTTCGGGCAATTGCTGCTCGGGCTGATCAACGGCGCCTTCTATGCCATGCTCAGCCTTGGGCTGGCGGTGATCTTCGGTCTGCTCAACTCATCAACTTTGCTCATGCGCGCTCTACATGATGGGCGCGTTCGCCGCCTGGCTGCTGCTGGAGCATCTCGGCATCGGCTACTGGCCGGCGCTCATCATCAGTCCGCTTATTATAGGCGCGTTCGGCATGGTGCTGGAGCGGACGCTGCTGAAACGGATCTACAAGCTCGATCATCTCTACGGCCTGCTGCTGACCTTCGGCTGGCCCTGATCATCGAAGGCGTGTTCCGGAACTATTACGGCGTCTCGGGCGAGGCCTATGACGGCATGCCCGATCTGCTCAAGGGCGGCACCAATCTGGGTTTCATGTCCTGCCGCTCTACCGCGGCTGGGTCGTCATCGCCTCGCTCGTGGTCTGCCTCGGCACCTGGTTCGCGATCGAGCGGACGAAGCTCGGCGCGTATCTCAGGGCCGCGACCGAGAACCCGCAGCTGGTCCAGGCCTTCGGCATCAACGTGCCGCGCATGATCACGCTGACCTACGGCTTCGGCGCGGCGCTGGCGGCGCTGGCCGGGGTGCTCGCAGCCCCTATCCTGCATGTCAGCCCGATCATGGGCTCCGACATCATCATCGTCGTTTTTGCCGTGGTCGTGATCGGCGGCATGGGCTCGATCCTGGGCGCAGTGGTCAGCGGCTTCGGCCTCGGCATCGTCGAGGGGCTGACCAAAGTGTTCTACCCCGAGGCCTCCAACACGGTGATCTTCGTGGTCATGGCGATCGTCCTGCTGATCAAGCCGGCCGGCCTGTTCGGAAAGGCGGCGTGAGGCAATGGCCGAGTCCATAATGTCGCGCACCGCGCCGGACGAAAGTGTTTCGCTGTCGGTCAAGCTGGTCCTGGCCGCCCTGCTGGTGCTGCTGCTCGCCGCACCGGCCCTGATCTATCCGATCGCGCTAATGAAGGTGCTGTGCTTTGCGCTCTTCGCCTGCGCCTTCAATCTGGTGCTGGGCTATACCGGGCTGCTGTCCTTCGGCCACGCCGCCTTCTTCGGCTGGGCCGCCTATGTCGCCGGCCATGTCGTCAAGGTCTGGGGCATGCCGCCCGAAATCGCCATCCTGGCCGGACCGGGGCGGGGGCAGTGCTCGGCCTGGGTTTCGGCTGGCTCGCGATCCGGCGCCAGGGCATCTATTTCGCCATGGTGACGCTGGCCCTGGCGCAGATGATGTTCTTCGTGGCGCTCGAAGTCCCCTTTACCCATGGCGAGGACGGCATCCAGGCCGTGCCGCGCGGCATGCTGTTCGGGGTGATCGACCTGTCGAATTCCTATGCGATGTATTACACGGTGCTGGCGGTCTTCCTGATCGGCTTCGGCATCATCTACCGGACGATCCACTCGCCCTTCGGCCAGGTACTGAAGGCGATCCGCGAGAACGAGCCGCGCGCCATCTCGCTCGGCTACAAGGTCGACCATTACAAGCTGCTCGCCTTTACCCTGTCGGCGGCGCTGGCCGGCTTGGCCGGAGCGACCAAGGCCATCGTGTTCCAGCTCGCCTCGCTGACTGACGTGACATGGCAGATGTCGGGCGAGGTCGTGCTGATCACGCTGCTGGGCGGCGTCGGCACGGTGTTCGGCCCGGTCGTCGGCGCCGCGATCTGGGTGTTCCTTGAAACCTACCTGTCGAGTATCGGCTCCTGGGTCACGGTGATCCAGGGGACGATCTTCGTGATCGTGGTGCTGACCTTCCGCAAGGGCGTGGTCGGCGAGATCGCGGAACGGCTGAAACACCGCAGCAATCCGGATACCGGCGGTTCAGGGCACCCCTGAGAGACCGGTCGTCTTCTCCCCTCGCGCAATGGCCGCCCTGCACAATTTGCTACGGCTGTAACATTGTCGCCAGGGCGCCGAAATCCCTCTGTAGCGTTGCCCGCCGATCCTTGCGGGCGAGGATTTTCCAACATTGGGAATTGGCATGACCCGGGCGTCAAATTTTGCAAGGTCCAGTAGAGCGTTGTTGGGTGTCCTTGCCGTCGCACTTTCGGTGCCGGCAATGACCATAAGCGCGCAGGCGCATGAGCATCACGGCGCCGACGGCGGCAATGCCGATACCGCCATCGAGAAATTCGGCACCATCCACATGCCGATCTCCTGCGCGGCCTCCGTGCAGGCGCCGTTCGAGCGCGGCGTCGCTCTGCTGCATTCCTTCTGGTACGAGGAGGCGACCAAGCAGTTCAAGGCGATCGCCGAGGCGGATCCGCATTGCGCCATGGCCTATTGGGGCCTGGCCATGGCCGAGTGGCGTCCGTTCTGGGACGGCATCAACGACGACCGGCGCAAAGCCGGCGCCGCCGAGATCGACCAGGCTGCGGCGCTCAATCCCAAGACCGACCGCGAGCAGCGTTATATCGCGGCGCTGAGCGGCTATCTGCACAGCCCCGAAGCCCAGAAAGATCAGGCGCTGCAGACCTATAATGAGGCGATGGGCGCGCTGACCAAGGCCTATCCGGACGATGTCGAGGCGCAGGCCTTCTACGGGCTGGGACTGGCCGCCGTCACGCTCGGGGCGACCGATCCGGTTCCGCCGGCACGCAAGGCCCTGGCCGTCCTGCTGCCGGGTTTCCGCGCCCATCCGGACCATCCGGGCTTCGCCCACTACATCATCCATACCTGCGACAATCCGCAGCTCGCCCGTGAGGCGTTGACTGCTGCGGAAAAATACGCCGCCATCGCGCCGTCTTCGGCCCATGCGCTGCACATGCCCGGCCATATCTTCGCCCGTCTCGGCATGTGGCGCGAAGACATTGCTTCGGACAGGGACTCGGTGAAGGCCTCCCAATTTGCCGAGACCCATCACCTGGGCGGCGTCGGCCATCAGATGCATGCCGACGAATTTCTGCTCTATGCCTATCTGCAGCAGGGCGATGATAGCGAGGCGAAGGCGACGCTCGACCTGATCGAACCGCTTGTCGCGCATCTGAAGGCCCTGCCGGGCATCCAAGACGACGACATGTTCATGTTCGCCAGCTACTTCCAGGTCGAGCTGCCGGACATCTACGGTTTGGAACTGTCCGATTGGAAAGCCGTGCTGGCTGTACCGGAGCCGGCGCAGCCGCTCGTCTCGGCCAAATATTATCGCGTCTGGGCTCAGGCCATTGCGGCCGGCCATTTGCGGGATCCGGCGGCGGCCGATGCCGCGGTCGCGGCGGCGCATTCGATCTATGACGCGACCCAGGCGGAAGGCAGTCCGATCTCGCTCGAGATCAAGGCGGCACAAGCCACGATCGAGGCCTGGCAGAGCTTCGCCCATCACGACGATGCGCATGCCCTGCAGAAGATCGGCGAAGCTGCCGACATCCAGGACAAGGTCGGCCAGGCCGAAGTCGACATCCCGGCGCGGGAAATGTATGGCGACATGCTGCTGATCGACGACCGCCCGGCCGAGGCGCTGGTGCAATATCGCACCGCGCTGCGGCTAAGCCCGAACCGCTTCAACGGCCTCTATCACGCCGGCCGCGCGGCCGAAGCCGCCGGCAAGCCGGCCGAGGCGCTGGTGTTCTACAAGCAGCTGCTGAAAGTCACGAATGGCGGCACTCATTCGCATCGGCCGGAAATCGTCTATGTCCGGGATTACGTCCAGCATGGCGGAGCCAAGGGCGGCGAAAGCCCGAAGCCGCGCCAAAGCGCCAGCGTATTGTAGACGCTGCAAGAAGAAGGCGATGCCTGTCGCGACAGGCATCGCCTTCGAGTTTTCCGATTACGCCAGCCGGCGTCCGAACAGGGCGTGGTAAATCACCAGCACGACGATCGCGCCGATCACGGCGACGAGCATGCTGTAGAGATTGAAACCGGTCACGCCGACCGCGCCGAACTCATTGAACAGAAATCCGCCGACCATCGCCCCGACAATGCCGAGGATGATGTCGAGGATGGCGCCTTCGCCGGTCTTGTTGACGATCTTGCTCGCAATGAAGCCCGAGATCAGGCCCAGGATGATCCAGCCGAGTATCGACATGTCGGTCACCTCGCTCGATCGGGACGGAGCGTCCCGAAGTGACGTAGTAACCGGAGCTTCCGGGCTTGGTTCCGCGCCGCTATACGAATAGCGGGCTCAGCTCCGCCATTTCAGCAGCCGCGGCTTCACCGGATTGACGAACTCCCGCGCCTCTTCCTGGGCGCGCAGGAATTCGAGCTTCAGCCGCATATACCAGCGCGCCTGGACGTCCGGATCGCCGAGCAGCAGCAATTGCGGCTGGTGCTTCAGCCCTTCCATCTGGCGCACCATCACGTCGCGGTCCTGGCCGAGGAACTGCCGGGCGATGGGGCGGAGCAGGGGCCGGAGCAGGGTCAGCCAGGGCATGGTCCAGAACACCGATTGCGTGATCTCGGTATGGTGGTCGTCGATCGGCGTCAGCGTGGTCAGCTGCGCCATGCGGTGGCGGCCGACCTTGATGTCTTCCCAGCGCACGCCGGGCAGGCGGAAGCTGATCTCGGTCTCGGGCTTGCCGCCCAGGATCTTGTAGGCGCGCGTGTTCGAGGCCGGGCTGTGCCGCGTCATGGTAAAGCCCCAGGGCGAGGGCTCGAACTGCTTGGCCTTATCTTTCAGCACCTTGCCGCTGCGCCAGAACCAGGAGCGGTGGACGAAGGGCCCGTGCGACGGATCCATCAGCCCGACTACGGCGTGGTCGATGCCGCCTTCGAACAGCATGGTCTCGACCATGTCGGGCACGCGGTCCTCGAAGCCGGCCATGACCGGCACGTCGGGCGCGCGCTCGGGATGCTCGCCGAAGAACAGCCAGATGCCGCCCTGGATCTCGCGCAGCGGATAGGCCCGGACCTTGACCTTGCCGGTCTCGATCTGCTGCTCCGGCATGAGCGAGGGGATCAGCGTGCAGGCACCGCTGCTGCAGAAGCGCCAGCCATGGTAGCAGCACTCGACATCCTTGCCGTCGAACTTGCCGTAATGCAACGGGATGCCCCGATGTGGGCAGATATCGACCAGCGCGAAGGCCTGGCCGGCGCTGTCGCGAGCCAGCAGCACCGGCTCGCCCAGGACGGTCTTGGCCAGCATCTGGCCGGGCTTCAGCTGCGCGCCGGGCAGGGCGTAGTACCAGGCGTCGCGGATCGGCGGCGTGCTGTTCGGATCCATCAGCTGCGCCACTCCAGGACGCGCGGCTTGATCGGATTGGCGAAGGGCCGGCCTTCCGCCTTGGCGCGCACGAACTCGTTCTTCAGCCGCAGATACCAGCGCGCCTGCACGTCGGGATCGCCCATCAGCAGCAGCTGCGGATCGTATTTCAGGCCGAGCTGCTGGCGCGAGATGACGTCGCGGTCCTGCTTCAGGAAGGCGTTCACGAAGGGCCAGAAGAACAGCTTGAACGGCGTGAACCAGGGCTGGGTCCAGAACACCGAATGATTGATCTCGGTCGTCGCCGCCGTAATAGGGGTGATCGTCGTCATGTGGCACATGACGTGCCGCCCGGCCTTGATATGCTCCCAGCGCACCCCGGGCAGCCGGAACACGATCTCGGTCTGGCGATCCGGCCCGAGCAGCCGATAGGCGCGCGAATTGGAGGAGGGCGGATGGCGCTTCATGGTGAAGCCCCAATCCGAAGTGACGAATTCCTTGGCCTTGTTGCGGATCGACCGGGTCGAGCGCCAGAACCAGGCCTTATGGACGAAGGTCGCGTGCGAGGGATCGACCAGGCCGATCACGGCGTGATCGATGCTGCCCTCGAACATCATGGTCTTGACCATCTGCGGCACCCGGCCTTCGAGCTCGGGCAGCACCGGCACAGGCGGGGCCGTCTCCGGATTGGTGCCGAAGAAGATCCAGACGCCGCCCTGCACCTCTTCGACCGGGTAGGATTTGACGCAGACCTTGCTGAGATCCGGCTGCTGCTTGTCGACGACGGAGGGGATGGCGGTGCAGGTTCCGGTCGCATCGAAGCGCCAGCCATGATAGCAGCATTCGACCTCGCGCCCGTCGAAGGTGCCGAAGCGCAGGGGAATGCCGCGATGCGGGCAGATATCGAGCAGGGCAAAGGCCTTGCCGTCCTTGTCTCGGCCGATCAGGACCGGCTCATCGAGCAAGGTCTTGGCGATCGTCTTGCCGCGTTTCAGCCGATAGCTCGGCATCGCATAATACCAGACATCGCGAAGGGGCGGGGTGCTGCCGGCGTCCAAACTCAGTCCTCACCAAGGCTCTTAGGGTCGATCGGGCGGCGAGACACTACAATCTGCGCCGCGACAGGGGAAGCTCGAAGCACGGCGCGGGATTCGCCGGGCAGGTCTGATCCGGATCGAGCCGCTGCCGACCGCATCGGCGTAGCGGGATTGCAGCCGTGTCGCTTGATCGCGTCACGGCTTCGCGCTACCCACAGAGGGTCATGCGGCTCTTCCGGCACTTCTCCCCGTTTCCAGACGACGCGCGCGGCGCGGTCGTGGCGCTCGGCAATTTCGACGGCGTACATCGCGGACACCAGGCGGTGATCTCGCGCTCGGCCGCCGTGGCCCGGTCGGAGCACCGGCCGCATGGCGTCGTGACCTTCGAGCCGCATCCGCGCTCGGTGTTTCGGCCCGACGATCCGCCGTTCCGGCTGACGCCGCTGCGCGTCAAGACGCATCAGCTCGAGACGCTGGGCGTCGAGCTGATGGTCTGCCTGCATTTCGATGCCGGCTTCGCGCAGCGCAGCGCCGAGAATTTCGTGACCGAGGTGCTGCATCAGGGGCTCGGCATCGGCCATGTCGTCACCGGCTACGACTTCGTCTTCGGCCATGGCCGTTCCGGCGACGCGGCGCTGCTGCAGCGCATGGGCGGGGAGTTGGGATTCGGCGTCACCATAGTCCCGCCAGTCGCCAGCGAATCGGGAATCGCCTTCTCCGCGACGCGGATCCGCGACCATCTGGTCGCCGGCGAACCCAAGCAGGCGGCGGTGCTGCTCGGCCGGCCCTGGGAGATCGACGGCCGGGTCGAGCATGGCGATGCGCGCGGCCGGACCATCGGCTTTCCAACGGCCAATATCAGCCTCGGCGACTATCTGCGGCCGGCAGCCGGCGTCTATGCCGTCCGGGCCGGGATTGAGCGCAACGGGTCGGTCGTGTGGCACGACGCCGTCGCCAATATGGGCACGCGCCCGACGGTGAACGGCACCGATCTGCGGCTTGAAGTGCATCTGCTCGATTTCGATGGCGATCTCTACGGCCAGCATCTGCGCGTGGCCTTCATCGACTGGATCCGCGCCGAGCGCAAATTCTCCGGCCTCGACGAGCTGAAAACCCAGATCGCGCGCGACGCCGCGACGGCCCGCGCGATCCACCTCACGCATCGGAGCGGGGTCTAGGCGACCGCCTTCTTCTGCTGGGCGAGCACCCAGAGCAGCCCGGCGGCGGCGCCCTTGAAGCGCGGCAGCAGGAATGCGATCAGCGCCAGCGAGACCGGCACCGCGACGGACAGCTCGGCCCAGGTCGAGAAATTGTAGTTCTCGAACAGCAGCAGCGCCGGCACCACGATGTGCCCGACCACCAGCACGGTCAGATAGGCCGGCAGATCATCGGCCCGGATATCGCCCAGATGCTCGCCGCAGACGCTGCAATTATCGGTCAGCTTGAGCAGCGATTTGAAGATCGGCCCCTTGCCGCAGCGCGGACAGCGCTCGCGGAACCCCCGCATCATGGCGGTCATGGTAGAGGGCGGGACGAAAGTTTCCGGGGCGAGCATGGCGGCTCCTTTGCGAGTCTGTCGTCAAAGTAATCCCTCCCGGGCAGGAGAACAGCCGCTCGCGTCGCAAGCGAGGCCTGCGTTCCCGGCATCTGCTATTTGTCACAGGGGCGCTATGAAGGCCCGGGCCGCCTCGATCACCGCGTCGCGCGCCTCGTCATGCGGGACATGGCCGGTGCCGTCGAGGATCAGCCTGTCCACGCGCCCGCCCGATTCGGCCAGGATGTCGATCTGGCGGAGCGAGCCATAGGCATCGTCGCGGCCCTGGATCGCCAGCATCGGCGCCACGATCGCCGGCAGGCGATGGGTGATGCGCCAATCGCGGAATTCCGGCGACAGCCAGATCGAATGCCAGGCTTCGAAGATCGGCCCCGGCTGGTCGTGATATTTGCCGAGCCGCTGCAGCAGATCGCCCGATTCGGCGCGCGCGACGGTCGCGCGGATACCGGCAAGCGCCTCCTCCTCGACGAAGCTGTGCGGCGCCTCGACGATCAGGCCTTCGACCGGTTCGCCGGCGCCGGCGGCATGGATCAGCGCGATGGTGGCGCCGTCGGAATGGCCGTAGAGGATCGGCCGCGTGATGCCGAGCCGTTCCAGCACGGCCGGGAGCACGTCGATTGCCTCGCGGTCGAGATAGACCGTATCGCGCAGGCCGGCGAGCGGGCTCGACCGGCCATGGCCGCGACGCGAATAAGCCAGCCAGCCGAGGCCGGTCGCAGCCGCCAGGGCTTGCGGGAAGTCCCGCCACAGCGCCACCGAGCCCAGCGCCTCGTGCAGGAACACGAGGGTGGGCGCACCGGGCGGCGACGGCACGTGGACGGCTTCGAGCGCCGCGCCGTCCACGTCGATCGTCAATTGCCGCATGGCCGGCTAGAGCGTTGCGAACCGGGCCAGGTGATGGTCCGTGTCGCCGAAACTCCGGTCGATCATGGTCAGCCGCTTGAAGTAGTGGCCGGCCGTGTACTCTTTGGTGATGCCGATGCCGCCATGCATCTGGATGGCGTCCTGGCCGACCAGCCGGCCGTTGCGGCCGACCAGCACCTTGGCGGCCGAGACCGCCCGGGCCCGGTCCTTGGCATCCGCTGCATTGGCGCGGTCGGCGGCGAGGATGGCGAGCGAGGTCGCCTGTTCCTGGGCCACGACCAGATCGACCATGCGGTGCTGCAGGACCTGGAACGAGCCGATCGGCACGCCGAACTGAGTGCGCGTCTTCAGGAAATCGAGCGTGATGTCGTTGAGCGCGGCCATCACGCCGATTGCCTCGGCACAGACCGCCGCAATGCCGCGATCGACCGCCTGCTCGATCAGCGGATAGGCGCCGCCCTCCGGCCCGAGCAGCTCGCCGGCCTTGACATGGACACCCTCCAAGGTGACTTCGGCCGCACGCGTGCCATCGACATTCGGATAGGCGCGGATCTCGACGCCGGGCGAACCGCGCTCGACCAGGAACAGCGAGATGCCGTCCGTGTCGGTCGTGGCACCGGAGGTGCGGGCCGAGACGATGAAGATGTCGGCACAATCGCCGCCGAGCACGACGGATTTGGCGCCGGTCAGGATATAGCCGTCATCGCTGCGCACCGCCTTGGTCTCTACATGGGCCAGGGTGTAACGCGATTTCGGCTCGCCATGGGCCAAGGCCAGGAAGGTCTGGCCTTCGGCCACCTTGGGCAGGATCGTCTCCTTCTGCTCCGGCGTGCCGGCCGCGCTGATCAGGCCGGCGCCCAGCACCACGGTCGGGATGAAGGGCTCGACCACCAGCCCGCGCCCGAAGGCGTCGAGTACGATGGCGAGGTCCTGGAAGTCGCCGCCGATGCCGCCATATTCCTCGGCGATCTCGACGCCGAGCAGGCCCAGCTCGGCAAAGACCGCCCAGATCTCGCGGGAGAAGCCGTCGGTGCTTGCCAGGATGCGGTTACGCTCCTCGAAGCCGTAGCGTTCGCGGATCAGGCGGGCGGCAGTGTCCTGCAGCATGCGCTGCGTGTCGGTCAGATCGAAATTCATAATGCGCTCCCGCCCTCAGAGTCCCAGCTTGGCCTTGGCCAGGATGTTGCGCTGGATCTCGTTGGACCCGCCATAGATCGAGGTCTTGCGATAATTGAAATAGTCCGGCGCGAAGGAGGCCGCATAGTCCGGCCCGATCGGCTCGCCGTTCCAGTCGAGATTGCGCGCCGCCGGATTGAAGGGCAGGGCATAAGGCCCGACCGCTTCCATCATCAGCTCGGTCAGGCGCTGCTGGATCTCCGAGCCCTTGATCTTGAGCATATTGGCCTCGGCGCCCGGCGCCTTGCCGGCCTGGGCGGCGGAGAGCATGCGCAAGCCGCTGATCTCCAGCGCCATCAGGTCGATTTCCAGATTGGCGATCTTGTCGCGGAACGCCGGGACCTGGGCCAGCGGCACGCCGTCGGACAGTTCCTTTTGCGCGATCTGCTTCAACCGCAGCAGCTCGCGCTTGGAGCGGCCGACCCGGGCGATGCCGGTGCGCTCGTGGCTCAGCAGGAATTTGGCGTAGTCCCAGCCCTTGTTGACCTCGCCGACCAGATTGGCGGCCGGGACGCGAACATCGTCGAAGAAGACTTCGTTGACCTCATGCGCGCCGTCGATGGTGATGATCGGACGCACGGTGATGCCCGGCGTCTTCATGTCGATCAACAGCATGGAGATGCCCATCTGCTTCTTGGCCGTCGGATCGGTCCGGCACAGGCAGAAGATCATGTCGGCATATTGCGCCATGGTGGTCCAGGTCTTCTGGCCGTTGACCACCCAATGATCGCCGTCGAGTACCGCCTTGGTCCGGAGCGACGCCAGATCGGAGCCCGAGCCCGGCTCGGAGAAGCCCTGGCACCACCAATCCTCGCCGCTGCGGATACGCGGCAGGTAGTGCGCCTTCTGCTCTTCATTGGCGAAGGCAATCAGCACCGGACCGATCATCTTGACGCTGAAGGCCGGGATTTCCGGCGCGCCTTCCTCGCTCAGCACTTCGTCGAAGAGATGCTTCTGGATCGCGGTCCAGCCGGTGCCGCCATGTTCCTTGGACCAGGCCGGGACGATCCAGCCGCGCTCGTTCAGGCTGGCATGCCAGTCGAGATAATCCTGCTTGGACAGCTTCTTGGCGTTCAGCACCTTGTCGCGCGTCGAATGCGCCAAATTCGCGCGCACCCAACTGCGGACCTCTTCGGCGAAGCCGAGTTCCTCGGCAGTAAATCGCAGATCCATGGCGGTCGTCTCTCCCGAATTGGCCGTCTTGCGGCCTTAGTCGTCATTGCGACGGTGTCCCGCACCGCGCGTGCTGTCAAGCCGTCGCGCGATAGCGTGTCGGATCCGGCACGCCGGCCTCTTCGAACCCCTTGCGCCGCAACTGGCAGGAATCGCAGGCGCCACAAGCGAGGCCGGGCGGCGTCGGATCATAGCAGGAGAGCGTCATGCCGTAATCGATGCCCAGCGCCGCGCCGCGCTCGATGATGCCGGCCTTGGTCAGCTCCATCAGCGGCGCATGGATCTGCAGCCGCTGCGTGCCTTCAACGCCGGCGCGGGTCGCCAGATTGGCCATCGCTTCGAAGGCGCGGATATAGTCCGGCCGGCAATCGGGGTAGCCGGAATAGTCCAGCGCGTTGACGCCGATGAAGATGTCCTGCGCGTCGCTGACCTCGGCATAGGCGAGCGCGAAGCTGAGGAAGATGGTGTTGCGCGCCGGCACATAGGTGATCGGGATGCCATGCCCCATCGCCGCCGCGTCGCGGTTTTTCGGCACGTCGATATCGGCCGTCAGCGCCGAGCCGCCGACGGCGCGCAGGTCGATCTTCATGACGGCGTGATGCCGGATGCCGAGCGCCGCCACCACGCGCCGCGCCGCGTCCAGCTCCATGACATGGCGCTGGCCGTAATCGAAGGACAAGGCGTGAACCTCGTAGCCTTCGGCCTGGGCGATGGCGGCGACGGTGGTCGAATCCAGCCCGCCGCTCACCAGCACGATCGCGTGTTTCATGGGGCCCTCGTGCTCCTGTATCTTATAGAATATTCATTTGCCATCCTGCTACCGATGGTTACCATTTCGGCGTCCATCGCGGATCGAGCCGTAACTACGCCGGCCTCACGGTCCTGTCCAGGAGACCCGACATGATGCGTCGTTCCTTATGGCGCGTTGTCGCCGTTGCGCTGTTGACCTGTTCCACTCCGTGCTTTGCCGACCCGCCGCCGATCCTCGATGTCGAGACGCTGTTCAGGAACCCCCAGAAGACGGATTTCAACCTGTCGCCGAATGGCGAGTACGTCGCCTTCATGGCGCCTTGGCAAGATCGGATGAATCTGTGGGTCAAACGGATCGGCGAGGATACCGCGCACCGGATCACCGACGCCACGTCTCGCAGCATAGACGGCTATGTCTGGACGACCGACGACAGGCTCGTCTACCGGCTGGATGAAGGCGGCGATGAGAATTTCAGGCTGGTTTCCGTCAAGCGCGATGGCGGGGGCCTGATCGGCCTGACGCCGTGGGAGGGTGTCAGTGCCGGGATCATTGCCCTTCCGCTCGATGATCGTCGGCACATCCTCATCTCGCACAACAAACGGGACAAGAAGGAGTTCGATGCCTACCGAGTCGATGTCGAGACCGGCGAGAGCGAGTTGCTCGTCCAGAATCCGGGGCATGTCACCGGGTATTTCGCGGATCACCACGGCGTCATCCGGTTGGCGCTGCAGGAAGAGGGGCCGAATGTCCGGTGGCTGTACAGGGATGCGGCGGACGAGCCGTTCAAGTCGGGAATCGTGACCAAGAGCGGCGTGATATCGCCGCGTCTATTCAGTTACGACAGCAGCACTGTCATTGCGGTCTCGAGCCTGCATCGGGATAAAGGCGCGCTGGTGGAACTCGATCCGTTGACCGGCCGAGAGGTCAAGATTCTGTACGAGAATCCCGACGTCGATGTCGCTGCTCCGCTCAAATCGGATGCGCGTCAGATGGTGACGGGGCCGTCTTTGCCGACGAGCGGCGGCACTATGTTTTCTTCGACAAGCGCAGGGAGCAGGCGCAGAAGGACCTTGAGGCAAGGCTGCCGGGATTTGAGGTTTCCCTCTACGACCACGATGCCGCTGAAGACCGCTATGTGGTGATAACCTGGAGCGACCGCAGCCGTGCCGACTACTATATCTATGACATTGCTTCGAGGTCATTGATCCATCTGGAGGCGTCGGCGCCTTGGCTTAAATCGGATCAATTGGCCGAGGTGCAGCCGATCAGCTATGCGGCGCGGGACGGTCGCGTTATCCATGGCTATCTGACCGTTCCGCTCGGTGTCGACCCGAAGAACCTGCGATGGTCGTGCACCCGCATGGCGGTCCTTGGGCACGTGACTATTGGGAGTTTAATCCCGAAGTTCAGCTGCTCGCCAATCGCGGTTATGCCGTGCTGCAGATGAATTTCCGCGGCTCGACCGGCTATGGCGCAGACTTTGTGGCCACCAGCTACGGTCAATGGGGCCGCACCATGCAGGACGACATCACCGACGGCGTCCAGGAGATGATCAAGCGTGGCGTCGCCGATCCCAAGAGGGTCGGCATCTATGGCGCTTCCTATGGCGGTTACGCCACGCTCGCCGGCGTCGCCTTCACACCCGATCTCTATGCCGCAGCGGTCGATTATGTCGGCATTTCCAACCTGCTCAGCTTCATGAAAACGATCCCGCCCTATTGGGATCGCAAGGCTTATGAAGACAAACTGGGATATAGCGACGATCCGGAGGATATTGCCCGCCTCAAGGCAGTTTCACCCCTGTTCAGCGCCGATAAAATCAGGACGCCGCTGATGATCGCACACGGTGCCAACGATCCGCGCGTCAACAAGGCCGAATCCGATCAGATGGTGGCGGCGCTCCGCGCGCGCGGCGTCGAAGTGCCGTATCTGGTCGAGGACAATGAGGGCCACGGCTTCCACAATGAAGAGAACCGCTTCGCCTTCTACCGGGCGATGGAGCAGTTTTTCGGCAAGTATCTCGGTGGCCGCGTCGGGCCGGGCGAGGACGTGCTCGGCGGGTTGAAAGGCTGATACTAATCGCTGGGAGGCCGGACATCTGTCGGACCAAAAACCCCTCACCCGCAATGCAGGAGAAGGGCAGTTTGGCGACGTGTCAGCCATTATTCGAATAAGCCCCGAAATCGCCGAGCAGGGTCTGCAGCAGCGGGGCCAGCCTTTCGAGTTCGTCGCGATGCGCCGCGGAAAGACCGGCGAGCAAGGTCTCCGCCGCCGGCGTCAGCTCGACCAGCACCTGGCGTCGATCCTCGGCGCCGCTGCGCCGCGTCACCAGCGCTTTCGAGACGAGGCGGTCGATCAGCCCGACCGCGCTGTGATGCCGGATGCACAGCCGCTCGGCCAGCTCGCCCGTCGTCGCATAGTCGCGGCCGGCGAAGCCTTTGATCGCCAGCAGCGCCTGATGCTGCTGCGCCGTCAGCCCGGCCTGTTCGGCGGCGCGCTCGCTGAAATCGAGGAAGCGGCGCAGCAGATAGCGGAATTCCGCCAGCCGCTCATAATCCGCCTTGGCGAGATCATCGGGCTGCGCAGTCATCGGGGGAGCCCTTTCCATAGTGCATTGCTCGCAGGCTTCCATATAAATATCGTACTACGATATAACTTGGCATCCCATCTCTCCTCGCTGCCAAGGTCGCATGCTTCATGTCCAATGCCGACTCCCCCGATAGCCCGGCGCCGCACGACCGGCTGCGTGATTTCAGTACCGATCGGCGCCTGCTGCTGCTGATCGCGATGGCGCTTGTCGTCGGCTCGGCCGGGGCGGGTGCGGCCTGGGCCTTGCTCAAGCTGATCAATCTCGCGACCAACCTGGCCTATTTCGGCCGAGTCAGCGACGCGCCGGCATCGATCATCGGCAACAGCCTGGGCTGGGCTGCGGTGCTGGTTCCAGTCGTCGGCTGCCTGATCATCGGTCTGATGGCGCGCTACGGCTCGGAGAAGATCCGCGGTCACGGCATTCCCGAGGCGATGGAAGCCATCCTGATCGGGCGTAGCCGGATCCAGCCCAAGGTCGCATTGCTGAAGCCGCTATCCTCGGCGATCTCGATCGGCACCGGCGGCCCGTTCGGCGCAGAGGGCCCGATCATCATGACCGGCGGGGCGTTCGGCTCGCTGTTCGCCCAGTTGTTCCATTTGACGAATGCGGAACGCAAGACGCTGCTCGTGGCGGGCGCCGCGGCGGGCATGTCGGCCACCTTCGGCACCCCTGTCGCCGCCATGCTGCTGGCGGTCGAGCTGCTGCTGTTCGAATGGAAGCCGCGCAGCTTCGTGCCGGTCGCGGTCGCCGCGATCGTAGCCGCGGCCTGGCGCCCTTGGCTGATGGGCGGCGGCGTGCTGTTTCCGATGGCGTCGAGCGCTGCACTGCCGCCGCTCGGATTGCTGCTCGCGGCCGGGCTCGGCATCCTGGCCGGCCTCGGCTCGGGGCTGCTGACCCAGATGGTCTATGTCAGCGAGGATTTGTTCCAGCGCCTGCCGATCCATTGGATGTGGTGGCCGGTCTTCGGCGGCGCCGTCATTGGCCTCGGCGGGCTGGTCGAGCCGCATGCGCTCGGCGTCGGCTACGACAATATCGGCGCGCTGCTGGGCGGCGAGATGAGCCGGGACGCGACGTTGCGGCTCATGATCGTGAAGTCGGTCATCTGGGCCGTGGCGCTCGGCTCCGGCACCTCGGGCGGCGTGCTGGCGCCGCTGCTGATCATGGGCGGCGCGCTCGGCGCGCTGTTCGGCGGCGTAGTGCCGGTCGGCGAGGAGGGGCTCTGGGCGTTGATCGGCATGGCGGCGATGATGGGCGGCACGATGCGCTCGCCGCTGACCGCCATCGTCTTTGCCCTGGAGCTGACCCAGAATACCGGCGCTTTGCTGCCGCTGGCGACCGCCTGCGCCTTCGCGCATGCGACGACCGTGCTGCTGCTCCGACGCTCGATCCTGACCGAGAAAGTTGCCCGGCGCGGCCATCATGTCATGCGCGAGTATGTAGTCGACCCGTTCGAGACGATGCGCGTCGCGGAGATCATGGCGCAGCCGGTTGACAGCCTGCCGGCCGAAATGCCGGTCGGCGCCGTGATGGCGTTCTTCACGGCGCCGGATGCGCCGGCCCGGCACAAGAGCTATCCGGTGGTCGATGCTACGGGCCGGCTGGCCGGCATGGTCGCGCGCGCCGATGTGCTGCGCTGGGCGCGGGAAGGATGGCCGGCCGGGGGAACCCTGGCGGCGCTCGTCGCCGACCGGGACGTCGTCACCGGTTATGATGACGAGCTGGTCGGGCGATTGGCCGACCGCATGGCTGCGAGCGATATCGGCCGTGTGCCGATCCTGCACCGCGGCGATGGGTCGCTGGTCGGGCTGGTCGCGCGGCGTGATCTGCTGCGCGTCCGGGCCAGCGTACTGCGGCACGAGCAGGATCGCGAGGTGCTGATCCGGCTCCGCGGGCAGCCGGAACGATTGGCCTGATTGCATTCCTGACAGGAAATTCATTTGCGGTGTGGTGGCAGGTCACTAACTTCCGATGGATGCCAATCGGTCGGGCGCAGGTGACACTGCTGCCGCGGCCCTGTTCGGGAGCCTCGATTTGCCGCGTCCTATTTTCCGCGTCCTGTTCACCGCGGCGCTGCTCGCCGCCGGTTCCGTTCCGGCTTTCGCCGAGCCGCCGCCGCTGATCGGCGTCAAGGAGTTCTTCAAGAACCCGGACCAGGCCGGCCATCAGCTGTCGCCGAACGGCGAGTACATCGCCTATCTGGCGTCGTGGAACAATCGGCTGAATGTCTGGGTCAAGAAGATCGGCGAGGACAATGCCCAGCGCGTCACCTCGGACACGGCGCGCGACATCCGCAACTTCACCTGGACGACGGATGATCGCATCGTCTACGCCCAGGACACGGCCGGCGACGAGAATTTCAAGCTGTTCTCGGTCAAGCGCGACGGCACCGGGCTGATCCCGCTGACGCCTTGGGACGGGGTGCGCGCCGAGGTTGTCGATGTGCCCTATGACGACCGGCGCCACATCATCATCATGCACAACAAGCGCAACAAGAAGGATTTCGACGCCTTCCGCGTCGATGTCGACACCGGCAAGGCCGAGCTGCTGGTGCAGAACCCGGGCAACATCGACTCCTACCTGCCCGATCATCACGGCGTGATCCGGCTGGCGACGCAGACCGACGGCGTGAATTCCAAGCTGCTCTACCGCGCCACGGCCAAGGCGCCTTGGAAGACGGTGATCGAGACCAATTTCCGCGAAAGCGTCGCGCCGCAATTCTTCACCTTCGACGACAAGGATCTGATCGCGACCTCGAATATCGGGCGCGACAAGGCGGCGCTGGTCGAACTCGACCCGGCGACCGGCAAGGAGATCAAGGTCCTCTACGAGAACCCGGACGTCGATGTCGAAGGCGCACTCGCCTCGGAGGCGCGCAAGCAGATCACCGGCGCCGTCTTCATCACCGACAAGCGGCATTACGTCTTCTTCGACAAGACCCGCGAGGCGCTGCAGAAGGATCTCGAGGCGAAGCTGCCGGATGTCGAGGTCGATGTCGCCGGCACCGATCGGCAAGAGGATCGCTGGCTGGTCAAGACCTCGGGCGACCGCGGCCGTGGCGATTATTATCTCTACGACAACAAGGGCGACGCGCTGACCCATCTGGTCTCGGTCGCACCCTGGCTGAAGCCGGACGAGCTGGCGGCGATGCAGCCGGTGACCTACACCGCGCGCGACGGGCTGGTGATCCATGGCTATCTGACGCTGCCGGTCGGCGTCGAGGCCAAGAACCTGCCGCTGATCGTCAACCCGCATGGCGGGCCCTGGGTGCGCGACGATTGGGGCTTCGATCCCGAAGTGCAGCTGCTGGCCAATCGCGGCTATGCCGTGCTGCAGATGAACTATCGCGGCTCGACCGGCTATGGCCGGAAGTTCTGGGAAGCCGGCTTCGGCCAATGGGGCAAGGCGATGCAGGACGACATCACCGACGGCGTCCAGGAGATGATCAAGCGCGGCATCGCCGATCCGAAGCGGATCGCGATCTATGGCGGGTCCTATGGCGGCTACGCCACGCTAGCCGGCGTCACCTTCACGCCGGATCTCTATGCCGCCGCGGTCGACTATGTCGGCGTCTCTGACATCCTGACGCTGATGAAGACAATCCCGGCTTATTGGGAATCCGGCCGCAAGCAGATGGAGGAGATGATCGGCTTCTCGGACACGCCGGAGGGCATCGCGAAGATGAAGGCGATCTCGCCGCTGTTCAGCGCCGACAAGATCAAGACCCCGCTGCTGATCGCCCAGGGCGCGCATGATCCGCGCGTCAACAAGACGGAATCCGACACGATGGTCGCCGCCCTGCGCGCCCGCGGCGTCGACGTGCCCTATATGGTCAAGGACAATGAGGGCCACGGTTTCCACAACGAGGAGAACCGCTTCGCCTTCTACCGGGCGATGGAGCAGTTCTTCGGACAGCATCTCGGCGGCCGGGTCGGCCCAGGCGAGGATGTGCTGGCTGAGCTGAAGGGATAGGTCGCGAAGCGCGCCCAGCCCGCCCGCGTTCACGCGGATGCGGGTTGGGCGTGGTGCGCGCGCCGGATGTGGTAGAGTGAGCATCCGGTTCGGCTATTCCGCCGCAGGAGGGAGGCAGTCCATGTCTTTGGCCTTGCGGCTTTTCTGTCTTGTTCCCCTGGCGCTGGTCGCGTCGGGCGCGATCGCGGCGGACCTCACGCGCGATGACATCCAGTCGTCGCTGGCGGCCGGACACGAGGGGCAGAAGGCGAGCTTCGCCGGCCGGTCCCTCACCGGGTTGGATCTCCACGATTTGGACTTCACGGGAGCCGACTTGTCCGGGGCGGATCTATCGGACACCGATCTGCGCGGCGCCAAGCTCGTGACGGCGAAACTCGTCGGGGCGAAACTCCGGCGTGCGAAGCTGAACCTCGCCTGGATCATCGGCGCCGATTTCTCGCATGCCGATCTGTCCGATGCGCTGCTCGAGACGCTCGTGGTTTCGAGGGGGCTGGAGACGCTGCCGAGCGAGGCTGCGATCTTCGCCGGGGCCAACCTCTCCGGTGCAAAGGTGACGGCCCGCTTCAGCCTGGACGATATGCGCGGTGCCAATCTGTCCCACCTGCGGGCGGCGACGGACATGCGGAACCAGTCGATGGGCCTGATCCGCGCCGATTTCTCGAGGGCAAATCTCGAAGGTGCCGACTTCCAAGGCGCTGCGCTCAACAGGGTCAACTTCGAATTTGCCAAGCTCAACGGGGCCAAATTCGTGGCGGCCGATCTCACCGGTGCGGATTTTGCTGGCGCCGATTTGACCGGCGCCGATCTGACGGGCGCAATCACGACCGGGGCCGATTTCAAGAGTGCAGTGCTCGTCGGAGCCAAAGGTCTCGCTTCGCCCGCACGATAATCCCAGTGTCGCCGTCCAAGCCGAGCAGCTACTCTCGCCGCAAGATCAAGGGAGGAGGGGGAGCATGACCCGAGTTCGGCAAGGGACGCTGCTGGCCGGCATTTTCGCATTGTCGGTGGCGCCGGCGGCGTTGGCGACCGAGCCGAACGGGCCGGTCAAGATCGGTGTGCTGACCGACATGTCGTCGATCTATGCCGATTCAACGGGCAAGGGCTCCCTGCTCGCAGCGCAGATGGCGGCCGAGGATTTCGGCAGCGTGCTCGGCAAGCCGGTCGAGGTGGTCGGCGGCGACCATCAGAACAAGGCTGATATCGGCGCCAATATCGCGCGCTCCTGGTACGACAATGACGGCGTCGACGTCATCGCCGACACGCCCAATTCGGCGGTCGCCTTGGCCGTCCAGTCGCTGACCCGTGACAAGAACAAGCTGTTCCTGATCTCCGGCGGCGGCACTTCGGACCTGACCGGCAAGGATTGCACGCCGAACGGCATCGCCTGGACTTACGACACCTATTCGCAAGCCCATGGCACGGCGCAGGCTTTGGTCAAGCAGGGCCAGGACAGCTGGTTCTTCATCACGGCCGATTACGCCTTCGGCCATGCGCTGGAACGCGACGCCTCGGCGAGGTCGAGCGCGACGGCGGCAAGGTGCTGGGCAGCGTGCATGCGCCGCTCGCGACCAATGATTTCTCCTCCTTCCTGCTGCAGGCGCAGAGTTCCAAGGCCAAGGTGATCGGCCTGGCCAATGCCGGCGGCGACACGGTGACCGCGGTCAAGCAGGCGGCAGAATTCGGCATCCGCGACGGCGGCCAGTTGCTGGCGGCGATGCTGATCAGCGTCGACGACGTGCACGCCCTCGGCCTGCCGACGGCACAAGGCCTGACCCTGACCGAGGGGTTCTATTGGGATCTTAACGACGAGACCCGCGCTTTCGCCAAACGGTTTCCAGGAGCGCTACAAGCTGATGCCGACCGCCTATCAGGCTGGCGTCTATTCCGCCGTCACGCATTACCTAAAGGCGGTCAAGGCGCTCGGCAACAACGACACCAAGGCGGTGATCGACAAGATGAAGGCGACGCCGGTCGACGATTTCTTCGCCCATAACGGCCATATCCGCGGCGATGGCCGCATGGTCCACGACATGTATCTGGTCCAGGTCAAGAGCCCGGCCGAGTCCAAGGGCGAGTGGGATATCTACAAGGTCCTGAAGACGTTGCCCGGCGACGAGGGTCTATCGTCCGCTCGACCAGGGCGGCTGCCCGCTGGTCGGCAAGGGTTGAACGACGCCACCGGCTTTCACCATTCCAGCGCGATCGACGTCCCGACGACCACGATGCTGCAGCCGCAGAAATCCATCGGCTCGGATTTCCAGAGCTCCATAGTGTGCGGCTGCCATTTCGGGAAGTTCTGCCGCAGCTCGGCGAAGTGCCGATCGGCATCCGCGGCGATCTGGTCGGCGGACGTCGGCGGCAAGGATGCGAAGAGATCCTGGTCATCGGGAACGACGTCGCCGCGCTCATCCAGATGGAGGCTGCCCGGCAGAATGAGCGGCGGCGTCGTGTGGAGCGTAGCATCGCAGGCGATGCCGGCCGGGCGTTCTTGCCCGGGCAGGAGCGGTCGAAGGCACGGATCGGGCCGAGCGCCGCTCGCGGCCGCCGGTGCCGAGGTGGGGGAAGGCCGCGGTCGGTGTTTGGCCGGCGTGGCGCTCGCCGGACGCGCTGTCGCAGGTGCAGCGACCGGCGGTGCCCCGTCAGAGACCGTTTCCGGAATGGCGGTCTTCGGCAGCAGCGATGCGAAAGGCGTCACGATGAACGTTACGCGTTCGGGCAGGGCGGTGTGGAGCGGGTGATGCGTGGTCAGGACGATCATTGCCGCCAGCAGCGCATGGGCGAGCAGGACGGCGAGCAGGATGGAGGTGCGGCTGGCCGAGCCGCTCATTCCCGTCCGGAGCGAAGTCAGAGAAGCGGCGATGCCAGCTTGTGCCATGACCGTCCCGTGCAGAAGACGCCGGGTTCAGTATGAAAGGTTCCGCGAAGCTTGCCCAGCACCGATCGGCCAGGTTGAAGAGTGCCGTGTTGTCGCAGCTCGACAAGAATTGGAGTATCCGGGATTGAAGGTTTCTGCCGATGAATGAGAGTGCTCCGCTGATCGAACGGCTCAGCGCCGCCGAGCGCGATCTGCTCGATGCGACGCGTGCCTTCCGCCGCGACTATGTGGCGCCGCGCGCGGCCCGAGTGGGAGCGGCAGCGCGTCCTGCCGCGCGAGGCTTTGCATGCGGCGGCGGCGATCGGCCTGACCGGCATCGAGGTGCCGCGCGACCAGGGCGGCCAGGGCGCCGGCTTCCCGGCCAAGCTGCTGATTGCCGAGGAGCTGGCGCGCGCCTGCATGGGCTTCGCCTTTGCCCTGATCAATACGCAGAATGTGGCGGCCCATATCGCCGTCAGCGGCACGCAGGAACAGATCGCGCGCTATGTAGCGCCGTTGCTGGCGGGCGAGATTACCGCCTGCACCGCATTGACCGAACCCCATGCCGGCAGCGATTTCCCGGCGATCACAACGCTGGCCCGGCGTACCGAAACCGGCTGGATCATCGATGGCGGAGAAGGCCTGGGCGACCAATGCCGCGACCGCCGATCTGGCGGTCGCCTATGTCAAGACCGACCAGGCGCCCGGCACCGAGGGTGTCGCGGCCTTCCTGGTCGACGCCCGCAACCCCGGCTTCGAGCGGCTGCCGGCCTATGGGCTGATGGGCGGCCACGCGATCGGCGCCGGCGGCTTCCGCCTGAGCGGCTATCGGGCTGCGGATGAGGATCTCTTCCTGCCGCCCGGCCGCGCCTTCAAGCGTGCGCTGAACGGCATCAACGGCGCGCGCGCCTATGTCGCCGCCATGTGCTGCGGCATGGTCGAAGAGGCGCTGGCGGTGGCACTCGATTACGGCCGTACCCGCCAGGCTTTCGGCAGGGCGCTGGTCGAGCATCAGGGGCTGCGCTGGTCGCTGGTCGACGTCGCGACCGATCTGGAGGCGGCGCGGCTGCTGACCTATCGCGCGGCGGAGGTGATGGCGCGTGGCGAGGACGCCATGCTGCCGGCTGCCTATGCCAAGAAATTCGCCGCCGGCATGGCTCAACGGCGGCTTGGCGAGTGTCTGCAGGCCATGGGCGCCGAAGGCTTGCGCCAAACCCATCCGATCGGCCGCCACATCGCCTGCGCGCGTATCGCCGGCTTCGTCGACGGTTCGACCGAGATGCAGAACGAGCGGATTGGGGCGGCGCTGCTGAAACGGGGACGGTGACGCGTCAGGCGGGGTATTCGCTGACTTCGACCAGATTGCCGTCCGGATCGCGGAAATAGATCGACATCATCTCGCCGCGGGCGCCGGTGCGCCGAACCGGCCCGACTTCGACCGCAACGCCCTGGCTTTCGACGTGGCGGCGGATCTCGGCGAGCGGCCGGTCCGCGACCAGGCAGAAATCGGCGGCGCCCGAGGGTGGGCTGCCGCGCCTTGGGATCGAAGGTGCGGTCCGCCTGGTGCACGTTGATTTTCTGCGAACCGAAAGTGAGCGCGGCCGGCCGGCCCGGTTCCAGCACGCGGGTCAGGCCGAGCACGCGCTCATAGAAGATCAAGGTCGCTTCGAGATCGGCGACCGTGATTACGAAATGATCGATGCTTTTGATCATCGGGATCGCCGCCATCGGCACGTCCGACGAGCGCAAACCCTATTCGTCGGCGTCGGCGTCGGCCGTCACGACGGCCTTCTTGCGTGACCGCGTCGCCGGCTTGGCCACGGTCTTGGCTTCGGCCAGTTTCGCGCCCTTGCGCGCGAGAATTTCGGCGCTGACCAGCGGCAGCAGGGACTTCGCCTGTTCCTGCTGGGCGCTGGAACCCGAGTGGCCGAGCCGCTCGGCATTGCTCGACAGGTTTTTCAGCTCGATATCCGTCATGGTACCAAGCCGTTCGGAAATATGCATTCAGTCCTCCCTGTGGCGGCCGGCAGGCCTCGGCCTCGCTGAGGCCCGGAAGCGGCCATTGCCTGTTCGGGACAGGCCAAACCCTGTGGAACGGCCCGAGGAATACTTGGCTGCGTTCCATCCGCCGAGGACAGGCCGACAGTTGCCTGTCGACCTGCTACGGGGCAATCAGGCCGCGTCGGAAGGGCCAAGCACGAGGCCCTCCTTGAAAACGCGGCCGCCGATCAATCCAGCGCCTTCAGATTGTCGGCCGAGAACTTGCCGCTCTTGCGATCGGCAACGATCTCGAATTCAAGCTTCTGCCCCTCGCGCAAATCGCTCAGGCCAGCCCGTTCCACGGCGCTGATATGGACGAAGGCATCGTTGCCGCCGTCATCGCGCGCGATGAAACCGAAGCCTTTTTGCGAATTAAACCATTTTACGGTCCCCGTGTTCATGGGAAACCCTTTCATACGTGTAGTTTTGCACCCGCCAATGCGGGCCGTCGAAATTGCAGTTCAGGTAAGCTTTTCGTTGACGGCGCACCGGATTGCTCAAGTGCTTAGCCAAATCATCTCGACCGTCTATCGACCCGGTTATAAGTGGGTATTTCGCCGCCGATTTCAAGGAATATTCCTAGTTCTTTGCCGGCACGAAGGCGGAGGGAAGCATGCGGCTAGTATCTATTGGGGTTTATTTTCTAAAATCTTGATCCACGGAAAATGGCGAAGACGACGACGCGGTGCCGGCGCGTCGGGCGGAAGGATTGGGCCGCTACCGTGCGGTGTATATTGCACCGGTGGCCGGGCATCTCCCGGCCACCGCCCTGTTCACCGAAACCGGACCTGACATCGCGGCGGCCCTAGTCCACCGTGATGCGCGTTGCGGTGATCTCACCGGCGACATGTTGCAACAGAGTGGTTCCGGTCAGGTCGTAAGCATCGATCGTGAACGGCCCGCTGAAGCTTTTGCCATTTTGCGAAACAGTTACGGTCTCGCTGATGATGACATTGGCATCCCGGTTTCCGGAAGTGTCGTAGCTCAAGCCAAGGTGGCTTGAGCTTGTAGGTGGACGGACCGATTTTCGTCCAGACGCCCAGGCAGTAATTCTGTGTGGAGGGCGCTCGCCGGCACTGTTGAAGAACTCCGTGCCGTCGGCATGCCACACGGCGTATCCGGAGTCGATGACCTTGCCGCCCGAGACAAACTCCGCGCTCCACATGCCGACGATCGAGCGAATGTTCTCATCGAAAACGAGCTGGAGCGACGCCGATCCGTACTCGGACGGTACGAACAGCGATCGTTTCAGTTTCGCATCCAGCGTGTCGCCGCATCCAGCCTGTGCTCCAGACGCGAATATCAATGCAATTGCCGCGCAGCAGGCGCCGCCCAGCGCAAGTTCCTTTCTCATGTGACTCTCCTGATTTTCTCCGGCTCACGGCCGGTGACTGCATTGTCCGATTGAACGGCACGGTCGACCCATGAGATCATCTGAATTCCCTGAATTGTCCTGATTCGGGTACAGAGCGGGCGCTGGCGCATGCTCGAAGACGGCGGGATCTTCATATTCGGACCCTTCCGCCTGGTCGTGGCGCGGCGGGAGCTTCTGGCAGACGGCAAGCCCGTCCCGCTCGGCGGGCGGGCCTTCGAAGTCCTCCTCGCATTGGTCCGCCGGCCCGGGAAGCTCGTCAGCCGGGACGATCTCGTCGCAGCGGCGTGGCACGGTGCCGTGGTTGAGGAAAACACCGTCCAGGCGCAACTCTCGCAACTGCGCCGTACCTTGCGCGACGGGAAGGGCGAGGCGCGCTATATCGAGACCATCGCACGCCAGGGCTATTGCTTCGTCGCGCCGGTCGTGTGGCAGGGCGCGGAGGATTTCGCGAGTTCCGAAGCGCCGCCGAGGCCGGCAGCGCGCCGGCTCGCCGGCGGTTGGTCGCGGCGGCGGATTGCCGTGGTGCTTGTCCTGCTTCTGCTCATCTTCGGTGGCGTTGGTCTGCGCTGGGCGATCGAGCGTCGGCCCCCAACGCCATGGTCGGCGGAAGATCGTCGGCTATCGTTCCTGCTCAAGCCCTTTAAGGTGGCGGTGATGACCCGGAACTCCGCGACTATGCCGAGGCCTTGATGCGGTCTGTGGCGGCCCGGATGCGGTATACCGATTTGAGCGTCCAATTCGCGCCGCCCGATGTCGGGCCGGCGCGTGACGCAAAGGGACCGGCTGGGGCGAAATTCATATTCGAGGCCTCCGTGGACGTTCACGACGGCGTGCCGCGCGTGACCGTCGTGGTCAGAAACGCTACGACCGGACAGGTGCTGAGAACCGAGGCGATCGAAGATCCGCCGACCGAGTCACATGTTTCGAGCCGGCTCGCGGTGATGATGATCGTCGGTGTCGCCCTGAGGGGCGGACAGATCGAGGAACTCGCCCGAAGCAGGGCTCTCCCTGAGGATCAGCGTGACGCCCGCGACTGGGTGATGCTTGCCGATGAGGAGCCGGAAGGCCGGGAGGGAAACGCGCGGGCGGATCGCGCAACTCGAACACGCCCGGGCGACGGCTCCTGACGATTTTCACGTCATGGGGCCCTATGCCTTGGCGCTCGCGGTCCGGGCGAATGGCGGATGGTCCACGGATGCGGCGGCCGACCTGGCTGTCAGCCAGGCCCTTGCCGAACGCACGCTTGTCCTGACGCCGCGCGGTGCGCATGCGCTGCCCGCCCTCTGCTCGACCTGTTGACGCGGGGGCGATGGGAGGATGCGATTGTGGCGGCGGACCGGATGTTGCCCATCAGCCCTCACAACACCTGGGCACTTCGGACCAAGGCGCTCAGCCTGCTCGCTCTCGGCCGAACCGGGAGGCCGAGGCGGTCTTGGCGGTCTGGCTGCCCGCGGATGCGCCGTATGGCGAGCCCGATGTGTTTACCGCCGCGGGTTTGATCCACTTTGCCGGCGGGAGGGACGAGGAAGCGGCGCATTGGCTGCGCAACGCCATATTGGCGACTTCGGCCGAGGATCTCCGCCAGCCTGCCTTTGCCGGCATCCGCCTCTATCTGGCCAGCGCCGAGGCTCATCTCGGCCACGTGGAGGCTGCAGCGCAGGCGCTCCGCGACTTCTTGACCAATGTTCCAGAGGTTCACGGCATCGCCGAGTTTCGGCGCTGGAACGATCCGATCCGCTTCTTCCTGGTGGCGCCGGAGCGTCTCGCCGAAGGGTTGCGGCTCGCCGGGATGACCGAGTAAGGACTATCCGACTCCAATGCCTGTCGAGTCGAAACCCCTTGACACTGCCTTCATCCGTGAATAGAACAAAAAGCGAACTATAAGCGGGCCTGGGTATTCCAGCTCAGGTTCGGAAAGGCTTATGGCGATGGGGCTGCAGCACGGCACGAACACGGATCTGGCGGCGCTTAAGGCCGAGCTGCGTCGGCTCGAAGGGAGCGGGCGGCGCGGAAACGCCGTTTGGCCGATCGGCATGCCGGCGCTTGAAGCCGCGCTGCCGGGCGGCGGCCTGGCACGCGGTGCCTTGCATGAGATCCTGGCCACGGAAGCCGGCGCGGCTGCGGCAGAAGGCTTCGCCGCCAGCCTGCTGGCCGGGCTGGCACAGCAGGGACCGGTGCTGTGGTGCGCCGCCGAAGGCGGGCTGTACGGGCCGGGGCTGGCCCGGCTCGGCCTGACGCCGGACCGGCTGGTCCTGGTGCGCGCCCGTCGTCCGGCCGATCTGCTCTGGGCCATGGAGGAGGGGCTGAAGACGCCCGGCCTGGTCGCGGTGCTGGGCGAGCCGAAAGGCCTCGATCTGACCGCGAGCCGCCGGCTGCAGCTGGCGGCGGAAGGATCGGGCGTGACCTGCCTGGTGCTGCGCCGGGAGCCGGCGGGCGGCGGCGTTGCGGGCAATAGCGTCGCCGTCACGCGCTGGCGGATCTCGCCGGCGCCAAGCGGTCCCGCCTTGGGCGGCGGCGAGCGGGATTTCGGTCTGGCGCGGGCACGCTGGCAGGTCGAACTGATCCGCTGCCGCGGCGCCGATTGGGCAGCGGGCGAGGCAGGGCATGGGGTTTGGTTGATGGAGGAGGGTGATGCGTCGGGTGCTGTCCCTGTGGCTGTGCCACTGGCCGACCGACCGGCTGCATCGGCGCCGGCAGAACAGCGCCGGGCCGGCTAATGGGCGCCCATTGGTCGCCGCGGCCACGGTCGGCAATCGCCGTCTGCTGGTCGCGGTCGATCCGGCGGCGGCGCAGGCCGGGCTGGCGCCGGGCCTGACCCTGGGCGATGCGCGGGCACGCCAGCCGGATCTCATCGTATGCGAGGCCGACCCAGCCGGTGATGCCGCGGCGCTGACCCGGCTGGCCGATTGGTGCGGCCATTACACACCTTGGACGTCGACCGAGGGCGAGGACGGCATCTGGCTCGACCTCACCGGCTGCGTGCCGCTGTTTCCGAGCGAACAGGTACTGGCCGAGGATCTACTGGCGCGGCTGCGGCAGCGGGGTATCGCCTGCCGGGCGGCCATCGCCGATACGCCGGGCGCGGCCTGGGCGCTGGCGCGCTTCGGGGCGATGCCGGAGACTGGAGCGCGGGTCGTGCCGCCCGGCGCGGCGCGCGGCGCGCTCGCCGATCTGCCGGTCGCCGCTTTGCGCCTGCCGCCGGAGATTACCCATGAACTGCGCCGTCTGGGGCTGCGTCGCATCGGCACGCTTTACGGCCTGCCGCGGGCGCCGCTGACGCCGCGGTTCGGCGAGACGGTTGCGCGCCGGCTCGACCAGGCGCTGGGATTGGTCGAGGAGCCGATCTCGCCGCGCCGGCCGGTCGAGCCGCGCCTGGCGCGCCGCGCCTTCGCCGAACCGATCGTGGCACCCGAGGATCTGCAGCGCGCCACGAAGCTGCTGCTCGAGCAATTGTGCAAGATGCTGGACCGCGAAGGCCTGGGCGCGCGCCGGCTCGAACTCTGCTGCTACCGGGTCGATTACCGGGTCGAGCGGGTGGCGATCGGCACCAGCCGGCCGAGCCGCGATCCGACCCATCTGATGCGGCTGTTCGAACGGCAGATCGAGACCATCGCACCGGAACTCGGCATCGAGATCATGCAGCTCCGTGCGCTCGAAGCCGAGGCTATGGCGCCCGACCAGCTTGGCTTTGACCGGGCCGATCCGTGCGATCCGGCCGCGCCGCTGATCGACCGGCTGGCCAACCGATTGGGCAGCGCCAATGTCCAGCGGCTGGTGCCCGTCGCCAGTCATGTGCCGGAACGGGCCATGCGCGCCGTGCCGGCGCTGGTGGCGCCGCGCGCGCTCGGCAGCTGGCCGGCCGGCCGGCCGCGGCCGATCCGGCTGCTCGAATATCCGGATCCGATCGAGGTCATGGCCCTGGTGCCGGACGATCCGCCACTCAATTTCCGCTGGCGCCGTATGCTGCATCGCGTGCGCCATGCCGAAGGGCCGGAACGCATCGCCGCCGAATGGTGGCTCGATCCTGCGGCGGCCGGCGAAGACGGCACGCGCGATTATTACCGCGTGGAAGACGAGGCCGGACGCCGCTTCTGGCTCTATCGCCGCGGCCTCTATCGTGCCGAGACCGTGCCGCGCTGGTTCCTGCACGGGTTCTTTCCATGATGGTGATGAAAACTCAGTGGTGCAGAGGGTGAAGATGCCTCCCGCACAGGTCGCTTATGTCGAGCTGCAGGTCACCTCGAACTTCACCTTCCTCGAAGGGGCCTCGCATGCCAAGGAGCTGGTCGAGACCGCGGCTGCGCTCGGCCATACCGCCATTGCCGTCACCGATCGCAACAGCCTGGCCGGCATCGTGCGGGCGCATCAGGCGGCCGAGGAATTCGGAATCCGGCTGGTCGTCGGCTGCCGGCTGGATTTCCAGGATCGGCCGAGCCTGCTCTGCTTCCCGACCGACCGCGCAGCCTATGGCCGGCTGTCGAGCCTGCTGACCGAGGGCAAAAGGCGTGCGCCCAAAGGCGAATGCCATCTGCGGCATGCGGATCTGGCCACCTCTGTTCAAGGGCAAATCCTGGTGATGATCCCGCCGGATGCGCCATCGCCCGAGTTCACCGAGTGGGTCAGGAAAGACGCGCAGACCTTTGGCAGATCATACTTCCTCGCGGCGCAGCATCTCTATCGCGGCGACGATGTCCAGCGCATCGCCTGGCTCTCGGCTATAGCACAGGGTGCCGGGACCCGGCTGGTCGCGACCAATGACGTGCTCTACCACCTGCCGGCGCGGCGGGCGCTGCAGGACGTGCTCGCCTGCATCCGGCTCAAATGCACGATCGAGACCGCCGGGCTGCGGCTCCAAGCGCATGCCGAGCGGCATCTGAAGCCGGCCGCGGAAATGGCGCGGCTGTTCCGCCGCCAGCCCGACGCGCTTGCCGCCGGGGTGGAGATCGCCGAACGCTGCCGGTTCAATCTCAAGGAGCTGAAATACGAATATCCCGACGAGGTGCCGCCCGATCGCACGCCGCAGCAGGAGCTGGAAATCCGGCTCCGTGCCGCGCTGGAACAGCGCTATGGCAGCGACATCCCGCCCGGCGTCACGGTCCAGGTCGACCATGAGCTGAAGCTGGTCGAGCAGCGGGGTTACGCCGCCTATTTCCTGACCGTGCACGACATCGTCTCTTATGCCCGCAGCCGGGACATTCTCTGCCAGGGCCGTGGTTCGGCGGCCAACTCGGCGATCTGCTACTTCCTCGGCATCACGGCCGTCGATCCGATCAAAAACGGGCTGCTGTTCGAGCGCTTCATCTCCATGGCGCGGGACGAGCCGCCCGATATCGATGTCGATTTCGCCCATGAACGGCGCGAAGAGGTGATCCAGCACATCTACGCCAAATACGGCCGCGATCGCGCCGGGCTGGCCGCCACGGTGATCAGCTATCGGATGCGCAGCGCCGTGCGCGAGGTCGGCAAGGTGATGGGGTTGTCGGTCGATGCCGTCGCCGCCTTGAACAAATCGATCTGGGGCTGGAGCACGGAGGCGTTGCGCGACACACAGCTCGCCGAAATCGGCCTCGACCCGACGGAGCCGCGTTTGGCCCGGACCTTGGCGCTGGCCCATGAGCTGGTCGGGTTTCCGCGCCACCTGTCGCAGCATGTCGGCGGTTTCGTGATCACACGCGGTCCGCTGGCCGAAATGGTGCCCGTCATGAACGCGGCAATGGAGGATCGGACCAATATCGAATGGGACAAGGACGATCTCGACGCCGTCGGCATGCTGAAGATCGATGTCCTCGGCCTCGGCATGCTGACCTGCATCGACAAGGCTTTCGTCCTGGCAAAACAGCATCACGACCACGCCCTGACTCTGGCTTCGGTGCCGCAGGATGTGCGGGAGGTCTATGGGATGCTGCAGCGTGCCGACACGGTCGGCGTGTTCCAGATCGAAAGCCGCGCCCAGATGAGCATGCTGCCGCGGCTCAAGCCTAAAATGTTCTACGACCTGGTGATCGAGGTCGCCATCGTCCGGCCCGGGCCGATCCAGGGCGACATGGTCCATCCCTATCTGCGCCGCAGGGAGGGCAAGGAAAAGGTCGATTACGTCAAGCCGGAGCTGGAAGCGGTTCTGAGCAAGACGCTCGGCGTGCCGCTGTTCCAGGAACAAGCGATGAAGATCGCCATCATCGCCGCCGGCTTTACCCCGACCGAGGCGGATGAGCTGCGCCGCGCCATGGCGACCTTCAAGCGGAATGGGCTGATCGGTTCGTTCGAGACCAAATTCATCGAGGGCATGATCCGCAACGGCTATCCGCGGGATTTCGCCGAACGCTGCTTCAGCCAGATCAAAGGCTTCAGCACCTATGGCTTCCCGGAAAGCCACGCCGCCAGCTTCGCCTTGCTGGTCTATATTTCGGCTTGGCTGAAATGGCGCTATCCGGATGTCTTCGCCTGCGCGCTGCTGAACAGCCAGCCCATGGGCTTCTACGCGCCGGCGCAGATCGTGCGCGATGCCAAGGATCATGGCGTCGAGGTGCGGCCGGTCGATGTCAATCACAGCGCATGGGATTGCACGCTGGAGCCGGCTGCCGGCGCGACCAAGGCGCTGCGCCTTGGATTCCGCGAGGTGAAGGGCTTCCCTGAAGCGTCTGCGGTCAAGCTGGTCGCGGCGCGCGGCGCGGGCTATGCCCGGCCGGCCGATCTGGTCCGCCGCGCCGGGCTTGGCCGCGGCGCGCTGGAGACCCTGGCGCGGGCCGATGCCTTCCGTTCGGTCGGGCTCGACCGGCGTGCCGCGCTCTGGGCGGTGAAGGGCATGGAGGAGGGAGATCTGCCGCTCTTCGCGGCCCTCGACGGCAAGCTCGCCGAGGAGCCGGACGTGGAGCTGCCGGTCATGCCGATCGGCGAGCATGTCGCCGAGGATTACGGCACGACCGGCCTGTCGCTGAAGCGCCATCCGCTGGGACTGCTGCGCGCGCGGATGGCGGCGCGCGGCATAGAGCCGTGCCGGGCGCTGTCATCGATCCACGACGGCCGGCGGACCACGGTCCTGCGGCCTGGTCATCACCCGGCAGCGGCCGGGCACGGCGAGCGGCGTCGTGTTCGTGACGCTCGAAGACGAAACCGGGATCGGCAATATCGTCGTCTGGTCGACCGTGTTCGAAAAATTCCGTCGCACGGTCATGACCGGACGTCTCCTCGCCGTGCGCGGGCTGGTGCAGAAGGAAGGGCTCGTCATCCATGTCGTCGCCGAAGAGCTGATCGATCTCTCGGTCGAACTCGACCGGCTCGACGCACCGCTGCCGCTGACTCAGGGCCGCGGCGACGAGGTGCTCCATCCCGGCCATGACCAACGCGAGTTGCGGGTGAAATCGCGTGATTTCCATTGATCATCATCAGGCGTCGAAGAACGGTACCACGGCAAGCGGGCGCCGGCAGGCGACCGGCGCCGGGACCTCCGGCACTGTAAGGTGCAGGTCGTTGACTTTGAGGGCGGTCGCCAAGGCACCGGCGGTGATCTGCAGGACCGGGCGCCGATCGGGCCGTGCGAGCCATTGCAGATGCGCCTCGAACAAGGCCGGTCGACCCGCCTGCGCCGCTGCGATCAATTCCAGGATCTGCCGCTCATCCGCGGTCACGGTGAGACTGCCGGGCGGCCCGAAGACAAAAGCCCGGCGGCCAGCGAAGGCGAGGGCGCGCAGAAATGTGTCGAGTGTCGCGACGACTTCGGCGGCATCCTCCCCGCAGATCTCGGCGAACTCTCGGGCGATCAGCGGACAGCCGCCACGACCCGCCGCGATCCGCCGCCAGGACCAGACCAGAAGGTGCTCGCCATAGCCGAAACCCCGTGCAGGCTCGGCTTCGAAGTTCGCGTCCATCATCGATAGCATCGTCACCTCCAGAAGCAGGAGAGGGCAGTATATGATAATAATTATCAATTGCAAAATGATGTCGTGCCGCGCGATTGGTCACGCGTCTCGGTTCGGCCGCTTTCGACCTGCAATTGTGCCACATTTTCGCCCTAGGGTCAGGCGTCGGGCGATCCGGCAGGGATACGGATTTCCAGCGATCTCAAGCCCATATCGGGCAATCGGATGGAACAACGTGCTCCCTCGGCCGTTCTCGTCTATACCGGATAGGGTTCATGCCACTGAACGCGGGAGATACCATCATGAAGACGCTCTTGTCGGCCATCGCGGCCTTAGCGTTTATTGCCGCCGCAGGGACTGCCATGGCGCAGGACGCTCCGGCGGCCGACGATTCCTCGGCGCCGCCGGCCAAGCATCATCATCACAAGAAGCACAGCGATGCGATGGATGCGTCGGCTTCGGGCGACGAAGCGGCGATGAAGGGCCGGACCGAGCATGGCGGCCCGCCGTCGAATGCGAAGGAAAAGGCCGAAACCGAGAAGCTGAACAATCAACAGCTTGCCGGCACGCCCAACAAGTAGGCGATTTTCGCCGATCATTCCCGATGATACGGGTGTCCGGCCAAAATCGAAAAGCTACGGTAGAGCTGCTCGGCCAGCATGCCGCGGACCAGCATATGGGGCCAGGTCATCGGCCCCAGCGAGAGCTTGAAATCCGATCGCGCGTGCGCCGCTGAGCCATGGCCGGCGGCGCCGCCGATTGCGAAGGCAAGATCGCCGATCCCCTGATCCCGCCAAGCGCCGAGCTTTTCGGCGAAACGCTGGCTGGGCAGGGCGGAGCCGTGTTCGTCGAGGAGTACGAGCAACGCTCCCTTGGGCAAGGCAGCCAGAGCAGTTCCGCCTCGCGCTCCTTAAGCTGCGCTTCAGGCAGCGAGCGCTTTTCCTCGACTTCGATCAGTGCCAGCCGCGGTGTCAGACGCTCGGCATAGAGTTCGAACAGCTCGCGCGCCGGCCCCGGCTTGGCGCGACCGACCGCGAGCAGATGACAGCGCATACGAAACCCGACATCTGCTCAGAGCGCGGTACCGGCCTCGAGCTGCGGCATAGGCGCCGCACCCCACATCTTTTCGAGATTGTAGAAAGCGCGCACTTCGGGCCGGAAGAGATGGATGATGACATCGCCGGCATCGAGCAGAACCCAGTCGCCATGCGCCTTGCCCTCGGCGGCGACCCGGCCGTGGCCGGTATCCCTGAGCTTGCTCGTGACCTGGTCCGCCAATGCGCTGACCTGCCGGGACGACCGGCCGCTGGCGATGACGAGATGATCCGCCAGGCTCGATTTGCCCTCCAGATCGATCACGACGATATCTTCGGCCTTGCCCTCGTCGAGGGTGTGCACGATCAGGCCGAGCAGATCGGCCGGGGTTTCGGCAGCTTTCGGGGCTGCGGGGGCTGATTTAGCGATGGGGATGCGCTCCTTGTTCGGTTTCATATGAAAATCAAATGCTTGCGGCACGACCGCGCAAGGCGGCTTGACGGGCGAAAACGGCACGGCGGCGGCGTTCGCGGATCGCCGTCGCCGAAAGCGGATCGAGCCGCGTCGCGAAGAAGACCCAGGCGGGCGGCGTCATGTCGGCCAGGTGCCGCGCGCTGGAGGGCCCGATCCGGTAGCGGGCGAAACGATGTGCCGCCAATCCGCCCAAAGCCCCTAAAGAATAGGCAGGGCGGGCGAAAACCGCAATGGGGGCCAGGGCGAAGATCCGGGTCCAGCTTTCCCAATGCGGAATCTGGCGCAGATTGTCGGCGCCCATCAGCCAGACGAATCGCGTCGCCGGGAAGCGGGTGCGCAGCGCCGTCAGCGTGCGGGCGGTTAAAGCGGCTGTGCAGCCGGGCTTCGAGATCGGTCACCTTGATGCGCGGATGGGCCGCTACCCGCCGGGCGGATTCGAGCCGATCGGCAAACGGCGCCATGCCCAGCACCGGCTTCAGCGGGTTCTGCGGCGAGACCAGCCACCAGATCTCGTCGAGCGCCAGCAGCCGCAGCGCCAGCAGGCTGATATGGCGATGGCCGCGATGGGCCGGATTGAAGGAACCGCCCAGCAGCCCGACGCGCCGATGCCGTCGGTCCCCGAGGGCAGGCGGCAGGTCGAGCAGGGCAGAGGCGGCGGGGGCCGGTCGCGGTCAGGGCGGCGATCCTTATCCGACGACCAGATCGTCGCGGTGAATGATCTCGTCGCGCCCGCGATAGCCGAGCAAGGTCTCGATCTCGGCCGATTTGTGGCCGCTGATGCGCTCGACATCGCCGCTGGCATAGGCGGACAGGCCACGCGCCACGACGCGGCCGTCACGGCGGCGGACCAAGATCGCATCGCCGCGGTCGAAAGGTCCTTCGACGGCGACGATTCCAGCCGGCAGCAGCGAGCGGCCGGCAGCCAGCGCCGCGGCGGCGCCGTCATCGATCACCACTGCGCCGGCCGGGGCGACGGAACCGGCGATCCAGCGCTTGCGCGCGGTCAGCGGTTCGGCCGAGGGCAGGAACCAGCTGCACAGCGCGCCTTGCTCGATTCGCTGCAGCGGCCGGAGCGGTTCGCCGCGGGCGATCACCATGCGGCAGCCGGCGGCCAGAGCAATACGCGCGGCGGCCAGCTTCGTGACCATGCCGCCGGAGCTCAGGCCCGGCGCCGGCGGCCCGGCCATGGCCAGGATCTCCGGTGTCAGCTCGCGGATCTCGGGCAAATGCTGCGCGGCCGGATCCTTGCGCGGATCGGCGGTATAGAGCCCGTCGATATCGGACAGCAACACCAGCGTATCGGCCGAGATCATGCCGGCGACGCGGGCCGCCAGCCGATCATTGTCGCCGAAGCGGATTTCCGCCGTGGTGACCGTATCGTTCTCGTTGATCACCGGTACCGCGCCGAGCGTCAGCAGCTGATCGATCGTGGCCCGGGCATTGAGGTGCCGGCGGCGGGCTTCGGTATCTTCGCGAGTCAGCAGGATCTGCGCCACGGTCAGGCCATGCCGGGCCAGGATCTCCTGATAAAGCTGCGCCAGCTGAATCTGCCCGATCGCGGCGGCGGCCTGCTTCTCTTCGAGTTTGAGCGCGCGCCCGGCCAAGCCGAGCAGCGCCCGACCGGCGGCGACTGCGCCTGAGGTGACGATCAGCACCTCCTGGCCGCGCTGCCGCGCCGCCGCGACATCCTCGCCCAGGGCTTCCAGCCATTCCCGCCGAATCGTCAGGGTCTGCGGATCGACCAGCAAGGCCGACCCGATCTTGACCACAAGCCGCTTCGCCGAGAGCAGCGTCCGGCTCATTCGAGGCGATCTGCCCAGACCGAGCGCGTCGGGTTCGCAGCCTCGCGTTCACGGTTGTTGCGGGGCTTCGATCTCGGTCAACAGCGCGCGCAGCACCTCGGTGACGCCCTGGCCGGTGGCACCCGACAGCACCATGACCGGCCGCTTGGCCGAGCGCTTCAGCTTCCGGACCTTTTCCTTCAGCTCATCCTCGGGAATCGCATCGGATTTGTTGAGGCCGATGATCTCTGGCTTGTCGATCAGCCCGGCGCCATAGGCCTTCAGCTCCTTGCGGATCAGCTTATAGGCGCCGGTGACGTCGTCTTCGGTGCCGTCGATCAGATGCAGAATGACGCTGCAGCGCTCGACATGGCCGAGGAAACGATGGCCGAGCCCGGCGCCTTCCGACGCGCCTTCGATCAGGCCCGGCAGATCGGCGATGACGAATTCGTCTTCGCCGACGCCGACGACGCCCAGCTGCGGCTTCAGCGTGGTGAAGGGGTAATCGGCAATCTTGGGCTTGGCGCGCGAGACCGCGGCAAGGAAGGTCGATTTGCCGGCATTGGGCAACCCGACCAGCCCGGCATCGGCGATCAGCTTGAGACGCAACCAGACCCAGCGCTCTTCGCCCGGCCAACCCGGATCCTTGCGGGTCGGCGCCTGGTTGGTCGAGGTCTTGTAATGCGCGTTGCCGAAGCCGCCATCGCCGCCGCGCAGCAGCACGACGCGCTGCCCCGGCTGCGTCATATCGAGCAGCACGGTTTCCTTATCCTCGTCGAGGATCTGGGTTCCGACCGGGACGCGCAATATGACGCTTTCGCCATTGGCGCCGGTCTTGTTGGACCCGGCGCCGGGGCGGCCGTTCTGCGCACGGAAATGCTGCTGGTAGCGGTAATCGATCAGCGTATTGAGATTGGCGACCGACTCGATCACGATATCGCCGCCGCGTCCGCCATCGCCGCCCCAGGGGCCGCCGAACTCGATGAATTTCTCGCGCCGGAATGCGGCGGCACCGGCGCCGCCTTCACCGCTCTTCAGATAGATCTTGGCCTGGTCGAGAAATTTCATGTGGGTGGATCACTAAGAGAAAAAGGGGAATGGCGGGCCATTCCCCTTCGTCGCAGACCTTCCGGGAAGGGGAAGCTACTCGGCGGCTTCGGCGATCTCTGTCGGCGGGACGATGGTCACGAAGGTCGGTCGAGATGCGTGCGCACGAACTTGACCGCGCCGTCGACCAGCGCGAACAGGGTATGATCGCGGCCGATGCCGACATTGGCGCCCGGATGGAACTTGGTGCCGCGCTGGCGCACGAGGATGTTGCCGGCGATGACGTCCTGCCCGCCGAACTTCTTGACGCCGAGACGCCGACCAGCGGAGTCGCGACCATTGCGGGACGAGCCGCCTGCCTTCTTATGTGCCATGACTGCTTACTCCTCAGCGGCCGCGGCCGGCTTGGCCTTGGCGCGGGGCTTCTTGGGGGCTTCCGCAGCGGGGGCGGCTTCGACCGCCGGCTGCTCGGCGGCGGCCTGCTCGGCCGCACCGGTCACGATGTCGTTGATGCGCAGCACCGTCAGGTACTGGCGATGGCCGTTCTTGCGACGATAATTGTGGCGCCGCTTCTTCTTGAAGACGATGATCTTGTCATCGCGCTTCTGCTCGAGCACGGTCGCGGTGACATGGACACCGCCCAGCTCCGGCGTACCGGCCGTGGTGCCGGCCTCGTCGCCAACCATCAGCACGTCCTCGAGGTCGATCGAAGCACCGGCCTCGGCCGGCAGTTTCTCGACGAAAATGACGTCGTTCTTGGCGACTTTATATTGCTTACCGCCGGTGCGGATCACTGCGAACATGGCATCAAGCTTCTTTGCAGAAATACGAATGAAACGGGGCCTGCCCGTTCGGAGCCGCGCATATTATCCAGAGACTTCACCCTGTCAACGTGAATCCCCGGAAATGCAGCCATGACGCGCGCAAAACCGGGTTGCGGCCGGCTCAGGCATGCGCTAGATACCCCCCACCTCGCGGCGATGACCCGCTTCGAGCGATGGACAGGTGGCCGAGTGGTTGAAGGCGTCGGTCTCGAAAACCGATGTACCGGCAACGGTACCGTGGGTTCGAATCCCACCCTGTCCGCCAGAGCTTCCGGAATCTGACAATGAGTTCAGTGCATTACCGGAAGTCTCTGACGGGCTTGATAAACCTAATCTATATCTGGCTGGGCCGGGCGGGCAAGGCGCCCGTCACGGAGCGGGCGCTATAGAGCGCCGGAACGTCCTTGCAAGATCGCCTGCCCATTGCGGCGTGACGAGGGCGATTGGCTGGCGCTTGGACAGATAGGCGGCGTCGCCCCGGCGCGGGCCGCCAAGGCATCGAGAGCAGCTCCGGTATGTTCGAGCAGCAATGTTCCGAGCGGCCGCCGCCACCGCTTGGCTTGGGGGCGTAGCCGATCCGGTTCGACGCGCCCGCATGCGGCGGCACGAGAACGAGAGGCGAGTGCCCAGATCGATCGGCGTAGGTCATCAGCGCATAGCAGGATTCGCGGTAAGTAATTGCTGCTCCAGAAAGTCGACGAATGCGATGACCCGCTGGTTGAGCGGGCGTCCTGTCGTCACGGCATACAGGTTCGCCTCGCCGACCGAAAATGCATCAAGCGCCGTTATGAGCTGGCCGGCGCTCAACTCATTCCGGATACCCAAGGCCCCTCTCCTTATGATGCCGCGTCCCGCGAGTGCCCAATCGCGGAGGACCGCGCTGTCGTTGGCAACGCGATCTCCTTGAACGCGGACCGATATCGGCTTGCCGTCAACCAGGAAAGGCCAGGCGGCGGACGGTGCGTCGGGGCGTGCGTGCACGAGGCAATTGTGCTGCGCCAGATCATCCGGCTTCCGGGGCATACCTCGCGCATTCCAGTAGGCGGGCGCTGCGCACACGACTCTGCTGACCCGCAGCAGCAAGCGCGCCACCAGGGTCGAGTCAGTCAACGGGCCGAAGCGCAGGGCGACATCGATGTCGTGCCCGACCAGATCGACGACATCGTCCGCGAAATGCAGTGTGATCTTCACCGCCGGATGTTCGAGAAGAAACCGGTCGACAATGAGCGCCAGCCCGTGCCGGCTGAATTCCTGCGGGGCGGTGATCTTGATCGGGCCGCGCAATGGCCCATTGTGCGCCCCGCGATCGCCGCATCCCAGTCGGCCAGGATGCGCCGCGAGTCCGACAGGAACTGCCGCCCCTCATGGGTGAAGGACAGCCGCCTGGTGGACCGGGTGATGAGGCTGGCACCGGCCCGCTCCTCGAGCTGCCGCAGCGCGACCGTGACCGTGGATGTAGCCACGGACGCCAGACGAGCCGCCGCGGACAGGCTGCCCGTCTCGGCGATGCTGACGAAAAGGCGCAAGGCCTCGATCGTGTCCATTTCTCGCGATTCCCGAAAGGTGAAATCGAACCGGGCCCTGATTATCACGGTCGGCGAAACAAACAATATTCCGGCTTCACCACCTCGGCCCGCCGACCGCATGCCATGCCATGCGGAACAGCAGCCAAAGATATTTCCTGGAAAGACAAGGTCATGGCTAAAGTCATTATCGTCACCGGCGCTTCGCAGGGCATCGGCGCTGAAATCGTCAAGGCGTTCCGAGAGCTCGACTACCGCATTGTCGCGACTTCGCGCACGATCGAGCCGTCGGAAGATCCGAACATCCTGACCGTCGCTGGCGATATCGGCGATCCCGCGACCGCCCAGCGCGTCATTTCCGAAGCTGTCGCGCGGTTTGGCCGGGTCGACACGCTGGTGAACAACGCCGGCATCTATATCGGCAAGCCTTTCACCGAGAACAGCATCGAAGACTATAACGCCGTCATGAACGTGAACATGGCTGGCTTCTTCCACATCACCAAGCTGGCCATCGCCGAAATGGCAAAGCATTCGAGCGGCCACGTGGTGAGTGTCACCGCCAGCATCGAGAACGGCATCACCGGCGCGCACATGGCGCTGGCGGCGCTGACCAAGGGTGGCCTGAACGCCGCCACCCGGGCGCTGGCGATTGAGTATGCCAAGCAGGGCATCCGCGTGAACGCGGGTCGCGCCGGGCGTCACCAAGACGCCGATGCATCCTGCGGAATATCACGAAGTGCTGGGCACTTTCCATCCGCTGGGCCGCATGGGCGAAGCAAGCGAAGTCGCCAGCGCCGTCGTGTTCCTGGATTCGGCAGAGTTCGTCACGGGCGAAATCCTGCACGTCGACGGCGGCCAGAGCGCCGGTCGTTTAAACGACGCCAATGGAGCCCTTTGCGGTTATCGTGAAGGGCTCAAGCGCCACACGGACCAGACCGGACGCTCCGTGAGATAGCCTTTCCGGTCGGCGAAGGTCGCGTTGCGCGACTCTCTGCGCGCTACCTGTTGGGAGAGACTCCTTGTGAAGGCTGCAAGCGAGCCGCCGGCGGACGATAGGAAGGTCCGTAGCGTTGCAGGATCGCGTCATACGTCCCGTCCTCATGCATCGCGCGCAGAGCCTTGTCGAAGTTGGCAACCTGCTCCAAGCTCACCAGGGCGCGGCTGAACGCGACATAGGACGGCTCGGCCGATACAACAAATCCTTGCGGCACGATTTGGGCATCGTAACCGGCTGCATGGATCTCCCAGCGGGCCGTCAGATCGTCGGCGATGACCCCGTCGATGCGGTTGGCAGCCAGCATCTGCCAAAGATTCGAGCGGCTTGAAGTCGGTGCCAGCAGTGCCTGGAAAGCCGGATTGTCGAGCAGTTGCCGGTATTCCGCGCTGTACATCACGTCGATCTGCACCCCTAGCCGAAACCCAGGCTTGATCAGATCCGCGAGCTTCTCGACATGCCAACGTCCTACATCTGCACGTCGGATGAACAGCTTGTTCGGTACGGCATTCACTGGCGCGGAGAACAGCGCGAAAGCCTCGCGCTCCGGTGTTCTGAATACGCCCGGCAGGACGGCCAAATTGCCCTGCCGCAGGCTGGCCAGGGCGCGTGCGAACGGCAGATCCTCGAAACTAACGCTGCAGCCGATGCGGCGCAGCCCTTCGCGCACAATGTCGATGGAAATCCCGCCGGCGAGCTCCTCCGGCTGGATCATGGAATAGGGCGGATCGTCGTGGGTCCGGACCGACAGGACGCAGTCGGCATCGGCCGGCATCGCCAGCAGGCAGAAGCCGACGAGCGCCAGAACCCATAAATTGCGGCAGACCCCGCCGATTTCCGGCATGAGCTTCCTTTCCCAGACATGTTGCGCGCGCCCGTCACCCTCCGCTCGGACGCTCTTGGCAATGGGACGACAGGAGCAGTCAGGGCCAGCCGCCGCGCGAGTGCTCCATTGACCTCGGCGTTCGCACAATGAGCCCGGCCAGCTCGTCACAGGTTGAACGCCCCAAAAAGACAAGCGCGACAAACTACCTTCAGCGCGACAAACTACCTTCAGGAAGATCAGAAGGGTGGGGAATTGTGCGCTCAATCGCCTTCGAACCCGACTGCCTGTTAAAGCGGCACAGAAACTTTTCCGGCCCTTGACCGACGCTACCGGACTCGCCTCCGAGCCCCCGCCAGCGCCGCATCTCGGATCGGCCGTATCGTTGATGATCCTGGTCCGTCAGAATAACACCGTCCGACGTTCCTGCCCTGCAGCCAGCTCACGACGAGGAAGTTGACAGGATGGTCAGTAAGTATCAGGGCGAGTACTGCGGCCCAAGTGAGCAATTGAAGTAATTTTTCGTGTTCGTTTACGGCGCTTCGACTCACGGTTATCATTGGAATTGTCACTTCCCCAAATGGTACTTGGGTATGTGCAATGACCAATAACGGTAGCTCGGCATTGTGGACGGCTGTTCAGATTGGCC
This sequence comes from Aliidongia sp., assembly GCA_037200015.1. Taxonomy (GTDB): domain Bacteria; phylum Pseudomonadota; class Alphaproteobacteria; order ATCC43930; family CGMCC-115725; genus JAXDMU01. Next base: position 65,423 of record JBBCHB010000037.1, on the reverse strand, counting down.
TTGTTGGCGCGTTGGCGACCGCCGGAGCTGCGACGCCGTGGATAGGGGTGACCCTAGCCTTGGATCCGCCAGTAATCGGCGCCCTGAGCGGCGCTCTTCTAGGCTCCTCGGCCACCATGCTTGGCACTCTCGTAAGCCATTGGATCGCCAGGGGAGAGAAGAAACTATCGGATGCCGAGCGGCGAGCCTCCATCAAGGCCATGATAACCGTCGATCTGATAAATTTGTCTATCGAATATTTTGATCTATTCGAATTACTACGACTGGTTCAAAAGACAATTGCGAACGGCGGCGCCACACAATCTCTCGATTTTCTTTCCGGAACCCTGCACACGATGTCCGCGATAGAGGTGTTGCGCGCAGAAATTATTCTTCTACCGTCAGATGAGGTCCGAGTTCTGGCGGATTTCGAAAATAATATTCGCCTTACAAAAAATTATCTTCACAAAATGACCCAGAACGCGAGACCCCTCGACGCCGCCAATCTCTCGTTATTGAGCAGTAGCATCGCAACGGACATGCGCCTTCTATCGAAAGCGCTCAGCACGATAGCCCCCAAAAGGAAGTTACGGGTGCTGTCGGGGCAGGAATATCTCGTTGAAATGCTCCTGGGTCAGCAGGCATCCGAATTGGAGGCAGGAATGGTCGTATGATGCGCGTTCGTCCTATCTCTGCCATTCATGTCGCCACGTGCACTCATCGACAGACAGGGCGGGTAAGTCGCCCCTTCCTGAGTGACCGTCGCCCTCGTGGCTCGAGTCCGGCCAGGGAGCGGTTCTGGCTTCCTTCCGCACCCTGTCCGCCATCCCCTAAATACGTGGTCCCGTCGCCAAAGGTCGGGTCCGGGGAGCAACCGCGAGGCTGTCGCCTTTGATCGGGCTGGCGATTGCTAAGCACTGGGCAGGGATGTCCCCCTGGAAGCAAACGCCAGCCTCGACCTGAAGCTCAGGATGCCGGATTGGCCGTTTGCTCGGTCGCCGCGTGGCCGGCAAGAGCGTCACGCAATGCCTGCTCTTTCGTGTGGTCGAATGAAGTGCGGATTACCGTGCCGCCGACGCCTTCCAGATCCGCGAGGACCTTGTCCGTCGTGATCTTGCGGATCAGGAGGAACAGCCCGGCGCTTCCTGGCGTCAGCGCCTGCGCGGCATCCTTCATGAAATCGTCATTGATGCCGGCATCGCTCAGCGCACCGCCAAGGGCACCCGACGCGGCCCCCAAGGCCGTACCGAGCAGCGGCATCAGGAAGATAAAACCGATCAGCGTACCCCAGAGCGCGCCCGACAGCGCGCCCGTCGCGGTCAGGTTAATCAGCTGATTCAGCTTCACCCGCCCTTGTCGTCCTTCACGGCGATCACGGCATCGCCGAGCTCGATCAGATACTGCTGCTGCAGGGACAAGAGTTTCTCACGGACCTCCTCGGCTTTCTGCTCGCTCGGAAACGCAATAAAAACGAGATCGCTCATGATATGGTCCCTCTTCGATAGAACATTGGAAAACAACGACGCCCGAGAGCATATGGTGGGGAAAGTGACATTCTAGCTCGCCCCTCGCAGTTTCGTTCTCCCTTCTTGGTGGACATATTGTCCTTGAGGGTCGACGTTGGGCCTCTCATCAGTATGTCTGACGATCGAGGCCGTTGCGTTGGACACGCTGTCGTGATCGGCGGCTCCGTGCGACGGACGATCAATGATATATCGGGGGCGCCAACCGCCCGAGGGGCGGGAGGGGGCTATCTGCCGACCTCCATCCGGCAATCTCTGATCCGGGTTGTCGCCTCTACGCAGTCGGCGCTCGTGGGGAAGGCCCGTTAGGGAGCGCAAACCTCTGGTAGCAGTTGCCAGCGGGCGCGTTTTCAGAGGCAAGCGTCGTCCGGTGCCGATCAAGCAGACATCCCGTCTGCCGTCCCAGCTCCGGGCGATCGATCGGTATTGACGCTTTCAGCAGCGGCAAGGGCCCCGCTCGGGGCTTGGCAGGGCGACCGTGGCCGGCCGGTGTGGATGCGGCGGGGTACTTGCCGCCCCGCCCGTCGACGTTACCCTTCTATCAGATGCGTGCCATGCGTGATCGCCGCGCCCGCGCGCAAGGCCGCCGCGACGAAGACGGCTTCGGCGATCTCTTCCTGAGTGGCACCGGCCTTCGCCGCCGCACCCTTATGGATCTCGAGGCAATAGGGGCATTGCGTCGTCAGGGCGACGGCGAGCGCGATCAGCTCCTTATACTTCTTGGGGATCGCACCATCGGCCAGCGCGGCCTGATCGAAGGCGACGAAGGTTTTCCAGGCATCGGGCGCCTTGGCGCCGAGCACCGGCAGCTTCTTCATATTTGCCATGTCGTACATGATCCGACCTCCCATCCGATTGTGAGCACCGAAAAGAATTTAGCCCGGCTAGCGGCGATGGCCAGCCCGTCTGCAGGTCGTTTTACCGTATTGTGCAGGGGAAACTCGCGGCGCCCGCCGACTCGCCGGCTTTGGAGCCGATCCGCCGTCTCGGCGTTTGCGTCGCATAGGGTTCGAACGGAGGGCATCTGGAGATGACACAGGATGAAAGCGCGCTGGTGCGCGGCGTCGGCGAGGTTCTGAACGGGATTCCGACCGATACCGTCCTGTCGGTCCTCACCAATCTGATGGCTGCGGCCATCGGCTATGGCGCAAGCGATATCCAGGAGGCGGACGAACTCATCGGATCGATCGATACGCGCTTGAAGACGCTGGTGCGGCAGAATTGGGATACGCTGCGCCAGGCCCGCTTCGACGTGACCTCGGGTGGACGGGCTTAGCCAACAGAGCTGAACTGTGGCGGTGCGCCCCCGGATCCGCGGTGGGGGCGACCGCGGGAGATCCGGGAACACCGTCGTCGGGGGGGGACGGCGGCGACGCGCCCGGCATCGTCTGGCAGACGCGTCGGTTGTACAACGGGACCTGTCGCGGATTGGTTCCTGATTGCGCGTCGGATAGAATCAGCGCTCGAAATCCCGCCTTCTGAAATTCCATAGGTCGTCGAATATGCGCATCGTCGTGATCGGCGCCTATGGCCTGATCGGCTCTTATCTCATTTCGCGCCCTGATCGCTGACGGCCATGACTTGGTCGGGGTCGGTCGCGATATCGAAGCGGCGCGCCGACGGTTTCCATCCGTATGCTGGATCCGTGCTGATCTGGCGCTGACCACTGTCGAAGACTGGACGGAGCATCTGCGCCAGGCAGATGCTGTCGTCAATTGCGCCGGTGCGCTTCAGGACAGCCCGCGCGACGATCTTCATGCAGTGCATGTGATCGGAGTGGTGCGCATCGCGGCAGCTTGTGCCGCCGAGGGAGTCCGAAGGTTCATCCATGTTTCGGCCGCCGGGGTTGCGGCGGGACGAGCGACGGCATTCAACCGGACCAAGCTTGCCGCCGAGACGGTGCTCGCGGGGACGGATCTCGATTGGGTCATCCTGTGCCCCGGCTTGGTGTTGGCACCCGCGGCCTATGGCGGAACCGCGCTGCTGCGCGGCCTGGCAGCTTTGCCGGGAATCCTGCCGATCGCCTTTCCGGATAGCGTCGTGCAGGTCGTCTCGGTGCACGATCTGGCCGAGGCCGGTGCGCGCGTTCTTGCAGATCCGGCTCTTCGCCGGGTGACAATCGATCTGGTGCATGAGGACGAGATCGGGTTCGAAACCCTGCTTCTGCAGCTCCGGCAATGGCTCGGCCTGCCGCCCGGCAGGGTTCTTCATTTGCCGGTGGCCGTGACGCGTGCCGCAGCGAAGATTGCCGATGGGCTTGCCTGTCTCGGTTGGCGCAGCCCGATGCGCAGCGCAGCGCTGGAGCAGCTTCGCATGGGAGTTCGCGGGGAATCGGGCGCGGCGCGGCGCCGTCTCGGGCTGGAATTGCAGTCGTTGCGGCAGATCCTCGATGCCTGGCCGGCCGGAGTACAGGAGCGCTGGTTCAGCCGATCCTACTTCCTGAAGCCGGCGATCCTGGCAACGCTCGCCGTCTTCTGGTTCCTGTCGGGACTGATCGGCATCACCACCGGCTTTTCTGAGGCCGTACGGATCTTGACCGTCGTCGGCGTCGCGTCGCCCGTAGCACGGGGGGCAGTCATCGCCGGCGCTCTGATCGACATGGCGCTCGGCATTGCCGTCGCCTTCCGCCGGGCGGCGCCGGTTTCGCTGCGTGGCATGTTGTTCGTCTCGGCGGCCTATCTGGTGTGCGGCACGCTGTTGCGGCCCGATTTATGGCTGGATCCTCTCGGCCCGTTGCTCAAGATCATCCCGGGTGCGCTGCTCGCAGCGGCCGCGTTGGCCATTCTGGACGAACGCTGATGGACGCCTATACGCTGCTGAAGCTCGTCCACGTAATCGGCGCGACGGTGCTGTTCGGGACCGGTGCCGGTATTGCCTTCTTCATGCTCATGGCGCATCGCACGCGGGACGCCGCGCTGATCGCGCACACGGCGGTATCGTCGTTATCGCCGATACGATCTTCACTGCATCCGCCGTGATCCTGCAGCCGGTCACCGGCGCAGCGCTGGCTTATCTCGCCGGGTTCCCACTGTTCGAAGGCTGGATCGGTATCAGCCTGATCCTTTATGTCGTCGTCGGTGCCTTCTGGCTGCCGGTCGTCTGGATGCAGTTTGCGCATGCGCGATCTCGCCTGCGCCGCTGCGCGCGAGGGACGGGCTTTGCCACCGGCCTATTTCCGGCTGTTCCGCTGGTGGTTCGTCTTCGGTTTCCCCGCCTTCGCCGCAGTCGTCGCGATTCTCTGGCTGATGATCGCAAAACCGAGCTGATCCGCTATTGCTGTGGTTCGAGGCTCGCCGGCGGGTCGGCCTCGGCCTGGAACCGCAGGGTTACGTGACGATCCTTTGCCGGGACCGGGGCACCGTCCTTCGTTGCCGGCCGCATATGCCGGCTGGCGACCATGTCCAGCGCGGCAGCGTCGAACACGCCGGGCGGGGTCGAACGGATGATGCGCGGGTGCTCGATGCTGCCATCCGCGGCAACATCGACTGCGAGTTCGACCTCGCCGGAGGAGGCCTTGGTGAAGGCGACCTTCAAGGCCGGGCTGTCGACCATTTGCGCGAGCCCGCCCGGCGTCTCATCGGCGGCGGCGGCGGTCCAGAACAAAGCACCGACTGCCAGCAGAATACGCATCGTGACTTACCCTACCAACGCGCCGGCAGCGAGGTCAGGCCGCGCAGCACGAAGGTCGGCCGCCAGGCCGGTGTGTCCGGTGATTCGAGCTGCAGATCGGGCAGGCGGGCGAGCAGCGAATTCAGCGCGATCTCGGCCTCGATCCGCGCGAGCTGTGCGCCGAGGCAGAAATGGATGCCGCCGCCGAAGGACATCGGCCGGATATTGGGGCGCGTGATGTCGAGCCGGTCCGGGTCCGGATAGACGTCCGGATCGCGATTGGCGGCGCCGAGCAGGCACATGATGCCTTCGCCGCGCTCGATCCGGACGCCGCTCAGCTCGACATCTTCGAGCGCAGTGCGGCCGGTCAGCTGGACTGAGGAATCGTAGCGTAGCAGCTCTTCGATCGCGTTCGGCATCAGCGAAGGATCGCGCTTCAGCAGGGCTAGCTGATCCGGATGCCGGTGCAGCGCCAGCAATCCGTTGCCGATCAAATTGACCGTCGTTTCGTGGCCGGCGCCGAACAGCAGCATGATGTTCGCCGTGAGTTCGGCCTCGCTCAGCTTGTTACCTTCCTCCTCGGCCTGGACGAGCAGGGTGGTCAGATCGTTGCCCGGCTCGCGCCGGCGCCGTTCGAACAGGCTGTGGAAATAGGCTGCCTGCGCCAGATGCGCCTTGTTGGCGATGTCGATTTCGGCCCGGGTCAGGGGGCACCGGATCGAGCAACCGGCCGCCGACTCCCGGATTCGCCTGGAACTGCGCGTGATCTTCTTCCGGGATGCCGAGCATCTCGCAGATCACGGTGACCGGCAGCGGATAGGCGAAGTCGCGCACGATGTCCATCCGGCCCTGCGGCGCGATCCGGTCGAGCGTCGCATCGACGATCGCCTGGATGCGCGGCCGCATATCCTCGACGGTGCGGGCGGTGAAGGCTTTGACCACTAGGCCGCGCAGCCGCGTGTGGTCGGGCGGATCGCGCTCCAGCATCCAGCGGCGCACGCTGTCGTAGATCGGTTCGTCGAAGACCTTTTCGCCGTAGCGCCGGATGATCCGCGCCTCGAAATCCTTGCCGAACCGCTTGTCGCGCAGCACCGTCGCGACATCTTCGTAGCGGCTGGCCAGATAGGGGCCGAAGGAGGTGCGGAACACGGGCGCCGCAGCACGCAGGCGGTGATAGAACGGGTAGGGATCGCGGATGAAATCCGGCGACAGCGGATTGAACTCGATCGGCGCCGAGTCCTGAACGGCGGGCGGTGACGGTCATGCGCATCCTCCAAATTTCTGGGCGACAGCATCGGTCCTTCAGGCCCGGGTAGCAACAGGGCAGGCGACGGCCGTCGATCTTCCGTTGACAATGTCCCAACTGTTGCCAATATGTTCCGAATAGCCCGGCATTCCGGCACACCTGTCCACCGTGCATTGCTGCGTCGCAATGCTAGGCAAGCGGGGTGGTTCACGCCAATATGCACGACCCGACGCCGCCTGCTGCGCCGCCGGATCACTGAACTTTTCCGTGCCTCTCCCGGGGATATGATGACCGACGCCGCACCGAAGCAGCATTACGATATCGCCGCCACCGAACAGAAATGGCGCGAGGCCTGGCTGACTTCCGATGTCTATGCCTGGGATCTGGCGGCGCCGCGCGACCAATCCTATGTCATCGATACCCCGCCGCCGACCGTGTCGGGCAGCCTGCATATGGGGCACATCTACAGCTATACGCAGACCGACGTCATTGCGCGCTTCGAGCGACTCAGCGGCAAGAACGTGTTCTATCCGATGGGCTTCGACGATAACGGCCTGCCGACAGAACGGCTGGTCGAAAAGCGCCGGAAGATTCGCGCCGTCGATCTGTCGCGCGAAGAGTTCATCCGCATCTGCCATGAGGAAGTGCAGGGGGCGGAGCAGGAGTTCCGCGACCTGTTCCGCTCGATCGGACTCAGCATCGACTGGTCGCTCGAATATCAGACGATCAGCCCGAGTTCGCGCCGGATCTCGCAGCATTCCGTGCTCGACATGTTCGAGAAAGGGCAGCTCTATCGTCAGCCGCAGCCGACCTTGTGGGATCCGGCCGACCGTACGGCGCTGGCCCAGGCCGAGATCGAAGACAAGGAGAAGGACGGCACGCTCTGGACCGTGTCCTTCGACCTTGCCTCCGGCGGCACGATCGAGATCGCGACGACCCGGGCCCGAGCTGCTGGCCGCCTGCGGCGCGGTCATGATCCATCCCGACCATCCGCGCGCCAAGGAGCTGGTCGGCCAAGAGGTGGTGACGCCGCTCTTCACCGTCCCCGTCCGCATCACCGCCGATGAACGGGTCGATCCGGAAAAAGGCACCGGCATGGTCATGTGCTGTACCTTCGGCGACACGACCGACATCGAATGGTGGCGCGACCACAAGCTGCCGCTGCGCGTAATCGTCACGCGGGAAGGCCGCATCGGTAGCCTGGCCGGGATCGGCGGGGCGGAGTGGCCGAGCCTCGATCTCGATGGCGCCCGCGCGGCATCGGCCCAGCTCGAAGGGCTGACAGTCACAGCGGCGCGCACCAGGATCGTCGAATTGCTGACCGAGGCCGGCCGGATCAAGGGGGCCACGCCGGTCACGCGCATGGTGCCGAGCGCCGAGCGTTCCGGCTGTCCGCTCGAAATCCTGGTGACGCCGCAATGGTTCGTGCGCGTGCTGGACAAGAAAGAAGCGCTGATCGCGAAGGGGCGCGAGATCCGCTGGTACCCGGAATATATGCGCCAGCGCTTCGAGATCTGGACCGAGAATCTGAAATGGGACTGGTGCATCAGCCGCCAGCGCTATTTCGGCGTGCCGCTGCCGTTCTGGTATTCGAAGCGGCCGGGTGAAGAGGGCAAGATCCTGCCGGCCCATCCCGAGGATTTGCCGGTGAACCCGCTGGTCGACCTGCCGCGCGGTTATAGCCGCGACGAGGTCGAGCCCGATCCCGATGTCATGGATACCTGGGCGACCAGCTCGGTTTCGCCCCAGCTCAACGCCCAGGCCATCGCCGCGCGCTTTGCGGCCGATCCCGATCGCTACGGCAAGCTGTTCCCGGCGAATCTGCGGCCGCAGGCGCATGAGATCATCCGCACCTGGACCTTCTATACCATCCTGAAATCGCTGATCCATGCGGACAGCGTGCCCTGGCACGACATCACGCTGAGCGGCTGGGCCCTGGCGCAGGACGGCAGCAAGCAGTCCAAATCGAAGGGCAATGCCCTCGGGCCGCGTGAGATGCTGGCGCGCTACGGTGCCGATGTCGTGCGCTATTGGACCGCAACCTCGCGGCTCGGCCTCGACACCGTGTTCAGCGAGGATGTGCTCAAGGTCGGCAAGAAGCTGCAGACCAAGCTGTGGAATGTCGGGCGCTTCCTGATGCTGCAGCTCGAGGGCTTCACGGAGCAGCCGACGACACCGGCGGCGGATCTATCGGCCGGGATCATTGTTGAAACCTTCGACAAATGGATCCTCAGCCGATTGGCCCGTACCGTGCGCATCGCCACCGATCACCGGCAGGCCGGCGAGGTCGGTCGGCAGCCCGGCCGGCTTGGCGTCGCGGGCGAGCAGGTAACGCGGATGGCGGCTTTCGACCTGGTGATCATTGACGGCAAAGAAATTGTCGGAATTCGACGCGAAGAGCGAGAGCGACCAGTAATTGTCCGGCAGATCGCTTTCGAGCAGCAGCGGATGGCTGGTCACGTCGTAGAGGCAGACGGCATAGAGCAGGTCGGGGCTGGGCCGCACCACGCTGCGCGACTGGTCGGTCGGCAAGCTCTGGGTCGCGGCGCGGTTGATACCGAGGCGGCCGGCGCTGCGCGCCGTGAACAGCGCGACGATGCCGCTTGGCAGCGCATAGATCGTAGCCGCATGGAAGCCGGCGGCCAGCACCAGCACGATCAGGATCCGTCGGAACCGGAGGGACATCAGCATTCTCCCTGGCGTTCGATCTTCGGCAGCGCGATCCGGTCGGGCTGTTCGACCGCCTCGGGCGTCGGATTGTAGAGCCGCAGGGTCAAGGTGAAACGATCCTGCCCGGTCGGCAGCCAGAGGCCTGGCTGCTCCTGTCCGGCCGCGGTGAAGACGAAGGCGCCTTCCGCATCCGGTTCGATCGTCTTCATGTTGAAGGAATAGCGTCCGATCGGATTCGGGATGAGGAACTGATCCGGCGCATAGGCGGGTGATGCTCCACCAGCGCGCCGGCAGCATGGTTCCACTGACGCGGTACCGGCAGGCCGCCCGCAGCGGTTGGCCCTCGTCGTCGCGATTGGCATCGAAATAGACGGTCTCGCTGCGATTGAGGGCGAACAGCCCGATCAGGGCCACGCGTGCCCGCGTATAAGGATCGGCCGCGGGACTGCCGACGGCTGGGTTGGTCGTCCAGGCGCCGTTCCGGATGGTGTCGGTGCCGCCTTGCCGGATCGACCACCAGGCGGAACCGATGCCGAGGACGGCTGCCAGCAACAGCATGGCTGCGCCGACGGCGAAACGCTTCAGCACGGATTTATCTCCGGACGGGCCATGTTTCCTCCTCGACCGGCTTCTTGGGCCGGCATTGGGCGATTTGCCGAATGCCGCGCCAGGCCGTATGGTTGTCGCTGCAACTTGCCAACGACTATAATGGAAACGCCCTCGATGTCTGCAATCCCTTTACGCCATGGTGTGTTCCTCGCACCGTTCCATCCGGTCGAGGAGAACCCGACCCTGGCCATCCGGCGCGACCTGGAGCTGATGGAATGGCTCGACCGGCTCGGCTATGAAGAGGCCTGGATCGGCGAGCATCATTCGGCCGGTTACGAGATCATCGCCTCGCCGGAACTGTTCATGGCCGCCGCGGCCGAGCGCACGCGGCGCATCCGGCTCGGCACCGGCGTCATCTCGCTCCCCTATCACAACCCGCTGATGGCGGCGAACCGGATCATCCAGCTCGACCATATGACCATGGGCCGTTGCATGTTCGGCTTCGGCCCGGGGTTGCTGGCGTCGGATGCAATGATGCTCGGCATCGATCCGTCCAAGCAGCGCGACCGCATGGTCGAAGGCATCGACGTGATCCTGCGCCTGATGGCGGGCGAGACCGTTACCGAGCAGACGGAATGGTACAATCTGGTCAATGCAAGCTGCATCTGCTGCCCTTTACCCAGCCGAGGCCGGAAATCTGCGTCGCCAGCTCGGTGACGCCGTCCGGCGGGCGCGTCGCCGGCACTTATGGGCTCGGCATGCTCTGTGTCGCCGCGACCAACCCGTTCGGCTTCGATGCGCTGGGCGTCAACTGGAAGATCGCCAACGAGGGTCGCGGCCGAGCGGGGCAAGACCATGGATCCTTCCGCACTGCGCCTGGTCGGGCCGATGCATATCGCCGAGACGCGCGAACAGGCGCGCGCCAATGTCCGCTTCGGCCTGCATAAATGGGCCGATTATTTCGCCCGGGTAAATCCCATGGCGCCGCGCGACACCAGCGGCAAGGATCTGGTCGACCAGCTGATCGACAATGCCGGCGTGGTGATCGGCACGCCGGACGACGCCATCGCCAAGCTCGAGGCGCTTTACGCCAAGCAAGGCCAGTTCGGCGCCTTCCTGCAACTCGCGACCAATTGGGCCGATTCCGAGGCGACCAAAAAATCCTACGATCTGTTCGCCCGCTTCGTCCGGCCGCATTTCGACAAGGCGAATGTGAATCGCCGTGCCTCGCTCGACTGGGTGACCGAGAATGGCGGCGAGCTGAGCACCAAGGTACGCGAGGCGGCCATGAAGGCGTTCGCCGCGCATGAGACGGCGAAGAAAGGCTGATCCAGTGTAGGGCCGGTGGCGCCTGAGCGGCGCCACCGGCGCGGCATGTTCGATTAGCCGCGCTTACCGCTTTCTGAGATCTGCCATGGTGCGCGTGCCGGCACCCCAGTGCTCGGGCTCCACCTCGGTCAGCACGATCCGGACCGCCTCCTCGGGCACGCCCAGCGCACGGATCGTCGCTTCGGCGAGTTCCTTGATGAGTGCGCCTTTCTGCTCTGGGGGGCGGCCGCTCAACATTTGAACATTGATGATCGGCATCTTCAGAAACCCTCACAAATTTCGCTTCAATCGATCATCGACGAATAGATGATGCTCTTCAGCTGTCCCCGGAAATTGAACGTGCCGGACGGCATCAGCTGGGTCATGAACACGACGCTCAACTCCTCGGCCGGATCGATCCAGAAGATGGTCGAGGCTGCGCCGCCCCAATAGTAGTCGGAATGGCTGATCGAGCCGGTCTTGTCGGCGTCGACCGTCATCGCGAAGCCCAGGCCGAAGCCGATGCCTTCATTGGCGGTCTCGGAAAAGCCGCCGATGCCGAGCTTGGTCAAATCCTTGTTGCCGGGCAGGTGGTTGCGCTGCATCAGGTCGACCGTGCGCGGGCCGAGGATGCGCACGCCGTCGAGCTCGCCGCCGCGCCGCAGCATCTCGCAGAAGCGGACATAATCCGCCGTCGTGCCGGTCAGCCCGCCGCCGCCCGACAGGAAGACCGGCGGCCGTGCGAAAACGCTGGTCTGCGGGTCGTCGATCAGGGCCAGCGATTTATCGGGCTCGCGCCGGTAGTTGGCGGCGAAGCGGCCGAGCTTGTCCGGTGCCACCGAGAAACGCGTATCGTTCATGCCGAGCGGTTCGAGGATCGTCTCTTCGAGAAAGCGGTCTAGCGGCTTGCCCGAGATCGCCTCGACCAGATAGCCGCAGACATCGGTCGCGAAGGAATACATCCAGCGCTCGCCGGGCTGATAGCGCAGCGGGACATGGGCGAGCTTGCCGATGAACTCCTTGAGCGATTCGCCCCGCCGCACGCCCAGCTCGCGATAGACCTTGTCGACCGGATGATCGGTCGCACCATAGGTCAGGCCGGCGCTGTGGCTCAGGACATGGCGGAAGGTGACCGGCTGGGCGAGCGCCGCCGTCTCCATCGTATCGCCTTCGCCCGAGACCCAGACCCGCTGGTCGCGCCATTCCGGGATGTAGCGGGTTATGGCGTCGTTGAGCTGGAAATGGCCCTGCTCGTAAAGGCTCATCAGCGCGACCGAGGTGATCGGCTTGGTCATCGAATAGATGCGGAAGATCGTGTCGGCCGCCATCGCCGCGCCCGTTCGCGATCCATCAGGCCGAAGGAGCGGAAATAGGCGAGGTGGCCGCGCCGCATGACAGCGAGTTGGCAGCCCTGGATCCGGCCGGTCTCGATATATTGGCTTTCGAGATGCGTCGTGATCCGCTCCAGCCGCTCCGCCGAGCAACCGGCAAGGTGCGGGACGGCATGGTTCGGATCGAGATAAGCTGCCATAATGCGACACTCGCAACGGTGAGGATAAGCCGAGCTTGCCGCCGCCGCGCGGGACGCGCAAGCGCCGCAACCCGCTGCAGCGTCGGTTGCGGTTGACATCCGTCAGGCGCTGCCATAGGTTCCGCGCCTCTTTCGAAACGCCTCGCCTGCCAAGGTCTATCATGAAGATCGTGAATTCGCTGAAGACGCTGAAGAACCGCGACAAGAATTGCCGCGTCGTCCGCCGCAAGGGCCGCGTCTATGTCATTAACAAGGCCAATCCGCGCTTCAAGGCCCGCCAGGGCTGAGACTGCGCTCCGCCTTTTTCCGGGCGGAGGATTGCGCGGCGCTTGCGCGAAAGGCCTTGCGCCGCAGGAGTATAGCGCCGAATCATGTGCCCCTTTCCGCCCCCTATGGGCGGACCCACCTTGGAACAGAGGTGCGTGGCCATGAAGATGCCGACCCCCGATGCCGCCATCATCCAGCGCCGCCGCGAGATTGCGACGGCGCTGCGACGGATTCTGCCGGCCGAGTCGGTCATCGACGACGAAGACGAGCGCCGGGTCTATGAAAGCGACGGGTTGACCGCCTATCGCGAGCAGCCGCTGATCGTGGCGCTGCCCGGCAACACGGCCGAAGTCTCGGCGATTCTCACCTACTGCAATGCCGAGGGCGTCAAGATCGTGCCGCGCGGCGCCGGCACGTCGCTGTCCGGGGGGCGCCCTGCCGCTGGCCGACGGCATTACTCTCGGCCTCGCCAAGCTCAACCGCGTGCTGGAGATCGACTATCCAGGCCGCTGTGCCGTGGTGCAGCCGGGCGTCACCAATCTCGGCATCACGCGCGCGGTCGAAGGCAACGGCTTTTACTACGCGCCCGATCCGTCGAGCCAGATCGCCTGTACCATCGGCGGCAATGTCGGCGAGAATTCCGGCGGCGTGCACTGCCTGAAATACGGCCTCACCACCAACAATGTGCTCGGCATCGAGATGGTGCTGATGGACGGCTCGATCATCCGTCTCGGCGGCAAGCATCTCGATGCCGGCGGCTATGATCTGCTGGGCGTGATGGTCGGGTCCGAAGGGCTGCTCGGCGTGGTGACCGAGGTCACCGTGCGTATCCTGCCCCGGCCGCAGGGCTTGCGCGCGTTGATGATCGGTTTTCCGTCGAGCGAGCAGGGCGGCGATTGCGTCGCCGAGATCATCGCGGCCGGCATCATTCCGGCCGGCATGGAGATGATGGATCGGCCGGCGATCCACGCCGCTGAGGCCTTCGTCCATGCCGGCTACCCGCTCGATGTCGAAGCACTGCTGATCGTCGAGCTGGACGGGCCGGCGGTCGAGATCGACGAGCTGACGGCCCGCGTCGAATCGATCTCGCTCGGCTGCGGCGCCGTCTCCTGCCGGATCAGCCAGAGCGAAGCCGAGCGGCTGAATTTCTGGGCCGGACGCAAGGCGGCGTTCCCCGCGGTCGGCCGCATCTCGCCCGATTATTACTGCATGGACGGCACGATCCCGCGCCGGGCGCTGTCCCAGGTGCTGCAGCGGATGGAAGAGATGTCGCAGCGCTATGGGCTGCGCGTCGCCAATGTCTTCCATGCCGGCGATGGCAATCTGCATCCGCTGATCCTGTACGATGCCAACAAGCCGGGCGAGTTGCACAAAGCCGAGGAGTTCGGCTCCGAGATCCTGCGGCTCTGCGTCGAGGTCGGCGGCGTGCTGACCGGTGAGCACGGCGTCGGGGTCGAGAAGCGCGACCTCATGCCGGCAATGTTCACCGAGACCGATCTCGACCATCAGATGCGCCTCAAATGCGCCTTCGATCCGCAGCATCTGCTCAATCCCGGCAAGGTCTTCCCGCAGTTGCGGCGCTGCGCCGAGCTGGGCCGCGTCCATATCCATCACGGGGAAATGCGCTTTCCCGAATTGCCGCGGTTCTGAGCCGATGAATCTGATGCAGCCGACGACACTGGCCGGGCTGGTCGATGCCGTGTCCTGGGCACTCGAACGCAAGGCGCCGCTGGAGCTGGTCGGGGCCGGCAGCAAGCGGACGATCGGCCGGCCGCTGCAGACGGCCGATGTGCTCGATCTGAGCGAGTTGGCCGGCATCAGCCTCTATGAGCCGGCCGAGCTGGTGCTGACCGCCGGCGCCGGAACGAAGCTGGCCGAAATCGAGGCGGCGCTGGCCGAGGCCGGACAATGCCTGGCTTTCGCGCCGCCGGATTACGCCTTGCTGCTCGGCCTCGAGCCGGGACAACAGACCTTGGGCGGCATCGTCGCCGCCAATCTCGCCGGCTCGCGCCGCCTGACTGCCGGCGCGGCGCGAGACCATGTGCTCGGCTTCCACGGCGTTAGCGGCCGCGGCGAGGCGTTCAAATCGGGCGGCAAGGTCGTCAAGAACGTCACCGGCTACGATCTCTCCAAGTTGATCTGCGGCTCCTGGGGCACGCTGGCGGCGCTGGCCGAGATCTCGATCAAGGTGCTGCCGCGCGCCGAGGCCGAGACGACGCTGCTGCTGCATGGACTCGATGCCGCTGCGGCCGTGACGGCGATGAGCCGTGCGCTCGGCAGCCCGCAGGAAGTCTCCGCCGCTGCCTGGCTGCCGGCCCGACTGGCTGCTGGACGGGGCGGGCAGGCGGCGCGGTTACCGCCCTGCGCCTGGAAGGACTCGCGGCCTCCGTCCGCTATCGGGCGACGGCCCTGCTCGAACTCTTCGCGGGCGAGGTGCGTGAGACCCGCATTGAAGCTGCCGAATCGATAGTGTTCTGGCGCGAGATCGGCAATGCCGAGCCGCTGGCGGCGGAGACCAAGCGGCTGGTCTGGAAGATCTCCGTGCCGCCTGCCGCCGGCCCGGCTGTGCTCGCCGCCTTCCCGGAGGGCGAGGGGTTTCTCGATTGGGGCGGCGGCCTGGTCTGGCTCGCCCTGCCGGAGAGTCCGGATGCCGGTGCCCAGAAGATCCGCAGTGCTGTCGGCAAGCAGGGCGGTCACGCGACACTGATCCGCGCGCCGGCTGCGATTCGCGCCAGCGTCGATGTGTTCGAGCCGCAGACCGGCCCGCTCGGTGCGCTGGCCGGTCGGGTCAAACATAGTTTCGATCCCGAAACCATCTTTAATCCCGGCCGACTTTACGCCGGGCTCTGAGCGCGCCATGCAAACCAACTTCTCCCTGGCGCAACTCGCCGATGCCGATACGGCCGAGGCGGAAAAGATCCTGCGCGCCTGCGTCCATTGCGGCTTCTGCACGGCGACCTGTCCGACCTATGTCCTGCTCGGCGACGAACTCGACAGCCCACGCGGCCGGATCTACCTGATCAAAGACATGCTGGAGAACGACCGCCCGGCCAATGCCAAGGTGGTGAAGCATATCGACCGCTGTCTCAGCTGCCTGAGCTGCATGACGACCTGCCCCTCGGGCGTGAATTACATGCATCTGGTCGACCATGCCCGGGCGCATATCGAGGAAACCTATGTCCGGCCCTGGCCGGACCGGCTGCTGCGCCGGCTGCTGCAAATCGTGTTGCCCAGCCCGGGGCTGTTCCGCTTGAGCTTGCTTGCCGCCAGGGTTGCCAAGCCGCTGCAGCGGCTGATGCCGCGGCGGGCTCGGCGCGATGCTCAAGATGGCGCCCAGCCATCTGCCGGTGCCCTCGCCGGTCGACCGGCCGCAAATCTTCCCGGCCGAGGGAGCCAGGCGCAAGCGTGTGGCATTGCTCAACGGCTGTGCCCAGCAGGTTCTGGCGCCGCAGATCAACGAGTCGACGATCCGACTCTTGACCCGCCATGGCTGCGAGATCGTGGTCGCGCGCGGCGCCGGCTGTTGCGGCGCCCTGGTCCACCATATGGGGCAGCGCGAGCAGGCGATGGCCCAGGCGCGCGCCAATATGGACGCCTGGTCGGTCGCACTGGCCGAAGGCGGGCTCGACGCCGTGGTGATCAACACCTCGGGCTGCGGCACCACCGTCAAGGATTACGGCTTCATGTTCCGCGAGGATCCGGCCTATGCCGAGAAGGCGGCGCGGATTTCGGCCCTGGCGCGGGACGTCACCGAGATCATGGCCGAACTCGGCCTGCAGAACCCGGTCGTGGCACCGGGCCTGACCGTGGCCTATCATTCCGCCTGCTCGCTGCAGCACGGCCAGCGCGTGCTGATGCAGCCTAAGGCGCTGCTGTCGCTGGCCGGCTTCACCGTGCGCGACGTTCCGGAAGCGCATCTCTGCTGCGGCTCGGCCGGAACCTACAACCTGATGCAGCCGGTCCTGGCCGGTCAGCTGCGCGACCGCAAGCTCGGCAATATCGCGACGCTGAAGCCCGATCTGATCGCTGCCGGCAATATCGGCTGCATCACCCAGCTCGCCGCGCGGCACCGGGACGCCGGTCGTGCACACGGTCGAACTGCTCGACTGGGTCACGGGCGGGCCGAAGCCGCACGCGCTGGCGTAAGGCTTCGGCCTGCTGTCGTCAGACGGTGGGGATAGTGCCGCCATCCAGGACATAATCGGTGCCCGTGATGAAGGCGGCCCGATCCGAGGCGAGGAAGGCGACCAGTTCCGTCACCTCCTCCGGCCGGCCGGGGCGGCCGAGCGGGATGCCGCCCAGCATATCGACGATGCGCTGCCGCGCCGCATCCTCGTCAATGCCTTCGATCTGGGCGATTTCCATGATCATGCCATGCGCGCCCGAGGTCTCGATGAAGCCGGGCGAGATCATGGCGACCCGCACGCCCCGTGCCGCGGCGCTCTTCGACAAGCCCTTGCTGTAGGTCCGCAGCGCAGCCTTGGCCGCGGCATAAGCGATCATCGAATTGGGGAAGGGCAGGAGATGCGAAACCGAAGAGATATGCACCACGACGCCTGATCCACGCGCCATCATGCCGGGCACAAAGGCGCGGTCCAGGCGTACGGCGGCGAGCAGATTGAGATTCAGGACGCCCAGCCACTCCTCATCCGACAACGCCTCGAACCCGCCCGGCTTCGTCTCGCCGCCGCCGACATTGTCGACCAGGATGTCCAGCCCGTCCCACTCCTGCTTGATGCGGTCGACGACTTTCTGCGCGCCGGCCGCGGTGCCGAGATCCGCCTGAATGAACAGATCGGGTGCCAGTTCCCGCGGCAGGTCCGAACGCGCTGTCGTGGCGACGACGGCGCCACTCAGCTGGAAGCGCCTTACGGTGGCGGCGCCCATACCCTTGGTGCCACCGGTCACCAGGACACGCTTGCCCTTGAACTCGTCGCCGGAAATCGCGAAAGGATAGTCGGTCGTCATCATCATGACTCCTGCAAGACGTGCGATCGTTTTGAAAATGCCGGCCGGTCAGGCAATGATACTGTTGAACGTGATGATCAGTTGCGTGATCTTCCCGTCCCAGATGCTGAAGTAATAGGTCAACACCAGAGGATCCGGCAGGGTGGGTCTTGTCGAAATCCCCGTCCGCGCGGGCGTGCAGGACAATATTGCCATGCTGCTCGAGGGCGCGCTCGACAACCAAGGTTACGTTGTCGCCGAAGATCTCCTTGTCGGCCCAGGCGCGGATTGCGTCCAGCCCCAGGAATTCCCGTCGCGCGTCGTTCAACAACGCGTCTGCCGCGAAGGTTGCCATCAAGGCATCGGGATTGTGAGTGTTGTAAGCGGCGATATGGTCGGCGACGACCGGCGGCAAAGCGTGCGTGATGTCGGTCCGCATGGCTGTTCTCCCGTCTCAAGGTGGAAACAGCCTAGCGGGGCCTCCCGTCAGTTTCTGTCAGGAGCGTTTCTGCTGGTCCAACTGTGCACGGAAGTCCCGGAGCAGCGTGGTGCCCGCCCTCGACGGCGGACAGGATGCGGTCGGTGCGGAAGCGGAAATTCGCGCGATTCTGGAGGCGATCACGCTGCCGCCGTAACGGCTGAAGCTCGGCTCGGCGCTCATGGACCTCCTGTTCCGGCCGCTTGGGCGTGTCGATCGGCGATTGGGTTACTCGCGTAGCCTAATCCCACCCTGCCGAAACCGAGGTGTAGTCGGAAGCAAGGCCTTCTTCCTGGATTGACGGCAACGGGAAGTCTCTCCATGGCGAAGCTCTACGGGAAGATCGCACTCATCACCGGTGGAACAACCGGCATTGGGGCGGCGACAGCCAAGCTGTTCCAAGCAGAAGGTGCCAAGGTGATCGTCACCGGCACGAACCCCCAAACCCTGGAAGCCGCTCGCGCGGAACTCGCTGGAATTGAGGTGATCGCGTCGGACCAAGCCGACACCGCCGCGACCAGGACCCTGATGGACCGGGTGAAGGCGAAGCACGGCCGGATCGACGTCCTGTTCGTCAATGCCGGCATTGCGGCATTTGCGCCGCTCGAAGGCGTGGACGAGGCGTCCTTCGACAGGCTGTTCAACATAAACGTGCGTGGCGCCTATTTCACGATCAAATACGGGGCGCCGATGATTCCGGATGGCGGGGCGATCATTCTCCTGGCCTCCGTGGCCGGCTCGACGGGTGTGGCCAGCACGAGCGTCTATTCGGCCAGCAAGGCGGCGCTCCGGTCGCTCGGCCGCACGCTTGCCGCGGAACTCGCGCCGCGCAACATCCGGGTCAATACCGTGAGCCCCGGCCCGATCGAAACGCCGCTCCAGGCCAAGCTCGGCATGCCGGAGGAACAGCTCCTTGGTCTGAAGGAATTCCTGAAAGCCCAAGTGGCGCTCCGCCGCTTCGGGACATCGGAGGAAGTGGCAGCCACGATCCTTTTCTTGGCTGCCGACGCCACATTCGTGACCGGTGCAGAGTTGATGGTGGGCGGCGGCATGGGCGATATGTGACCGGACAGCAGTGGAGCGCCCTTCGGCGCCAGGAGCGGTGCCAGGGCAATCGGGTGAAGGGGGATTTGGAGAGTGGGAGGCATTGGTCACGACAAGAGTGCGTAGATGTACGGAATCCATGATCATTACGGGAATACGCGCCGGCAGCCTGGATGCGCAACGAAGCCGGACGGTTTCTGCGCATCCAATTGCGCGCGGAAGTCCTGGAGCAAGGCCCCACGCCGCCTCGGGTAACGCTCGCCCTCGACGGCGGACAGGATGCGGTCGGTGCGGAACATACGGAAATCCTGGCGCAGCTCGCACCACGCCGCCAACACGCGGGCGCGGTCCATGAAGGCGAGCTGGATCGGCCAGACGACACGCCGGGAGTGCCGAGCCTCGGCGTCGCGATAGGTAAGGTCTAGCCGCAATTCCAATCGGATGGCGTCGCGCAGCCGGGTTAGCGGGACAGTGTTTTCGGGAAAGCTCCCGGTCGGGGGGCCGGGCAGCGCCAGCGGGGCTGCCAGGGTTGCCTGGGCCTGCGGCGACAGGACGGAGCCGATCTTGGCCAGTGCGCTGGCAGCGGCGGCGGTCAGAATTTCGTCGCCGCGCTGATCGACATAACGCAGCCCGAGCATCACGGCTTCCGCCTCGTCCTCGCTCAGCATCAATGGCGGCAGGAACAGGCCCGGCCGCAGGATGTAGCCGACCCCCGCTTCCCCATCGATCGGGGCGCCCTGCGCGGCGAGTTCGGCGATGTCGCGATAGATCGTCCGCTCGGAGACATCGAGCGATTGCGCCAGCTCGGCTGCCGTAACCGGATGTCTCCGGCCACGCAGGGCCTGGAGCAGGACGAGGAGGCGAGCGGAGCGCGACACGAGGGCGAATCCTCACCAGTTTCGCACTGTCGATAGCACAGTCCGCTGACAGATGCTGTCAGCTGCGGCTGTTCTGGTCTGCTTCCCTACTGCTTTGCCTCGGCGAAATGCGCCAGCGTTTCGACGAAGCGGCGCAGGTGCGGTCGGATCTTTTTCGCCCGATCGGGCCGGTAGGCGAAGGGCGGCGCCTCGTCCATATAGGTTTCCTGCACCAGTTCGAGCTGCACGGCATGGATGTCGCGCGCCGGTGCGCCATAATGCCGGGTGATGTAGCCGCCCTTGAAGCGACCATTGAGCACGCTCGTATAACCTGTTGCTTTCACGAGAGTTCCGGTCAAGGCGCGGGCGAGGCCGGGATCCACGCTGTCGCCATCATTCGTGCCGATATTGAAATCCGGCAGCCTTCCGTCGAACAGCCGCGGCACTTCGGAGCGGATCGAATGCGCTTCGAACAGCACGGCGGTGCCATAGGTCTCGCGCAGCCGCGCGAGCTCGCCTTCGAGCCGGGCGTGGTAGGGACGCCAATAGCGCTCGATCCGCTCCCGCTTCTCCGCACTGTCCGGCGTGGCGCCAGGGCGATAGACCGGCGTGCCGTCGAACAGCAGGTCCGGGATCAGGCCGGTCGTCGCAGTCGTATAAAGGGGCGAGTCGTCCGGCGGCCGGTTCAGATCGACAACCAGGCGCGAATAGCGCGCGACCAGCACGCTGCAGCCGATCTCTTCGAGGAAATCGTAGAGTTCCGGCAAATGCCAATCCGTGTCGGGTACGCCGCGTGCCGGTTCGCTCAGCCGCTCGGCGAAGCTTCAGGCAAGGCCGTGCCGGCATGCGGCATGCTGACGAGCATCGGGATGCGGCCCTGAGTGAAACGGTATGTCGGCATGGGCGCTCTCCTCGGCTTCCGGCGTCATCGGTCAACGATCCCGAGAGTCTCGCCGAGACGCAAGTGCAAAGCGTGCGTCAGCGCTTGCGCAGGTATCGCAACAGCTTGGGCAGCGCGAATGAGGCGGCGACGGCGACGATGCCGATCAGGATCGGTTCGAGCAGATCGGTGAAACCGAACGCCCCCGTCAGCGCCTGCGCGCTGGCCGTGCCGGCGCTGACGCAAAACACCGTCGTCGGCAGAATTCCGACCAAGGTGCCCCAGACATAATCGGCAAAGGAAATTTGCGTCAGGCCAAAGGCGTAATTCGCCGGCGTGCCTGGCACCGGCATGAGGCGGACCAGGGCAACGCCGCGCCAGCCGCCGTCTTCCAGCCGTTTCTTGATGAGGTCAAGCCAAGCGAGGCCGCGCTTGCCTTCGAGCGCGAAGACGCCGCGATGCAGGTAGCGGACCAGAGCGAAACAGGCGACGGCGCCGAGCACCGCGCCGAGCATCGCCAGGAGGGTGCCGGCCCAGAGCCCGAAGAGAATGCCCGCAAGGACCGCCAAGGCCAGCCGCGGCGGAAAGAAGGCGAGGCTGGCGAGGATATGCGCTGCGACGAAGATCGCCGGTGCCCAGGGATTATCTGAGAGCAGAGCCTCGATGTGCTGCGGCTGGAGTTCAATCCAATACGCATGCACAAGCGCGGCCACGCCGATGACGATTGCGGCGGCGAGCAGGCTCACCAGGACACGGCGCAAGACCTTAGGCTGCCGTATCGGATCGAGGCACCGCCTGGCGCTCCGGCTCGTCCAGCAGGATAGGGCGCTTGGCCCGGCGCTGCAGCCACATCACGCCGAACAGATCGCTGATGCCGACCCAGAGCCGGTCGAAGGTGCCGTAATTCGACTTGCCGCGCTCACGCGGCCGGTGATTGACCTTGACCGAGACGACGCTGCCGCCGGCGCGCAGCACCAGGGCAGGCAGGAAGCGGTGCATATGGTCGAAATAGGGCAGTTCGAGGAAGGTCGCCCGCTCGAACAGCTTGAGGCCGCAGCCAGTATCCGGCGTCGCGTCGCCGAGCAGCCCGGCGCGAATGCGGTTGGCCAGGCGCGAGGAGACGCGCTTCACCGCCGTGTCCTTGCGCTTGGCACGCCAGCCGGCATAAAGCTGCGCCGTGCCGCCCCTCGCGCACCAGACGCCACAGCGCCGGAATATCGGCCGGGTCGTTCTGGCCGTCGCCGTCTAGCGTCGCGATCCAGCGGCCGCGCGCCGCCTTGACGCCGCTGCGCACGGCCGTGCTCTGGCCGCAGCTCGCCTGATGCCGGATCAGGCGCAGCGCCGGATCGCTCGCCTGCAGCGCGCGGATGCGGGCGACCGTATCGTCGGTGCTGCCGTCATCGACATAGACGATCTCGAACCCGACGAGTGGATCGAGCGCGGCATGGATTTCAGCCACCAGCGGGGCAATGTTCTCGGCCTCGTTCTTGACCGGAATGACGACGGAGAGCTCCAACGGGTCCAACTGATGCTATGGGCGTCCAGCGACGGAAGCGGGGCCTTTAGCACATTTGCACGGCAGCAACCAAGCTGCCTGGACAATTCCCAGCCGTGCCCCAACCGCGCAGGTGGCGCGTTATTTGCCGACCCAATGCACGCGCCAGACCCGCTGCCCGACATCGTCGGCGACCAGCAGGCTGCCGTCCTTCGCGGTCGCCAAGCCGACCGGCCGGCCCCAGACCTGGGCCGGATTGGTGCCGGGCAACCAGAAGCCGGTCATGAAATTCTCATAGCCGCCGGCCGGCTTGCCGTCCTTGAAACGGATGCGCACGACCTTGTAGCCGGTCGGCTGTCCGGAATTCCAGGAGCCGTGCAGCGAGACGAAAGCGTCGCCGCGATACTCCGCCGGGAATTGGCTGCCTTCATAGAATTCCAGGCCGAGCGGCGCGGAATGGGATTGGAACAGCAGATCGGGAACCAGCGTCTTCGCAACGAGATCCGGCCGCTTGTCGCCGAGCGGCCCGGGCTGCCTATGCTGGCCGATATAGGCATAGGGCCAGCCATAGAAGCCGCCATCGGCGACGCTGGTCAGGTAATCCGGCACCAGCCCATCACCCAGGCCGTCGCGCTCATTGACCACGGCGAACAGGGTGTTGTTGCCGGGATAGAAGCGGATACCGACCGGATTGCGCGTCCCACTGGCGAAGATCCGTCCTTCGCCGCCGGCCGCGTCGAATTCCTTGATCGTGGCGAGCGGCGCCGGGTCCTCGGCAATATTGCTGGTCGAGCCGATCGATACGTAGAAATGCTGGCCGTCCGGGGCAAAGACGATATTCCGGGTGCTGTGACCGCCTTGGAAGGAGCCGAGTGCGCCATCCGCCGTCACCTGCTCGGCCGGCCCGGCCGTGCCATCCTGCGGATTCCAGCGATAGCGCCAGACCGCCTTGACGTCGGCGATATAGACATAGCCGTCGTGGAAGGCGATGCCATGCGGCCGGGTCAGGCCGCCGGCGAAGGTGAACTGCTTGGTCGCGTGGCCGGCGTCGGTTTCATCACGCAAAACGCGGACCCGGCTATTCGTCGGCTCGGCCAGCAGCACGTCGCCATTCGGCATGACGGCCAGATAGCGGGCATCCTGCAAGCCTTCGGCGAAGACCTTGACCTCGAAGCCGGGCGGGACCTGCGGCAGCGCACCTGCCGGTCTCGGCACCTTCTCCGATTCATTGGCGACGGCACCGTCTTCAGCCGGGGCGGGCAGGGTGGCGGGCGAGATCGCGAAATGCGCACCGATCTGCTGGTCGGCAAGCTCGCGATTTTCGGCCGCGACGGCAGTCGGACCGATCAGCAGCAGCAAGGCCGCGGCCAGGGCGCGATTGCGAAATTCCTTCATGCCGTTCTCTCCGCCGATGCCATCGCCGCGACTATAGCGGTCGCGATCGGCGCAAGAACAGGAACCGGCTGGCGCTGCGACAAAGCTGCCCGACGTCAACCCGGCTATCTACGGGGATGCTGCCCCGCAGATCGCCGTAACACGCATGACGATCTGAAAATTCTGCCGGCAGGCCCGCGCAAGGTCATGACATGAACGACGCGCTCATAGCGGCGACTCGATTTGGCTACGGTTGCAGTGTGTCCGGCCGAGCGGCCATCGGCGGCGATCCGAAGCGCTGGCTCAAAGCACAACTCGCGGCACCCGCTGCGCCGCCGAGCCTGGCGGGATTGCCGGCCAGCGCGACGCTGGTGGTCGCCGAGTTCGAACTCCGTCGCGAGCGTCGGGGAGATGAAGCAGAACGGCGAAACCGGCAAGCCGCGGCCGGCCTGCAACAGGCTGGACGGCGCGTCTATCTCGACGAAATCGCGGCCCGCTACGCGGCGGCAGTGGACAGTCCGACGCCGCTGATCGAACGGCTGGTCATGTTCTGGTCCAACCATTTTACCGTCTCCGGCATCCGGCCGGTCGTGCATCCCTTGGCGGGATCCTTCGAGCGCGAGGCGATCCGGCCGCATATCCTGGGGTCGTTCAGCGACCTGGTCTGCGCTGCGGTGCAGCACCCGGCGATGGGGCTGTATCTCGACAATGCGGTCTCGGTCGGGCCGAATTCGCGCGTCGGTCAGCGGCGCGACCGCGGGCTGAATGAGAATCTCGGTCGCGAGCTGCTTGAACTGCACACCCTCGGCGTCGATGGCGGCTATACCGAAGAGGATGTCCGGGCGCTGGCGCGCATCCTGACCGGGTGGTCGATCGCCCGGCTGCAGGATCCCGATCCCGGCCATTTCCATTTCTTCGAGCCGGTGCACGAGCCGGGACCGAAAACCCTGCTCGGCCGCACCTATGCCGAGGGCGGGATGCGCGAGGGTCTCGAAGCGATCCTGGACATTTCTCACCATCCTTCGACCGCGCGTCATATCGCGCGCAAGCTGGCGGTGCATTTTATCGCCGACCAGCCGCCGGTTGCCGCGGTCGACCATCTCGCGGCGGTGTTCCGCGACACCAAGGGCAATCTGCGCGCCGTGACCGAGGCGCTCATCGACGCGCCCGAGACTTGGCAGAACGGTCAGAGGAAGGTGAAGACGCCTTGGGACCTGGTCGTCTCGGCTTCGGTTGCGACCGGCATCCGCTTGCCGCCGGACCAGCTGCTGGGGTCGCTGACCAAGCTCGGGCAAGCGCCCTATATGGCGCCGAGCCCCGCCGGCTGGGGCGATGATGCGGCGAGCTGGGTCGGACCCGAAGCGGTGCTGCGGCGGGTCGAGTGGTGCCAGAGCTTTGCCGAGCGCGCCGATGCGGCGCTCGATCCGATGAACCTGGCCGAGGGCATGCTTTCGGTCGACGCCCGAAACACCGTCTCGCTCGCCGAATCCCGCCCGATGGCGCTCGCCATGGTTCTGGCCAGCCCCGAATTCCAACGCCGGTGATGATCATGGACGATCTGGTTTCGAATTCACTCTCGCGGCGCGGGCTGCTCGGCCTGATCGGCGGGTCGGCGCTGGCGCTGGGCCTGCCGCGCGTCGCCTTCGGCGCGGCGCCGACCGATAACCGCTTGGTCGTGGTGATCCTGCGTGGGGCGATGGATGGGCTGGCCGCCGTGCCGCCTTATGGCGAGAAGCGTTACGCGGAGCGCCGCGCCGACCTTGCCTTGCCGGTGCCGGGCGAGGCGGACGGCATTCTGCCGCTGGCGCAAGGCTTCGGGCTGCATCCGTCATTAGCGCCGATCCAGCCGTTCTGGGCCGCCAACGAACTGCTAATCGTACCAGCGACTTCGGGCGGCTACCACACACGCTCGCATTTCGATGCGCAGGACCTGCTGGAGACCGGGTTGACCACGCGCAGCGGCAATCTGGCCGGCTGGCTCAACCGTGCCCTGGTCGAGCTGCAGCCGCAGACCGGAGCGCGCCGGCTCGGCCTCGCCATGGGTTCGGCCGTGCCGCTGATGCTGCGCGGCACCGTGCCGGTCGCCTCCTGGGAACCGCCCGACATGAAGGCGGCCGGACCGACCCTGCTGGCAGCCATGACCAAGCTTTATCAGGGCGATGCGCTGTTCGGCCCGGCCCTGGCCGACGGTATCAAGGCGCAGAACCTGTCGGATGAAGTGCTCGGCAGCGAGATGGGGTCGGACGGCAAGCCGGCGAAAGCGCTGGGCTTTGGTCCCGGCGCCTTCCCGGTCGTCGCCGATGCTGCCGGCGGGTTGCTCGCCGCCTCGGACGGGCCGCGCATCGCCGTGATGGAAATGGGCGGCTGGGACACGCATGTCGGCCAGGGCGGGATCAAGGGCCGGCTGGCGAACAATCTCGCCGGCTTTGCCCAGGGGCTCGCGCATCTGCGCCAGAGCCTGGGCAATGCCTGGGCTATGACCGTCGTGGTCTGCATCACCGAATTCGGCCGCACCGTGGCGCCCAACGGCACCGGCGGCACCGATCACGGCACCGCCTCGGTGACCCTGGTGCTCGGCGGCGCCGTCCGCGGCGGCCGCATCGCCGGCGACTGGACTGGGCTCGATCAGCTCGAAGAGAACCGCGATCTGCGCGCCGCAACCGATATCCGAGCGGTGCTCAAGGGCGTGCTGCGCGACCATCTCGGCGTGGCGCCGGCCCGGCTCGACAGCGCGGTCTTTCCGGAGAGTGGCGCAACACGGGCGATGCCGAATCTGGTCAGGGTGTAGAGCGGCCAACTTGAATTTATCGTCATAAGTATGATTTTGTATGACGAGGGATTTTTGAAAGGACCGAGCCATGCCCGAGATCGAACGGCTGACGATTACCTTGCCGGCCGAGATGGCCGCCGTCGTCCGGAGCGCGGTCGACGGAGGGGACTACGCCTCCAGCAGCGAGGTCGTGCGCGAGGCATTGCGTGAGTGGAAAATGAAGCGCATGCCGCAACTTCAGGAATTGGCCATGCTCAAGGCTGACATCGATAAGGGCTTGAGCGATCTGGCTGAGGGGAAGGTGCAGGCTTTCGACACGGGCCGCATCGTTGAGCGGGGGAAGAAGCTATTGGCCGCACGCTAGCCCTCCACCTCACCGAGACGGCCGAGGCCGATCTCACCGATATCTGGATCAATCTGGCGATCGAAGTGTCCGAGATCGCGGCGACGAAATTTGTCGCTGCAATCGAGGCCACGCTCCAACCGCTACGCCATTTTCCTCTGGCCGCTCCATCACGCGAACACCTCGGGCCCGGTCTTCGGGTAGCTTTCCACGGTAGCTATGCGATCTACTACCGGCCGCTTCCGGATGCGATCGTCGTTGTCCGTGTGCTCCACGGTGCACGTGACGCGGCGGCTCCTGCCGAACGCGGGGGCTTCGCCTGACGGCTTGTCAGCGAGGACCCGGGCGCTGTTACGCTTCGACATTTCCTCCCGCCGCCGGCTTTGCCATCCGCGCCTCGCGATATTTGCGTAGCATCGCGTCGAAGCTTGCCAGCATTCGCGTTTCGATCTCCGGGCGGTGCTCCAGCCGTGCCATGGCGAAGGCAGCGGCTTCGAGGGTCGAGACGCTGTCGCGGCGCGGTTCCTTGCGCAGCCGGCCGTAGCGTGACGGCTTCCCGGTATTGAGCACGATCCGGCGCGCCTTCAGCATCCAGGCATTGCGCCACCACAGAGCCTTGGCCTGGCTCCACGAGCCGTCGAGCAGGATGATGCCTTCCAACTCCGTCAGCGCCTGGTCCTGGTCGGGCAGGGGCTCGCCCTTGCGGTCGAGCAGGACCATCGGGCGCGCTTGCGCCTCGGCCGAAAGCTTGGCCGGTCCCAGATAGAGCACGCCCCAGCGCCGCGCCTCGGCCGGACGCCCGAGCAGCTTGGCGAGGTTGGGCCAACTCAGCCCGACGGCGAGCTTGGCATTCTTGAAATGGCGCAACGCCAGCCGGGCCGTGCCGAGTTCGCGGTCTTGCTCCTGCGGATGCTGCAGGATGACGAGCTGAATGTGATTGGGATAAGGCTCGATGCCGGCGCAGACGCAGAGCGCCGCGGGCTTCAGGCAGTCGGGGCAGGTTTCTTCCGGGGTAACGTCGTTCATCGCCAGAGATGTAGCCCGGATGCCGACCCGATACCAGCATCCGGGAGGGTGAGCTACTCTGCGGCGGCGCGGGCGAGCGCGTCCGGACGCGTGTTGAAATTCACGGTCTGCAGATACTTGATGCCTTCCTCGGCAATATCGTCGCCGATCATCCGGTCGCCCTCGGCCTTCAGCTCGTCGAGATCGACATAGATGGCGTAGAAGCCGCGCGTGCGCTCGGTGATCAGGCCGGCCTTGAGCAGCGTCTTGACCAGCACGCGGAAGATATTGGTGCCTTCGCGCATGTGATGGCGGCGGAATTCGTCGGTCGCGAGCTGCTGCATGGCCTGCATGGCAAGCTGCGGATCCATGCCGAATTGCAGATAGATATGGCTCATCTGAACCGGCGAGCCGAGATTGAACAACAGGCTCTGGAAGCAATGCGCCGCCCAATCCTCGATGACGTTGAGCTCGTCCTTGGAGAGTTTCGGGATGGTGCGGTCGGCCCAGATCTTGCCGAATTTATGGTGAAACGCCTCGTCGGTCATGACCAGCTGCAGCAGCTTGCGCGCCAGCGGATCGCGGTTATGCGTATAGCCGGTGGCGAAGGCGCCCATCGCCAGGCCTTCGACCAGCAGCTGCATGCCGATGATCTTCTTGTAGACCTCCGGCGCGCCGATGATCTCGACCAGCAGAGCTTTCAGCGTCGGGCCGCAGGGCCGCGGCGTGCCCCAGCGCGCCTTGATGTATTTGGCGAAGGCCGTGACGTGGCGGGCTTCCTCGCGCGCCTGGTTGGCGGCGTATTCCTGGGCACCCTGATCCTTCAGCACATGGCACAGCGAGGCCGACAGGTTGAGCGCGCCTTGCTCGCCATGGAGGATCGAGGAGAACTGCCAGGCGGCCATCTCGTTGATGAAGGCGGTGCGCTGCTTCGGATCCTGCAGATGGCTGGAGACATAGTCGGTCTGCAGCGGCAGCACCTGGCTCTCCGGCAGCAGCGGCTCGTTCTCGATGTCGAAGGGCTCGCTGAAATCGATGTATTTTGGGTCGAGCGGATCCCAGAAATGGTCGTGCGTCGCGCTGATGATCTTGTCGAACGCGGTCGAGCGGTTGCCGTAGCGGTCCAGCTCGAGCATTGCCTCGAAATCATCCGGCGCCACGGCATCATACATGGCGTCCTTGGTGATGTTGTGGATCGTCATCCGCTTCCTCCGGGTCGTCGGGTGTCGTTTTAGCGAGCTTCCTCCCGAATGTTGGTATCGTCAACATAAAATGACGCAGGCGTCATTTTTGTACGACCAACCAAGCTCACGATTCTTACACCCGGCTTACGCGAAATGTGGTACAGGGAGGCGTCGCGGTTAAACCCGATCGGAGACCAAAATGGTTGACGGCATCACCAGCGCTTATGGCGCAAGCTACGGCTATGGCGCGCAATCGCCCCATCAGACGGCTAGCCAATCGAGCGGCGGCCGGCAAACGACGACCATAACCGTCGAGACCAGTGAGGAATCGACTGTCGCCCGGATCAAGCAGGGCGGCAAGGAAGAGACGGTTACGTCGTCGAGCTACAGTGAATCCGTCACCATCAGCGTAGCGACCGACAGCAGCGGCTCAGGTAGCGCGGGCGCAGGCACGCCGAGCGGCGCGCTCGCAACCCAGACACAGAACGGGCAGCTGGCGCTGGCGACCGTCGAGCAGACTGCTGCGGAAGCGCGCGACTTCCTGAAGAACGACGCGAAGCAGAAGCTGCAGATCGCGCTCAACGAGCTGAAGCTGCTGAAGCTGCTCGGCAACACGCCGGCCGGCGCCAAGGAAGCGGCCCAGCTCGCCAAGCAGATTGCCGATGCGTCGAGCGAATATGCCGCCGGCGGTGGCGCCAGCGCGGCGGACGACGCAACGACGGGCGATGCAGATGGCACGCCCGACACCGGCACTGTGGCCGGTGCCTCGACGACCGGCGCGACGGCTGGCTCGGCGGGGCAGGGTGCGGCTGCGTCCAGCGCAGCCACGGCAAGTGCGGCCGGCGCAACTACCGCGGCGACATCGACTGCAGCCAGTACGAGCGGCACATCGCAATCCGCAGCCAGCGCAGCGAGCCCGACCGGCGCCGCATCTGAAGCGGGCGGTACCGGTGCGTTGACCCCGGCGCAACAGGACCCCTTCTACCAGGAGGTTCAGGCCGCGCTGCAGGCGTTGAAGAAATATCTGCAGAAGACGCTGCCGGCACTGGAAGTCTCGCCCGACGCAAAAACGCGCAAGCTGGCCAAGGACGTCCAGAAGTCCTTCAACGAATCCGTTGCCCAGATCGCGGATGCCGAAGCGGAATTCAATGCCGAGAGCATTGGGAGCGATGCTGGGGACGAGGCGGCCTTGGGCGGCTCGGACGGTGCCGCATCCGCCGCCGCGGCCGTGGTCGCAGCGGTTTATCAGCCGGTCAATATCTCGGCGTGACTTTGCGGCGGCCGCGGTCCGGCTGAGCACGCTTGCTCCGGCAAGCGGAATCCGGTTACCTCGGCGGGATGAGTATATCGATCTCCAGCATCATCCCGTCGCCGGAGGTTCGCCGGTGAGCAGCGTCGTGACTCCGCTCTTCATCGATGCCGGCGAAGACTTGGCACCCGGCAAGCGCGAACTGACCAAGGCGCTGAACCGCGACGCCATCCTCAAGGCGGCGCGCGCGGTCTTCTCCGAGATGGGCTATGAAGCGGCCAGCGTGCGCGACATTATCCGGCGCACTGGGCTCGCCTCCGGCACTTTCTACAATTATTACCGCTCGAAGGAAGAGGTGGCGAAGGCGCTGATCGCCGATGTCGCCCAACGGCTGAGCCCGATCCTGCGCGCCCAGCGCGAGCAGGCGCATGATTTCGAGAGCTATCTCAACGGCGCGATCCGCGCTTATTTTCAGTTCATCGTCGACGAAGAGCAGCGCAATTGGAGTCCGGGCCGGCCGCGTGCCGAGCGCCGGCCTTATATCAAGGTCCAGACGCCGGAGCAGGGCGCGGTGTTCGAGGAGATCCAATCCTCGATCAACTTGGTCATCGAGCATGGGCTGGGACCGCGCGTCGATACTCGCTTCCTGACCGCGGCGGTGATCGGCGTCGCTCAGAATATCGGCGAGGCCATGCTGGCGCGTGATCCGATCGATATCGAAGCGGCGGCGCGGTTCGCGGTCGAGCTGATCCTGCATGGGTTGGCGGCGCTGCCGCGGCTGCCGGCATGACGGCGCTTGCCGATCTGTTGGCGCTACTGGCAGCGGAGGAACCGGTCCTGCCGCCTGAGCTCGGCTTGGCGGCTTTGCTGGGCGTCGAGCCGAATCTGGCCCGCTTCGAGGCCCTCGTCGAGATCGAGACTGGCCAGCTTTTCGCATGGGATGCTGAGCGGCGGCTCGCCGCCTTGCTGCCCGACGACGCGCTGGCGGTTGCCCGCATCGCGGTGCGGCTGGAGGCGCCGGCCGCGCTTCGCGAACGCCTTGTTGCCGCCGTGCCGGACGAGCGGGCGCGTATCGTCTCCTGGCTGTCGCCGCGCGAGATCCGCCGCGCGATCTATCGGATCGGCGCTCAGGCCTTCCGCGACCGGGTCATGCTTGCCTGGGCCGGCTCGAACCGGTCAGCGGCAGCGCCGCAATGGCGCATGCTGCTGGTTTATCCCGATACCTGGACGCCGCCGGACTTCCCCCTCAGCGAGGCGGAGATCCGCGCAACGGGGGTCGAGCTCGGCCCGCTCGCCGACCGGATCCGACGCGAGGTCGAGGAATGGTGGCTCGATCTCGATTTCACCGACGACAAAATGGCGGCGGTCGAGCGCCTCAAGGCAGTGGTGCAGGGCCTCGCCTACTGAGCAGGCTTGTGCGGCGGCTCGCGCGTGAACGGGCCGAGCTGGCAGATCGCGCCATTGTCGTTGACCCGGATCGATTGCAGATTGCCGCAGACTTCGTCGTTCAGGGCGACATAGGTGAAGCCGCGATTGGCCAGCCGTAGCCCGACGCACCGGTCCAGCAGCGTGTTGCGCAATGTTTCGCCGCCGCGCAGATGGAACAGGATGGTCTGGTCATCGACGATCTGGGTGTGATCGATCCGGCCGACGCTGATGCATTGCGGCGCATCGGCCGGCGGCGCATCAGCGGCGACGGGTGCTGCGGCAAGCCCGAGCACGGCAGCGAGAGTAAAGGCGAGGACTTTCATCGGTACCCTCCAGGGGTTGGATCGTGTGGCCGTACCGCCCTGTTACTGTGCAAGAGCATCGGGTCGCGCGCAAGGTGGACCCCGTCTGGATTTCGCATCCGGATTGTCGCACAAGCGCACTGCAAGCCGCGATCGGCGGCGAGTCAAGGCCTCAGGATTGCCGGTACTGCCACGCCTCGACGGTCATTGCCGCAATGCTGGACATCAGGGGGATCTTGGCCAGCGCCCTGTCGCTCAGCAATTCGCGCGCGACCAGCGCGAAATCTATCCAGGCATCGCCGGCCGCTTCGTCCTGCTGCAACGCGAACGCCGTCCAGGCCAGCATGTCCGCCCAGCGCCGGCGACGGCCGGGGAGAAACTGCTCCAGGATCAGTGCCGCTCGCCGCTTTGCGGAGAGGCGCTTGCCGTCGAGCAGGGCGGCGACCCCTGCATCGTCCTCGAACCATGAATCGGCGAATGGAACCGCTTCCTGCCATAGGGCGCTGGCAGCAAGAGCGTCGGCCACCGACTTCGCATTCACGCATTCAGCGGGCAGGTCGGCCAATAGCCTGGCCACCAGGTCTTCCACCGGAATGTGTTCGGGATTGACCGTGCCCAGCCCGATCCGCTCGATCACATCGACCAGTCCGAAGGGCGGCAAAATTCCGGAATCCCGATTTTCCGCCAGGGCCTGGGCCAAGCTTGCCTTCGCGTAGTCCATGGTGCCGTCGAAGCAGGCGGCCTCGCTCGCCATCCGCCGCCGCAGACCGTCAGCCTCTGCCTTGGAAAATCCCGTGCGGACCCAGGCGTCGCGAACGCCGATGCCGCGTTTCAGCAACAGGGCGGCCATCGTCTGCTTACGCCCGTCCTTGATCATGACGAACACGCTCTGAGCGCCCGAACCGTCCGAGGCGGAAATCAGCACGCTCCGCAATTCGGGAGGTGTGACGGGAGCCGGTTCGACGCCCTTCCGCCGCAAGGTGCGGATAACGCTGTCGACCGCGGGCCTCTCGTCTTCGGGCAGCCAGTTGCGCATGGCGATCAGCCGGCGTAGCGAGACGCTGTCGAGCTGTCCGGCCGTTGCTGCCTGCAGCAGCAGGGCGGCCGTATCGCGCCGTGTCGTCGCTGCCGGCTGCAGCAGCCAGCCTAATGCCGCGCCGCGCAGGGTCGGCTCGGACGCCTCGAGCAGTGCTGCCGCAATTCCGGCACGGCCTTTCTCCGGAAAGGCCGCGGCCTGTTCGGCCAAGAGGGCGTGAAACGCAAAAATATCGCCGCCGCAATCCTTTACCATCCCGGCCAGCATGCGGTCGGTATCGGTCTTGCCGGCCGAAACGGGACTTGGAGCGCGTTCCATCGCAGCCCCCATCAAGGCCTGCAGTTCTTCACCCGGGTCGAGCTTGGCGCCGGCGAAGATGCGGAGGATCAGCATCGTCGTGCCGGGATCGATCTCGCCGGCATTCGCGAGGGCGGCCACGCGCGTCCGGGCCTCTGCGACGACTTCGATAGAATTGGAATAACCGCGTTCGATACCGAAGCGCAGAACGTCCAATGCCTGGCTGAGCATAAAGCCGAAGGCATTGGCGAGGTCATTGTTCGGCCGCTTCTTGCGCGCTTCCGCGCCGATCAGCTCGATCAGACTCGTGACCGCGCCGGGGGTCTCTGCCAGTGCGTCCCCCATGCCCGCAAGATTTCGCACGCCGCCGGCGGCGATCAGCTCGGCAACCATTTTCCCGAGCTTGACCAGGGGATCGCGCGATGCGCCCCGCTTTGCCCATCCGGGGCGCGGTGGCTTCAATGTTGGCTTTCCGGCAGGCGCACGACCAGCCCGTCCAGCGCCGGTGACACTTTGATCTGGCAGGACATGCGCGAATGCTCGTCCGAACCGGTCGCGAAATCGATCATGCTGCGCTCCAGCGCATCCGGCGGCGTCAGCTTGGCGAACCATTCCGCGTCGACATGGACGTGACAGGTGGCGCAGGCGCAGGCGCCGCCGCAATCCGCGTCGATACCCGGGATGCTGTTGTTGATGGCGCCTTCCATGACCGAGAGGCCAGTCTTGACCTCGATGGCGTGCTCGGTCCCGTTATGCTCGATATAGACGATCTTGGGCATCTAACTTTCCGATTGCTGTAAGCGGCATCAGGCCGCGATTTCCTTCATCGACACATTTGGATCGCGCAGCTTCTCGCGGTCGATCGGCTGGCGCTTGCCGATAAGCGACTTCCCGGCCATGAATTCGGACGCGGAATTGATTGCCTCGACCGCCTGCACCACACCATCCTTGGTCAAGTGGAAGACGGAGAAGCGGGCGGTCGCCGGATCGCCGCGCACGATGAGTTCGGCGACGTCATGGGCAAGGCCGGCGATCTGCAGCTTGATATCGTATTGATCCGACCAGAACCAAGGCACCTCGGGCGCCGGCGGCGTGCGTCCGCACAGATCCGCGGCAGCCTGCTTGGCCTGCTCCAGCGCGTTCGGCACGCTCTCCAGCCGGCCATGGCGGTGATAGAGCGGCATCGGGCGGTTGGTGCAATCGCCGATCGCATGGATCACCGGATCGCTGGTCCGGGCCGTTTCGTCGACCACGATGCCGGCGAGGCATTCGAGCCCAGCCGTGCGCGCAATCTCGTCATTGGCGATACCGCCGACCCCGACCAGCACGGCGTCGCAGGCGATCACGCGGCCATCGGCGAGACGCACGCCGGTGACATGGCCGTCCTTGCCCTCGAAGCCGCCGACGCCGGCCTCCAACTCCAGCACGACGCCATGCCGGCGATGGTAGTCTTCGAAGAAATCCGACAGCGGGTGACAGGCGACGCGGGCCAGCACGCGGCTTTCGCGCTCGATCACGACGACCTCGGCACCGAGCGCGCGGCCCGACGCCGCGGCCTCCAACCCGATATAGCCGCCGCCGATGATGGCGAGGCGCTTGCCCGGACCGAGCGCCGCCTTGAGTTTGTCGGCATCGGCGGCGCTGCGCAGCTCGAGCACGCCGTCGAGTTCGGCGCCCGGCAGGTCGAGCTTCCGCGGGCGCGAGCCGAGCGCCAGGATCAGCCGGTCGTACGGCACCGTTTCGCCGCCCTCGAGCACTACGCGCTTTGCCGTCCGGTCGATCGCGGTCACCCGGGTCGACAGGCGCAGCGTCACCTCCTTGTCGACATAGAAACTCGCCGGCCGCAGCGCCAGGCTGTGGCCGTCGGCTTCACCCTTCAACCAGGCCTTGGACAAAGGCGGGCGGTGATAGGGGGCAATCGGCTCGTCGCTGATCAGCGTGATCGGGCCCGTCCAGCCGAATTGGCGCAGAAAGGCCGCTGCCGATCCGCCGCCATGGCCGCCGCCAATAATGACGATATGTCCTGTCGTCTCGCTCACGCCGCCGAACCTCCCCGCCTGGCGATTACCCGTACGAAAATGAAACAGGCGTCAAGATTTTCCTGGCGCCGGCAATCGCCTCCCGGTCGAGGCATAGCATTGCCGACCGCTCCGGCGCATCTGGAATCAGCGCAGGCCGAGCCGAGCCATCTTCTTCAGTAGCCCGACTCGGGAAATGCCGAGGCTCCGCGCCGACTCAATGCGTCTCCCCCGGCTTGTAGTCGGCCTGGACGTGACCAGCGAGCTGCGCTTGGGTGAACAGCACCGGCTTGGTCTTCATCGCGACGAAGAGCGGCGTCTGGTCGGCGTAATGCGGCGAGGTCGAGTCCAACGTAGCCGAGCCGAACTGGTGGATGCTTTCGGAGCTGAGCGCGCCGGATTTGTCCCAGGTCACGAACATGATGAGCGTGTCGCCGCCGGCGGCGGTCAGCGTGCCGTCGGGCTGCGGCACGCCATAGACCGCGCGGAAGGTGTCGGGGCCGCCATCGATTGCCAGATCGACCGTACCGCGCCGGATCCGGTTGACCTCGCCCCATTCCGGGTCGAGCCGGCCGAAATGCTCCTTCAAGGTCTTGATCGCGGAGTGCAGCGTGTCGATCGGCTTCAGTGCCGGCCCGCCTTCCTCCTCGGCGCGGACGACCGGCTCGCCCATCAGCACGGCGAGCGCGGTGCCGCGATTGGCCTTGTCGGTTACGCGGTTCCAGCTGCGCAGGATGTCCTGCGCCTGCTTCAGATCCGCGTCGCCGTCCGGATCGATTGCGGTCACCTCGGCGATCATCTTCGCCAGGTGCGACTGGGCACTATAGGCCAGATCGAATTTGTAGCGCCGGAACGCGTCGGCCGAGATCGCGTTGTCGGCGCCGAAGGTCTCGAGCGCGCGGTAGGCGCGGTTGGTCATGTTGGTCTGGATGCCGAGCGTGGCCGAGAAATCCTGCGGCTTCAGATCGTCTTCCGGTGCAGTCGCCCGGAACGGCGTGTTGTTCGAGTTGAACACGAAGCCCGCGGGCGGATTCCAGAGCTGCGGCACCCGGTCGAAGGGCAGATAGCCGTGCCAGATCAGGTCGGAACGGTCGCCCGGCAGCTCGCCGCTCCAATCGACGCCCTCCTGCCGGTTCGGGAACTGGCCGTTATAGACATAGCCGATCGTGCCGGTCTCGTCGGCGTAGATGTAGTTGATGCTGGGCAGTGCCTGCAGCGCCATGGCGGCGCGCCATTCCGCCAGGTTCTTCGCCTTGTCCAGCCGGTAATATTGCAGCGGCTGGTGCAGTTCACCCATGCCGGCATAGCGGATGGCGAAGACGCCGTGATCGGTCTTCAGCACCGGACCATGGACCGAATAGAGCACTTCGCGGTGGAAGGTCCAGCGTAGCGGCCCCCAGATCCTGACCAGGATCGCGGCGTCGCTCTTCTCGAAATCGCGCCACTGGCCGTCGAGCTTGTACTGGTTCGGATTGTCCGGGTTGATGGTCAGCCGGTAGACGTCGGACAGGTTCGGCTTGTTGACGGTATTGGCCCAGCCGAGATGCTCGTTATGGCCGTGCAGCATGAAGGGCGCACCGGGGAAGAAGCCGCCGGCGACGTGCCAGCCTTCCTGGCTTTCCAGCACGGCTTCGTACCAGGCGACGGGGCCGGTATAGGGCTGGTGCGAATTGACCAGCAGGCGCGTGGCGCCATCGGCCGAGCGCGACGGCGCCACGGCGACGCCGTTCGAGCCGATCGGCAGCGGATGGTCGGTCGGCAGGAAGGCGTCCTTGCCCTCCTTGGACAGCGCCTTGCCGGCGGCCGGGTTGTTCAGATCCATCAGCACGTGGTCGAGGCCATAGAAGAACGGCGTCTTGAACACGAAGCCGGCCGCGATGTCCTTGCCGGTCAGCGGCAGCAGTCCCGGCGTCACGGCATCGGGATGGCGCGCGGCATAGTCGTTGACACCATCGGCATAGGCTTCGAGCACCGCTTTCACATCGTCCGGCAACTCCTTGTCATAGCCGGAATTTACGGTTTCCCAGACGCGGAACAGATGGACCAGGTAATCGGTGACGGCGGCGCTCTTGCCGTCGCGGGCGGCCAGGGTGCCGCGCGTCGCCAGGGCTACGGTCTGGAGGGTCGCGAAATCATCCTCCGAATGGGCGAAGCCCAGGCCGAAGGCGACATCGGTGTCGCGCTTGCCGAGGATATGCGGCACGCCGAATTCATCGCGCTTGATGCGGACGTCGTATTGCGTCTCCTTGGCGATGAGCGGGGCCAGATCGGGCGGCGGCGGCTGGTTCAGCCGATCGAGCAGGATAATCGTTCCGAGCCCTGCCACGATGAGCACAACCAGAGTCAGCGCGCCCCACTTCACGATCCGCATCCCGTTCTCCCCGCAGCGTTTCTTGCTTATGACCGGCGCGACACTAGCGGGCCGGTCGCGGTGCCGTAAAGGCACTTCCCGCACGATCGGGACGCATTGCGCCCGCTTCCAGGATCCGCCATCCTCGCCGCCTCGGGACCCGGAAAGGACAGTCATGCAGTTCGATTTCACCGGCAGGAAGATGGTCGTCACCGGCGGCAGCCGCGGCATCGGCCGCGCCATTGCGGAAGGTTTCGCCGCGGCCGGCGGCGCCGTCTCGGTCTGCGCGCGCGGCGAGGCCGATCTGGCGGCGGCCCGCGAGTCGCTGGCGCGCCATGGCGGGACGGCGCATGCCGGACGCTGCGATCTGGCCGACGGCCCGGCGATCGCGGCCTATATCCAGGACGCAGCCGCCGCGCTGGGCGGGATCGATGTGCTGGTCAACAACGCCTCCGCCCTGGGCACGACCAATGAAGAGGCGAGCTGGCTTGCCAGCGTCGATGTCGATCTGATGGCGACCGTGCGCGCGTCGCAAGCGGCGTTGCCGTTCCTGCTGGCCGGGCAGGGCCCGTCGATCGTCAATATCTCGTCGATCTCCGGATTTCGGCCGTCGCTGCGTGCGGCGCCTTATGGCGCGATCAAGGCGGCGCTGATCCATTTCACCCAGAGCCAGGCGGCGCAACTGGCGCGCAAGGGCGTGCGGGCCAATTGCGTGGCGCCCGGCTCGATCGAATTTCCCGGCGGCACCTGGGAGCGGCGCAAGACCGAGCAGCCGGCGCTCTACAACCATGTGCTGAACAGCATTCCGTTCGGCCGGCTGGGCTACCCCGAGGAAGTCGCCTCGGTGGTGCTGTTCCTGGCCTCGCCCTTGGCCAATTGGGTGACCGGGCAGACTATCAGCGTCGATGGCGGGCAGTTGCTCGGGAGTTGAGCCGCCGCTGGCCGGATTGCTTTTGAGCATGCTACGGTAGGCATCTTGAAACTGCCCGCGCGGTCTGGCGAAGGGTGAGGAATGGCGGTCGGACGGATTGCCGGGCTCTGCACATTGGTCTGCCTCCTCTTGATCCGGGGGGCGGATGCGCAGGCCCCGTTGCTGATCGCGACCGAAGACGCGCCGCCGCTGAATTATCTCGAAAATGGCGAGTTGATCGGGCCCTCGGCCGATCTCGTGCGGGCTTTGGCGCAGCGGGCCGAAGTGCCGGTGACCATCGACGTGCTGCCCTGGGCGCGCGCCTATCAGCAGGCGCTCGACCGGCCGGATAACTGCGTCTTCTCGACCACGATCACCGAGCAGCGCCGGCCGCTGTTCAAATGGGTCGGGCCGCTCATGCAGTATGACTGGGTCGTCTATGGCCGGGCCGGGACGCCGATCGAGCTGCACGCGATCGAGGATGCCAAGGCCTATGTCATCGGCGTCTATCGCGGCGACTCCGTCGAAGCCTATCTCGAAGGGCTCGGCGGCTTTCACCTCAACGTCGCCCAGGATTTCGTCGGCGGGCTGCGCCAGCTCTCGGCCGGCCGGGTCGATCTCTTCGCCGGGCCGCGCGGCGCGCAGCATATCGTGAAGCGCGAGGGGCTGGCTGATCTCAAGGAATTGCTGGTGATCGGCAGCATGCCGGTCGGTCTGGCCTGCAACCGCGCGGTTCCGGATGCGACGATCGGCAAGCTGCAGGCGGCGCTCGAAGCGATGGAAGCCGACGGCAAGGCCGGCGAGATCCGCCGCATCTATCAATCCGGCCTGTAGCCGCCGTCGCACGGAACTTGCATCGCCCGCCGGCCGGCTGATAGAGGGTGCGGACCGGCAGGACGGAGGCGGCGATGCGGGAAGGCGAGGCCGGACGGGCCGAAAGCGGGCTGCTGGCGCCGGAGGATCCGGCGCCCTTCATCGTGGTCGACCCCGACGGGCGCCCGGACCTGCTGCTGGTGTGCGACCATGCCGGCGCGGCCGTGCCGGCCGCGCTCGATCGGCTCGGTCTCGACGACTCGGCGCTGGCGCGGCATATCGGCTGGGATATCGGAGCCGCGGCGGTGACGCATCTGCTGGCCAGGCGATTGGGCGCGCCGGCCGTGCTGTCCGGCTATTCGCGCCTGGTCATCGACTGCAACCGGACGCTCGACGACCCGACCTCGATCCCGATGATCAGCGACGGGCAGGTCGTGCCGGGCAACCAGGAGCTTTCGGCGACCGAGAAACAGGCGCGCGCCGAGGCGTGCTTCTGGCCCTATCACCGGGCGATCGAGGCGCAGCTCGAACGCGCGACGGCGCTGGGCGCGGCGCCGGCGATGATTTCGATGCACAGCTTCACGCCATGGATGAACGGCTTCGCGCGGCCCTGGCATATCGGCATCCTGTGGGAGCGCGATCCGCGCATTCCCGTGCCGCTGCTGGCCGGGCTGGCGGCGCGGCCCGGTCTGGTGGTGGGTGATAACCAGCCCTATTCCGGGCACGATCCGGAAGGCTACACGCTGCGCCAGCACGCCATACCGCGCGGGCTGCCGCATGTGCTGATCGAGCTGCGCCAGGACGAGATCGGCACCGTAGCCGGCGTCGAACGCTTCGCCGAGCATCTGGCTGCGGCGCTGCAGCCGATCCTGGCCGATCCCGAGCTGTTTCGCGCGGCCGTCTATCTATGATCCGCGAACCGGCCTTCAGCCTGGGCATCGAAGAGGAGTATCTGCTGGTCGACCTGGCCAGCCGCGAGCTGGTGCGCGACCCTCCGCCCGAGCTGCTGACCGAATGCGAGCGGCTGCTCGGCAACCGGGTCAGCCCGGAATTCCTGCGCTCGCAGATCGAGGTGCAGACCGGCATCTGCACCAGCGCCGCCCAGGCGCGCGACGAGCTGCAGCAGCTGCGCGGCACGGTGGCGGCCGTCGCGGCTCGTTACGGCATGGCGCCGATCGCGGCGGCGAGCCATCCGCTGGCCAGCCACACGACCCAGCGCCATACCGATCGAGAACGCTACAACGCGCTGCACGAGGATCTGCAGGGTGTCGCGCGCCGGCTGGTGATCTGCGGCATGCATGTCCATGTCGGCATCGAGGAGGACGCGCTCAAGATCGACCTGATGAACCAGGTCGGCTATTTCCTGCCGCATCTCTTGGCGCTCTCGACCTCCTCGCCGTTCTGGCAGGGCGAGGATACCGGGCTCAAATCCTATCGCATCGCGGTGTTCGACGAGATGCCGCGCACCGGCATCCCGGAGCGCTTCGAAAGCTGGGGCGAGTACACCCGCCATGTCGGCACGCTGGTCGAGCTCGGCATCATCCCCGACAGCAGCAAGCTGTGGTGGGACATCCGGCCGTCGCATCGCTTCCCGACGCTGGAGATGCGCATCGCCGATGTCTGCACGCGGCTCGAGGACGGCATCGCCATCGCCTGCCTGTTCCGCTGCCTGCTGCGCATGCTGTGGCGGCTGCGCGTGGCCAATCAGCGCTGGCGCATCTATCTGCGCATGCAGATCGACGAGAACCGCTGGCGCGCCCAGCGCTACGGCACCGATGCCGGCCTGATCGATTTCGGCCGGGGCGAGATCGTGCCTTATGCCGCGCTGCTGGGGGAGCTGCTGGCGCTGGTGCGCGAGGATGCGGAGCGGTTCGGCTGCGTCGAGGAGGTCGAGCACGCGCGGCGCATCCTGGAGCGCGGGACGAGCGCGCATGAGCAGCTGCGGGTCTATCAGAGGGCGCTGGCCGAGGGCGGGACGCCGGAGCAGGCGCTAGAGGCGGTGGTGGATTGGCTCGTTGCGGCGACGGTGGCGGGCGGAGGGGCGACCTTGCCGCGACGCGAATGAGGGT
Organism: Aliidongia sp.; assembly: GCA_037200015.1. Classification (GTDB taxonomy): domain Bacteria; phylum Pseudomonadota; class Alphaproteobacteria; order ATCC43930; family CGMCC-115725; genus JAXDMU01. The sequence goes on along the minus strand of JBBCHB010000037.1, from coordinate 23,892 downwards.
CCGCCCCGTCATCGGACGTCGCCGCGCTGTTGAAATCGGCTGCCGCGGTTGCGACACTCCGGCATGACTTCCAAGGATTCCGCCCCGCTCGCCCGGCTCGCGATCGTCCATTCCGACATCGCGGAAGAGGCCGAGCGCGCGGCGGCGATGCAGCGCGCCGCCGAACACTGCGGCCTGCATCCGGCTGTCTTCACGCGCGCCGATGCGGTCGATGCTGCCGGCCCCGATCTCGTGCTGTGCCTGTCGCCGCGCTTTGCGAAGCTATGGCGGGCGCCGAGCCTGCTCGTGCTTGCCGGCGCAGATCTGGCGCCGTTTCACGACGGTGCGGCGATCGTCCGGATCATGAGCCATGACGGATGGCTGGTCGAGCATGCTTCGGTCGAACGGCGGCTTCGGGATCTGAGCTTTGCCTTGCGCAAGCATCGGCCGGTCATCGCTCCCTGGTACGATTGCCTGGCCGCCGGGCCGGCTGCCTCGGCTGAGCCGTTCCTTGCGGAGGCGGGCAGGCCGGGGGAATTGCTCGGGATGTTGGCCGCCGGACGGCCGGTGCTGGCCGATGCGGCGCATCCCTATCGCGACGCGTATGGCGACACGATCCCGATGCTCTCGCTCGACGTGCCCGAGGCCGTGCGTGCCGCACAGCTTGCGGTCCTCGGCGCGCCGGACATGCAGCGCCAAGAGGCTGCGCGCCGGATCTATGCCGAGCATCATGCGCCTGAGGCGCAGATCCGCACGCTTGCGGCGCTATTCCCTTGCCTGTTGTCGGAGCGCGGCTACCGGCCGGACCCGCCGGCGCTGAGCATCGCCTATGTCGTGCGGGCGGGCCGGTCCCAGCTCCTGCCGCGAGCCCTGGGGAGCCTCGCGGCCCAAGGTGTCGAGGGGCTGCGGGTCATGCTCGTCGTCTGGCGGCCGATCGATGGCCTGGATGCGCTGATCGCCGCTTGGCCGCAGCTGAGCGTAACGGTGATCGAAGCCCCCGGCGCCCGCCGTTCGGCGGCGCTGTGGCGCGGCCTTGCTGCAGCGAAGCAGTCAGGGGCCGATTGGTTCGGCCTGCTCGACGATGACGACGAATTGCTGCCTCGGCATCTTGCCTGCATGGCCGCCGCGTTCGACCGGGCCGAGGGCCTGGCCCCCCTGCCGAACCTCCTCCATGCTGCAGCGCTACGCCGCGCCGAACGCGGTTTCGCAGCGCCGGCCGAGCTTGCGGCCTCGCCAGGGGGCGATGAAAAGGTGCGGCTCGCCGGCTTCGAGATCCAGGATCCGGTCCGGCTGGCCCGGCATCGGCATGTCGTGAGCGCGCAAAGCTACATAGCGCGCACGGCGCTGCTCGATGCCGACACGCTCGACGATCCTGGCCTCGATGTCGCCGAGGACGCCTATCTGTTCAAGCTGCTCTGCACCCGGGGATTGCCGCGCTTCGTTCCCGAAGTGACCTCGATCATCCATGACGGCGCGGCCGATCAGTCGGGCTTCGCCCGCTCGTTGGAGACGGCGGTGGCGCTCGAGCGGATATCGTCCCGCTTGCTCGGCCGGTCTTTTCCCTATCGCACCGTCTTCGGCGAGGCTGGCGCGCTCGACCCGCTCGGCGTGGCGGTGCAGCCCGCCATGGCGGCGCGCGGCGCAGGGACCGCCCCGCGCTGTCTGACGCTGCCTGCACCGTCGGACACGCGCACCATGCCGTTCCGATCCGCGGGCGGGGCGCTCCGCCTGGTCGCCTATGGGATGGGCAGCGCCGCCGTCTGCGGTTTGGCGGTGATGTCCGGCCGGAGAGTCCTGGCCGCCGCGGAGGCGCCGACCGTGCCGCTCGCCGTGCCGGGGTTCTGGCGTTCCAGTCTCGACCTGGCTCTGCTGCCGGACGTCGCAGCCGAGGAGCATGCCGCGCAGGTCGAACTCGGGCCGGGCGGCCGGCTGCTCTCCCTGACGATCGAGAATACCGGTGCCGGTGTCGAGATCCCCTGGACCGCGCTGCCGGCGGGGCGGATCTGGATCTACGGCGCCGGAGGGAGCGGTGAGCGCGCGGCCGATTGCGTGCGGGCCGCGACAGGCGCGCCGCCGGCCGGCTTCGTCGACAGCTATCGGCGCGGCGCCGTCCGCGGCATCGCCGTCGCGGGCCCCGAAAGTCTCGACCCGCGCGCCGGCGACATCATCATCATCGCGAGCCAGTATGTGCTGACGATCGCCGCCGAGCTGCGGGCGCGCAACTTCGAAGGGCTGTACGCGGCCTATCCGCCGCTGGACGGCCGGCTGATTTATCTAGGTTAGGCGGAAGCGGAGCAGCGCCGAAAAAGGCGGGGCAGGCCGAACTGAAGGAGCCGCACCCGATTTACCGAGCGATAACCAATCTACCGCAATGTTGAGCGGAGCCATAAGGCGCGGTTTCGGCGGTCGTGTCCCGGTTGCCGCCAGTAAAGAGCTTCAATGCCCCCAGCACCGGAAATCGCGATCGCAACCTCCATTCCGCCAAAGATGACCCGCCTGCAAAATGGCGAGGACATCGGCGAGCGCTATCAGGCCGATTGCGTCGCCTCCTGGATCGAGGCCGGCCTCAAGGTCTATTCGGTCAATGTGCCCGAAGAAATTCCCGCGTTGGCCGGCCGCTTCCCGCAGGTCGAATTCATACCGACCGATCGGGATGCGCGCGCGGTCGCTGGTCGGAAGATGCCATTTATCGACGATCTGCTGCTCGCGCTGGCCAGGCAGGACCGGCCGATTGTCGGCATCGTCAATGCAGATATCTGCCTGGAGACGGGGCGGGATTGGGCAGGTGCGATCGCCGCGGCTGTTCCCTCCAGCCTGCTGATGGGGCCCCGCGTGGATGTGGAGACCTGGCCGAATGGGGCGGGTGAAGCGGTGGTTTCCGGGACGGTCCTCCGCGAGGGCTTCGATCTCTTTTTCTTCGAAAAGACGACGATTGTGGATTGCTTGGCCGCAAAGGGTGCCGACCGGTTCTTTTCGATCGGCGTGCCGGCTTGGGATTACTGGCTACCGGTCGCGTTGGCGCTCAAGGGATATCAACTGGTGATCCTGGACGAGCCTTCCGCCGCGCATTTCCGGCACCCGACGAACTGGGATTCCGCGCTCTGGGAGTACATGACCGAGCAGCTCGCCGAATGCGTCACGGATCATGGTGTCGAGAGCGTGCTAGAGCGCTATCCGGCATTCAATCCGATGATCAGTTGGGCGCAAAAGCTCGGACGATCTGCAGCGCGCGAGATCGAGCAACGGGCTGACCAATGCAGCCTAGATGACAGCGGTAAAACGATACCCAGTCGATATGGCGTGGAACTTGCGCTGTTTTCCCAAGTGGTGCTCGGCACGTTGCGAGCGGCCGGGCGGGGGCGGTCTCCGTGAACGTCATTCCACTTCTTTCCCTGTCTCAGATTCCGCTAGACCGGTCCGTGTTCATTTATGGAAGCGGCCGCGGTGGGCGCCTGATCGCTCGCGCTCTCAGGTTGACAACGGAGGTGCCGCTGGCCGGCTTCGTCGATACTCATCGGGAGGGTTCGGTCGACGGTATGCCAGTTCACCGGATTTCAGAACTGGAAGCACAGGCGCTATCCCGAGCTACGCTGATCGTGGCGTCGACCTATTTCGACGAAATCTTGGAGGCGCTTCGCAGACTGCCACTGGCGTTCTGTTACGATGGCAGGCCTATGTTTCCGTTATTCCACGGCTACGACCTTTCATTGCAGGACGGAGTTTTCATCGAGCTGTTCGAATTGACGCTCGATCTCTATCGTCGCTTTGCGCCCGACCGAGGCATTCCAGCCGAGCGGAGGTCAGTTCACGTAAAATGTCTGCAAGTCACGTGATAGCCTTGCTCCCAGATGCCTCGGCGCAGTAAATTCTGTTGTACGGGGCGTGGAATTTTCCGCTCATTACCCGCCATCGTCGGGGCAATGTTCATTGCCGGTGATCGGCGTAGCCAGCGAGAGGGAACAATTCATGGCCATCACGCCACTGACCTCGGTCTCCCTGATACCTGCCGGCCATCGCGTGTTTATTTACGGTACCGGCCGTGGCGGTCGGTTTATCAACCGCGCGCTCCGCTTGACGACGGGCTTGCCGGTTGCCGGTTTCGTTGACAGCCGAGAGACGGGAGTGATTGACGGCCTTCGGGTCTATAGCCTTGCCGAATTTAAGAACCTTCCGCTGGAGGATGTCGCATTAATTATCTCCTCGACACATTTTCATGAAATAATCGAGGCCGTACGCGATCTCCCGCTCGGTATGCGCTTCGACGGGCGCCCCCTCTTCCATATCATCGACTTGGTAGAGACCGCGGATGACGGCCGCTTCGTCGAGCTTTTCAATCGCTTCAGCAAGTATCTTGCCCGTCCGGTAACGGATGAGGATATCGCGCCGATTGTATGGGACGAAATTGGTGCCGATCTGATTTCAAAGATGGTCAACTCAGATGCGCCGGTAATCCTCGAAATTGGCGCCAACAACGGCGCGCATACGCTTTGGTTTTTAGAAATATTTCCTAACGCTACTATTTATGCATTCGAGCCGGATCCGCGAGCGTCTGCAAAATTCAAAGCCAGGGTCAACGATCCCAGGGTGCGGTTGGTGGAATGCGCAATCGGCGATGTCGACAATGAAGAAATTGAATTTTATATGAGCGGTGGACTGCCATCCGGCATTTCGCCCGAAAGGGTCGCGGAATTTCCAGAGGGTTGGGACATGTCTGGGTCGTTGCTTCCCCCGAAGTCTCACGTCGAAAGATGGCCTGGGATCACATTCGATGAAAAGATCAAGGTACCCGTTCGTGCTCTCGACAGCTGGTCCAGGGAAAACGGCATCGGTAATGTGGATTTAATATGGGCCGACACGCAAGGAGCGGAAGGTAAAGTCATTGCAGGCGGACTAGATACGTTATCAAGGACTCGGTTTTTCTACACCGAATACTCAAACGACGAATGGTATGAGGGGCAGGTAACGCTTCGCATGATCATGGATAGGCTCGAAAAATTTAAGGTGATTTGCCGCTTTCCCGAGGACGTTTTGTTGCAAAACATGTCGCTCTAGGTCGTCGTCTCATGGACCGCATCGCAGCCGCCAGTAGATCTCGTTCAGGAGCCCGCCGATCATCTACACACGCAGGAGCTTGTTTCCTCACGGCCGAAGAAAGCTCATCGCTTGAGCGGCGGCACATGGTCAGTATTGGTCAGGTCATTCTTTGTGCGAGACCTCCAGGCTACGGTGCGAATGGCCGCAGCATCTGTGTCCCTGCGACAATCCGGTCGCAAAGCTCACGCGGGGCCGCCACCAGCGTACCGCGCTTGGCGCCGGTTTCCAGTTCGGGCGGCAATGTGGGGAACAGATAGCAGAGCTGTTCGCGATGCCGCAGGCGCGGATATAGGCATTCCATCGTCAATTCGAGACCCGGGCCGTAGCTGTCGAAACCGTAGGGATGAAACGGATTCTTGAAATCGTCGACCATAATCGCAAAGGTTTCGAAATGATCGGCTATAATCTCGATCTCCTCGAAAAGCGGCAGATCTTGGTGCCAATGCGCATCGAGATAGAAGAACGGGGTACTAAATTCTTTAGCACTGCCACGGCAGAACTCTGAGAGGAAGGCCCGAGAATCCTGCTGATATAAGCGCACATTGTGATAGCGCGCGGTTCGCGCGAGTGCGAAATTGAAGTAACCGTCGTCGAGCTCACAAGAGTAGACCGGACGTCCGAACCCGGCCAGCCATTCCGTTGTCGTGCCACGGAAGCTGCCGGTCTCGACCAACACGTCGAAACCGAGCACGCAGTCGAGCCGTCGAAAAACCATTTGGCGAAGCTGCTGTGCGTTGAAGGGCCCAGAAAAACCTTCGTGCAAATGCGGGTTGGCGATGTCCTCGCCAATCGCGGCAATCAGCTTCCCGAGCGAGGCGGTGAGATGGTCGCCGCCGACAAATCCGGCGATCAGCGGGCGGAGCACGGGCTCAAGCGCTCGGGCGAGGTCGCTGACCTCGACCGGCGTCGGCGCCCGCGTCGCCAAACCTGTCTCGGATACGACCCGGTGACCTGTTGAATTTTTGGCGATCCCTAGCTTCACCAACTCCGCGACGGTTTCATCGCCGACGGTCTTATCTATGTCGCCAACGAAATCGACCAATGGCCGGGCATCGAAACAGTGGTCGAACGGCAGCGTTTGCGCCAGGGGCAGAATGTCGTCGATATAGATCGACGCGATGATCAGGGTGGCGTCGTTCGTTGCGATCTCTCGGAATTCGTCGAGGCTGAAACGCCGGATGCCTTCGACGTCGCCGCTCTTCTGACTGTCGATGAAGCCTGTTACGGCAGTGCCGGCAAGTTCCAGCGCGCGACGCAGGACACGCCCGAGGCGGCCTGATCCGTAGATAAACAGGTCGGCATCGACCGGGACCTGCGATAGAGAAACCAGCGGGATGACCTTCATCGGGCACAATCGCTCCAGGAGGGGGGATCACTATCTATCATGGGCAAGGCCGGCCGCCCCGTTGGGACGACCGCGCAACGGCTCGCGAAGCTCCGCCGCTGAGGCAGTCTGTTCATCCGTCGGTGCCGCCGATACTGTGCTATAAATTTGCATCTGGTCGAAATGGAGATAGTCTGTGCCATCCAGCCTGACCCGTACATAACGGGCCATGACACTCGACTTTGGTCGAATAACGAATGGATTTCCGTCCATTCCACCAAAATCTTCCTCGCTATTCTTGGTATAAAATGAAACCCACTGATCAGGTTCAGTAGAGACCAAAATAGTAAAGTGCCTCAGCCTTTTACGATACGGGAGATTATTGTATAGTTTGATCTCCCGAATCTCGCTAACGATCTGCAGATCGACCTGCCACCACGGATCCTTCTCACATTCGGTAATAAGACTGGAACCGCCGGTGATCACGCCGGAAACAGCACTCTGAGAATCGATCGACGGGTCGGTAGATTTTGAATAACGCTGCACCGCCGAACTCTGCGTTGTCGGTTTCCAAAGCGCGAGATTGACGCGAGATTCCAGTAGCTGGACGAAAATCTCGTCAACTGTCCTCTTCATCTCGACGAGCCGTTCCCTAAGCGCCCCCAGATACACCGACATCACCGCGCTCTGTTCTTCCTCCGGCACCCGCCGGACGAAGTAATACGCCATCTGAAAGCTCATCATCAGCGTGCCGATATTCACGCTGCGCAGCACGATCTGGAACGGGTCCTCGCCGCGCTCCTGGAAGAACGGCGCCATCCGTTCGTAGAAGTCGATGAACGGCATCCCGGTCGCCGCCGCCTCGTCGATCGTCGCGATCATCCGGTCGTAGAACGCGGCGAAGGCGGCGCGCGCGCCGCGCAGCTGCTCGGCCGGGATCATCTCGCCCTTGGCCTTCTGCGTCAGCTCGCGCTTGGCACGGGCCAGCAGGATCGGCTTGCGGTTGGCCGGGGCATCGAGCCGGATCGAGCCGGGCAGGCGAGGGGTGGTGCCGGGGATCTGCACGCCGTCGCTGCAATTGAAGATCTTGGCGAAGGAGAAGGCCTCGATGCCCTGGGCCATCATCATCCGGGTCCAGTGCAGCACCGTGCTGGTATAGGCCTTGCCGCCGAAATTGCCCGGCATCTCGATCGACATCTGGTGATGCGGATCGGCTTCGAGCCGGCCTTCCCACCATTTGTCCTTGTAGTAGACCGATTCCTTGGTGTGGTGCCGCGCCTGGTCGCGCGTGCCCAGATCGACGCCGAAGAGGTAGAGCTCCTTGAAGCACAGCAGCGTCGCCGCGCGCAGGGCGAGATTGGTGCAGGTCGGCGCCGTGCCGTGGATGCCGGTCTGGTCGGGGCTCCACAGCGCGGTCGAACTCACCGAATCGCGGAAATAGAGGATGCGCTCCTCGAACAGCGAGACAAGCTTGGGATAGACCGTGGTCGAGGCGATCAGGGTGATGCCCCTGAGATCGTCGCCGGTCTCGCGTACGGTCTGCCAGACCGAGTTGAACGAGGCCCAGCCGTTTTCCAGCTCGCAATGGAAATCCGGCCGGATGCCGGCCTTCAAGAGCGGGCGCAGCGCGCTGCCGGACGAGAACAAGATGACCCGGTCTTTGACCGCGCGCAGCGTCTCGATCGAGCGGTCGAGCGACGGGCCGGATCCGACGGTGACGGCCGGCATGTCGATCTCGACCCGCGGCCGCTCTTCCAGCAGGCGGAAATCGAACAGCTTCAGATTGGCGCCGCAATTGGTCAGCATCACGATCTCGTCTTCGAAGAAGCCGATCGAGATCGGCAGCAGCGAAAGCGACTCGGTGAATTCCTGATAGGCCTTGTCCAGCATCATCGAGCTGTAGTGCTGGAACAGGTAGGAGCCGTCGATCAGGCCGAAGCCCTGGCCGCGCATATACCAATGCACCTGGGCCGCGACCGTGCGCGGCTCCGGCCCGAACACGAAGCGCAGCGTCTGGCCGCGCTCGACCAGCCGTTCGAAGGTCGTGGCCCAATCCTGCAGATGCAGCGACTGCCACAGGAATTCGAGATGCTCCTCGATCAGGATGAAATGCCGGACCTTGGCCTCTTCGAACAGGGCGGGCAGGTGGAAGCCCAGCCCGATGCCGTAGACCAGCAGGAAACCGCCTTCATCGACCGGCGCGGTCGGCGTCTCGGAGATCTTGCGGTTGCGGCCATATTCGTAAAGGGCGGTCGCGATATGGTGCTGCTGCTGGGTCGGCGGATCGTTCAGCGGCGGCGGGTTCATGTAGAACCGGACCGGCTGGGCGCGGAACCGCGCAAGCTGCTGCTCGGCGAAGCCGACCGCGTCCGGCGTATAGAATGCAGTATGGCCGAGATCGAGATTGAGGTTGCCGGTCTCGACCGAGCCGGTGATGCGCGATTGCGGCTCCTGGATCTGCAGGAGCCGCAGATAGACGATCGGGAAGTGCTCCTTGAGCGCCGCGAAGTTCCGTTCGAAGCGTCCGGCCTCCGCCTCTGCCGCCTCGGTCATGCCGCCGTCCCGCTCGCAGCGGCGAAGAGTGCCGCGCCCAGCAGAGCCGATTGGCGCATGGCGCCGGCCGCCATCTCCGCAGTCGCGGCGGCGGTGACGCGGTCGATGAGCGCGGCTCTTTCGCCGGCGGCGGCGAAGCGGGCTGCGACCTCGACATACTCGTCCCGATCGCCCGCGACCAGATCGCCGAGCCCGGCCGTTTCCAGCCAGGTCGCCAACAGAGCCGTGCGCGGCATGGTGCTCCGGCAGGTCACGATCGGCACGCCCAGCGCCACCGCCGCCAGGCCCTCATCGGGATGCGGATTGCCGATCGGGTCGAGCAGCACGTCGACCGACAGCAGATAATCCGTCAGCGCCGCATCGGCGTTGCTGGTCAGCACGCGGTCGCGCGGCAGCAGCCCGGCATAGCGTCCGGCAAGGTCGTGCGCTGCCTCCAGCCCGCCGAGCCGCTCCAGATTGAGCGCCAGGATCGTGCCCGGCGCCGCCGTCAGCAGCGCCGCCCAGGCGGCGACCGTTTCCGGCCCGATCTGCCAGCGATAGGCCAGGCTGCCGAACACGGTCGGCCGGTCGTCGCGCGGCGGCCGGCTCAGCGGCGTCAGGCTGCTCGGCAAGGCCGCGAGCCCGCCTGTTACGCGGATGACCGTGCCGGGCGCATCGGCCGGATACGCAGCGGCATCGCCGATCACGCCGTCGAAGCCCAGCGCAGCTGCGGCTTCCGCGATGCCGTAGACGCTGAAGGCCAGCGCTGCCGGCCGCGCTGCGAACAGGCCCGGCCGGGCCGAGCGGGTCGGACCGTCGAGATCGATCAGCAGGTCGAGATCGTCGTTGCGCACCACGATCTCGGCCGTGGCGTCATCGAGATCCTGCAGATCGCACCAGTGATTGGAGCGCTGCCGCATCCGCACCGCCAGCGCGGCGCCGGTCAGGCCGGCAGCGTAGCAGAACAGCTCGATGCGGCGCCGATCGAGCAATTCGAGGACGGGAACCAGCGCGTCGAGCCCTTCGCCTTCACCCCAATGCGACGAGACGAGGCCGACGCGCAACCGCCGCATGCTCAGGTCGCGCGGTTCGGCGGCGCTGCGCCGGGCGGGTGTGAAATGTTGGCCCCAGCGGGTTATGATGCCCGTCAGTTCGGGCAGGGCGATGTTTGGCCGCTGCGCCGCGGTCGCGATCGTCTGCCAGGCGAGATCGGCATCGGCCGGTTCCAGCAGCTCCGCGCGGCGATGCGCGGCCATCGCTTCGTCGAAGCGCGCCGTATGCGCCAGGCAGCGCCCGAGCAGCGCGTGATGCTCGGCCTTGCTCGGCTCGAGCTCGACCAGCCGCTCGGCCGCGGCGACGGCGCGAAACGGCTTGCCGTCGAGCAGGGCGGCAAAGGCGAGGCCGCGCCAGGCCGGCACCGAGCCCGGATCGACCTCGCATTCCTGCTTGAAGGAGGTGGCGGCAACGGCATAATCGCCGCGCGCAAAGGCGGCATTGGCCGCGCGCATCAGCGGCGCCTCGGCAATGTTCTGGAATTCCTCGGCGAAATTGCCGAGCCAACTGGGCACCAGCCCAGGGAAGCCGGCCTCGCGCGTCGCCGCGATGCTCAGCTTTTGATAGAAAAGCGAGTCGACCAGCCGCCCGACCTTGGACATGACGATCGACAGCGCACCGCTATATTCGCGGATATCCGGCTCGGCCTCATGCGCGGCAAGCAGGGCCTCGACCGCCTTGCCCGGCTCGTTCAGGCGGAGCGAGGCGAGCCCGACCAGATGGAACACGATCGGCGCGCCGCCGATTCGTTGCGACAGCGTATTGATGCCCGCCAGCGCTTCCTCGATCCTGGCATCCGACAGGGCTGACAGGATATCCGCGACGGCGCGGTCGAGTTCAGAATCCGGCTCCATACGCTCCGACATGCAATCCGCCTTAACGATATCGGTCGACACTGCGAGAAATTGGTTATCTCTTCGTAAACCATGCCCGGCAGGGGTTGCTTTAACAACCGGATAAGGTTGCCGGTGCAGGATGAAGCCCGCCGGCGGTGCGGCACGGGGAGGGGGCATGGGGGTCGGCATAGCGGGGATCGCCTTTCACCTGCCCGCGGATATCCTGGACAATGCCGCGCTGGCCCGGCACGCGCCACGCTTTCAGCCGGACAAGGTCAAGGCCAAGACCGGCATAGACCGCCGCCATATTGCCGCCGCCGGCGAGACGGCCGGTGACCTCGCCACCGAGGCAGCGCGGAAGCTGCTCGCGCAAATGGACCTCGATCCCGGCGCGATCGACTATCTGATCCTGTGCACCCAGGCGCCCGACCATTTCCTGCCGAGCACCTCCTGCCTGATCCACCGGCGGCTCGGCCTCGAAGCGTCGGCCGGCGCCGTCGATTTCAATCTCGGCTGCTCCGGTTTCGTATACGGGCTGGGTCTGGCGAATGGGCTGATCGTGTCCGGACAGGCCGAGCGCGTTCTGCTGCTGACGGCGGACACCTACAGCAAATTCATCGATATCGACGATCTCGGCACGCGCACCATCTTCGGCGACGGCGCAGCCGCGACGCTGATCGAGGCTCGGCCGGATGCCGACATCGGTCCTTTCGTCTATGGCACGGATGGCAGCGGCGCCGAACATCTGATCGTCCCGGCCGGCGGGCTGCGCGACCGGCATGGTGCCGGCGACGGCTACATGACGCATAGCGGCGAGCGCGGTCCCGGCAAGCCGCTGCATATGAACGGCCCGGAGGTGTTCAACTTCACCATCGCCGCCGTGCCGCGCGCGATCGAGCAGCTGCTCGCCAAGGCCGGGATCGGGCCAGAAGCCGTCGATCTCTTCGTCTTCCACCAGGCCAATTCGACCATGCTGGAGGCGTTGCGCCGCAAGTTGGAAATCCCGCCTGAGCGCTTCTACGTCAATCTCGAGGCCGGCAATACCGTCAGCTCGACCATCCCGATCGCGCTGCACCGTGCCGCCGAGACCGGTGTGCTCAAGACCGGGATGAATGTCCTGCTGCTGGGTTTCGGCGTCGGCTATTCCTGGGCCGGCACGCTGTTGCGCTGGGGCTGAGCCTCGGCGCGCGCGGCGAAATCGAGGATCAGGCGGTTGACCCGGTCGGAGGCCGCGACATGCGGCATGTGGCCGACGGCATCGATCAGATGGCTCTCCGTCCCGACCAGCCAGTCCGCCGGCGGCGGTGCCGTCACCGGATCGTCCTGGCCCCAGATGAGCTGGAGCGGGCAGTGCAGCGTCGACCAGTCATAGCCGGCAACCGGCCGCAGCGCCGCGTCCTGCCAATTCTCCGCCAGGATCGCCGCCATGGCGCCGCGGTCGAGCCGGGTCAGCATGTGCCGGATGAAAGGCGCCAGCGCCAATTGCGCCCCGCCGAACAGGATCCGCGCGCAAGCCTCCGCTTCGGCCGGATCCGCCGCCCGGCTCAGCCGGCCGAGGAATTCATGGTCCCAGCGCGGCGAGAGCCCGGCACAGGCGATCAGCGTGGCGCTGCGCGCCGCGATCGCCGGGTTCTCGGCCAGCTCCAGGCAGAGCCGGGCGCCGAGCGAATGCCCGACCAGATGCGGCCGATCGAGCGCCAAGTGATCGACCAACGCCGCAAGCCACGCCGCCATGCCGCGCCAATGCACGGCCTCGGCCACCGGCGCGGTCTGGCCATGGCAGGGCAGGTCGACCGCGACGACATGATACGCCCGGCCGAGTGCCGCGATGTTGTATTGCCAGGCAAGCTTGTCGCCGGCGAAGCCATGGACCAGCAGTAGGGCAGGACGATCCGGGGCGCCGTGGCGCAAGAGCCCGACGGCATTTCCGTCCAGCTGGATCCGTTCCGGACGAATGCGGGAGAAGCTTGGCACGGGACTTTCGGCTTCCTTTAACGTCATAGATTCTCCTCGAAGGCGACGCCCCGTTTGGCTTAATGCCGCCTTAACAGCCCGGACCTATAGTCGACGCGGGTGCAAGAGGCCAAGTGCCGCGGAGAGAGTTGCAATGCAGGCGACGGTGAAGGGGATCCGGATAGCGGGAATGCAGGCGGCGGTACCGACGCCACGGCATTCCTTCGTCGAGACCCCGGAGCATATGACACCGGAAGAGGCGCAGAAACTGTACGGTTCGATCGGCGTCCATTCGCGCCGGATCGCGCCGCCGCAGCTGCTGGCGTCCGATCTCTGCGTCGCCGCTGCCGAATCCTTGCTCGACGATCTCGGCTGGAGCCGCGACAGCATCGAGGTGCTGGTGCTGGTGACGCAGGGGCCGGACTATCTGCTGCCGGCGACCGCCTGCCTGATCCAGAAGCGGCTCGGCCTGCCGACCAGCTGCGCCGCCTTCGATGTCAATCTTGGCTGCTCCGGCTTCGTCTATGGCAGCTGGATCGCCTCGCAGCTGCTCAGCGGCTCGCAGGGCAAGCGCGCGCTGCTGCTGTGCGGCGACGTCAGCACCCGGCTGCTGCATCCCGACGATCGGGCGACACGGCCGCTGTTCGGCGATGCCGGCACGGCGACCGCGCTGGAAAAGGTCCCGGATGCTGCGCCCATGCATATCGTGCTCGGCACCGATGGCGGCGGCGGCCGGCATATCTCGATCAAATCCGGGGGCTTGCGGCACAATCTGGTCGAGGCGCTGCGCCGTCCGCCGGAAGAGAACGAGACGCTCTACAAGGACGCGCACACCCATCTGAACGGGCCGGAGGTGTTCAGCTTTACGCTGCGCGCCGTGCCCGCCCTGATGCGTGAAGTGCTCGACTATTCCGGCCTGACGATCGACCAGATCGATACGTTCGTGATGCACCAGGCGAACAAATTCATCCTGGAGCACCTGCGCAAGAAGACCGGCATTCCGGCCGAGAAATTCGTCATCGACATGCATGATTTCGGCAATACCAGCTCGGCCTCGATCCCGCTGGCGATCTGCCACAAGCTGGCGTCCGCGGTGGCCGAGACGACACAGCGCGCCGCTCTGGTCGGGTTCGGCGTCGGCTGGTCCTGGGGCGCGCTGATCGCCGATCTCGGGCCGATCCCGAGGCCGCGGGTGATCGACGTGCCGGACGATTTCGCAACCCTGGCGCTGTAGGTCGGCCATGACGGAACTCTTCGAGATCGCCGGACGGCGCATCGGTCCGGGCGAGCCGCCCTATATCATCGCCGAGCTCAGCGGCAATCACGGACGCGATTTCGACCGGACTCGGCGCCTGATCGATGCCGCCAAGGCATCCGGCGCGGACGCGGTGAAGATCCAGAGCTTCACCGCCGACACCATGACCATCGACCATGACGGGCCGGGCTTCCTGCTCGAAGGCGGGTTGTGGCAAGGCCGTACGCTCCACGACCTGTATCGCGAGGCGGCTTTGCCCTGGGAGTGGCACGAGCCGCTGTTCCGCCACGCCGCGGAGACCGGCATCACCCTGTTCAGCTCGCCCTTCGATGCAGCGCCGTGGCGCTGCTCGAAGAGTGCGGCGCGCCGGCCTTCAAGATCGCCTCCTTCGAGCTGATCGATCTGCCGCTGATCCGCCGGGCCGCGCGCAGCGGCAAGCCGATGATCCTGTCGACCGGCATGGCGGATTTGGGCGAGATCGGCGAGGCCGTCGCGGCCGTGCGCGAGACCTCGGATGCGCCGGTGCTGCTGTTGCATTGTACGAGCGGCTATCCGACGCCGGCGCCGAATGCGATCTGCGCACCATCCCCGCATCTGGCCGCCGGCTTCGGCGTGCCCGCCGGCCTGTCCGACCACACGCTCGGCTGGGCCGTGCCGGTCGCCGCCGTGGCGCTGGGCGCCGTCGCGATCGAAAAGCATTTCATCCTGTCGCGCGCCGAGGGCGGCACGGATTCCGCCTTCTCTCTGGAGCCGGCGGAGTTCGCCGCCATGGTCGAGGCCTGCCGCATGGCCGCCGAGGCGCTGGGTTCGATCGACTACACGGTCAAGGCCAGCGAAAGCGGCGGCCGCTTCTATCGCCGCTCGCTCTATGTCGTAGCCGACATCCCGGCCGGCGCCACGCTGACCGAGGAGAACATCCGCGCCATCCGCCCCGGCTTCGGCCTGGCGCCGAAGCATATCGATGGCATCCTCGGCAAGCGCGCCGCCCGCACGCTGCGGCGTGGCGAACCGCTCGATTGGTCGATGGTCGCGAACGAGGCATAGAGGCGGCGCGCGCTCAGGCCGCCCGCTTCCTTGACCTTTAGTGGGGCGGTCCTCCGTGGCCGCCTTGCCGCCGCAGGCGGCATTAACTGGCACCGCTGGTGCCGGCTTTGCCGGCAAGGCGGCCACGGAGGACCGCCCCACTTTGCGTCGGAGAGAACCTTGCCGGATAGAATCACAGGTTCGCTGGAGCGGCGTCGAATTGGACGCGTGCCTGGCGGATCGCGGGAACTTCTCCACGTGAAAATGGTCAGCGTAGCTAGGAACGGGACAGGGCGCTGGATCTTGCCATGGCCGCTTCCAGCGCATCGGCGAGCCGGTCAGGCCCGCTGCCATCGACCAATCCCTCGGCTGCGCGGCCGAGCGCGGCGAGGCGTGCGTTATCCCGCCAGAGATCGAGCGTCGTGTCGGTGATATGGGTGACGGCATCGTCCACGCGACCATCGAGGGCGAGGCACCAGCCATGGCTGGCGGAGAGCCGCGCCGCATCGCTTTGGTTGTCGGCGACGACGACCAGGATCGACGGGGTGTGCAAAGCCGCGAGTTCGGCCAGGGTGCCGCCGGCGGCCGAAACGGCCAGGCGGGCACCTCGCATCAGCTCGCCGATGCGCGGCGTGTCGCGATGCAAGCGGATCCGATCGGGATAGGCGGTGGCAACCGCCTCGGCCGGACGCGGGTCGGCGACGCTGCCGCCCAGCACCGCCTCGATTCGGCCGTCGAATCTCGGCGCCAAGCTCTGCAGCACCGGCGCCGTGAGGCCGAGCGGATCGGAGCCGCCGAAGGTCAGCAGCAAATGCCCGGATGCGGGTCGCGGCAAGCCGATCAGGCGTCGGATATCGCGGCGCAGCGGCAGATAGGCCGGGCCGAGCAGCAGCCGGGCGCCGGGCGCGCGCTCGGCATAGTCTTCCGCACGGGAGGCGCTCGATGCGTTGACGACCAGTGTAGCGTGCAGCGGGACCAGCGGGGCGCCATCATCCCAGGCCAGGATCGGTTTGCCGCTTCCTTTGAGGCCCGCGCGATACGCGCCATCAAAGTGATAGCCGTCTAGGATGACCGCATCGGCTTCGGTCGTACGTTCGAGCGTTGCGGCCAGGGTCAGCGGCCGAACCGGCCGGGCCGGGCAGGGCCAGAGTCGGGAAACCGCGCTCGGCCAGCAGCGCCGTGATCGCCGGCGTCGTCTCGGCCAGGGCGACGCAGCAATCATGGCCGCGCTCCTGCAGCACTTCGAGCAGGGCGAGGCAGCGCATGACATGGCCGGTGCCCATGGCGGCGGAGGCATCGGCCCTGAGCAGAATCCTGGCCATCGGCCTCAGGCCGGGCCGCAGGTGAAACTGGCAGAAATCCAGGGGTTCAATATTTGTTTACCATTCCACGACTACCGTTCGGCAAGACAGCACATGGCCTTGCTCAGGATTTGCGGCGAGTTTCGAGCAATCCCCGGTCCCATGCAAGGCTGCACCCGGGAAGGTTTTCAAGATGCAGGCCGAAGCGTTTCTTCGCGAGATCGAATCCGCTCTGGAGCTGCCGGCCGGCAGCCTGACGGGCAATGAGCAGCTCGCGGATATTCCCGAATGGGACAGCCTGGCGGTGATCAGCTTCATCGCACTGGTCGACGAGAAGCTCGGCCTCGCGGTCGATGGCGAGGCGCTGGCCAATGCCGGGACGGTCGGCGATCTGCTGGCCTTGGTGCACGAAAAGCTCGCGGCCTGAGGGCCACTCCATGACCGCGCCGGGCGACAGCGCAACGGCGCCCTTCAATCCAATGAGTCTGGCTGGACGGCGTGTGCTGGTGACCGGCGCGTCCTCCGGCATTGGTCGCGCGACAGCGCAGCTCCTGGCCAAGCTCGGTGCTCATGTCATCGCCACCGGGCGCGATGCCGACAGGCTGGCGGCGACGATCGAGACGCTGGACGGCGATGGGCATGAGAGTGCCGCCTTCGACCTCTCTACGATCGATGCCATT
Source organism: Aliidongia sp. (assembly GCA_037200015.1). GTDB lineage: Bacteria > Pseudomonadota > Alphaproteobacteria > ATCC43930 > CGMCC-115725 > JAXDMU01. The sequence goes on along the minus strand of JBBCHB010000037.1, from coordinate 6,862 downwards.
CCGCCCTTCGTGCAGAAGCTGGCCGGCGAGGGCGGGGCGCTCGCCGGCATCGCGCATTGCGCCGGCATCCAGATCGGCAAGCCGGTGCGGGTGACCGATCAGGCCTTCATGGACCAGATATTCCGGGTCAATGTCGAAAGTGGCATCGCGCTCGCCCGTGGCCTGCGCCAGCGCGGCGTGGCAGCGCCCGGTGCCGGGTTGGTGCTGCTGAGTTCGGTCTCGGCCCTGGTCGGCCAGGCGAGCAATGTCGTCTATTGCGCCAGCAAGGGCGCGGTGCTGGCGGCGACCAAGGCGCTCGCGGTCGAGCTGATGCGCGACGGGATCCGGGTCAATGCCGTGCTGCCGGCGCTGGTCGAGACCGAGATGGCCGAGCGCTTCCGCGCCACCATGACCGAGACGCAATGGCAGGGCTATGTCGCGCAATATCCGATGGGCATCGGCCGGCCGGAGGACATCGCCAATGCCGTGGGCTTCCTGCTTTCCGACGCGTCGCGCTGGATCAACGGCATCGGGCTGGTGGTCGATGGCGGCGTGCTGGCCGGCTGAGCCGCAATGATTGCAGCCGGGCTCGATGCGACGACCTATACCGACCCGGCGGTGCTGGCCACGGAGCAGGAGAGCGTCTTTGCCGGAGCTGGCATTTCGTCGGGCTGAAGACGAGCCTTGTCGAGCATAATGACTGGATCGCGGCCGAAATCGCGGGCCGCAGCATCACGGTGCAGAATTTCGACGGCGCGCTGCGCGGCTTCCGTAATGTCTGCTCGCATCGCACACGCAGATGCGCAGTGAACGCCGTGGCAACGGGCTGTTGCGCTGCCCCTATCACGGCTGGACTTATAACGAGGAGGGGGTGCCGGTCGGTATCCCTGGCAATTCCGAATGGTTCGGCCTAGACCGCTCGGCGCGGCGCGCATTGGCGCTGCCCTCGATCGCCGTGGCGAGCTGCGGCAATCTCGTCTTCGCCCGCATCTCGCCCGAGGGGCCGAGCCTGGAGGAATTCTTCGGCGCCTACCACACGATCTTCGCCCGGGCATCGGCGGCACTGTCGAGCCCCTATACCGAGGGGACGATCACCTGGCGCTGCAATTGGAAGATCGGCATCGAAAGCGCGATCGAAGGCTATCATCTGGACATGGTCCATCCGACGACCTTCAAACCCTTCGTCGCGCCCGTGCTGCCGGCGAGCTGGAACGGCGATCATTCGCTCGGCCCCTCGTTGCTGGCCGAACCGGCGCAGCAATCGCTGGAGCGGATCGAAGCGCGGCTCGGCCTGGAACGGCTGGAGGTTTGCGAGCGCTACGATCATTACCTGGTCTTCCCCAATCTCTGCGTGACGGTCACGGCCGGGCTGACGCTCAGCCTGCAGACCTATGAGCCGACGGCGCCGGACGCGACGCGGCTGCGTTTCTGGCTGCTGACCGGTGCCAGCGCCAAGCCGGCGTTGCGCGAGGGCATCATGGGCAAGGCGGTGCTCGGCGCCTTCGCCGATTTCAATGCCCAGGTGCTGGCCGAGGATCAGACGATTTCCGAGCGGGTCCAGGCCGGCAAGAGCTACACGCCCTTGCCGCCGGCCTGCCTCGGCGGCAACGAGGACCGGATCCAGGCCTTCCACATGGCTTGGCGCCGGGCAATGGCGCTCTGATGCCCTTCACCTTCCGCGCCCCGACCCTCGACGATGCCGGGATGCTGCTCGACTGGCGTACCCGGCCCGAGATCACGCGCTTCATGTTCACCGATCTGGAGCAGGACATCGAGGGCCAGCGCGCCTGGCTGCGCCGCTGCGAGGGGCGGGGGGGATTTCGTCCACTTCATCGTCGAGTGGCGCGAGCGGCCGATCGGCTATCTTTCCTTCGCCGAGATCGATCGGGTCAATCGCCGCTGCACGCCTGGCACCTATCTGATCCTGGAGCCGACGGAGCGCTACATCGCGGCCTTCACCCCACAGCTTCGTGCTCGACTACGCCTTCTATCGCCTCGGCATGCACAAGGTCTGGTACGAGATCATGGCCGGCAACGAGAATTTCATCCGGGCAAAACCGTTGCATGGCGTGCGCACAATCGGCGTGATGCGCGATCACGTCTTCAAATACGGCCAGTTCCACGACGTGCATCTGTTCGAGATCACCGAGCCGGAATGGGCCGGGCAGCGCCGGCTCTTCCCGCGCGACAAGACATTGGCGGCGTTCCCGTTATGAGCGCCGAGCACTCGATCATCGCGATCAGCCAAGCCCGGATCAACTCGACCCGGCTGCCGGCCAAGGTATTGCGGCCGATCCTGGGGAGGCCGTTGCTCTGGTGGCATCTGACCCGGCTGCGCCGCTCCCGGCGGCTCGACGGCGTCATCGTCGCGACGACCGAAGCGCCGGGCTCCGATCCGATCGCCGAGATCGCCGAGGGGCTCGGCATCCCGGTCCATCGCGGTTCGGAGCAGGACGTGCTGGCGCGCTTCGCCGGCGCCGCGGCGCAAATGGGCGCGGCGACGATCGTGCGCGTTACCTCCGATTGCCCGCTGATCGATCCGGGTCTGGTCGATCGAGTCATCGACGAATATCTGGCGCATCGTCCGGCCACGCAGTACACGAGCCTTGATGTCGAGCGCTTCCCGCGTGGCTTCGATACCGAAGTATTCAGCCGGGCGGCGCTCGATGCGGCGATGGCCCGAATCGACCGATCCGTTTGAGCACGAGCACGTCACCCCGTTTATCTGGCGCCGCGCCGCGCGATTCGGCTTGCGCCAGTCGAGCACATCGGAAGCGATCGGGCGCTATCGGCTCTGCGTCGATGAAGCGGATGATCTGGCCTTGGTCTCGCGGTTGATCGAGGTGTTGGCGCCGGCGCAGCCTGAATTCTCTTGGCGCGATTGCGTCGATTTGCTCGATCGCGATCCATCACTCGCGGCGATCAACGCTCATATTCGCCAACATCCCGCGGTCTAGGGGCATGTTGTTCTCGGAACCGTTGCGACCTTTGCAGGTTAATGTTTAGTCTGCGTACCGGCCTGGCCGGCGAAGGTGTTGTCTTTGTGTCCGGCCGATCGGCCGGATTCTAGCGGAATGAACCGGGCGGGAGGGAAGCATGAAGCGGTTTGCTGCCGCCGCAGTTGCGGTCGCATTGGGTTTCAGCGGTTCGGCATTCGCCCAGGGCGTCATCACCGACCCCAATCTCGTCACGGGCTGTCTGTGCAGCGAGCAGGCCGTCGCGGCGCTGAAAGACCAGATCAGCCAGGCGCAGCAGGTCTATGACCAGGATCGCGCGGCAGTCGACACGCTCGATCAGCAGATCGCACAGGCGCGCAACAGCGTGAATGTCGCCGTCAGGGGCCAGGTCGAGGCGCTGAAGGCGCTGAATGTCGAGCGCGAGCAGCTTTACGCCCGGACCTATGATACCGACCCTCGTCACCTTGCAGGCGGCGATCAAGGCCTATAACGATGCGGCCGGCGCCTATGGCGCGCAATGCGCCGGACGGAGCTTCGATCCGGTGCAGATGAGCCAGATGCGCGCAGGCCTGTCCTGCCCGCAGATGCCCGCGCCCTAGCGGTCCCGGGCGCGAAGCCTCGGCCGAAGCGGCGTTCGAGCCGGACCTGGACCAGTTCGAACCCGAGCGACAGCAGCCAGTAGATCGCGGCTGCCGAGATCAGCATTTCCATATAGTGGAAGCTCGACCGGCCATAGGATTGCGCGAGGAAATTCAGCTCCCAGAGCCCCATCAGCGAGACCAGGGCCGAATCCTTCAGCATCGAGACGAATTGCGTGCCGGCCGGCGGGATGATGACGCGCGCCGCCTGGGGGGCTACGATCTTCCAGCCGATCAGCCAGCGCGGCAAGCCCAGCGCCATCGCCGCCTCGCGCTGGCCCGGCGGCACGGACAGCACGCCGCCGCGGATCATCTCGCCCAAATAGGCGCCGTAATTCAGCGATAATGCGATGATTCCCGAGTTAACCCGGTCAGATGATGCCAATCTCGGGGAGTGCCAGGTAGATGATCAGCACCTGCACGATCAGCGGGGTGCCGCGGAACAGCGAGCCGTAGAAGGTCGAGACGGCGAAGGCGACCGGATTGGCCGAAAGCCGTCCGAGCGCCGCCAGCACGCCGAGCAGCAGCGCGAACACCATCGACACCGCCGTCACGAAGACGGTCAGTGCCGCGCCCTGGATGAAGCCGTCCGGCGCCAGGCGCAGCCCGAGCAGGAAGGGCAGCTTCTGGCCGATCAGTCCGAAATCGAGATGCAGCCCGATGGCGCCCGCGACGAGCAGGCCGAGCAGCACGAGCCAGGTCAGCCACACCTTCACGCGGAAAGAGCGGGCGCTCGATCCCGGTATCGGCGGCAGGGGGTGGCTGCCGGGATGGGCCGGGTCGTCGCTAAGAGTCATCTTGCGTGATGTCGGTATCGAACCATTTCCGCGAGATCCGGCCGAGCGTGCCATCGGCCCGCAACTCCTTGACCACGCGCACCAGCTCGGCATCCCATTCCGGATCGCCCTTATCGGTCACGATGTCGTTCGGCTCGGCATAGAGCGCGTCGCCGACGATCTTCACCGCATGCGTCGTCGCGATATTGCTTTTGGCCGTGGCGAGGTCCGCGATGATCGCATCGAGGCGTAGGCCGGGACCAAGCGCCAGGTTGCGGAAATTCACCGTCTCGTCGCCTGGAACTGCGACGACGTCGTGGAACGGAAACGCGACCGGCTTGCCGCCGGGCAGGATCAGCGTCTTGGCGAGATAGGTCTCATAGGTCGAGCCCTGGCCGACGCCGATCCGCTTGCCCGAAATATCGGCGACCGATTTGATTGCCGTCTCGTCCTTGTGCACGACCAGATAGGCCGGCGAGCTGTAATAGCGGATCGGAAATCCAGCACCTTGGCGCGATCATCCGTTGGGCTCATCGAGCAGATGCAGACATCCCAGCGCCCCGCGCCAACGGCCCGAGACGATGGTCTCCCAGCCGGCGTCGCCAGCTTGAGCGTGACGCCGAGCTTGTCCGCCACCGCCTTGGCGACATCGATATCGAAGCCGTCCAGCTCGTTCCGGTCGTTGATGAAGCCGAAGGGCGGGTAATAGCTGATGGTGAGATCGTTCAAGACGCCCGTCTTGCGGACGCGGTCGAGAGTCTCGCCCCCCTCGGCCCGCGCCGTGAGGCAAGAGAGCAGGAGGAGGCCGATCAGAAGCCGTATACCGTGTGCAATCATTGTCAGAAGCTGTAGCTCACCCGTGCGTAGTAGAAGCCGCCATTGAAGCCGAAGGGCGAGGTCGTGTCATACACATTCCAGCCCGACGGTGCGAAGGAAGGCGAGGCAGGGTCGATGCGGGTCGGGTATTTATCGAAGAGATTATCTGCGCCCACAGCCAGTGGAGCTGGCCAGTCAGATCATAGCCGATTTCCAGATCGGTTATGTAGGCGGCATTCACGGTGTTCAGATAGTAGTTCGAGAAGGTGAACTGATCGACGTCCTGCTGCGCGACATGGCCGTAGCGGGTCTCGTGCAACGTCACGCTCCAGTCATCCCGGTACCAAGTGCCGCCGACGATGATCTTGTTCTTCGGCGTCGCCGTCCGCAGGTAGGAGATGGCGGCGGCATTAAGATTGGGCGTGCCGTCCGCGTTCAGCGTAATATTGCGGACATTGGTGTAGTTCACGTTGAGCGCGGCGTCCCACTTGACCGAGCCGTAGGCGCCGAAATCCGTCGGATAATCCAGCTTGGCGTCGAGGCCGCGAGTCAGCGTCGTCGCGCCGTTGGCGTAGTACTGCGCTTGCGGTGCCGTGCCCGTGGGCAGCACGACGCCGTTGAGCAGAAGATCGTTGCCGACATTGGCGTTGGTGTAGTCGGCGCTGTCGACGATCCGGTTGGCGATCCGGATTTGATAGGCATCAAGGGTCGCATGCAGGCGAGGCAGCGGCTGGGCGACAATGCCGATGCTGAAATTCGTCGAATCCTCAGGCTTCAGCGGCTTCGAGCCGAGCGCCACGGCAGCAGGCGATGACACCGGCAGCTGGGCCGAGGCATAGCCGGGCCCGACCGCGACTGCCGAATAATATTCTTCCGCGAGTGACGGAGCCCGGAAGCCCGTGCTGGCCGTGCCGCGGATAGCGAGGTTCGGTGTGATGGCGTAGCGCGTTCGGACCTTGCCGTTCTCGGTGCTGCCGAAATCGCTGTAATGCTCGTAGCGCCCGGCGAGATCGACATCCCAATCCGGCGTCAGATCGGTCGCCAGATCGACATAGGTGCCGATGCTGTTGCGCGAATGCGCGCCGGCCACGGAAGGCAGGCTGCCCGGCAAGGCCTGCGCGCCGCTCGAATAGGTCGAATTCGTGTCGGAATTGGCGCTGGTGTAATAGGAGGCGGGATCGCCGGCGCCGAGGCTGTAGGTGTCGCGCCGGTGCTCGAAGCCGAGTGCCACGTTCACCGGCGCCGGCAAGCCGAGCGCGGCCGGCCGGCTGACGTCGAGCGTGTTGGTCCATTGGCTCGTATTGTAGTCGCTGACATGGAACGTCGTCGGCGTGCTGCCGGTATCGATGAAGAGGCTGGAATTGCCTGAGTTGGCGACGCCGATCCCATCGGAATCACCGCCGAAGGTGCTGCTGATATCCCAATGCCAGCCGGCGAAATTCTCGCCCTTGACCCCCGCCGGTGATGGAGAAGTCGTTCTCGTCGATCGTCTCGACGGGCGAGAAGCCGTTGGGATAGATCGCCGACAGCGCCGCCCCATCGGTGCTGTAGTTCGGATTCGGGCTGCGGAAATTCTCCAGCTCTGGGCATCGCGATGGCCGTAGGTGCCGAACAGGTAGAGCTCGATGCCATAGCCCAGCGTCTCGCCCGCGTTGATGCCGAGCACTTCGCGGGTGCTCTCCGGATCGCCCAGCAC
>JBBCHB010000036.1:0-109795 GCA_037200015.1 Aliidongia sp. | reverse complement strand
CCAGCCCGCGCCGGATTCGCGATCGCGCGGGCGCCACCGGGCACCCGGTGTCCTGCACATACATGTCGAGATAGAGGTCCATCCGGGCGAGCGGCCAGAGATCGATAGTCCCGCTGCGCCATTGCGCAACGCGGAAGCGCCGTTCGGCCTCGTCGACGATGGTCAGGTAGTGCTGGTGGAACGACATGGAGCCCGTGCCTCCTCCTCGGACAAGCAAGTGTCCAGCCGCTGCTGCCAGGCTCCTTCGATCTTCAGGCGCATCTCGTCCCACATGCTATGCCGCTCGTCCGTCGAGCGTGTCCAGGCGCCCTTCAGGTGGTTCGTCTCGTTGAAACGATGGATTTTCCGGGTCGCCTCGAATTTCTCGAGGGCTCGCCCCGTGGGGCTGTCCAGGAGCCATTCGCCGCAACGCTTCAGACGGACGCGACAGAGGATCGCCCCGCTCTCCGGCCATCGGCGCGCCTTCGGCGTTGGGTAGCCAATCCGCCGTCCAGGCATTGGCCTCCCGGACGGCAAGGTAGGTGTCGTCACCGAAGAGCGGAATCATCTGACACAGTTCCTGGGCGTCGTACATCGACTGCCGCGGCAACGCGAGAGCGGCCATGGACAGGAACGTGTTCGGGCAGAAGGAACCGCTGCCCAGCCTGTTATCGAGCAGGGCGAGGAAACGGCAGAACGCCCGGGTCCGCCACAGGCTGCCGGACTCCGTCACCAGCAGGAAATCGATGTCGCCGCTCGCCGAGAGATTCCCCGCGGCGAGGGAGCCGGTCATCGCGACCATCCGAACGTTCGGGAGGCTGGCCAGAAAGCGGGCGAAGACCCGGGCAAGCGGTCTTTTCCGGCGCGACAATTCGCGGCGGAAGCGTCGGGTCTCAAAGATCGCCCGTCGCCCGTGGAGGGCGAAATACTCCCCATCCGTATCCAGATACCGGTCGAGCAAGGGGCCGCGCCGAAGGGCGTCCGACAATTCCTCCGGCGTGCAACGGATCCCATGCAAATACCGGTGTATCTCGGCCAGCGTCACCGGATAATCGAAGATATCGCGATAAGCGACCGTAGAACAGATTGCCTTTTGTATCGAATCTATCGACATTTTACAGATGTTCTGCAGGTTGATGGTCCGAATAAGCATAATGATATCGATTTTTTTTCGAATTTCCAAAAATTTATATTGAAATCTTTCTCGACATGACGGAGGATCGCGCCAGATCTTAGGAGGAAATCTTGACCAAACTGAAGGTCGTTCTCTATAACCCCCAGGCGGTATTTCACACGATGCCGCTGGCGCTGCTGGCGATCGGGTCGAATCTCGATGCGGAACGCTTCGATGTGCGCATCGTGGATGCACGCATCGAGTCCGACCCGCTGAAGCGGGTGATCGACGAGACCAAGGACGCGCTGTGCTTCGGTGTAACGATGCTGACCGGGCGTCCTCTCGAGGACGCGCTGCGCGTGCTCCGAGCGGTAAAGCTGGCGCGGCCGGACCTTCCGACCATTGCCGGCGGCTGGCATCCCTCGCTGTTTCCGGTTGAGACGCTCGGGGAGCCTAGCATCGACATCACGGTCGCCGGCCAGGGCGAGCGCACGTTCGCGGAAATTGTCGAGAGCCTGGCTTCGGGCGGTACGGTCGAAGGCATTAGCGGGGTCGCCTATCGGGACGGGAACACCGTCAAGACCAATGCGCGGCGCGGATTGGAAAGCCTGGATGCTTTCGCTCCGCCGAATTTCGATTTGATCCCGGTGGAACGGTACTTCGCTCTCAAGGGGCAACGCCAGTTCGACTACATCACATCGGTCGGATGTAATTTCCGCTGCGCCTTCTGCGCCGACCCGTTCGTTTATGGCCGCGACTGGAAGGCGGTCGCGGCAACGCAGCTCGGCGAACAAATCGAGATGTTGTGGCGGCGGTACCGTTTCACCGATCTCAATTTTCAGGACGAGACGTATTTTACGAAGCGGCACAGGGTTGCGGCGATTTGCGAAGAGTTCCTGCGCCGCGGGCTCGAGTTCAGCTGGGCTGGGACGCTGCGTGCGGACCAAGGCGTGCGGCTGCCCGACGAGATCTGGCGTCTTTGCGTGCGCTCGGGTCTCCGCCGGGTCCTGGTCGGCGTCGAAACCGGATCGCGTCGGATGATGGAGCGCATCCGGAAGGACACGACCATCGATGCCGTGCTGGAGACGGCGGCCAAGTGCCGGGCGCACGGCATAGCCGTCATTTTCTCGTTCATCGTCGGGTTCCCGGGCGAGACCCTCGAGGAAGTCGAAGCCACGCTTGGCCTCATCAAGACCCTGCGCGCGATGAGCCCGAAATTCGAGACGCCGTTGTTCTATTACAAGCCCTATCCCGGCTCCGCGCTGGCAGCCGACGTGGCGGACCAGTTGCCGCGGACGCTGGATGAGTGGTCGCGGTTCGACTACGTCGCCGGGACCGCCGGCACTTGGGTCTCGCCCGAGCTCCGCCGCCGCATCGAGCGTTTCAAGTTCTACAATCGCTATGCCGGAAGTGCCGCGCGGCCGGCGCATCCGCTGCGCCGGTTGGCACGTTGGCGCATAGACAATGATTTCTACGCGGCGCCGATCGAGAAATTCGTGGTGGAGCATTTGCGAAGCCACGAGGCGCTATCGTAACACCGGCTCGGCATCCGAGCCGGCGGCCGGGAGTGCGAAGACCTCTGGGCGATGGCGCCTGGGCTGTATCACGTCCTTCCATGCCTGCTCGAATCCTTCGGGAAGGAGTGACTCGCCGACGAAGCTGTTGCCGATCCGCGCCGCCGCCGCCCATAGATCGCGATACGACTCGGGCCGTGCCATAAGGGCCGGCCAGTCCGCCTCGGGCAGGACCAGGGGATAGTCCTTGATCGCCAGTCCTTCGAACGCGGCCGGATTGCCGAGCACCGGGCAGCCCCAGGCCCACGCCTCGATCACTTTCGTCTTGATGCCGCCTCGATCGAGCGACGGTGCCAACGCGATGCTGCCCGGCTGGTAGACCTCGGATAGAGCCTCGACGAAGCCGTGCCAGCGGATGGCAGGCGGAGAGGGGCGGGTAAAGCGTTGCCGTCCATAGACATGAAGCGGCGTCGATAGCCCTGCCTCGTGCCAGATGCGAACCAATAAATCGAGCGCCGTGCGGTTCTGCAGATAGAAGTCGCTGCCGATGAAGACGAAACGCAGCGGCGGTACGCCGTCCCAGGCTGAACCTTGTATGCGGGCGGCCGGCAGGATGGAATGCACCGTTTCGTGCCCGGCCAATGCCGGCCGCCGACGCAACCGGTCTCGGTCGACCGGCGACAGGAGGACGGTCGCCGCCGAAGCCCGGGCCACTTCGTTTTCCGCGCCCGGCAGCGTCGCGGCTTCATAGGTCACGATCGCCTGCGCCATCGGCGCTTCGACGAGATAGCGCAGCCACGGTGGGAAATGCTTAGCGACATGTCCCGGCGCGAAGGGCAGGCGATTGCGTCGAAGATAGGCCGCGCGGTGCGACATGAGGTCGTCGAAATCTGTCACGACATGCAGATTCGGAAGCGACTTGCGCAGTCTTCGCAGGAGAACCTGACACCTTACCGTATCCAGGTAGACGCAATCGGCGTCGAAATCCTGTATACGTTTGGTGATTTCCCTGCACTCCGACCGCGCGGCGTAGAGCACGCATTGGAGGGGCAGCGGGCTCAAACGAATCAGGCTGACGATCCACGCGACGGCTGCGCCGAGGATCGCTCCGATCCGACCGATTTCGGTGATCGAGCGCAGCCGGAAGAGTGTGACCTCTTCCGTCTCGCCGAGCGTTCGGACGATTTCTCGGATGATCGGTGTTCGACCGTTTTGTTCGGTAAGATCGCGGGTCGTGACGATGGCGATGCGGAGTTTCGAGCGGCGTTGCAGATCCATGGACCAACCGAAAGGAAACCAGGCGAGATCGCGAAGACCGCGCCTGATAGGTCAAACCAACGATCCTGCTCCTCCCAGCGGGGGCGTCCGCTGCGGAAGGGGCTGAAGCGCGGCTTCAGTCGTCCACCGGATCGGCGGGGCAGACGCGGTCCATAGACGCAAGCCCCGCCGGACTTATTCCGATGGAATTGCGGAAGATATCCGGTTCATGGCGGAACAGAGGGCGAGCGGAATCCAGAGGCCGGGATCGACGAAAGTGTCCTGGTTCAGAAAGCTGAAACCGAGTGCCGCGGCCGTGGCGAACCTAAAATAGGCATGGAAACTGTCGTGGGCGGGGCCGCCGAAGACTTGCCGCAGAAAGAACCATGCCAGGATCGCGAAACCGACGAGCCCGGTTTCCGACAGCAGTCGGAGGAAAAGATTCTTGGCATTGCCCTTTTCCGGCGAATGCGGATCCAGCCAGCCGACGCCCTCCTTGGCACCTTTAAAAAGTTGCGTGGCGAAGGCCCAATCGGGCGCATAGGTTCCGAAATAGCGATAATTGTTCCCGAGGGAAACGCCGAACAGGGGGTGATCGAGCCACATCTTGCCAGCGGCCTGTGCCGCAGCCACCCTTCCGGCCATCGCCAGTGCGTCGGTCACGCCGGTGGCAACATCTTCGCCCTGCTCGCCCAAATCCGCGCCACCGATCAGGTAAAGGACGGGTCCGACGACATAGGTGGCGCCGGCACCCGCACCGACGTCGCTCATGGCGACGACACCCCCGCCGCCAGCGACGAGGGCGAGCAAGAGGCTGGCCGCGCCGAGCGCGCGTCCCCGGCTGGCGGCCACCATGCTGCAAAGCACCAGCATGCCCACCACGCAGACGATGCCGAAACGGGACCCGGAAAACAGCAGGCCCGCCAGCGCCACGGCGAAACCGGCGGCAAGATTTCGGGAGAATCCACGGCCGGCGTCGACGCCGACATAGTCCTGCCGCGAAATGGCCCGCGCGATCAAAGCCGGCATCACCAGGACGATGATCTGCGTCGCCAGCCAGGAGGGTTCGAAGGTCATGCCTTGGGCACGGTTACCCAGGCCGTCGTAATGCACGGCGAAAAGATCGGTGATCTTTTGCACGATCCTGAGCATGTCGCCGCGCTGGACGATCGCGAGCACTTGCAGCCCGGCGAAGGCGACCGAGGCGGCCACGCCGAAAAACAGCAGGCGGATCGTGCGCCGGACGTCGGAAGCGGTGCGAAGCTGAGTGCGCGCGATGAAATAGAACGTGCCCCCGACCAGCCAGGTGAGCAAGGCCCGGGTCAGGCTTTGGAACGGGGACTGGCCTTTGAAGATTTCTTCTGGCTCGAGCTGCACGAGAACGAGCCCGCTCAGGACGGCGTAGGCGGTGAAGACCGCGAGCAGGGGAAATCCTTCGCCAAGCCCGCGCGGACGTTGTCTCAGCACGCAAATTCGGAAGAGGGCGAGCAGGAGAAGAGCGCCCGCCGGAAAGGCGGCGAGCGGCCGGGCCAGCGTGCCCGAGCCCAGATCCAGGAGCGGCGTCGCCGACACGGGCACGGCGAGGACCAGGCATGTCCAGAGGTTCCGCTCGATCGAATTGAGTTTGGCGGGCATGTGGATGGATCCTACGACGCAGGCAACGCGGCCGACGCGCCTGCGGTCACGCCGCGCAATCGCCACACGAACCAGAGGCTGAGGACGGCGCGCACACAGCCTGCCAGCAGCGACGCCAGGCAGGCGCCGAAGAGCCCGTACTGCCACACACAGCCAGCTGCCGACGGAAACGCCCAGCAGCGCGCGGTAAAGCTGCACCTTCATCACCTCCGGCCCCGCACGATAGGCCCGCAGCACCGCGCCGAGCATGTATGAGGCGAGGTAGCAGGCATAAGTGCCCACCAGCAGCCGCAAGGCGCCGGGCGAGCCGGCGTAAGGCGTCGAGGCTCCATAGACGGCGTGAACCACCAGTTGCGGCGCGCCCGCGATCAGAATGAAGAACGGCGCCACCAGCGCTGCGCATGCTAGCGCATGACGGCGAAGCAGCCGCAACAGGTCGGCGAAGCGAAGCCCCTGCTGGGCCCGGACGATCTCCGGAAGCAGGATATTCTCGACGCCGAACATGACGGGATTGGAAATCGCCACGATGTTTGTCAGCGCCACGAGGGCGGCGGCATCGTCTGGCCTCTGGTGCCAGGCCAGCAACCAAAGGAGCCACTGCGTCGAGAAGACCGCCAGCAAATTGGCGCCGAGGACCGGCGCCGCGACGCGCCAGTGCAGCGCCACCTCCGTGCGCAAGTTGCGGCCGACGATACGGAAAAGCCGTATCGCTGGCGGGACCAGAGGAACCGCGCCGCAGGCCGAGCTGGCAGCGATGAGCGCAAAGACCCATTCGATGGTCAGGCGCGGGAGGAGCAGGGCGGCGCCGCAGAGCGCGCCGACATACCTGACCGCATCGACCGCCAACATGGACGGGACCAAGCCGCGCGCCAGAAACGAGCGCCGAACGACTTCATGAAGCTGCCAGAGCACCAAGGCCAGAGAAACCGGCAGAAAGGCCTCGACGGCGCCGCAACTTTCCAGCCCCACGAAGACCGCCGGCAGCGACGCCAGCCCCAGCATCAGGGTGAGAATGGCGCCGACGGTCAAAAGATAGCCCTGCCGCCGCCGAGGTGCCACGGCGACCCGAAGCGAATTCGGATAGATGACGAGCGCCTGATGCAGCGTATTGAGGAATATCAGCAGCGACATCGCGACGGAAATGATGCCGTATTGAGCAGACGGCAACGCGCGCGCGAGAATGACGTTCAGCGCAAAATTCGCCGAGCTGACGACAGCTTGATCGAGCAATCCGGCTGCAAGACGCAGTGTCGCCTCCCGCGGCATAATCAAGATAAGGGCGAAATCCAGTTTTGCTGCCGCCGAAAACTAAGCTAACGCACTAAACTCTCAAGAGAATTATTTTGCACGACGCTGGGAATAACCCGCCCGGCGACGACGTCTCATTCGCGATAATCCGACCAGCAGGTGATCGGCAAGTGAGTCTTGAATCTCTCGATCGGGCGACGGGAAACGGCCGCCGGCTCGATGACGCGTTGGGAACATTGGACCGGGCAGCATGACATTCGGCCTCATAACATCTGCGGCCTACATCAATCAGGAAATGGCGGCGGAGTTCGGCATGCTCCCTCCCGCCTTCCTGCCAATCGGGAATAGCCGCCTTTTCAAGCTGCAGGCCGAGCTGCTCCGCCGGTTCGTCGATCGCATCGTGCTCAGCCTGCCGGCTTCATTCGAAGTTCCGGCACATGACCAGGAGCTGCTCGCCCGGTTGCAGATCGAGACGCTGCCGATCGAGGATGGCCTGGCGCTTTCCGAATCGATTCTGCTTGCGGTCATTCAGAGCACGGATAGCGCGGAGCCGCTTTACATCCTTCATGGCGACACGCTCTTCCTCGGAATCGACGAATTTCCGGCGGACGGGTTTTCCGTTCATGTCGGCGAACAGGCCTATCCCTGGGCGATGCTCCGCGAACGAACGCCCGTGCGGATCTCGGCGATCGACGATGCCAGCCGCGAAGACGCCGCGTTGCTGAGTGGGCTGTTCAGTTTTTCGCACAGCCACGCCTTCATGAAATGCCTGGCGGGGGCCAAGCGCAACTTTCTGGCGGCCTTGAACGCCTATGCAGATCTACATCCGGCGTTCGACGCCGTGGAAGGCTGTGGCCGCTGGCTCGACCTCGGTCATCTGAACACCTACTACAATTCCTGCCGAGCCCTGACGACGGAGCGTGCCTTCAATTCGCTGTCGATCAGCCGCAACACCGTCACCAAGACCGGCGCACCGCTCGAGAAGATCGAAGCCGAAGCCTGCTGGTTCGAGGCGCTGCCGCCGCCGCTGAAGACCTATGTCCCGACCTATATCGGCCGGACGGGTCCCGATCGTCCCGGCTATAGCCTGGCTTATGAATATCTATGTCCGCTGAATAATCTCTTCGTCTTCGGTGCGCTCGCCCCGGTCGTATGGCGTCGTATTCTGCGAACCTGTCGCCAAGTCATGGATTTGATGCGCGACCAGAAGCCGGCCGCATCGGAGAGCCTGCGCTTCCACCATCTTTATGGCGACAAGGCGATGGACCGGTTCCGGACCTATGCGGAGCGAACCGGGATTTGCCCGGAAACCGGCTGGTCCATTAATGGCCGGTTGTTCCCCTCGCCCCTCTCCGTGATAGACCGGATGGACACCGTGGTCGGCGCCCCGACCGCTGGCGAAATCGGTATCCTGCACGGCGACTTTTGCTTCAGCAATATTCTGTTCGACTTCAGGCGCAACGACATAAAATTAATAGATCCGCGCGGTTACTGCGAACCGGGCCGGCCCAGCATCTATGGCGATACGCGCTATGACCTCGGAAAGCTGCACCATTCGGTTTTTGGCCGCTACGACTTCATTATCGCGGGCTATTATTCTCTGAGCCAGACGAGTTCGTACGCACTTTCCTTCAGCACGGCCGAAGCGGCCAGACAGGCGGAGATCGAGCGCTGTTTTCGCGAGGTGATTTGTGGCGGAGACCCCGAACAGGAGCGGATAGCTGCAGCGATTTCGGTCCTTCTCTTCTTCTCTATGCTGCCATTGCACTCGGATGATGCGCAACCGCCAACTTGCCATTCTGGCCAACGCATACCGGATTTACGATCTTTATTTCGGTGTCCAGCCATGATCTTCGTGATCCCGATGGCCGGAGAGAGCCGGCGATTTTACGATGCCGGCTACACGGAACCCAAATATCGGCTAATGGTCGGAAACCATTCAGTCTTCGCACACGCCGTCGGCAGTTTCTCCCATTATTTCCGGACCGACGAATTCATCTTTGTCGTACGCGACGCCGATGCGGCCGAGTTCGTCCGGAGCGAAACGAAAACACTTGCCATCGAGCATGCGACCATCGTCGCGCTTGATCACCCGACGGCTGGGCAGGCGGAGACCGTGCTGCTCGGTCTTGACCGCGCCGGGACCAGTGATGACCGGAGTATCACGATATTCAACATCGATACGTTCCGGCCCGGCTATAGGGCACCGGTCCACGTCACCGACCCGTCCTGCGCCGGCTATATCGAGGTGTTCCGCGGTAGTGGCTCGGGTTGGTCCTTTGTCGCACCACACCCGGAACGTCCGGGCGAAGCCGCCTATGTGGTGGAGAAGAGCCAGGTGTCGGACCTGTGCTCGACCGGGCTTTATCATTTCCGACGCGCGGGCGACTTCCGCTGGGCATATCATCATCCGGGGCTGCCGCGCAGCCTGGCCGAACGGAAAGAGCGCTATGTGGCGCCGCTCTACAACGCCCTGATCGCCCGCGGCAGCCGCATCGCCTTCGAGCTGATCGCCCCTGCAGACGTGATCTTCTGCGGGACGCCTGAGCAATACGAGGATCTGCTCATGTCCGTCGAGCCCGCCAGGCGGGATAGAGCATGACTGCGCGCGCCGCAAGGTCGCGCAAGATCGCGATCCTGATCCCAACCTATAACGGCGGGGCGCTGCTCCAGGAAACCGTCGATTCCGGGGCCGCAGCGGGCATGCCGGCCGACAGCTACGAGGTCCTGGTCTCCGACAATTCCTCGGACGACGGCAGCGCCGAACGGCTTGCGGCCCATGACCGGCAGGGAGCGCCCGTCCATGTTCGGAAGAACGAACGGAACCTGGGCCGTGTCGAAAACTGGAACCGGGCGATCGACTACGCGGAAGAGCTCGGTTTCGGTTTTGCGATCTTCCTGATGGTCGGCGACAACCGTTCGGGGTACCGGCCTTCTCCGGCTCCGCGATCGGATGCAGCAGCACCAAGCCGTGCTGGGTATCGCGTCTTACATGATCGCCGACGAGCACCTACGCCCGATCCGCAC
This sequence comes from Aliidongia sp., assembly GCA_037200015.1. GTDB lineage: Bacteria > Pseudomonadota > Alphaproteobacteria > ATCC43930 > CGMCC-115725 > JAXDMU01. The sequence continues at coordinate 100,021 of JBBCHB010000036.1, read as the reverse complement.
CGCCCGCCGGATTCACTGGTACGGCGCGCCGGGCGCGCCGGTCGAGGCGGAGCGCTTCCTCGCCCAGGCCTTCGCGACCGGCGCGATGCTTTATGGGCCGCTTGGTGCAAATCTTTATCGCCTGGGCCAAGCCGAGAGGCTGCGCTTCGATCCGGTCGACGAGACCCATACCGATCAGCTGGCGACGGCGCTCTTCCTCCAGCGCGTCGGCGGGAGCGTCGTCTATCTCGACGAGCCGGTGTCGACATGGCGCAGCCGGCCTGGCCGCTTCCAACGGATCGATGACGCCGGAAAAAAGGCTGGAAGGCGATGTCCGGGTGATGGAATACGCCTGCTCCTCCGCACGTCTCCAGCCTGACTACGCCAAGATCCGGGCGAGTCTGGTCGTACGGGCGACCGTCTTCACCCGCGGCGACATCATTTCGGCCTGGCGCTACGCAAGAATATTTGCCGGCGGCAGAACCATCTCCTGGACCTGGATTGCGAGACTGATTTGTCGGCAGATCTGCTACCGAACGCCCTGGATGGTGAAGACCTGATGGCCCGACGGAGCCGCACCTTCGCCGCGGATGCTTCCAGAATGGGCAAACGATGAGTCGCGTCCTCATCGGCAATGCCTATTTCCTGCAGCTCGATCCGGCGCGCTGGGCCGAGCGGCAGCCGTTTCCCCCTTTAGGAACGCTCTATGCCGCTGGCGCGCTGCGGTCGGACGGGCACGAGGTTCATCTCTTCGACGCCATGCTCGCGGCCGGAGCGGATGAGTGGCAGGACCTGCTGTCGCGGATCAAGCCGGACATTGCCATCCTCTTCGACGACAACTTCAATTACCTGTCGAAGATGTGTCTCGCCGCCATGCGCGACGCCGCGCTGGCCATGGCGACGGCGGCGGCCGAGGCCGGCATCAAGCTCGCCGTGTGCAGCGCGGACGCCTCCGACAACCCCAATGTCTATCTCGCGGCCGGTGCCGACGCGATCATTCTTGGAGAAGGCGAGGCGACGCTTAGAGAGCTTGTCGCCCTCTGGTCTTCGGGCGGGGACGGGATTGCCGCCGTGCCTGGCGTGGCGTGGCTGGACGAAGCGTCCAAGGTCGCGCGAACCGTCCGCCGCGATCCCATCCGCAATCTCGAGCATCTGCCGCCCCCGGCATGGGACCTGGTAGATATCGAACGGTACCGCCGCATCTGGATGCAACACCATGGGCATTTTGCCCTCAACCTGGTGACGTCGCGCGGCTGCCCTTATTCCTGCAACTGGTGCGCGAAGCCGATCTGGGGACAGTCCTATTCCGTACGGCCGCCCGAGGACGTCGCCGCCGAGTTGGCATCGCTCGTGAAGCTCGCGGCCCCGGACTATATCTGGTTCATGGACGACATCATGGGCTTGAAACCCAGATGGTGGCGTGCCTTCGCCGAAGAGCTGGAGCGGCGCCAGCTCAAGCTGCCCTTCAAATGCCTCAGCCGGGCCGATCTCGTGCTGCGCGAGGGAGCCGTCGAGGATCTGAGGCGCGCGGGCTGCGATATCGTCTGGATGGGGGCCGAATCCGGCAGCCAGAAGATCCTCGATGCGATGGACAAGGACCTCACGGTCGGCGAGATCACCGAGGCAACCGCCCAGCTCCAGAAGGCCGGAATCCGGGTCGGCCATTTCCTGCAGTTCGGCTATCCGGGGGAAGGCATGAGCGAGATCGCCGCGACGCTCGCGATGCTCCGCAAGACCCGCCCGGATGAAATCGGCATCTCCGTCTCCTATCCCCTGCCGGGCACCGTCTTTTACGAGCGTGTGCAGAATCAACTGCGCGACAAGCGCAACTGGACCGTCTCGTCCGACATGGCGATGCTTTACCAAGGCCCGTTCACCAGCCGCTTCTACCGTCTGCTGCACATCTATGTGCATCTCGAGTTCAGGCTGCACCGCGCGCTCCGGCGGCTGGGGACCCTGGCTTCGGGCCGGTCCGGACCGCGCTGGGCGCATCTGCGCGCCTGCGCGGTCGTCGGCTGGTGCGTGCCCGCGCTTCCAGTGCTGTGGATGGGGCTGCAGGTCCTGCGCGTGACGCGGCAGGTCCGTCGCCCGTTCGGCGCGACGCTGCCGACATGAGCGACATCGTCCTGACCCATGGCTACTCGCTGGCAGACGATCCCGCGGAGCGGAAGGTCATGCGACCCTACCCGCCGCTGGGCCTGCTCTATATTTCTTCGCATCTGAAGCAATGCGGCTTTTCGGTCGACGTGCTGGACACGACCTTTATCGGCGTGGCCGCAGCCATTGCGTCGCTCCAGCAGAGCCGGCCGTCGATCGTCGGCATTTACGCCAACCTGATGACGCGGCGAAACGTCGTCCGGCTGGCGCAGGCCTGCAAGGAAATCGGCGCCATCGTCATCCTCGGCGGCCCGGAGCCGGTCAACTATCCGGACGAATACCTGGCGCATGGTGCCGATATAATCGTCTCCGGCGAGGGCGAGCTGACCCTCGCCGAGCTTATCCCGCACCTCACCCGGTTCGGCCTGGCGCAGCTCAGCACGATAAACGGGATCGTCTACCGCGACGACGACGGCATGGTGCGGACGACCGCGCCGCGCGCGCAGATCCGCGATCTGGATGCTCAGCCGTTCCCCGATCGGGCGGCCATCGATCTGGACCGCTACATGGCGACATGGGAGCGCCATCACGGCGTGCGCTCGGTCTCGCTGATCGTCGCGCGCGGCTGCCCCTACACGTGCAACTGGTGCAGCCATTCGGTCTTCGGGCACTCCCATCGGCGCCGCTCGCCCAAGAATGTGGCGGACGAAATCGCCGCCATTCGCGACGCCTACGCGCCGGACCAGCTCTGGTTCGCCGACGACGTCTTCACGATAAACCAGAAATGGCTCGAAGGTTTCGCTTCGGAGATGAAGGCGCGCGGCCTGAAATATCCGTTCGAGACGATCACGCGCGAGGACCGGCTGAACGAGCGCGTGGCCGATCTTTTGGCTGAGCTCGGCTGCTATCGCCTTTGGATCGGCGCGGAAAGCGGATCGCAGCGGATCCTCGACGCGATGCAGCGAAAGACGGACGCGGCCCGCACGCGCGACATGATCGCGCTGGTGCAAAAGCGGGGGATCAGGGCCGGCACCTTCATCATGCTGGGGTATGACGGCGAGACTTGGGACGACATCGACGAGACCGCCCGGCATCTGCGCTTCGCGGCACCGGACGACGTCCTGACCACGATCAGCTACCCGATCAAGGGCACGCCCTACTATCAGCGGGTTTCCGAGCGCATCGTCGCTCCCCTCCCGTGGCTCGAGGGCTCGGACCGGACGCTCGACATCAGCGGCCGCCGGTCTCGGCGGTTCTACCAATATGCACAGCGCTGGCTCTCGGCCCAGAGCCACCTTGGACGCCTGGCGGGAGACCCCAATGCAAGCCTCGTGCGGCGCGCGAAAACGACCGCAATGTCGGTAATCACCCGGATCGGCATGTACGCCACCCATCACGAGGTGGAGCATGGCTGAATTTTCCAGCGTTTCCGCCGGACCGCCGGTGAGCGCGTTCGATCGCCTTGCCGCCACCTACGACGAGAGCTTCACGCATCGGTCGCCCGCTCAGCTGCTTCGGTTGCTCGTCTGGTCGTATCTGGCCCCCCATCTGCGTCCCGGTTTCCGCGTCCTCGATCTCGGCTGCGGCACCGGCGAGGATGCGCTTTGGCTGGCCGGCAATGGTTGCAGCGTGACTGCCGTGGATGGCTCTCCCGCCATGCTGCGGGCGACCGAGCGCAAGGCGCGCGAACTCGGCCTCGGCGAGCGTATCGAGACCGGGATCTTCGATTTCAACGCGCCCAAGGGGGTCGGCGGCCCGTACGATCTCGTCCTGTCCAATTTCGGCGCGGTGAACTGCGCAGTCTCGGTCACACCGTTGGCCGGCATGCTGCAAGCGGCGATGGCGCCCGGCGGAATATTGGCCGTCGTCGCGATGGGCCGGTTCTGCGCCTGGGAAACAGCCTGGCATGGGCTCCGGCTGAACCCGGTAGCAATCCGTCGCTGGCGCGGGCGCGCGAGCGCCACGATCGGCGGCAGGACGCTGCCGATCCGATACTGGACGCCGCGCGGCTTGGCGAAGGATTTGGAATCCGGCTTCCGGCTGCTGTCGGTCCGCCCGATCGGCGTATTCATGCCGCCGTCCGACCTGTTCCCGGTCATCGAGCGTCGGCCGAAACTCTACGCCCGACTGGTCGCCTGGGAGACGAGAGCCGGTTCCTGGCCATCGCTCGCGCTTGCCTCCGACCATCATTTGACCATCTTCCAGCGTCGCCAGGGAGCGCAAGGATCGTGATCCTTCTCTATAATCCGGTGAGTTCGGCGTCGAAAAAGCCGGTCCTGCCGATGTCGCTTCTGGCCCTTGCCGCAATCCTCGAAGGGCAGCACGAATACGCGCTGATCGACGGTAATCTCGTCGATGACGGGCTTGTGGTCCTCCAAGAGAAAATCCGGAGCAGCGGCGCCCGGTTGCTGTGCGTCACCGTGATGCCGGGCCCGCAGCTCCGCGACGCAAGCCGGATCTGCAAGCAGCTGAAGCAGCAATTCGACGATCTCGTCATCGTCTGGGGCGGCTATTTTCCGACGATCCATGGCCGGGTCGTGATGAAAGAGGCTTACGTCGATTTCGTCTTCTGTGGCCATTGCGAGCTCGCCTTCGGCGAGTTCGCAGGGCGCATGGCGGCGGGCGAAGACGTGACCGCGCTCCCGGGGCTCGGATGGCGCGACGCACAGGGCGCGGTGCAGCTCAACCCAAAGCCGCCCGTTCCCGACATCAACGACTTGCCGGATTTTCCCTATCACTGCATCGATATGGAGCGTTACGTCCGCGATTCCTATCTGGGCTCGCGGACCATCGCACATCACTCAAGCTATGGCTGCCCATTCAAGTGCAGTTTCTGCGCGATCACCTACAAGGTGAATGGCCGCTATTCGGCGCAGACCGCCGAGCGCACGGCTTCGGTCGTCGAAACGCTGGTCCGCGTCCATGGTGCGACGGCCATCGAGTTCTACGACAGCAATTTCTTCGTCCAGGAAAGCCGCTGCGCCGAATTCGCCGAGCGGATCATGCCGCTGAACATCGGTTGGTGGGGGTTCGGGCGCGCCGACACGATGCTGCGCTTCAGCGACGAGACCTGGGACAAGCTGCGCCGCAGCGGCCTCAAGATGGTGTTCATGGGGGCGGAATCGGGCGACAACGAGACGCTGCGCCGGATGAACAAGGGCGGCAAGCAGGACGACAACGTCATCCTGGCCGTTGCCGAAAAGATGCGCCGTTTCGATGTCGTTCCCGAGATGTCGTTCATCATCGGCAACCCGCCCGATCCGGAAGCCGATGCCGAGAACACGATCCGCTTCATCCGCCTGTTGAAGAAGGTCAATCCGGCAGCGGAGATCGTCTTCTACATCTATAGCCCCGTGCCGGTCGAAGGCGCGATGATCAAGGAGGCGCGCGAGGCCGGCTTCCAGTTCCCGGAGGATGTCGAGACCTGGACCCAGCCGCGCTGGGAGGAGTTCGCGCAACACCTCTCCTCCGACCTGCCCTGGATGAATGATCGCATCCGCCGCAAGATCGGCAATTTCCAGCGGGTGCTCCATGCCGCCTATCCGACGGTGACCGATGTCAAGCTGACGCGCGTTGGGCGTGCCGCGCTGCGGACCGTCGCCGCCTGGCGCTACGCCGCCGAGTTCTACGATTTTCCGATCGAGCTCCGGCTGTTGCACAAGCTCTTTCCCTATCAAAGACCCGAGATCCAGGGCTTTTGATGGCGCCCGGCTTCGACCTCTGGCGCATCGGCGCGTCGCACCGGCTGCACCGGATTCCGGTCGTGACGCTGATGCCGCATAGCCGGTGCAATTGCCGCTGCGTCATGTGTGATATCTGGAAGGCCAACCACAACGGCACGAGCTTTGACCCGGTCGCGCTGGACTCGCTGGTCGATGATTTCGCCCGGCTGCGCGTCGGCCGGGTCGTTCTCTCCGGCGGGGAGGCCTTGCTTCATCCCAATCTCTGGCGTTTGTGCCGCGCGCTCAAGGCCTTGCCGCTGCGGATCACGCTGCTCAGCAGCGGGCTGCTGCTGGCGCGCCATGCCGAGGGCATCACACAATATTGCGACGACGTCATCGTCTCGCTCGACGGGCCGGAGGAAGTCCATAACCGGATCCGCGGCGTCCGCAATGCCTTCGGCGCGCTGGCCGACGGCGTCGCGGCCTTGCGCCGCCTTTCCAGCAACTTCCCAGTCGACGGGCGCTGCGTCGTCCAGCGCGCGAATTTTCGCGACCTTGCGGCGACGATCGACAGTGCGCGCGGGATCGGGCTCGACCATATCTCGTTCCTGCCGGCCGACACGGCCTCGACCGCGTTCAATCGCGCGGAGCCGTGGGACGCGGAACGCGCCGGCGAGATCGCGTTGACGGCGGATGAAAGCACCGAATTCGCAGGAGTGATCGAGACGCTCATCGCCACGCGCGCCGCCGATTTCGCGGAAGGCTTCATCCGCGAAACGCCCGAACGGCTCCGCCGCGTCGCCCAGCGCTCCTCGCCCGGAACGGCTTGGCCCCCACGCCCGCGGTGCAGTGCAACGCACCCTGGGTCTCGGCGGTGATCGAGGCGGACGGCACCGTCCGTCCCTGCTTCTTCCATCCGCCAATGGGCAATATTCATGATGACGGCCTGGTGGAGATCCTGAACTCCCCGGACGCGCTGACTTTCCGGAAAGGGCTCGACGTGCGGCACGACCCCGTCTGCCGCGACTGCGTCTGTACGTTGCGGCTATGAGCGAGATAGCAGCTGCCATGGCGGTCCCGCCGCCGCCGGTCTCGACGTTGGTCCGTTGGCTCGCCACGCCCTGGACGCGGGTGAAGCGCGCATTGCTGCGCCGGCGGCTGGGCCGCGCGGTGTTCGAGCACGTGCTCGGCCGCCGCTTCATCGTCTGGCCCGGCGTGTTCAACCCCGTCGTCTTCCGCACCGGCCGCTTCCTCGCCGAGTTCGTCGCGCGCTCGACCTTGCTCGAACCGGCGGAGGGCGCGGCGACCGCGCTGGATCTCGGGACCGGGTGCGGCATCCTCGCCATCTTCGCCGCCCTTCGCGGCTACCGCGTCACCGCCGTCGATATCGTGCCCGAGGCCGTCTCATGCGCCCGTGCGAATGCGATCCTGAACGAGGTCGAGCTCGAGCTGCTCGCGGGTGACCTGTTGGCGCCGGTGGCGGGCCGGCAATTCGATCGGGTCGTCTTCTCGCTGCCCAAGTTCCGGGGCAGCCCCCTCAATCATTTCGACCAATCCTGGCGCAGCGAGGACGTGATCGACCGGCTGGCCGCGGGGCTTCCTGCCGTCTTGAAACCGGATGGTATCGCTTTCTTCGTGCTGACCAGCCACGGCGACTGCACCAGCCTTCTGGCCGGCCTTGCGACGGCCGGGCTCGCGGTCGAACGCCTGTTCTGGCGCCATTTCGGCGTCGAGACGATGGCGATCTATGCTGCCCGTCACAGCGAGCCGGCGAAGCGCGCGACGATGGTTTGCGGGTCGGCCGCCGATTTGACCGACCGCCACATCGCCGCGAGCGGCAACCTGACAAACTTGCGGCCGCCGCTCCAGGCCAGTGGGGACAATCCGGCCGATTTCCGGGATGTCGCCGGCTAGCGAGGCGTCCAGCAGCGCGATCTCCCCGGCATAGGCGACGAGAAGGATATCGCGCGGCGTGAGGGCGTAGAACGCGTCCCAAGGTGCCGCTGCGCCGCGCCGGGCAAGCACGAAATCCTCGGTCCGCCCCTGGCGCCAGAAGGAAGACGCCGTGCTCGTCAGCGCGGCGAACAACATTTCGTCCGGCACGATGCCGCGGACCTGGCGCAGATGATCCCACAGCGTGCCGGGTGCTGAGATCGTGGAATCCGTCCCGAACAACAGCCGCGTGCGCCGCGCCGCGGCCGCGGCGTCGGCGCTCCGGCCGAACAGGAAGAAGTTCGAACCGGGGCACCAGACGAGTGCCGACAAGGCCGCGAAATCATCGTCCCGCAGGCTGATCCCATGGATTCCAGCGACGGGTCGCCGCAGCAGATTGCCCGACAGGAAGCGCAGCGCGCGGTGCCGGCTTTCCGCGGAAACCCCTTCGGCGAGATGGGCGACGGCCGGTCCCAGGCGACATAGAAATTTGAGCGACGATTCGAGCTCCGGCGAGTGCAGGTCCTGATAGGGCGCCAGCACGGCGATCGGGGCGGCGGCGCCCAGGGACCGTCCGCCATGATCCGCCACGGCCGTCACCCCCCACAGCAAGTTCTTGAGGATGCCGAATTGCACGCGGACCGGCTTTGGCACGGCTTCGACAGACTCGATCAACTGACGCCCGGCTTGAACGTCGCGGCTCCATTCCAGGAAGTCGCGGTATGGGGGGCGCCCATTCGGCGCGTAGCAGTTGAATTCAAGATGATCGTGCGAGTTGACGAGCCCTGGAAAGGCAATCGTGTCCGCGAGAGCAGCCCGGTGCCGGTCGACGAGCTGCAGCAATGAAGCTGGCGGGGGAGTCCCGCCCAGCCACTCGATGCCCGGGGCCAGCTGCGCCATGGCGTCAGTTCGCCTTGTGATCGAGGCGATTAGACCAGCAGCCCCAGCCACTCATGCGCCGCAAGGTCGAGGCGCGCGAGGTTGGCGCCGAGCGATACCGGCGGCTCCATTACGTTCTCGGACGTCAGGTAGGTCGACGGCCAGGGCACGAGCGGCCAGTCCAGGCTGCGCGCGACCGCCATGGCGCGCGGCATATGAAAGGCCGATGCCAGCAGCAGCCAGGTCTCGCCTGGCGCCGGCCGGGCGATCGCCCGCGACAGATCGATATTCTCCCAAGTGTTGCGGGAGGCCGGTTCAACGGCGATCCGGCTGGCGGGCAATCCCATACCACGCAGGATATCTTCCGCAATTTGAGCTTCCGGCACTCGGCTTCCGGAGAGTTCGCCCGACCCGCCGCTGAAAACGATGCGTGCCTCGGGGTAGCGTTCGGCCAGGATCCGCAGCGCGACGAGGCTATCGCTGGCCGGGCCGATCCCGGCCACGCCGCGCGACGCATAGATCTCGCCATTGAGGCCTTCGCCCAGGACGAGGATGCCGTCGACATGCTCAGGCCATGGCGGTCGCGGATATTGGTCCTCCAAAGGTCGCAAAGCCAGATTGCCAATGGGGAAGCCGAGGATCAGGAGGAATAACGCGGCACACAACACCGTCAGGACTTTGCCGGCGCGTCTGCCCCTTACCAGGAGTATGGCGGCCGCAACCAACGACCAGATCAGCAGATGGCTGGGAGCCACGATGTACCAACCGATCTTCGAGGCCGTAAAGAATGTGCCCGGATCCGTCATGATCCAGGGCCGGCTATGAGGGCGCGCGCCATATGAACCCGGCGACACGGGCGCTCGCGCGAACGCTGGGCCATCTCGGGTGGTGGCGGTTCTCGCCCGAGCGCTTCCAGCCCTTCAACCATACGGTCCCCGATCGGTACCCATGGCTTTTCTCCTTTGCGCGTGAGACCTTGGGCGATGGCAGCGGCCGGCGATTGCTGTCCTTCGGCTGCTCGACCGGCGACGAGGTCTTCGCCTTGCGCCGATACTTCCCGGCCGCGTCGATCAAGGGCATCGACATTCATCCCGGTGCCATCGCCGAGTGCCGGCGCCGGGCGCAGGGCCTGCTCGACCTCGATTTCGCCACGGCCAGCTCGCCCGCGTCGGAACCGAGCGGCTGGTACGATGCCATATTCTGCCTGGCGGTGCTCTGCAATGGCCGGTTGACCACCTCGGGGGCGCAGCAAAGCGACCCGATCCTCACTTTCGCCATGTTCGAGCGAATGATCGAGGAGTTCCGCCGCTGCCTGAAGCCCGGCGGGCTGCTTTGCCTGTTGACGACGAATTTCCGCTTCGGCGACACGCAGGCCGCTGCGGAATTCGATGTCGCCTTGACGGTCGATGAAGGGATGTTGGCGCCGGACGTTCTGTTCGATCGCAACGGCCGCCTGATGAAGGGGGTACGGTATACCGAGGTCGCGTTCGTCAAGCATGGCGGCGGACATGGTGACTCCGGACGGTCATGTCGAGACCGGATGATCGGACAACAGCCACAAGCCGTGCCGGCGGCGCGACCAACGGCGCCAGGGGACCTCGACGAAACTGTGGACGGTCTCTGCGACCCCGAGAAGCAGTAGAATGGTCGCCACGGCGGCAACCAGCCCGGCTGCCGCGGGAACGTCCAGGATCGGGTCATGTCCGGCGATCGGGATGTCCCGCGCATGGAACGCCAGGCGCAGCAGTCCCTTGACGGGCCAGATCACGGCCTCTTGCGCCATGTACACCGGGTAGGATATCGCGCCGAGCCAGCGCAGCCCCGACCAATGAAGCGGGCGAAAAGGTCCTGAGGCGGGCGCCATTGCCAGCAAGAGCACAAGCGCAGCAGAAAGCGGGAAGACCGCGAGCGTCTCGTAGCCTTGGTGCGGCATCGCCATGAATGCCATGAACAAGGCCAATGCTGCCAAGGCCGCAAGGCCCACGGCGTGGCCATGCCGCCGCACGAACGCCGAACCGCGGCCATGTTCGGCGAAGCCGCTGACTGTCACGCCGAGGAAGAAGCCGGCCACGCCAGGCAGGATGCCGTAATGATTCCCGTGCGTGACTTGGCTTCGGCCGAGCCAGGCGAACAGCAGCAGCCCCGTTACGCTCAGGGCGCAGGACGTGGCGGCGACGACGGCGCGCGATCTGGCGGCGAGCGAAAGTCCAGCAAACATCAGATAGACGGCACACTCGACGCTGATACTCCATGACGGGCCGTTGAAACTCGCCGCCCCGTTGGTCAGACCCTGGACCAGCAGAAGGTTGGCGACGAGATCGCCGGTCCAGCCCGGTCCGAGCGCGGGGTGGTTGGCATGAATGCCGTAACGGTATTCCGCGATGTATTTCGCGACTTCGACGGCGACAAAGACGATCAGGAACACGAGGTGCACAGGATAGAGGCGCCAGAAACGGAGCCAAAGAAACCGGCCCAGCGCCTGAGGCGAGGAGATCCTGCCGCCATAGGCCGAAGCGATCACGAAGCCCGACAGCACGAAGAACAGGTCGACCATCAGGTAGCCGTTGCGGACGAAGGGCAACGGATAGAGCGGACTGGTCCAGGTCATGTGGAACAGCACGACCGACACGGCCGCCAAGCCGCGCAGGCTATCGAGCGCCGACCAATGTGCCGGAGCGTCGATCGTAACCAATGCTCGATCGGCGCCGGTCGCCACCCCGCCCAGGCGCATCACGGTCTTCTCTGACCGCGCAGAATCGCCAGCGGCGTTGCGGCCAGAATCACCAGATCCAATGCAATCGCCGCGTGGTCGACGTACCAGGTGTCGAAATCGATGCGCGCCTCCATGTCGGAAGGCTGACGCGTGGTGCCGCGCGCCCCGTGCACCTGGGCCCATCCCGTGATCCCCGGCCTGACGAGGCGGCGATAGTCGTAATTCGGGATCCGCGCGGCGTAATGCTGGTCCTCGGCGACGGCATGCGGGCGCGGCCCGACCAGCGACATGTCGCCGGACAGCACGTTGAGAAGCTGCGGCAACTCATCCAGGCCCCAGGGCCGAAGCAGCCGGCCGACGCGCGTGATGCACGGACCGACATGGGTCAGCCGGATCGCCTGCGGTTCGTCCTCGGCCACATCCATGGTGCGGAATTTGAGGATCCGGAACGATTTGCCATGAAGACCGACGCGCCGTTGCCGGAACAGCACCGGCCCCCCTGAATCGAGCGCGATCGCGACCGCAATGAGGATACAGAGCGGGAGGCAGAGCAGGGCGGCCGGGATACCGACGACAAGGTCCAGGATGCGCTTCCTTCGCACCCGGGCGACATGCCGGGGATCACTGGGCCACGAAGTTTCCGCGGCGCCTGCATCGGCTTTCTCAACTAGATCGGTCGTACACTCGTCCAGACGGAGGGAATCATCCTCGACCACAGCCATATAGGCGTCAGCCTGCTCCCGCATGCCCCAGTCATCCCCTCCTGCATCGCGCCGATCAGAGACGAAGCCGGGGTGGCAGATATTCCTATGCCCAGGCGGGTCGCGGCTGGTCGTCCGACAGACGCCCGGCATCTGTCTGAAAGGAATTTCTTTTTCCCGTTATCGGAATAACGCGCGGCCCGAGAACGTCCCCTTGGGGACATTTTGAGGGAGCGTAACACCGGTGGGCTCGGAAACCGTGATCCCGGTCTGGACGGAGGGTACCCGTCCAGACCGGCTTTTTATATTCCTGAGACGAGCGCGCCGCGATTGGCTGCTGGCTGTCGGTATCGTGCTGGCCGGTGGGGCGATCGCGAGCGTACTGGCTTTCACCTTGCCGTCCTATTGGCGGGTGCAAATCACGGTGATGCCCGTCTCTCGGAGCGGTTCCGGCCTGCCCAGCGTCGGTGGCTTCGATCTCAGCGTGGTGTCGGGCCTGCTGGACGGCGCCGGCGCCTTGCTCGGGCGACCGTCTTCGAACGAAGACGAGGCGTTGGCCGTGCTGGGCTCGCGAGAACTGTTCGACACCTACGCGACCCGCGAAAACCTCCTTCCGGTGCTGTACGCGGGGCAAGTGGGACAGTGCGAGCAACAGCTGGAACGTCACCGGGTCGAATGTGCCGACACTGCGCCGAGCCTACGAGATGTTCAACAACGGTGTCCGCGAGATCAACCTCGATCGCCGCAGCGGCATCGTCACGATGAGCATCACCTGGAACGCCCCCGCGCGGGCCGTGAAATGGGCGCGCGACCTGGTCGCGCTGGCGAATGAGCAGCTCCGCCAACGGGCGATCGAGCAGGCGAAGCAGAACATGACCTACCTCGCGGGGGCGATGCGCGACGCGCAAAGCCAGGACGGCACCAGCGCACTCGCGACGGCGATGCGCGATGCGAAAGGCGAGAACGGCACCAGTGCGCTGAATTCGGCGCTCGCTTCGGCTTACGAGAAGGCGCTGCAAAACTATGTGTTCGCCAACGGTCAGGCGGAGTACGCGTTCCACGTCATCGATCCGCCGACCGTTCCCGATCCCCGCGAACGGGTCTGGCCGCAGCGGGCATTGCTCATCGCCCTCGGGTTCATCCTGGGCTGCATGCTCGCCGCCGCGGTGACCCTGTTCCGCAGCCTGGGCGAGCGCGACCGGGCGGCGCCGTGACCGGGACCATCGTCATCGATCTCGACGGCACGTTGACCGTGACGGGCAGCGCCGAGGCCTATCCAGATCTGCTGCCCAACCTCGCGGTTGTGGCGCAGCTTCGGCGCTATGCGGCCGCGGGCTTCCGCATCGCCATCATGACCGCGCGCAACATGCGTAGCTTCGGCAATTCCATCGGCCGGATCAATGCCGAGACGCTGCCGGTCGTGATCGACTGGCTGAAGCGCCACGACGTGCCGTTCGACGAGATTTATGTCGGCAAGCCGTGGTGCGGCGAGGCCGGGTTCTACGTGGACGACCGGGCGATCAGGCCATCGGAATTCGTGGCGCTCGATCTGCCCGCCATCACGGCGCTGCTGGATACGGAGCGGCCGGTATGAGCATCGGCGTCATCGCCTCCGCGGCCTACATCAGCCAGGAAATGGCGGCCGAGTTCGGTCCGCTGCCCCCGGGCTTCCGGCCGATGGGAAATAACCGGCTGTTCCGGTTCCAGACGGAGTTGCTCCACCGGCTGGCCGACCGGGACGGTGCGGAGAGCATCGCGGTCTCCAAGATCGACACATTCCGGCCCAGTTATAGGAAGCCGCCGCAGGTTGCCGATGCTGGCTGCGGCGGCTGTCTGGAAGTGTTCCGGGCGAGGGCACGAATTGGTCGTTCGTGCCACCGCATCCCGATCGACGCGGCGAGGTTGTATCGGTCGCCGAGAAGAACCCGATCTCCGATCTCTGCTGTACCGGCCTCCATTATTTCTGCCGGGCGGGGGATTTCCGCTGGGCCTGTCGCAGCCCTGCGCCGCCGTGCAGCGAAGCCGAGCGCCGGGAGCGCTATGTGGCGCCGCTGTACAATGCGCTGATTGGGCGCGGCGACCGGATCGTGCTTGAGCTTATCGACGCCCCGGATGTCGTCTTCTGCGGCAAGCCGTCGGAATACGAGCATGTCCTCGCCTCGGAAGAAATCGGTCGGCGGTTACGTCCGTGAACGGCGAGGCATAGCCGCATGCGTGAGAGCAAGATCGCCATCCTTGTGCCCGGCCCGTCGCTTGCCGCAACCAGCCTGCTCCGGGCGCTGCTCTTCGCGCTCGGGCCGGTGATCTATGCGGCGCACCTGGCGGCGGCCACGCTGCTGCCGGCAGTGGCGCTGGCGGCATGGTGGCTGGCAGCCGGGCAGGGCCAGGGCGATCTTCGCCGCGATCTCACGCGGGGTTGGGTATGGGTTCCGTTGCTGCTGCTGATGGTCGCCTCGGCTTCTTGGTCGATGGCGCCGGCGGCGTCGCTCATCCTGGCGGCACGGCTGATCGGACTGGCGCTTTGCGGCATCGTCCTGGCCGGCATATTGGGGGGCCTCAGCCCGGAGGCGATCATCCGGTTGGCGGTGCCGCTGGCCTGGGGCCTATGCGCTGCTTCGGTCATCATACTGGCCGATTTGGCGCTCGGCTGGCCGCTGGCGCATGCCATGCACCACCGACCGCCCGTGGTGCCGATCACCGACCCCTATATCTATTCCTATGCCTATAGCCGGGGTAACGATTTTCACGCGATCGCGCTGGTTCCACTGGCGATCGGCCTGTGGCGCGGCGGCCGGAGGCACCTGGCCGTGGTGCAGTTTATCCTCGGCGCGCTGGCCATCCTGTCCTGCGCGCAGCTCGCGGCGAAATTGGCGCTGGGCTGCGGCATCGGCGCCGGGGTTCTGGTGCTGGCGGCGCCGATGCTGCGCTGGCTGCTGCCGGTGGCGCTGGTTGGGCTGGGCGCGCTGTTGCCTTTGGTGCCGGTGACTCCGACACCTGCCGACTGGTGCTGGCTGGTCGAGCACAAGCCGAGCGCCGCGGAACGGATCCTGATCTGGAATTTCGTCGACCGGAACATCCGCGCGCGGCCGATCCTGGGCTGGGGGCTCGATGCTTCACGCCGGATGCCGGGTGGCAAGGAACGGGTATGGGTTACGACCTGCGATGCGCCGCCCGATGCTCCGTTCCCGTCGATCAACAGCGAGGTCTTGCCGCTGCACCCGCATAATGCGGTGCTGCAGATCTGGCTCGAACTGGGTGGTGTAGGCGTTCTGGCGGCGCTGTTCGGGCTGGTCGCATCGCTCCGGCGGTTCTATCGCGCCCATCCGGGCCGGTCGGCGGCGGCGTTGACCGCTATGGCGGCTGCTGGCCTGCCGGTGGCGCTGATCAGCTTCGGAATCTGGCAGGAGTGGTGGGTGTCGGTGCTGCTGCTGAATGCGGCGATGGGTATCGCTCTGGCGCGCCTGCCCGCCGCTACAGCGCGGTAAAGCTGCTTGCTGGAGATGCCCGCCCGCTTCGCACTGGTGTCCGGGTCGCACTGTGCGCTTAGATTTGCTCTTCGGCTTCCCAAGCGAGTTAGGCAAACACGAGGTTCGGCTCCGCTGAGCCGTCGTCCCGATCTCGTGTCGATGCTAGGCGCTTGCGGGAAGACCGGGAACGAGTGCGAGCCGACACATGCGCCCGGACTATGCTGCAGCCCGCGAGTGCCCATTGTGCTGCCCGCCGTGCCACCGAACCGATTCGTCCGAGCGTGGCGCGGAGCCGGAGGTTGGCAGCCACAAGCCAGAGGGCTGTGAGGATTTCGAGATAGGCTGCGGTGTCACCGGCCGCGAAAAGCGCGAGGTCCAGCGGCACAGTGGCGTAGGCGAATACGACGAACGCCAGGCAGACGACGAGCCCGAACACGACCTTGGACCACGTCAGTTCGCTGAGCTTGCGGGCCGGTTCCTCGATTAGGACGCGGCTTAAAAACTTTGCGGTCGGCGTCTCGGGAAAGAGAACCATCACCGCGATGGTTGCGCCCAGAAGCGAGAGCATTTCCGTCACCCTCCAGTTTCGGAAGGAGATGGTGATGATACCTCCCGTTGCAAGTCCGGATGCCGTGCGGCGGTAGGCGCAGTGCCTCGACGATCCGCCACACCGTCAGCCGTTCACTTGACGCCTTGCTCTCATTGCCCAGCAGCAACGCATCCAGCCTGTCGCGCCAGCGACCGAGCTTCGGTAGAGGCTGATGGCCACGCTCATACTCGAACGTCGTCGCGGTCGAGCGCAGCACCTTGCGCACCGTGTTCCAGGGCAGTTCCTGGTCCCGCGCGATCTCCTTGATCGACTTCCCTTTGACGTCCGGACAGCCATGCCCGCTGCGGGACGATGCCCCATGACTGATCCTCGAGCGAGGCATCGGTCAGACTATTTGCGATGCCCGCCCAGGATAATGGCCCGTCGGTCGTAACGTCATCGACCTGCCGGCTGAGGCCGGCAGGTCGATTTCCCGCGAGGAAGACAATAAATCTGTAGCGCAGACGACGGCGCAGCGGGATTTGCATCAGTCCAGCGGCACCGCAAACCAACTGAGGAGGTAGAGCGTGTTCTTGTCCGAGGCGTGCTCGATGGTGCCGTTGAAACGCGTATAGTCGACATACTGGAGCGCAAACTTCACGTTCAGCCAGGGCGGCAGGAATGACACGCCGGACTTGCCGGTCGGCGTATAGTCGAGCTCGCCGATCCACCCGGCGCTGTTCGGACTGCCGCCGAACTCGGCCACATCCGTCGTGCCGACCATGTTGAACCGCTGGACATTCGCCGTATAGGTGTCCTCGACGGTAAACGAGACATTCGTCCGGAACGTCTTGAGGCTGTCCGACGTGAACGCGCCCAACAGCCGGTGGCTCGCATCCTCGTTCCTCGTTTCCAGGATATAGGTCGAGTAGGCCGCCAGCGTGTAGTCTTCGAGGAAGGTCCACTGGTAACTGCCGTCGACGGCGGTATCCAAGGCATGGTCAGCGCCGAAGGATTGCGTCGCCCGCGGAAAGAGGCTCGCCTCCATGCCATAGGTGCCGAGCTCGACGTAATGGTCGCCGAATGAATGCTGCAGAGCGGCCCGCCAATAGGGGTTGTTGCCGTCGAGCTGCCGAGCATCCAAGGCTCCGAGCGAGGTCAGCTCGCCCTGCCGGAGGCTGCGATAAAAATCGAGTTCGAGATAGAGGAGATCGTTCCACTGCGTATAGCCGCCCAGCCCCACGACCTGCTGGTCGAGCGTGCCGTCGATCACCGTCGTCCCGCCCGGCGTCGGGGCAAGGAAGGAATGAGCGAAGGGAAAGCCAAAGGCCGGCGTCGTGTTCCACAGATCCTGGACCGTCGGCCCATTGTTGAACGTCGCGCCGTAGACCAGGTCCTTGCCGAACAGCGTGGTGGTATCCGCATAGCGAAGATCGAGATCGCCCCAGGCGAAGCCGTGACCCACGCCGTTATAGATGCCCTGCGCAAAGATGCCGACATGATCGGTCAAGGCGCCGGCAAGGAACAGCGAGGCCTCGTCCAGCGTCGCGTTGTCGTTCGCCCGGAAGCCGGGCGCGGCCTTGGGGTTCTGGTCCGCCGCGGTGTGCGTGAAGGAGGTTTGTGCGAGCGCGGCGAGCGGAATGTGGTCGCTGCCGTCGCTGAGGGTATAGCCGTTCAGCTTGAACTGGCGCCCGAAGGCGGTGAGCTGCGGTCCGAAGGCGCCAATATGGCATGCGGAGCATGGCTGTCCGGTCTGTTCGGCGAAGCTCGGGACCGCTTGCGCAGGGTGAGCGAATAGCGACAAAGCAAGAAGCGATAGCGCCAGAAGCCTGTAGCGAAGTTGCATGTGATGATCCTGGTGCGATGGCGCGGCGTAAGGGGTTAAACGCGCGCTCTAATCAGGGTGAAACCGCTGCTCAGACGAGGGCGTCTTTCCGTTTATTCCGCCCGCGACGCACACAAATCAGAGTGGTGCGCGGCGACGATCCTGCCCTCGGCGAATTCGACGATCAGGTCGCAGAAGGCCATGCTTTCGCGCCGATGCGCGACAAGGACGATCGTCGGGTGCCAGGGCAGCGCCGCGAGAGCCTTCAGCACGGCATATTCGCCGGCAATGTCGATGGCGCTGGTCGTTTCATCCAGCACCAGAAGGGGCGGTTTGCGCAGAAGTGCCCGCGCCAGGATCAATCGCTGACGCTCGCCGCCTGCCAGGAGCGCGCCGTTCTCGCCGATAATCGTCTCCAGCCCGCAGTCCAGGCCTGATACGAGCCGCTCGGCGCCAACCGTGCGGAGCGCGGTCCAAATGTCGTCTTCCCCTGCCGCTTCATTGGCCCAGAGCAGGTTGTTCCGGATGCTGTCATGGAACAGGAACGGCTCCTGCGGCGCGTAGGCGACCGCAGAGCGCCAAGTATTGCGCAGCGCGTCCGTCAAGGGACGGCCACCCAGCGTGATCATGCCTTCGGCTGGCGCAATCAACCCCACGAGCAGGTCGGCAAACGTCGTCTTGCCGGCACCCGAGGCGCCGGTGATGCCGACGAAACTACCGGCCTCGATTGCCAGATCGAGCCCGAACACGCCCTTAGGGCTGCCGGGATGGCGGTATGAGACGTTCAAGAACTCGATTGTTGCGTGCAGCGGCAGGGCTGCTACGGCGAGCGGGACCGGCTCGGACGGAAGCTCCCTTTCCAGCGCACGGATCTTTTCGTAACTCGGCAGCAGATTGGCGAATTGTTGAGCGCCTTGCTGCAGCAGCGCTGCAGGGCTGCCGATCCGGACGAGCAAGAGCACGAAAACGATCAGGATCGGCGGCGGCGTGTCGAGAATGCCGATTCCGACATAGATTGCGACGACTCCGGCAAGTGACGATACGGTCGCGAACACGAGCTGCGATCGGCTCTGCTGCCTGACGAAGGACAGCTGGCGCAACATGAGCTTGCCGAGCACCTCGTTGAATTCGGCCGCGAAACGGTGCTGGAGGTTTTGGCTCATCGCCAGCTTGAGCCCGTCCAGAAACTGGCCGCCGCTCGTCGCCAGCCGGAGATTGATCTCGGCCATCTCCTGTCCCAGCGCCCGAGATTTCTCGAGCTGCGGGATCAGCAGAAAGCCTGCGGCAACCACCAGCGCGCCGATGCCTAAGGCCAGGTCAGGCGCGAGCAGGAATGCCAGAAGCCATTGCATCGTGAGCATGCCGAGCGAGACGGCTCCCTCCAGCATGAAATGGACGCAGGCTCCCGCCAGAATGATGTCGCTGCTGAGAAGATGGTTGATCCGCGCATGGCGTATCCTGGAAAGCTGTATCCAGGATGCTCCGACGAGCCGGCCGACGAGACGCGTGCGCTGGCGCTCGACGAAGCCGATGCGCAGACGCGCGAGCATTACGTCTCGATGCCACAGCACCAGCGCCCGCAGCAGCACAAGCACCACGAAGCTTCCAAGCAGCAGGCCAAGCTTCGCCGTGCGGCTCCCCACCAGAAGAGAGCCCAAAGCCAAGCCCCACCAGCCTGACATGAAACCGTTCCCGCCTTGCCCGTCCGTCACGACGGCAACGACCGGCACAAGGAGAACGAGACCCACACCCTCGAGCATCGTGCCGAATGCGACGAGCCCGGCCGCCTTGAGTCCATCGCCGCGTGCAAAGTCGCAGAAGTCGAGAAAGAACCCTCTCGCTGAGCGAGCGAGCCCAACCGCACTGAGCCGCCGGACAAATCCCGTCAAAACGTTATATCCCTGTCGCAACCGCTCGCCCTTCTTGCGGCTATAGGGGCAAGACGGATCGCAGGTACTGGATATTCACCGATGCGGCGAAAACGAGCTGTCCGGCGGACATCCCGCCACGCGACGGATCAGGTCGAGCAGGGTGAAGATGCTCAGCCAGGTCGCGCCGTTCCAGCCGCGATCTCGCAACCGAACAGAAATTCGAACGCCTCGGCGTGTCGCAGCTCCTCGCGCATCGTCGTGCCTCAGCTATAGAGCACATGCCTACCCAGCAGATAGTCGGGCGCCGCGCCGAGGCCGTTCTCTATCGTTTCGGCGAGGGTGGGGGTGTTCTGACTGTTCGCAAAGATCGGCACCGACAGTGCCACCGCGTGCGAGCGAATACCGGAAAAGGGCTTCAGCAACTCGTAACCTTCCAGCGCGCGGCGTCTTATGCGGCGCGACAGGATCGTGGCGTTCGGTGCATGGATATGAACCAGGGCGCTGATCAACGGGTCGCGGCGATATCGCGCCAAATGAAGCCCGGTCTGGGCCGAGCTGCCGGGCTGCGGATCGCCGATGCGGACGGCCAGGACATCGCGGAGCGGATCGCTTGGATCAGGAAGGTTCTTGCATAATGAGGGCATATACCCATATCTAAGGGGCCACATCAGCGAGGAGAGGCCGATGCTGACTTCCGGAAGGGCGAAGATGCAGAAGGGCGAATGTTTCGCGACCTCGGTGCGCAAGGCGTCTCGGCGCCTGACACAGTTCTATGATGACGCGCTCGCGCCGAGCGGCTTGCGTTCGACGCAATTCTCCATTCTCGCGGAACTCGCCATGCGATCGGCGCCGCCGACGCTGATGGAGTTCGCGGAGGCGATGGTGTCGGACCGATCGTCGCTCGGCCACGCTCTTCGGCCGCTGATCCGGGACGGCTATGTCGCCCTTCGTCGAGGAGAGACGGATCGGCGCACGCAACGGATCGTCCTGACCGACCGCGGCCACGAGAAGTTCCGCGAAGGCATGCCGCATTGGCGGATGGCGCAAGACGTCTTCGTATCGCTATACGGCGACGAATGGTCGGAGACCCTCCGGGCGGCAGTTCTGCGGATCGCCCAGGACGATCGGCCCGGCGCGATGACCCGGAGTGCCGCATGATGACGGATACGCAGGCGACGGCGCAGTTGGACAATCCTATCTGGGCTGCCTTGACCACAGGAAACAAAGCCCTCGCCGAGGGCGGGCCGTTGGCCTGGCGGTACCCGCCTGACGTCGCGCCGTTCGCCGCAATCGCAGACAGAACGGCCCTTTCCTTCGAGGCGCTGGCGACGCTGGTGCCGCCCGACGGTCGGATCGCTCTCGCCACGGTCGATCCGCTGGTTCCGCCCCCCGCGCTCGTGATCGATCGGCAGGCGCTGCTCATACAGATGGTCCTGAACGCGCCGATCGCGAGCGTGCAGTCGGAGCCTGAACACGTCGTGCTCGGCGCGCCCGATATGGCCGACATGCTGGATCTCACCGGACGGACGCGCCCCGGCCCGTTTGGCCCGCGCACGATCGAATTCGGCCAATATATTGGCATACGCGTCAAGGGCGCGCTCGCGGCGATGGCCGGCGAACGGATGCGGTTCGGCCGTTTCGTCGAGATTAGCGGCGTCTGCGTCGATCCGGATTATCGCGGCAAAGGCTATGCGGCCGTTTTGATCACGCGGCTCGCCCGGCAACTTCAGGCGCAAGCGCTGACGCCGATGCTCCATGTCTACGAAGACAATGCGAGTGCGATTGCGCTCTACGAAAAGCTCGGCTTCGCCAGGCGACGCACGCTCCATCTGACCGTCCTGGGCGCAGCCCAGGTAACGCCGACCGGCGTTGGGTGAGGTTTCCGGCGAACACCGGTGTGGCGACTCGGTTGGATAACAACGATCTGAGAAGATGATGTGACCAGCGACGATTCGGTCAAGTCGGCTGCCGAAACGGCAAAGGACATCGATATCCTGTTGAACAACGCCGGAACCATGGCGATCGGTGACTGGGTCACCAGCTCCCAAGCGGCGATCGACGCGGATATGCAAACCAATTTCTACGGTACTCTCCGCGTTATTCGGGCATTTACTCCCCACTTCGTCAGCCGCGGTTCCGGAACGATCGCTAACGTAATCAGTATTGTCGGCCTTGCCCCAGTCCCATTGCTGGCGCGCTATTCGGCGTCGAAAGCCGCTCTGCAATCGCTTACTCAGGCTCTCCGAGGAACGTTGGAGACGTCGGGCGTCACCGTTATCGGCATCTATCCCGGTCCAATCGATACCGATCTGGCAAGGGCATCCCGCTTGAAAAGTCGACCCCCGAGCATGCCGCTGCCAATATCGTGCAGGGGATCGAAAAGGGTCAGACCTATATCTTCCCCGATCCCATGGCGCTGCAAATCGAGCAACTCTGGGCCATCAACGGCCGCCAGCTCGAAGCGGCGATGCATGTCGGCGGCTAGGTGCATCGCCCGCTCTTGTTCTAGCTTTGCCATTTTCCCGGATGGAGGGGGCCGGGCTGGCAGCCGCCATAGTCATCTGTCGGCGCTATCGCCCGAGGGCGTACAGATTGAGACGATCCAGTCTAGTAGCCTGATGGCGGGTCCCCCTCCCGTTTTGACGCCATTGTGGCGCCCACCGACCATCGCGCCGGCGGGGAACCAGCACCCATCCCCATCCGTTGTTGATGCGCCGATCCGATGTGCTCGCGGCGAGCGTCCGGCACTGCGAGAACAGCCCGATGGTCCAAAGCGTGCCGCCCGCACAACTTCCGGGGATTGCCGTCGCGCCACCCGGCCGGCTGCCGATTGCCTGGCCGACGACGCTGATCGCTCTCCTCGGCATCGTTGCGGCGCTGTATTTCGCGCGCGATGTCCTGATCCCTCTGACGCTCGCCATGCTGCTTTCGATCCTGCTGGCACCCTTGGTCCGGCTGCTGCGCCGATTGCGGTTAAGGCGGGTGCCGGCCGTGCTCCTTGCCGTCATCCTGGCCGTCGGCATCGTCTGCGCCATCGGCGGCCTGATCGGCATGCAGGTCGCCGATCTCGCCAACCAGGTCCCGGTTTATGCGCAGACCATCGAAGCAAAGGCCGGGGCGGTCCGCAGCTATGCGACGCAGCAGATCGACCAGGTCGTCGGCCGGCTCGGCTATAGCGTCGAGCCGAGCAAGGCCAAGGGAGCGAAAGCGCCGGCGCTCGCGCCGTCGGCCAAGGACGACGTCAAGCCGCCCCTGCCGGTCGAGGTTCATCAGCCCGATCCATCGCCGCTGGAACTGGCCGAGCGGTATCTGTCGCCGGTGCTCTCGCCGCTCGGCACGATCGGCATCGTCTTCGTGGTCGCGATCTTCATTCTGCTGCAGCAGGACGATCTGCGTGACCGGCTGATCCGGCTGCTCGGATCGAACGATCTGCGCCGGACGACGGCGGCGCTCGATGACGGCGGAAGGCGGCTGAGCCGGTATTTCCTGACGCAGCTCGGCGTCAACACCGCGTTCGGCGTCTTCCTGGGCATGGCGCTCCTGTTCATCGGCGTGCCGAGCCCGCTGCTCTGGGGCGTGCTGGCCGGGCTGCTGCGCTTCGTGCCCTATGTCGGCTCGTTCATCGCCGCCCTGTTCCCGATGGCGCTCGCCGCTGCCGTCGATCCCGGCTGGTCGCTGATGCTGTGGACCGGCGGCCTGTTCTTCATGACCGAGGCGGTCGCCGGACAGTTCGTGGAGCCTTTGCTCTACGGCAACAGCACGGGCCTGTCGCCGGTCTCCGTCGTGGTTGCCGTGATCTTCTGGTCCTGGCTCTGGGGGCCGATCGGCCTGATCCTGTCGACGCCGCTGACGCTCTGTCTCGTCGTGCTCGGACGGCACGTCAAGCATCTGGAGTTCCTCGACATCATCCTGGGCGACCGGCCGGCGCTGACGCCTGTCGAGAGCTTCTATCAGCGCATGCTGGCAGGCGATGAGGATGAAGCGAGCGACCACGCCGAATCCCTGCTCAAGGAGCGGTCGCTATCCGCCTATTACGACGAGGTGGCGTTGCCCGGTCTCGAATTGGCCGCCATCGATGCGCAGCGCGGCATCCTCTCGCCCGACCAGCTGGCGCGCATCAAGGAAACGATCAAGGATCTGGTCGAGGATCTGGCCGGTCATCTCGACAAGGCCCCGGCGCCGGATGCGGCCGGCAGTCTCGCGGGGCCGCTCGAGGACGAAAGGGCGCTACCGGGCCCGCCGCCGCCGGACTCCGTCGAGGCCCGCGGCACGGGATTGGCCGCAATCTGGCGCGTCGCGTCGCCGGTGCTGTGCGTAGCCGGACGGGGCCTGCTGGACGAGGCGGTGGCCGTCATGCTGTGCCAATTGCTGAGCAAGCATGGCATCGGTGCCCGTATCGCCCCTTACGAGGCCGCGACGCGCGGCAACATCAATCTGCTGGCGACGGACGACGTCGCGATGGTCTGCGTCTCCTATCTCGATGTCAGCAGCAAGAACGCGCATTTGCGCTATCTGCTCCAGCGCCTGCGGCAGCGGATGCCAACCACTCCCTTCGTGATCGGTCTGTGGCCGGCCGGCGACGACGTGCCCTCGGATCGCGTGCTCCGCGCCGAATTCGGCGCGAACCATTACGTCAGCACCTTGCACGAAGCGGTCGAACTTTGCGTCGCGGCGGCCAAGGCCAGCGCGCTGCGGTCGTCTGACGCGGATTGCGGCGGCGATCTTCCTGCCTCGACTTCGCCCGAGCCGGAACTGGATGGCGTCCAAGCTTGAAACCGAACGAATGGCGCCGCGATCGGGTGGCTGATCAGCTCTTCGCGGGCGCTCGCTCGGATCGCATCTCCGCGCATGCTGCGTGACTTTCCAGTCTTCTACACGCCGCAGGGGAAATCATGGAACCGCCAATCCCATTTGAGAGGAACCCCATGCGAATTCCTGCCAGCGCCCCATTGAATCCGGCCTGCGACCAGACATTTATCTCTCCGGGAACCGAAGCGGAGATAGCGCGTTACTGCCCAGACGTCCGTTGCGATGTCCAGAGGATCTTCGCCATGAATACGCACGCAGGTGTCGTCGATGAGGGTTGGGCCGCGACCGAACGGACCATGGCCGCGACGGGCGACCCGCTGCTGTATTCCGTGCTGGACTACTGGGATCACCTGCGCGGCTCGCGCGCGATGCCGCGGCGACGGGAAATCGATCCCATCGCATTGCCGCGGCCGAGCCTGCCCCATCTCTTCCTTGTCCGAGTCGAGGGCAATTGCTTTCGTTTTGGCCTGGTCGGGACATCGATCGAGCAGCATTTCGGCACGAGCTTGGGCGGGCATCTGGTTCAGGAGGTGCCCTTCGGCGCCGATGGGGCCGCAAGCCTCGCGCAGTATCTGGTGACGGTCGAGACCCAGCGCCCGACCTATCGCGAGCATGAATTCGTCAACCGGCAAGCTGTGGCGCAGTATTGCCGCCGGTTGTTGCTGCCGCTCTCTGCCGATGGCATGACCGTGACGGATCTCCTCGGAATATGGGTTTTCCTGCCGAGGCGGCCCTGGTCGCGAAGACTACACGGCTTTAGGGCAAATCGGCGCCGGGCCCATTCATAAAATCTCATCAGTTCGATGACACCCTGCGGCGGATCGGATCGCGGCGGCTCGGGCCTCGTGGTCTCAACGCCGTCTGTTCGATCCCCAAGGAGCGGAACTTGGCAGAATCGGTAAATCCTTTCGCCGGCAAACCGGCCCAGCCTTCGATGCTGGTCAATATCCCACGGCTGGTGACGGCGTATTACACCGGCAAGCCGGATCCGTCGGTACCGGCGCAGCGCGTCGCCTTCGGTACCTCGGGCCATCGCGGCTCCGCCTTCGACAACGCCTTCAACGAAGACCACATCCTGGCGATCGCCCAGTCGATCGTGCAGAACCGCCAGCGCGCGGGCGTCAGCGGGCCGCTGTTCATCGGCATCGATACCCATGCGCTGTCCGAACCGGCCCTGGCCAGCGCTCTCGAGGTCTTTGCCGCGAACGGCGTCGAGGTGATGATCGACCAGCATGGCGGCTACACGCCGACGCCGGTGATTTCGCATGCGATCCTGACCTATAATCGCAACCGCAAGAGCGGTCTCGCCGACGGCGTCGTCATCACGCCTTCGCATAACCCGCCGGAGGATGGCGGCTTCAAATATAACGGGCCGAATGGTGGGCCGGCCGATGCCAGCGTCACCACCTGGATCGAGCGCAGCGCGAATGCCTTCATCGAGAAGGGCCTGGAGGGGGTGCGGCGGATCCCCTATGGCCGAGCGCTCAAATCCGCTTCGGTCCATCGCCGGGACTTTATCGGCCCCTATGTCGCCGATCTCGGCAACGTCGTCGATATGGACGCGATTCGCGCTTCCGGCGTGACGATCGGGATCGATCCGCTGGGCGGCGCCGGCGTCCAGTTCTGGCAACCGGTCATCGACCGCTACGGCATCGCCGCGACCATCGTAAGCGACGCCGTCGATCCGACCTTCCGCTTCATGACGGTCGATTGGGACGGCAAGATCCGCATGGATTGCTCGTCGCCCGACGCCATGATGCCGCTGATCGGCTTGCGTGACCGCTACGATATCGCCTTCGCCAATGATACCGATGCCGATCGGCACGGCATCGTCACGCGCTCGAACGGCCTGATGAATCCCAATCACTACCTTGCAACCGCCGTCGCCTATCTGTTCGAGAACCGCCCGGGCTGGAGCCACGGCAGCGCCATCGGCAAGACGATGGTCAGCAGCGGCATCATCGACCGGGTGGTGGCCAGACTCGGCCGCAAGCTGGTCGAGGTGCCGGTCGGCTTCAAATGGTTCGTCGAGGGCCTGGCCGACGGTTCGCTCGGCTTCGGCGGCGAGGAAAGCGCCGGGGCCTCGTTCCTGCGCCGCGACGGATCAGTCTGGACGACCGACAAGGACGGGCTGATTCTCGGCCTGCTCGCCGCGGAAATCACGGCGAAGACCGGGCGAGATCCCGGTGAAGCCTATGATCGCCTGGCGCAGGAACTGGGGACGCCGTTCTACGAGCGGATCGACGCGCCGGCGAGCGTCGAGCAGAAGGCGCTGCTGAAGTCGCTTTCGCCCGACCGCCTCGCCATGACGGATCTCGCCGGCGAGCCAGTGCGCACGACGCTGACGGCGGCGCCCGGCAACGGCGCCGCATTCGGCGGCATCAAGGTGATCGCCGATAACGGCTGGTTCGCGGCGCGGCCATCCGGCACGGAGGAGGTCTACAAGATCTACGCCGAAAGCTTCCGCAGCGAAGATCATCTGCGCGAGATTCAGGGCGCGGCGAAGAGCGCTATCGCCAAGCTGTTCGAGACGGAAAAGCCGGCATGAGCAGCCGGCCCCTTGCCCAGCGTCATCGGAACACGAGGACGAGTATGATGATCAGGACGATGAGACCAACGCCGCCGCCGCCATAGCCGTAATGGACGGGCACATAGCCCGAGTAGCCGCCGAAGAGCGACAGCAGAATGAATACGATGATGATGACGAGCAAAAGCCGCAGCATTATCTTGCCTCGCTCAAGGATTGAGGTCCCGGGCCGCGTCGAGATCGGAGCCGCCGAGCCGGCAGCGCGCCGGCCCGGTTTCTAGCTCTCGATCGGGTCGGGAGCAGGGTAGTTCCGGTCGGCCGATTACTCCCAGGTATGGACGACCTTGCGGGTCGTGCGCTCCACGACCACGGGGTGCTCGTTGACGATGCTGTAGCTGTACCGGTCGGGATCCGGGATCTTCATCGTCTCGGGCAGCGGGTACAGGGTGACGGTAATCGGGCAGCGCCATGCCGACATCGGGCTTCAGCGTCGGATCATTGAACGAGCTGTATTTCTTGGTGGTCGAGTACTCGGTGATTGCGGTCCCCTGGTCGTTGGTCCAGGTCGTCGTCGTGGTGGTCGTCTGAGCCGAGGCAAGGCCGGTGCCCAGCAGGAACGCGGACGCAGCGGCGAGCGACAGTAGCGATCTCCTCATCGGAGTCTCCTCATGATTCTATCGGGGTTGCGAAGCGGGGTCGCCCGCAGAACGGCAGAGCCATGTCCGGGACGGTCGGGATCAGGCTCGGGGGAGCCGATCGCCATCACCTTGATCGCACGCGGGATGATGGCATAGCCTCGGAATGTACTCATCGGGCGTTGCGGGACGAGACCGACGCAGCGCTCGCCGGAGCGAGCCGGATGCCTATGGCGATGCCGTGCTCGAGGCCGGCGCCCTCGTCCCGATCGTCGGCGCCTCGAATTGCACGACAAGCCATTGGGCGATCACCGCACAGACCAGGATAATCGCGCAGATGGCGACCACCCGGGATTTGCTCATGACCAGGGCGCTGATGGACGGCCTGCCAGGGACACTGCGGCTGACTTGACGAGGCAGGAGACCGACGAGGCGGACGGCAATCGCTCCGGGGGCCGGACCCACCAAGACTCCGTCGGGGAGGGTCGCGATCAGTGCTCCCAGTCTCTCGATGGCCTTCTTTCCAGGCATTCGCGCCAATTTCGCGGCCTCGTCCCAAGGGTCGACATCCAGCCGCACAAGCGCGGACAGCACGCTGAGCGTCAGGCCGTTGCCGTCCTCGCCGACCGGTGCGAAGAGAAAGGCGTCGAACTCGGATTCAAGACGAAAGACGGGGGTGGCGCACATCATTCAGGGACCGGATATTTCGCCTCGATCGGCTCTCGGGAACCGCAGCGGCGGCTTGGACAACCGTACTCGCCGAGGCCAAACCGTATCGCAGCGCAGAGGTCCGGCGTCAGCTTCGGAAACTACCTAATTGCCCGGCAGAACGGGGCCGATCGCAATGATGATGTGCGCCCTGCCATGCCGATTAATCGGCCTCCTCCAGGCACAACCCGCCAAGGTGCTTTGCGCGCCGCACCGTCTGGCGCTCGATTGCGACTGACAGAAGCCAGACGATGAGGCCGCCGAGCGCCAGCAGGCAGCCCGACCCAGCCCGTCGAAGTCCAGCCGAATCCCGCTGCGATCGCCATGCCGCCGAGCCAGGGACCGAGCGCGTTCGCGGTGTTGAAGGCCGAATGATTGAGTGCGGCCGGCAGCGCCTGGGCATCGCCGGAGACATCCATCAGACGGGTCTGCAGCACGGTCGCCAATGCCGCGCCGATGCCGATCAGGAACACGTCGACCGTCACTGTCCAGATATTCAGGGCAGCCAACGGGTAGAGCGCCAGTGCCGCTGCCGACCAGACCAGCAGCGCGCCGGCGGTCGGCATGCGCGCGCGATCGGCGAACCGGGGCACGACGAGGTTGCCGAATGTCAGGCCGAGGCCGAACACGCACAGCACCATCGGCACGAAGCCTTCCGAAACCCGCGTCACCGCCGTCAATGTCGAGGCCAGATAGGTATAGACGGCGAACAGCCCGCCGAAGCCGATGGCACCGATCCCAAGCGTCAGCCAGACCTGTCCCAGCCTGAGCGCGCTCAATTCGCGCAGCGGACTCGAGCGCGGGTCCGGGGTGTCGCGCGGTGCAAACAGCGCGACCAGCGTGAGAGCCGTCAGGCCCAGGACGGCAACGACGGCGAAGCTCCAGCGCCAGCCGACGGCCTGGCCGAGCCAGTTTGCCAAAGGCACGCCGATGACGGTTGCGATGGTGAGGCCGAGGAAGACCTGACCGACTGCCTGGGTCCGTTTGTTCAGGGGCACCAGCGACGTGGCGACCATCGACGCGATCCCGAAATAGGCGCCATGCGGCAACCCGCTCAGGAAGCGGAACGCCATCATCCAGCCATAGGTCGGTGCCAGCGCACTGAGCCCATTGCCGAGCGCGAACATTCCCATCAGCAGGATGAGCAAGGTCCGGCGCGACATGCGCGCCGCCACCACGGCGATGACCGGCGCGCCGATCACGACCCCCAGCGCATAGGCGCTGATTACATGGCCGGCCGTCGGCGCGTCGATCTTCAGCGAGTCGGCGAAATACGGCAGCAGGCTCATCGTCGCGAATTCCGTGGTGCCGATGGCGAAGCCGCCCATCGCGAGCGCCAGGATCACAAAGGTTGGCCATGCTTGGCCGGTGGGCTGATCTTTCGGCAACGAAGTCTCCAGTTCGGGCCGCTCTCTGCGGGCGCAACGGGAATGTGCTGGCGTTGGATGTGCTCTTGATGAGGATGGAAGCAATTTCCCGGCCACCCGCGTGGAGGCGAGTTGCCGCAGCGGCGCTGCGTTTTGTCCGGAGCGGGCCTCGCGGGGCGATCAAGGGAAGCAATCTGGCTGCGGCGAAAAAGGGACTCGATAAAGTCAGTAGAAATCGGTCCCATCGGATCGACTTATCGATCGGATGCAGCAGTTGGAATGGTCGGCGATCTCGCAGCCTCGCTTTCGTGGACTTGAAGAGCTAAGCTGTCGGGACACCAAAATCAATCCAGGCAACGAGATGTATCTTAGGGGTGGGAACGGCGCCGGTCATCGTCATTCATGGAAGATGAACCGGAGAGAGATGTTGCGGCTGTCTTTTGCAGCCGCCTGTTCGGTGCCGTTGATGGCCGCAGCCGCAGAGGCGAGTGACACATCGGATGCCGCCACAGAGCCGGTGGCAGCGCTCAACGCGGGGCTCGTTGCCATCATGAAGGCCGGGCGCACGCAGACCTTTGCCGAGCGTTACGCGCTGCTCACGCCGGTGGTCGAGCGCGTCTTCGATCTGCCGCTGCTCTTGAGGAACACCGTCGGGTCGCGGTGGACGGCGTTGACGGCCGAAGAGCAGGCCACCTTGGCCGACGCCTTCCGTCGCTACACCATCTCTTCCTATGTGGCGAGCTTCAATAATTTCGGTGGGGAGCGTTTCGAGATCCTGCCCGATCAGAGGAGCGTCGGCGAGGCAGTGGTGGTGGCGACCCGGATCGTGCCGTCATCGGGCAAGCCGGCGCGAATCGACTATGTCGTGCATTCGGCGACGGGCGATGGTGGCGATGCCTGGAAGGTTACCGACATCCTCCTGGACGGCTCGATCAGCCAGGTTGCGGTCCAGCGTTCCGAGTTTCGCGGCGCCCTCACCGGCGCAGTCGGTGTTGCGCAACTGATCACCATGCTCGATCGCAAGAGCGACAGCCTCTCGCACACCCCCTAACTCGATGGGTCGGGCACGGCCCGCGCTTTGCGCGCCGGCGCCCCGACCGATGCGAGCAAGGCCGGTACGAAGACAAGGCTCGATATCAGCGTGCAGCCCAGGCTGATCAGCAGCAATAGCCCCATGCTGGCTGTTCCGGGATGCCCCGACAATGCCAGCGTTCCGAACGCGCTGCCGGTTGTGAGCGCCGAAAACAGCACGGCGCGGGCCGTCGCGGAGCCCAGGACGGAGATTTGCCCCTTCCGCCAATTCATCACGAAATAGATGTTGAACGATACGCCGACGCCCAGCAGCAAAGGCAGCGCGATGATGTTGGCGTAATTCAGCGTCGACCGCAGCGCCACCACGATGACGACGGTCGCCAGGGCAGAGAGCAGGAGCGGCGCCATGACCAGGGCTGCGTCCAGCAGCCGCCGCAGTGCGATCAGCAGGATCAGAGCGATGGCCACGATCGCCGTGAGTGCCGCCGTCCGGAACGCGTCGACGATGGTCGATCCTGCCGATACGAACGCGACCGCGGAGCCGGTGGCATCGGGGGAAGCGGCGACCGCTTGGTCGACGAAGCGCCGCAAGCCTCGCTGTCCTGTGCCGCCGGCGTCGGCACGACTTGCAGCCGCGCCCGCCCGTCCGGCAGCACCCAGTCGCGGGCGATCTCCGCCGGCACATCCTTGGCAGCGACAGGCTGTGCCGACAAGGCGGTGCGCAGTTGCGCGAGCTGCGTCGGCAGGTAGCGGGTCAGGCTCTCATCGGCAGACCGGGCGATGGGATCCGGCGCCGTGGACAGCTTTCGCAAATCATCTGCGATCGCCGCCAGCGGATGGTCCGCCGGCAGCTTGGCGAGGCTTGGATCGATCGCAGCGAGCGCGTCTTTTGCCGCCTGCCGGATCTCGTCGGGGGAGGGGCGTGCCGTGTCGGGGCGGGCGGCCAGCGTAACCTCGAGCACGGATTTGGCATCTTCGATCATCGCCAGCTTGGTCGCCTGGTCGGTCGGCACGAAGCTGTCGATCGAGAGTACATGCGCCACGGACGGCAGGGCTGCGAGCGGCTTCGACTTCGCCGCGATGTCGGCGACGCTCGGAACCATGACATCGATCGTGAACGGATTTGTCGTCGGCGACGCCATGAGGTCGTAAAGCGTCCGCATTGCCTCGGTCGTCGGATCCTTGGTGTGCAGTGGATCGGCGTCGAAGCGGAGCTGCGGCAGCAGCACGAGGCCGGCTGCGCCAAGCAGCAGGAAACCGGCGAGCATTGGCCGGTGGCGGCGCCGGACGGCGGCATCGAGCGGTGCGGCCCAGCGGAAACCGATCTCGCTCGGCTCGCCGGGCGGACGGAACAGGCGGATCGCGGCCGTAGAAAACTGAAGGTGCAGAGGAAAGCGATCAGCATGCCGATGCCGGCAATCAGGCCGAGTTCGGCGACGCCTTCGAAGCTGGTCGGCACGAAGGCCAGAAAGCCCGCGGCCGTCGCCGAAGACGCAACCAGGATCTGGCCCCCGGTCTGGCGTGCGGTCGCAACCAGCGCGGCTGCAGGGTCCGGCAATTCGTGGCGGACCTCGCGGTAGCGCACGACGAATTGGATAGCGAAATCGACAGCGAGGCCGACGAACAGGATGCCGAAGCCGACTGAGACCAGGTTGAGCGTCCCGACTGCCAAAGTCGCGAACAACAGGGTCAGCATCAGCCCGATTCCCAGCGTCAGCAGGATCGGCACGATCAATCGCCAGCTCCGCACGGCCAGGAACAGCCAGAGCGAGATCAGGACGATGCTGGCAGCAAGGCCGGCGACCATGCCTTGCGCGACCGTGGCGAATTCGTCATCGGCGAGCGCGACCGAGCCGGTGACACGGACGCGCGCCTCGCCGGAGGCGACCAGCGGCAACCCGGCGATCAGCTCCCGCAGGCGCGCCGCCGCCGCGCCGCCCGGCTGCAAGGCGCCGAAATCGAGCTTGGGCTGGACCAGGACGAAGCGGCTCGATCCGGCGAGATCGCCGAGCTGGCCGCCCAGGAGCTTGGTCCAGGACAAGGCTTGCGGCTTGCCGGCAAGCGAATCCGCCATCGTCCTGTGGAAGGCTGTCAAGGCTGGCCGAAACGGATCGAGATCGGCTTGGCCGCTCGTCACGCCCTGGCCCAACAGCGACAGGGCGGAGAACAGGCCACGCGCGCTCGGATCTGCGGCCAGCTCTCCGAGGAAGGGCTGGCGTCGATGAGCTGGTCGAGCAAGGCTTGGAGCGTGGGCGCGTCCAGGAACAGCAAGCCCTCCCGGGAGAGATAAGCCGAGCTGTCGGGGCGGCGCACCGTCCGGAAGTCGTCCCGATCCCGGGCGATCGCCGTGGCAAGCGCGCCCGCAGTGGCTTCGGTCGCCTCGGGCGTCCGGCCGTCCACGACGGCGACCAATAATTCGCTGAATTGCGGGAAGTCCCGGGCCGCGGCGATGGCATTGTGACGCCAGGGCAGGCTCTCGGGAAACATCAGATTGGTGTTGGTGTTGATGCCGAGATGGTGCAGGGCGGTGACGCCGCTGAGAGCTACGAGCAGAGCGCCGAGAAGCAGCATCGGAATTGCCCGGCGATAACTCCAGGCGACGAGGTTGGCGAGCAAGTCCGTGGGGGACATTTGTTTTTATACGTTCTCCATCGGGACGATCGGCGTGCGCGATCCTCCGCCTTCAAACCGCGGCGCTGTTCGGACGGGCCGGCCGCTGGGGCTCCGGGCCCGCTGGACGTGATGCTGCAGGGATATCGATCAGTTCCGGCCGCTGATGCCCTCGCTAACGGGAATCGGCACGATCACAGTGCCCGTTGCCGCCAGCTTCTGCCCGCGCCAGGTCACTTCGTTGATCAGGAAGCTCGCCCCGATTTCAAGGACGGACAGCAGATCGCGCAGGGGAAAGAAATAAAACGGCGTGGCCGGGGCCGGCGCCCCGAGATGGCCGCGCAATGCCCGGTCGATGCCATGGGCACAAACCGCGCGGATGCCCCAGCAGCCGAGAAATGCCGCAACGGAATATGGCGCGCCCCCGGCCAGGATCATCGCCAGACCGGACCAGAACAGCGGGTGCTGCAGCGTCGAGACGCAGAGCGAAACCGGCGCGAGTTCCCGGATGGTGCGCGCCCAGCGGATTTCATGCTGCCATACGGTGCTCAGACGATCTTCGGAAACCAGGGCCATGGGGACGACATCAGCCAGTTTGATCGACAGGCCGAGGCTCTTATCCGCTGTCCCATCACATTATCCTCGGCGAGGACATGGGCCAGGGATGGAAGCCGCCGGCTTTCTCCAGCGTCTCGCGCCGGAACATGGCGGTGCTGCCCAGGCAATCCTGCCGACCCAATGCTCGCGAGAGCAGCACACCGGGCAGGAAGGTATGGTTCATCTGGGTCATCCCCAGGCTTTGCGCCCAGCCGCCGGAGGTCGGGGGCCTGCCGAAATAGAGCGAGGTCACTAGGCCGGTTTCGGGTTTTTCCAGCTCGACCAGCAAGCGCTGGAGATAGTCGCGCGGCACGTACAGGTCACTGTCCGAGATCACGAGGATATCGTGCTTGGCAAACGGCAGCATGTTGATGAGATTCGAGAGCTTGCGGTTCGACCCGTGCAGGGCGGGATCGATGACGACTTTGATGTCCCGCGCCGGAAAGCGCTGCCGAAGCGTCTCGACTGTGGCGAGTGCCGGATCGGCCGCGTCATGGACGCCGAAGACGATCTGGAACTCGGGGAAGTCTTGCGCGAAGCAGGATTCGAGTCCTTCCTCGAGCAGGGGCTCGTCACCGCAGAGCGGTTTCAGGATCGTCACGGGC
This sequence comes from Aliidongia sp., assembly GCA_037200015.1. Taxonomy (GTDB): domain Bacteria; phylum Pseudomonadota; class Alphaproteobacteria; order ATCC43930; family CGMCC-115725; genus JAXDMU01. The sequence goes on along the minus strand of JBBCHB010000036.1, from coordinate 65,476 downwards.
GGGTAGGATTGTAGGAGATCGTGCTGCCGTTGCGGGTTGTTGCAGTAAAATATCGCACAGCGAAGAGGCCGAGGAGACAGATTACGACTCCCGCGCTGGCAAACAATTCAAAGACCGCGACAATCACAATCAAATCCCCCGAAAGGTTCAGCAAGGACCGCATTCGTAAAATCTGGAACTCATTTTAATACGAAGTGCGACAACTCCAAATTCCACTCGGGAGCGGAATTGTTATGACTTTCACCACGACCTTGGCCGCCGGAGCGTACCAACCGGTTTCGGAGACGGTGCCATGCAGCGGCCAGACCGACCACTCCGTGGTGCACTCATAGCGAAAGGCCGACATGTTACCCGCGGCGATGGCCACTGTCTCGAACGACGTGATCTTACAGGTCTCGTCCAATCCCGGCGATACGATCTGATCGGGGGTCGACACTGTGAACTTTCCGTGCCATGTCGAGCCGACGTGAAGCGGGAAGGGCAGCGCGGGCGAGGTGGGATCAAACTTGACGAGTTCCTTGCCGCCCTTGCCGATGATACGCAGCAAGGCGCCGGTCTGGGCGGAGAAATACGCGACGTCGTCGCCGCATGTGCTGATCAGCGAGCCGTCGGTATCGTGGCCGGCTACCAGCCAGCGCTTGCAGTCGAGATTCTCGAACCGGTCAAGATACTCGAACACGTCACCGTCATGGTATATGGGCCGTTCCGCAACCGGCTCGTCCGCGCGGGATCGGAGCGGCAGCAAGGGCCGTGATGACGGCGACGGAACAGCCGAGGATCCGGAAGAAAATCAGCCTCGGCCGCTCCCTTGGGCGATCGTCGGAGCAGCGCCTTTCATCGGAATCGAGGCCAAGCGGGCGGGCGGCCGGCGGCGTCGGCGAGCACGATTATGCCTGCTCCACTTCGGGCATGCGCCTCGGCGAGCCTCGGTTCAAGGCAATCTCCCATGCAAAACCAATGCGCGATTGGCTTAGGACCGACCTGTATCTGTACGCACCCTAGCTGCGGTTAACATGTGATGCCATTGAAAAAAACTATCGATCACCTTTGCCGTCCTTGCGTCATGGTGGCTACGATCGTAGTCGGATGGTACGGCTTCGGATCGATCGGGGCGGCGCTGCTCACGGTCGGCGGCACGGGCTTTGCGCTGTTCTGCGCCTGGCAGGTCGTGACGATGGCGCTGCTCGGCATCTGCTGGCGCACGGTCGCGCCGCTGGGTGGGCTGGGTGGCGTCGGTGCCTTCGTCTGGGGACGAATCGTCCGCGACTCTGCCGGCACCTGTCTGCCATTCTCGCTGGTCGGCGGCTTCGCGTTCGGCGTCCGGGCGGCGGCGGTGCTGGGCATATCGGCATCGGTGGCGACGCTCTCCCTGGTCGTCGACCTCACCGCCGAGTTCCTGGCGGAGATCCTGTTCGCGATCCTGGGACCTCCTCGTCCTGCTCCAGCAATCGACCGACGCGTCCTTGACCAGGCCGATCGTCATCGGCATCGCGGTGGCGCTCGTCGTCTCCGTTTTGATATTGCGGATGCAGAAGAGCGCGGTGCCCTATTTCGTCCGGTTCGGGCGCAAGATCCTCGGCGATTGGTTCGCCGGCCGCGAAAACGAGATGCGCCGAACACCGAGCTCGATCTCGCGGCGCTGTACGGCAATATCGGCCGCACGACGACATGCACTATCGGCCATCTCGCTGGCTGGCTGTGCAAGGGCATCGGCAATTGGATCGCGTTCCGGCTCATGGGGGCGGATATCGACCTGGTGACGGCTCTGGCGATCGAGGCGCTGCTGCATGCCCTTCTTATCCCGGCTTTCATCGTGCCGGGCTATGTCGGGGTCCAAGAGGTCGGCTATGCCGGGATTGGCGCCATGTTCGGCATTCCGCCGGAGATCTCACTCGGCGTGTCGCTGCTGCGGCGTGCGCGCGACATCGCCATCGGCGTCCCGGTCCTGCTGATCTGGCAGCTGACGGAAATGCGCCGCCTGCACAAATCCTGGCAGCCGAACGGTTGAGGCAAACGGGCCGGCACTCGATGCGCGAGTGCTGGCCCTTGCCTCGTCAGCGGAACGCCAAGCCCTCGAACGCACCCGACTTGCGCCAGGCGTCGAGATAGCGGAAATAGGCCGTGGCACCGGCCGGATAACCGACATTCAGCCGGGCGGCCGGACCCGGGCTCTGGCCTTCGTTGTTGTAGTAGCCGGGTGTGCAATCGGGCGAGCCGATCATGCGGCCGGCGCCGGTCAGCAGCAGGGCGACCCAGGCATCCTGCGCGTCCTTGGTGACCTCGACCTCCTTATAACCGCCATCCAGCGCATGCCGGATGGTCAGGGCAATGGTCCGGCCGGCCTCGGTCAGATTATGCGGGACATTGGAAATCAGATTTGCGCCCTGGGTCGGCTGCACGAAGAACGCATTCGGGAAGCCATGCACGTGGATGCCGTGCTTGGTTTGCATGCCCTCGGCCCAGGCTTCCGACAGCTTGAGCCCGTCGCGTCCCGACAGATCGAAACCGGCGCGCCGCTTATAGTCCGTGCCGACTTCGAAACCCGAGGCGTAGATGATACAGTCGACCGGGTATTCGACGCCGGCTACGACGATGCCGTTTTCCGTGATCCGCTCGACGCCTTGGCCGTCCGTGTCGATCAGATGCGTGCCCGGCGTGTTGAAGGCCTGCAGATAGGAATCGTGGAAGCAGGGCCGCTTGCACAACTGGCGATACCAGGCCTTGAGCTTCTGTGCCGCCTCGCGATCGCCGACGATCGCGTCGACCCGGGCGCGGATCTCCTCCATCTTCTCGAAATCGGAATCCTCATAGGCGGCCAGCATGTTCTGCGGCGTCATCTTGTCCCGGGGCAGCTCTCCGATCTTGCTGCGGATGCGGCGGGACAGGTCGGTCCAGCCATCCATGACCAGATCTTCCTCCGCGGCGCCGCCGGCCTGATTGGCGGTGAAGTTCTCCAGCCAGCGCTGCTGCCAGCCGGGCGTTGCGATCGAGGCGAACCAATCCGGATCGATCGGCGCATTGGCGCGGACATCGACGGAAGACGGCGTGCGCTGGACGACATAAAGCGTGCCGCAAGCGCGTGCGAGATGCGGCACGCATTGCACCGAAGTGGCACCCGTGCCGATGATCGCCACCCGCTTATCGGCAAGCTTCTCCATCAGCGTGCCCTTGGGGTCGCCGCCGGTATAGTCGTAATCCCATCGGCTGGTGTGGAAGGAATGGCCCTTGAAGTCGGCGATGCCCGGGATGCCCGGCAGCTTCGGCACATGCAGCGGTCCGGTGCCGAGGCCGATAAAGCTTGCCGTGAACTGGTCGCCGCGATTGGTCCGGATCACCCAGCGCGATTGCGCCTCGTCCCAGGACAGATCCTCGACCTCGGTGTGGAACAGGGCGTTCTCGTAGAGGCCGTATTGGCGGCCGATGCGCTGGCATTGCGCGAGAATCTCCGGCGCATGCGCGTATTTCTCGGTCGGCCGGTGCCCGGTTTCTTCGAGCAGCGGCATATAGATCATCGAGGCCGTGTCGCATTGCGCGCCGGGATAGCGGTTCCAATACCAGGTGCCGCCGAAATCGCCGCCCTTCTCGATGATGCGGACATCGGCGATGCCGGCCTCGACCAGCCGCGCGCCGGTGACCAGCCCGGCGAAGCCGCCGCCGATGAAAGCGAAAGTGACGTGATCGGTCTTCGGCGCGCGTTCGACGAAGGGCGTGTAAGGGTCTGCGAGATAATGCGCAAGCTGGCCCTTCAGCTGCAGATATTGCGCATTGCCGTCGGACGAAGCCGTTTATCGCGTTCTTCGATGTACTTCGCCAGCAACGCTTTCTTGTCGATCGGCTGCTTGTCCGCTGTCGTATTCGTCATCCCGAAGACCTCAAGCCCCAAAGAACCAAGTGCCGTCGCGCGAAGCCCCTAAGCCGGCCACTCTTTCGCAGCGGAGCTTAGTTGTCACGACACAATGTGAGAATAGAGCATGACGGCGCCCGGCGCCACCGGTTCGGCGCTCCGGCCGCAGCAGAAAGTCGCGATCGGCGACGACCATCTCTCCCAGGAACCGCGCGACCGGCTAAACCGCTTTCGCAGACCGGCTGCGGAAGGTGATCGACCAGCGCGTCGCCGGCATTTCGGCGATACTGTGCTCCCATTGATGGCGGGATTCGCCGCTCAGATGATAGATCGAACGCGGCGCCAGGGCGGCCGTCGCCCGCTCGAAGCCTCCCGGCTTGTGCCGCCGAATCGCATGGTCGCCGGGGCGCCGAGCGAGATGCCGATGACATGCTCGAAGACGGGCCGATCGCGATGCCAGCCGATCCCGGCGCCGGGGTCGTAGCGGGTCAGCAGGGCCTGTACCAGATCGTCGGGCTCGAGGCCGGCGAAGGCTGCGGCTTTGCTGCGCAGTGGCAGCAGCCAGTCGGGGATCGGTTCGGCCGGGTCGAAGCGCGCCGTATCGTAGTCATAGCGCCAGCCGAATGACGTGGTCAGCCGTTTGCCGAGCCAGCCCTGGAAGCGGAAGGGCGACAGCGCCTCTGCATTTATCGACGCGATCAAAGCCTGCTCTTCGGCCGGTGCGACGATCCCTTCCGCCTGGCGCAGGCCGGACAGGCGCGGGGCATCGAACAGATCGGGCTGGGCAGCGGACACGCTTCCCCTTCGTGCAAAGCCAACGAGACACCCCATATGGCATCGACATGCACGATATCGATGCTCTCTTCGCCGCCTGTCCCGCTCGCGCTTCCGGGCCCGGTTCCGGCTCGACGCCAAGGATGGCGCCTATCTCGCGCGGAGAGGCCTGGCGGCGGTGCTGGTCCATGCCGGGGCCTTCATAGAGGACCGCCTGGCTCCGGCGCAGCCTGCGAATGACGGCATGCAGACGCCGATGCGCGGCCATCCGGCCTTCGTCGCCCAGCATGCGACGGCGAGCTGCTGCCGCGGCTGCCTGGCGAAATGGCACGGCATCCCGGCTGGGCGCCCGCTCGACGCGGCCGAACAGCGCCATATCGTCGAGACGATCGAGCGCTGGCTTCGGCTGGAATTGGCGCGGCAGGTAGCGGCCGCCACGCCGGCAGAGGCTCCGCTGCTCCCGTTCGATTGGGGCTGATCCGCCCCACTATTCGCGGATCAGCACCGTCTTGATGTTGCAGAATTCGCGGATGCCGAAATCCGAAACTTCGCGGCCATAGCCGCTTTCCTTCACGCCGCCGAAAGGCAGGCGCGGATCGGAGCGGACATTCTCGTTCACGAAGGCCATGCCGGCATCGAGCTCCTCTGCGCGATCCGTTCGCCGCGTGCGATGTCGCGTGTGAACACGGCGGAGCCCAGGCCGAACTGGCTGCTATTCGCGATCCGGATCGCATCGGCCTCGTCCTTGGCGGAGATGACGGCCGCGATCGGGCCGAATACTTCTTCGTCATAGGCCGGCTGGCCGGGCCGGACATTGCCGAGCACCGTTGCCGGATACCAGGCGCCCGGACGATCGGGGATTTCGCCGCCGAGCAGCAGCTTTGCGCCGGCAGCCAGGCTGCGCTTCACCTGATCGGCGATCTGGTCGCGCGAGCGGATGCTTTCCAGCGGGCCGAGCCGGGTGCTCGGGTCGGCCGGGTCGCCCATCTTGAAGGCGCGCATCTCTTCGACAAAGGCCCGTTCGAAGGCCTCGCGGACGGATTCGACGACGATGAAGCGCTTCGCCGCGATGCAGCTCTGCCCGGCATTGACCATCCGCCCCGCCGCACAAACCTTCGCCGCAAGAGCTAGATCCGCGTCTTCGAGCACGATGTAGCCAATCGGCGCCGCCGAGCTCCAGCACGGTTTTCTTCATCATCGCACCCGCCGCCGCGGCCACCGCCTTGCCGGCCGGCACGCTCCCGGTCAGTGTCACGGCCGCGATGTTCGGATCCTCGATCAAGGCGCCGACATCCTTGGAACCGATCAGGACCGTGCGGACAGATTTTTCGGGAACCCGGCCTCGCGGAGATCTCCTCGAGTGCAAGCGCGCTGCCGGGGACATTGGAGGCGTGCTTCAGGACGCCGCCATTGGCCGGCCATGAGGTTCGGCGCGGCGAAGCGCATCGCCTGCCAGAACGGGAAATTCCACGGCATGACCGCCAGCACCACGCCGAGCGGGTTGAAGGTGACGAAGGCGCGCGGCGCCTTTGGCGCGCCCGGACGGTGGTCGCTCATATCGTAGGGCCGGCGCGCCAGGAAACCTTCGGCACGCTCGGCGAAGTATTCGCAGCTCACGGCACATTTCTCGAGTTCGGTCCGGCCGTCGGTCACGGTCTTGCCCATCTCGGCGGTCATGAGCGCGGCGTAGCGGTCGCGATTCTCGCGGATGAATGCGGCGGCGCGCCGCATGACGACAGCGCGCTCGCCGATCGGCGAGCGCCGCCATGCAGCCTGGGCCGCGTGGACTTCGGCTGCGATGGCTTTCGCCTGCGCGACGGAGTGACCCTCGTAGCGGCGTCCTTTTTCTCCGGTTGCCGGGTCGACGGTCTGGAACGATGCCGCCTGGTCCTGCTGCGGATTGGCCATGATCATCCTCCTCTAGCGCTATCGGGATCGAGCCCCCTGGGCCGTCTTTGCGGAATCCAACTCGGCCGCTCGGGAAAGGTTCGCACGCGCCGCGCAGACAATCTTGCCTCATCGTGCCGTCATTCCGAGATAAATGTGAGCCTATCAGCCAAAAACGCCAAATACGGGGCTTATATTGACTGTCAATCCGGGTCGACCATAGGCTGCATTGGATCGGGCAAGGATGGGAAAGAGACATGGCGGAAGACCAGGCGCTGTTCGACAGGGGATTGCCGATCCGGCGTGAAGTGCTGGGTGCCGAGTATGTGGACGGCTCGATGGCCAAGGCCGACGAGTTCATGATGGCCTTCCAGCGCGCGACGACCGCCTGGGCTTGGGGCTGGGCCTGGGGCGATCCGACGCTCGACCGCAAGACGCGCAGCCTGCTGAACCTCGCCATGCTGACGGCGCTCGGCAAGGTGCCGGAGATCAAGCTCCATGTGAAAGGCGCGCTGAACAACGGCGTCACGGTCGAGGAGATCAAGGCGACGCTGCTGCACGCCACTGCTTATTGCGGCATTCCGGCCGGGCTCGATGCCTTCAAGGCCGCGCATGAGGTGCTGGTGCAGGAAGGTGCCGTGCCGGCCAAGGCGGGCTGATCCGATACGCGAGGGGGAAGTATGGACCCCGGTTCCGGCCTATGAGGTCTTCGCGCTGCGCTACGCCACGCGCGAGGCCCGGCGTTCAGAGCATTTCATCGGCGGCGATCCGCATGACGCGCCGATGCCGATGGATTATTTCGTCTGGCTGATCCGTGGCGCCGGCCGCGTCATCGCAGTCGATTGCGGCTTCACGGCCGAGGTTGCGGCGCAGCGTGGGCGAAATTTCCTGCGCTGCCCGGTCGATGCGCTGGCGCTCCTCGGCGTCGAGGCCGGCGCGGTGCAGGATCTCGTGCTGACGCATCTGCACTACGATCATGTCGTAATCTCGATCGGTTCCCCGCGGCGCAGTTCCATCTGCAGGAGCCCGATCTGCATTTTGCCGTCGGGCGGCATATGCGGTACCGCCACTTCGCCCATTCCTTCGAGGTCGAGGATATCGTCGGCCTGGTCCGGTTGAACTATGCCGGCCGCGTGCGGCTCTATAATGGCGTGGTCGAGCTGGCGCCCGGCATCACGCTCCACCCGGCGCGGGTCATTCGGCCGGGCTGCAATTCGTCCGAGTCAACACGGCGCGCGGGCCGGTCGTGCTGGCCTCCGATGCTTCGCATTATTACGAGAATATCGAGACCGGGCGGCCGTTCCCGATTTGCGTCGACGTCGCCGCCACGCTCGACAGCTATGACCGGGTGCGGGCGGCAGCACCCTCGCCGGCCCATATCGTGCCGGGCCATGATCCGCTGGTGATGCAGCGCTACCCGGCGCCAAGCCCTGAACTGGCCGGCATTGCGGTCCGGCTCGACGTCATGCCGACAGCGTAAGCGAAGGGGCGAAACGGCAGCGGGGTCGGCGCAGCCGAAGGCTTGTACCACGGCTTCGGCCGCTCACTTCTTCAGGGTCGGGTAGCCCTGGATATAGATCCAATCCGCCGCCTTTGCCGGAATGTGGCAGCCCAGACAATCCGATTTATAGTCCGTCGACGTCGTCTTGCGCGGATCGGCGGCATCGAACCAGGACCAGCCCCAGCCATTGCCCCACAACTTGTTCGTCGGGTAGCTGCCCTTGCTGTCCTTCACCATCATGAACCAGCCTTGCAACGTGTCGACACGGCTGACGGTTCCGGTCGTCATCGGCTCGGTCGCCGCGTTGTAGACTTCCTTCACCAGCACCGCACCGTCCGGAAAATGCCCGTCCTTGCGATAGGCGGCGGCCGCGCCGGGCGAGGCGTAGACGGCATGGAGCTGCTTCGCGCCGTCGCCCTTGTCGGCCGCGACCGACCAGATTCCGAGGTATTCATAGGCGGTGCGGTAATCGTCCGGGATATGCATGTTCCCGCTCGCGTCGACCAGGGCCTTCGTCGAAGCCGTCTGGCCATCTGCGGGCGCCGACATCAGCCACCCGCCGAAAATGGCCAGGGATGTCGCGGATATTGCGGCTGCAGCACAAGCATATCTCATCATCTGGTTCCCTTCGGAATTTGCGACGGCATGCGGACGAGTCGGACGCCCGACGGGGCTCCGGCATGCCGGCGTCCGCTCGCGCCGGCCGGCAGCCTGCGCGGTCGGGCGATCCGGGGGAAATAGCGTGTGCCTATAGATTCGATACCTTGGCGCTGAATGCCTCTCACCCGGCAGTGGAATGCGGTTGCAATCAGTTGGTGGAATGGAAACGATGACCATTCGGCATTGGCTCGCAGCCATGAGCGCGACGAAATTCACCAGCCTGGGAGCGTCGCGCCTATCTCCGGATGGCGAGCCCTCGGCGCGTTTGCGGCCCCAACAGGAGGACACAGAGCATGACTGCGACATCGCGTTTCGATCCAGTCGGGGCCTTGCTGATCGGAGCCGCCATCGCCACCGGGAATCCGGCCTTGGCCGATTTCGGCATCCTCTCGATCGTGCTGCCGGCGCTCGTCGCCCTGGTGCTGATCGTCTTTGCCGGAAACAACATATGGACCGGGATACGTTGGGCCGGGGCGGTCTATGTCGCCTTCATCTTCCTCTGGTACGAGCAGTACAAGCTGTTCGGCGCGCAGGGCAGCACGGATCTCTTCACCACGCTGACCGACTGGCTCGGCTTTCACGGTCATGAGAAATTCATGCGTATCGGCGTGGCCAGCTGCGAAATCATCGCCTCGCTGTTCATTCTGACGCCGCCGGTGCAGGGGCTGGGCGCGATCGGTGGGATCATGCTGATGTCGGGCGCCTTGTTCTTCCACCTGGTGACGCCGCTCGGCACGGACCCCTATGGCGATGGCGGCATCCTGTTCAAGGAAGCCAGTTCGGTCTGGACAACGGCCTGGGTCGTGCTGTTCTGGCAACGGGAGCAGGTGGCGGCGATCGCGCGGCGCTTCGGCGTGCCGGTGCCCGCCTGGGTCTGACGCTCCGTTCTTGTCGGGCTGCCTCCTGCGCGCAAGAGCCATGCAGCGCGAATGATGAAGATCGTCACGGAATTGCCAGGCGGCCGCTCCGTTTGAAGTGGTACGCTGCATCGCCGCGCCTGCAGCCGGGCCGCATGCGGCGCCGAGTGAGGCTGCGTCCATCAGTTTTTGGCAATCGACGAAAGGGAGCGAGTGATGACAAAGGCGGATGACGTCAGGGAACGGCGGGAAGCCCCGCTCAAGACCCCTTCGGATCTCGGGGCGAATGCAATTCGCGACGTGACCGGCGCACTGAACGCGCTGCTCGCCGACGTTTTTGCCCTCTATCTCAAGACGAAGAATTTTCACTGGCATGTCAGCGGCCCGCATTTCCGCGACTATCACCTGATGCTCGACGAGCAGGGTGCGCAGATTTTCGCCATGACTGACGACGTTGCCGAGCGGGTCCGCAAGATCGGCGGAACGACGATCCGGTCGATCAGCCATATCGCCAGGCTGCAGCGTCTGAAGGACAACGACGCCGATTTCGTGACGCCGGAGGGCATGCTGGCCGAGTTGCGCCAGGATAATCAGGAGCTGCTCGGCAGCCTGCGCTCGACCCACGAACTGGCCAGCGAGAGCAACGATTCGGCGACGACCAGCCTGATCGAGAACTGGATCGACGAAACCGAACGGCGCATCTGGTTCCTGTATGAGACGACCCGGCGCTCGTAGCAGCGCCATCGGGACGCGCGGGGCGGCCGGATCGGTTCCGGCCGCCCCGCGTCGTTTCAGGCCTCGATGCCGCGGGAATGACCGGACGCCGACCGGTCGCGCAGCGTAGGCAGGCTCGACAGCCGGTTGAGCGCCATGCTGAGGGCGGATTGGGCCCGCTGGAATTCCGGATCCTGCACACTGGAACAGCGCTTCATGACCCGTGCCAGAGTCTGGATCTCGGCCAGCACGCGAAACTGGTCGTCGCTGATTTCGGGCATCGCCGTGTCGCGGCCGGCGCTGCAGTGGTCGCGGCCGGCGCCGGTGCCGGGGTGGAAGCCGCATCGGGCGTGCCCGGCACCGGAGCCGTGGCAGCCGGAGCCGGCGCGGTCGCCGCCGGAGCCGGGGTCGCCGGCGCGGTCGAGGTTGCCGGCGGAGTCTGCGCGGACGCTGCCATGGCGATAACAAGTGTAAAGGCCGCAGCAAGCGCGGGCAGGCGGAAGGTCGTGAACATGGTTTCTCCGGTTTTCGAGCTCAGTTGATACCGACTGGCCTTGTCGTGTTGTTCTGGGTCGCGTTGATAGAACTGGTCTAGCCGTTCAGCTTGAAGGTGATGGTCCATTTGTGGCGAACCTTCACCGCCACGCCGTGCTGGATTTCCGGCGCATATTTCGCGCGAGTCACATACTCCATCGCGGCGTCCGAGAACGCACTGCCGCCGGAGCTGCTGATGACGGCGCAATTGCTCGTCTTGCCCTCGGTGTCCACGTCGCATTCGACGTCGACGCTGCCTTCGCGTCCGCTCTGGACCATGCGCGCCGGATAGACCAGCGGCGGCCCGGAAATCGGCTTGGCGCTGACGTTGCGATCCGGAACGGCCGGGGCGGGAGGCGCCTCGGTGTGCTGGACCGGCGGCGCCGCGGGCGGCGCAACGATGGTCGCCTGCTGCACGACGGCCGGCGGCGGCGGAGCGTTGATGACGATTTCGGGCGGCGGGATGAAGGGCGGCGGCGGCGCCTGGGTCGGCGGCGGCGGCGGCGGCGGCGGCAGGTCAGGCGGCGGTGGCTTGACCTCTTCGATGATCTTGGTGTCGACGTCCTGGCGCGCCTTCGTAATCAGCTGCACGCCGAGTGCGGTGATCACGAAATAGGCAATGGCGACATGCAGAAGGACGACGATGCCACGCCCATTGCCTGACGTCCTGGGCTTTTCTGCTGTGCGTAGCTTCTCATCCGAGTTCTACCTCCGTACCCTTCCCCACCTGGGGAAGGGGGATATTATCACGACCACCCCGGCAACGCAGCGGTATGACGGAGTGGTGAAACTGGTCCTTCCGGGAGCCGGCAGCCGAATATCGGGAGCGCCTCCGCGCACCCTTCCGATCCGGGATAAGCCTACGCCAGACGACGCCATTCTTACCGTTCCTTGCCAGCGTCGTACCCGGAAAAAATCGTCATTATCCTTGTAACTATCGGCACAAACACCAAATGCTGCGTGGATCGACCCTGGCGATCCCGATTGCTGCGCGGCGATTCGTACATTCACGGTCGCATTCACGCCGCATTGCGGCAGCGAGCGGCGCCCCTCTGGATGCGCCTGCGCACGATTTCATCAAGATCTTCGATCCGCTCCGCGATCCCGGCCGTCTCCGGACCTCTGCATCGCGTGAAAATGCGCCCATCGGCGACAGATCCATCGCGCTGCAGCACATGCCTTCGACATGGCCACACTTGCCCATAGACCCAGGCGGGCGCTTGACGCGTCACCACCGCAGGCTTGGGGCGTGTACCCGGAATCCCAGCTGGGAGCAATAGGCTAATTGAAAACCCGCAAGAATCGCCTGACGCCTTCGCAGGTGCAACATGATTGGCGGCTGGGCAGCCATGTCCGCCCGCGCGTAACGGGCAGGCGCTATGCAATCGTATCGGAACCTCCGGGACTTCGATGCGATGTTTCGCAGAAGCCGACCATGACGAACAAACACTGCGCGATGTATTGTGGCAAGTAGGATAGAATCCTTCGTGCCGCGATAAATCGTCCTATCATGCGCCGGCATAGAGTATGCGCCGACGCATGCGTAAAGGAGCTCTGCATGACCGTTACCGGGATGGAACATTTTACAATCCTGACGGCGGAATTGGACCGGACGGTGGCTTTCTACCGCGAACTGCTCGGCTTGGAGCCGGGCGCGCGGCCGGCCTTCCCTTTTCCCGGTGCGTGGCTCTACTGCAATGGCCGTGCCGTTTTGCATGTCGTTGCCGGTCGGGACGTGCCGGACCCGCCGGGCGGCGTCATTGATCACATGGCGTTCGCGGCAACTGGGCTGGCGACGACCGTCGAACGTCTCTCTGCTGCGGGAATTGCCTATGATTTGCGCCGTTTGCCTGGCAGCGGGCCATGGCAGCTCTTTTTCTTCGACCCGAACGGCGCGCGGGTCGAGCTTGATTTCGCAGCCGACGAAGCGGCGCCCTGACGACGTGCCGGAGACTCAGAGGTCGAGCCTGAACCCGACTTCCATCAGCTGCTTCGGCGGCAGGTGAAAATAGTCCGAGGCGCGCAAGCCCATGCGGTGCATGACGTTGTAGGCGATCCAGACCAGCCGGGGCAGGGCGGAATCCTTCGGCCGGCGCACCAGGCTCTCATGGCGATGAAGTAGTAGAGGTTCTCCTTGCAGAACCCCATACCCAGCTTCACGCAGCCACGCAGTGCGGTCGGAATGTCGGGTCGCTGCATGAAGCCGATCTTGACGATGACCCGGTAGAAGCCGTTGCCGAGCTCGCGGATCTCAAGTCTTTCGCTGGCCGGCACGCGCGGCCGCCGGGTCGGCTGGACGGTCAGCAGGATGACATGCTCGTGCAGCACCCGGTTGATCGTCACCTGATGCAACAGCATGGGTGAGGCGGTCTCGGCCAACCGGGTCACGAAGACGCCGGTGCCGGGCAGCCGCGCTACCAGCATCTTGTCGACCTGACCAATGAAATCCTCGAACGGCATCGAATTCGCCGCCAGCCTTTCCTGGACTTCGAGATTGCCGTAGCGCCAGGCGAGGCATGGTGAAGCCGACGAAGCCGCCGATCGCCAGCGGCAGCCAGCCGCCTTCGACGATCTTCAGGCAGTTTGACGAAAAGAACGTGGCATCGACCGCGGCGAACAGCGTCGTCACCGGCACGGCGACACTGCTCGGCCAGTTCCAGGTGCCGCGCATCACGCGATAGAGCAGGATGGTGGTGATCAGCATCGTACCGGAGACGGCGATGCCATAGGCGGCGGCCAGATTGTCCGAGGTCTTGAAGGCGATGACGATCACGACGGTTGCCGCCATCAGCCCCCAATTCACGATGCCGATATAGATCTGGCCATAGGCACGGCTCGAGGTCGGTACGACCAGCATGCGCGGCGACAGGCGCATCTGGATCGCCTGCCGCGTCAGCGAGAACACGCCCGAGATCAGCGCCTGGCTGGCGATCACCGTGGCCGCAGCGGCCAGCCCGATCATGGGCAGCAGCAGGGCATGGGGCGTCAGCTTGTAGAACGGATTGTCGATCGCTGTCGGGTCGGCCAGCAGCAGCCCGCCCTGGCCGAAATAATTCAGCAGCAGCGCCGGAAAGACCAGGCCGAACCAGGCGCGGCGGATCGCCGGGGCGCCGACATGGCCCATATCGGCATAAAGCGCCTCGCCGCCGGTTAGCGCCAGGAACACTGCGCCGAACACCGCGAAAGCCGTGCCCGGATTGCCGGTCAGGAAGGCGATCGCCTCGCGCGGATCGAGCGCCTGCAATATCGCAGGCCCGCGGATGATGGCCGTAGAAAGCCCGAGCGCGCCGATCGCCGTGAACCACAACAGCATGACCGGACCGAACAGCTTGCCGATCTCAGCCGTGCCGCGCCGCTGGATCAGGAACAGCGCGACCAGGATGACGAGCGTGACTGGAATCACCCAGTGTTGGAAGTTGGGCGCAGCCACCTCCAGGCCCTCCATGGCCGAGAGCACCGAGACCGCCGGGGTGATCACGCCATCGCCATAGAGCAGCCCGGCGCCGCAGATGCCGAGCAGGACCAGGAAGGGCAGCTTGCGTTTTGCCGGGCCGGCCGCAGCGACCAGGGACAGCAGCGCCAGGATGCCGCCTTCGCCGTCATTGTCGGCCCTGAGCACGAGCACGACGTATTTCAGGGCGACGATGATGCCGAGCGCCCAGACGACCAGGCTGACGATGCCCAGCACGTCCGTCCGCGGTGGGAGTCGCGTGCTCGGTCGCAGCCAGGGCGACCTTGAGGGCATAGAGCGGCGACAGTGCCGATATCGCCGAACACGATGCCGAGCGCGGTCACGGCGGCAAGCGCCCAGGGTCCGTGATGGTGGCTGGGCGCCGTGTCGGCTTCGCCGGCGCCGCTCTCGCTCAGCGGCGCTGAGAGCGTCGTCGCGCTCGGCGCGTTCATCGCGGGGCGGACCAGCGTGACGCCGTCGCCGATCGGCAGCAGGCAGAGATCGACCCGGTCATCGCTGCGGATCTTGCCGTTGAGCGCCTTCAGCGCTGCGGTCGACGGCTTGTTGTCGGCAGGGTCGGCCACGGCGCCGTCCCACAGCACATTGTCGATGGCGATCAATCCACCAGGCCGCACGAGCCGCAGGCAGGCCTCGTAGTAAGAATTCATAATTTTCCTTGTCGGCATCGATGAAGGCGAGGTCGAACCGTCCCGCCTGGCCGTCGCGCTCAAGCGCTGCCAGGGTATCGAGCGCCGGGCCGAGCCGCAGATCGATCCGCTCTGCCACGCCGGCCTCACGCCAGTAGCGCCGGCCGATCGAGGTCCATTGATCGCTGACGTCGCACGCAGATCAGCTTGCCGTCCGATGGCAGCGCCTGCGCCACGGCCGAGCGCGGAATAGCCGGTGAAAGTGCCGATCTCGAGCGCCTGGCGCACGCCGAGCAGCCGCACCAGGAATCCGAGCAGCTGCCCCTGATCCGGGCCGATCTGCATGCCCGATTCGGGCAGTGCCGCGGTTTCTTCGCGCAAGGCCTGCATCAGCGAGGTTTCTTGCGTGCCGAACCGAATGATGTAGTCGGTCACGACCTGGTTCCAACCGGTGATTCCGTGTCCCATGGCTTTCCTCGCGGCTGCGAAACGGGCGCACCCTAGAGCAGAACCGAAGCTCGGGGAATTGCCTCGTGCGACTGTTCGCAAGGTAATTAATGTGTTTCGCGCGGGGCACGGCGCAGCTTCATTTCGGCCATTGCCTCGGGCGAGATTTAAAATGACGGTTTTGCACGTCAGGCGAGAATGGGTTCACTCAGCCGACAGCGGCTCCGACTGTGCGCCCGCATGCGCATTCGAATTGAGGCGTAACCTGCCTTGCCGGCTCAGCGAATTGCCTGGATGTCGCGCAGCCATCCCTGGTCGACGGGATGAATTTTGCCCGCCCGGAGTGCCGTCTTGATTGCCAAGCCCGCCAAGTTTCGCGATCCGCGCCTGGATTTCTTTCGTGGGCTGTCGCTCTTCATCATCCTGGTCAGCCACACTCGCGGCGACTGGCTGGCCAATTGGATTCCGGCGCGCTTCGGCTTCAGCGACGCGGCCAACATGTTCGTCTTCGTCTCGGGCTATGCGGTCGGCCTCGCCTTCGGCGGCGTCTATCGGCGGCGCGGCTGGGTGCTCGGCACGGCGCGTGTCGGGCTGCGCATCTGGCAGCTCTATATCGCGCAGCTCTGCATCGTCGTCGCCGTGGCCGCGCTGGCGATCGCGGCCGACAAGATTCTCGGATCCGCGGACGATCACGTGGCGCTGTTATCGCTCGACTATCTCTTCGCCGATCCGCGCGCGGCGCTGTTCGGCATCGCGACCCTGACCTATGTCCCCGCATTATCTCGACATCCTGCCGGTCTATATGGTCGTGCTGGCCATGGTGCCGGCAGCCGTGGCGCTCTCGCGGCTGCACCGGCTTGCGGTTCCGGCGGTGTCGATCCTGCTCTGGCTCGCGGCCGGCCATTTCGGCTGGAACCTGCCGACCGAGCCGACCGAGCCGCGCGGCTGGTTCTTCGATCCGTTCTGCTGGCAGCTGCTGTTCTTCTCCGGCTTTTCGCTGAGCATGAAATGGGTCGCCCCGCCGCCGGCCGATCGGCGCATCTTCTGGGCCGCGGTCGCCTATCTCGCAATCGGCGTGGCGCTGACCGTGCCGGTGATCTTCCTGACCGTGCCGGGGCTCGACGTCGCCGAGGACCTGGGTGCTCGACCATGCCGACAAGACCATGCTCGACCCGCTGCAATATCTTGCACTTCATCGCTTCGGCCTATGTCGCGGTCTATCTGCTGCGCGGGCGGCTGCATCTGATTCAAGGCGCTGCCGTCCGGCCGATCGTGCGCTGCGGCCAGCAATCGCTCGCCGTCTTCTTGTCCGGCATTGTCCAGGCCCATATCGGCGGCATGGCCTTCGACGGGCTGGGCACCGGTCCGGCGGCGCAGGCTGCGATCAATGCAATCGGTTTCGTGGCGACGCTGGCGGTGGCCTATGGCGTCGGCTGGATCAAATCGGCACCCTGGACCGGTCCGGCGCCGACGCCAAGGTTCAACAGGATGCGCCGGAGGGTGCGATGATGGCGGCGCTGGAGTAGCGGCGATGGCGGCAGCCGAGCTGATTGTGCGGATGTTCGAACTCTACGCGGCGATCGGCATCGTTGTGGCGCTCTATTTTGTCGTCTTTGCGCTCGGCCGGTTCGGCAATGTCACGATCGGCGCGCGGCTTCTGCTGATCCCGGCGGCCGTCGGGCTATGCCATATCTGGTGAAGCGGCTGCTGGCAGGTCGGGCATGAGACGGCCGCATCGGCGCTGGCATCGGCATATCTGGCTGGTCCTGCCGGTCCTGGTCGGGCTGGGCTTCGTGGCGGCGCTGGTGTTCCGCCCGCCCGCGCTGATCGAGGCCGGCAGATGAGCGCCGGCTTCGTCGCGGTCCAATGGAACCGGCACAAGCTGGTCTAGACGACGCGTGGCGATCGGTGCGGTCGGGCTTTATCTCGGCAGCTATCTGCTGCTCGCCTCCTTGGCGCATCCGGCGCTCACCTGGGAGATCCAGCGGCTGCGCGCCTTCGGCAGGCTGCGCTTTTCTCATGCTGACGCTGATCCTGTCGATCGGCCCGCTCGCCCGGCTCGACCGGCGGTTCCTGCCGCTGCTGTATAACCGGCGGCATCTGGGCGTGCTGACCTTCCTCGTGGCGCTGACCCATGCCGTGCTGGTGCTCGGCTGGTACCATGCGGGCGGAAGGATCGATCCGCTCGTCTCCGTGCTGGTCAGCAGCGCGCATTACGGCAGTTTCCTCGGTTTTCCGTTCGAAATCCTCGGCCTTGCGGCGCTTTTCATTCTCTACGTCATGGCCGCGACCAGCCATGATTTCTGGCTGTCCTATCTGTCGCCGCCGGTCTGGAAGGCGATCCATATGGCGGTCTATCTCGCCTATGGGCTGCTGGTCATGCATGTCGCGCTGGGCGCGCTGCAGGAAGACCATGGCCGGTTGCTGCCGGCGCTGCTCGGCGGCTCCTTCCTGATCGTGACCCTGCTGCACATCGTCGCTGCCCGCCGCGAGGCGCCGATCGAGGCCGGCACGATGCTCGACGACGGCTGGCTGACGGTCGGGCCGGCTGCAGCGATCCCCGAAGGCCGCGCGCAGATCGTCGTGCCGCCGGCGGGCGAGCGCATCGCGATCTTCCGCCATGGCGGCCGGCTGTCGGCCGTCAGTAATGTCTGCGCCCACCAGAACGGCCCGCTCGGTGAGGGCCGGATCATCGATGGCTGCATCACCTGCCCGTGGCACGGCTTCCAGTTCCGCCCGGAAGACGGCTGCTCGCCGCCGCCCTTCACCGACAAGATCCCGACCTATCGGCTCCGCCTGTCCGGCGGCTTGGTGCAGGTCGACCCGAACCCGCTGCCGCCAGGCACGCTGGTCGAACCGTTGGCGGCGGAGGGCTGAACCGAATGGCCGAGGAACCGCCCTTCTATGTCGGCTATCTGCCTCTGCCGCGGCGCCTGCGCAGCTTTCTGATCGGGCTGGTCGTCCTGCTCCTGCTGGCCGATGTCGTCATTGCCTACGCGGCGCTCCGGGCTCAGCCGGCTCATGCCAGCGGCGCCTGGGGTACGGAAGGCGAGGTGGCCTATCAAGGCGTCTTCCAGAACCGGCCCTATCCGCTGCTGCGTCTGGCCGATCGCACCATATTGCTGGTCGGCGAGGACAAGAACGGGGCGCCGTCCGGGCTCGACGAACTCGACGGCATGCTGGTCGAGGCGCGCGGCTATCCGATCCTGCGCGGCGAGCTGACCGTGCTGCAGCTCGATGCCGTGCCGAACCGCCTGCCGGGCGACCCGCCCTCGCTCCCGCTCGTCGGCGAGCCGCGCGAAGCAAGACTTGCCGGCGAGCTGGTCGACACTAAATGCTATGCCGGCTCGATGAATCCGGGCGAGGGCAAGACGCATAAAGGCTGCGCTTCGCTCTGTCTGCTCGGCGGCATTCCGCCGCTGATGGTCGTGCGCGGTGCCGGTCCGAATCCGCAATGGTATATCGTCGCGATTCGCTAGGCGGGCCGCTTGGCAAGGAATCGGCAAGCTTTGCCGGCGATTCGATTGAACTGTCCGGGCATATCGTCGAGGCGCCCGGCTATCGCCTGTTCCAAGTCGCCCCCTGAAACCCTGGAAGCGCTGAAATGATCCGTTCCGTCGCTCTGCTGCTGTTCCTCTCCCTGGCCGGGCTGTTCGCCGGCCCGGCCGTGGCCGGCGAGGTGAAGCGCGACGAGCATTTCTTCAGCCCGGCGCTCGGCCATGATCTGCATTACGCGATCTACCTGCCCGACGGGCTCGAGGCGGCGGCCCCGGTGCCGGTGATCTATCTGCTGCACGGCGCAGACGGCACGGCGCTCGACTGGATCGATCAGGGCCATGTCCAGCAGGCGGCGGATGCGCTGATCGCCCAGCACAAGCTGCCCAAGGTGATCATCGTCGTGCCCGATGCCGAGAACTCCTGGTATGTCGATTCGCCGCCTTCGGGTCTCGGCGCTATGGGGACCGCGATTTCCCAGGATCTGCCGAACTGGATCGAGCAGCATTACCCGGTCCGGACCGACCGCAACGGCCGTGCCATCGCCGGCAATTCGATGGGCGGCTTCGGCGCGCTGCGCTTCGCGCTGGCCGAGCCGCAGCGCTGGGCGGCGGTGGCGTCGCTCAGCGGGGCGTTCTGGAACTGGCTCACCCCCGACATGGTGATCGATCCGGCACAAGAGGCGAAAATGCACCGGATCTTCGAAGGTGCCTTCGGCGAACCCTTCGAGCCCAAGCGCATGATCGAGGAAAGCCCGCTGGCCATCGCCGCGCATATGCCGAAATCGGCACCGCCGCCGCCGGTGCTGCTGATCTGCGGCCGGCGTGACGATTTCCATCTCGACCATCAGCAACCGGTGGTCGAAGCCGCACTGCGCGCCGACCACATCCCGGTCACCGACGTGATGACCGATGGCGGCCATGATTGGGATACCTGGTCGGCCCAGCTGCCCCCAAGTGCTCGAATTCCTCGGCCACCATATCGGCAGCGCGACGGTCGCGACCGCCGGCCACGCCAAGGCGGCGCTGCCCTAAGCGTCCTCCCGCGCAAGATCGATCAAGCCGCGGTTGCGGGATGCCGGCATAGTGGCCGCGGCTCTGCTCGGGACACTCTCATGAACCCTGTCGGCAAGGCGCTCTGGTTCATCGAGGGCCAGCTCGCCGAGGATATTTCGCTGGAGACGATCGCACAATTCGCGGGCGTCTCGCGCTACCAGCTCGTGCGGGTTTTCGGCACGGCGACCGGCCGCTCGGTCATCCGCTATCTGCGCGGCCGCCGCCTGACCGAGGCGGCCCGGCGGCTTGCGGCCGGGGCGCCGGATATCCTGACCGTGGCTCTCGATGCCGGCTATGGTTCGCACGAGGCCTTTACCCGTGCCTTCCGCGACCAGTTCGGCCGGACTCCCGAAGCCGTCCGCGCGCAGGGCCATCTCGGCAATCTGCATTTGGTGGAGATCGTCAGAATGGATGACACGCTGATCGTCGACCTCGAGCCGCCGCGCTTCGAGACGGGCCGGAGCCTTCTCATCGCCGGGCTCGGCGATCGATTCCGGTTCGAGTCGAACCAGGGAATCCCGGCGCTTTGGCAGCGCTTCGTGCCTTATATCGGTAGCATCCCGGGGCAAATCGGCGGGGCGACCTACGGCATCTGCTGCAATGCGGACGGAGCCGGCAGCTTCGACTACGTCGCTGGGCGTCGAGGTCGCGCGCTTCGACGAGGTGCCGCGCGAGTTGCGCCGGGTCACGATCCCGGAACACCGCTACGCCGTGTTCTGCCATCGCGGCCACATCTCGACGTTCCGGTCGACGGTCTACACGATCTGGAACAAATGGCTGCCGGAGGTCCGGGCACAGCCTGGGCGAGGCGCCGGATTTCGAGCGCTATGACGATCGTTTCGATCCCGGAACAGGTACCGGTGTCGTGGAGATCTGGCTACCGATCGCCGGCTGAGCGTCAGGTCGCGACCCGCATGATCGGGCTTTGCTGCAGCGCTGGCGCCTGCCGCGAGCGGCGCAGCGGCTTCAGCGCCAGGATCGCGAGCAGGCCGGTCAGGATGTCCATGGCGATGATCAGGCCGAAGACCGGCAGCCAGCTGCCCTCGGCCGCGTGGATCGCCGCCGCGACCGGGCCGCCCAGTACCGAGCCGATGCCCTGCGCCATATAGAGGAAACCGTAATTGGTCGTGGCGTGGCGCGTGCCGAAGGTGTCGGTCAGGATAGACGGGAACAGCGAGAAGATCTCGCCCCAGCCGAAGAAAACCAGGCCGGAGAGGACGACATAGGCCAGCGGGTCGTTGCGCAAGGCAAGCATGGCGGCGATCGCCATGCCCTCGCCGATGAAGGCGATGGCCATAGTGTTCTCGCGCCCGATCCGGTCCGAGACCCAGCCGAAGAACGGGCGGGTCAATCCGTTGGTGATGCGATCGACGGTCAGCGCGAGCGGGAGCGCGGCGGCGCCGAACACTTCCAGATCGGCCACGCCGAAATCCCGGCTGAAGGCGGCGAATTGCGAGATGACCATGAGGCCGCCGGTCGACATCATGGTCATCATGACGAAGAGCAGCCAGAAGATCGGCGTGCGCAGCATGGCGCCGGGCGGGCTGCCGGCGAGCTCTTCCTTGGCCGAGACCGTCGCGCCAGGCGTCGGCTCCTTGAGGCCGAGCGAGACGGCGACGCCGACCGCGCCCAGGATCAGCCCGAAGGTGATCAGCGTCTGTTGGTAGCCGGCCGATTTCAGCATGTCGGCGATCGGAAACGTCGTCAGCATGGCGCCGAAGCCATAGCCGGCCGCCGCTGCGCCGCAGGCGAAGCCGCGATGATCGGGAAACCAGCGCACCATCAGCCCGACCACGCCGACATAGACGATGCCGGTGCCGATGCCGCCCAGCACGCCATAGGCAATATAGAGTGTCAGCGTGTCATGCGCCGCGGCTGCCGCGACCCAGCTGAGGCCCGAGAGCGCGCAGCCGGCGGTGACCAGCAGCCGGATGCCGAAGCGCTCGATCAGAAAGCCCTGGAGCGGCGACAGCCAGGTTTGCAGCACGATCAGGATCGAGAACGTGACCTGGATCGTCGCCAGATCGGCGCCGGTGGCGCCCTGCAGCGGCTTCACGAACAGGGTCCAGACATATTGCGGGCTGGAGATCGCCATCATGGCGACCACGCCGAGCACCAGCTGGGTCCATCGCTGCGCCGCCATGCCGATCTCCTCTTGCGCCAAACCGCTGGAGGAGATGACTGCAACTGCCATGCCGGGAATTCGGTGCGATCGGCCGGTGGCTAGCGAGTGCCGATTGCCGTTTTCTTGGGCGGCAGCCTGGGAATCGGGCGTCGACTCGACGCCTAGCCGCTCCGGTTTCCCGACATGGCCTCGCCCCAGAACCGGATGATCTGGGAGAAATCCTTCCCGCCCCAGCCGGCCGCGGTCGCGGCGGCATAGCCCGTGAGCGCGGCCGTCGCGGCTGGAGTCGGTACACCGGCCTGCTGCGCTGCGGCGGTCATGGCCAGCAGATCCTTGCGCACCCCGGCGATATCGAACGGGATCTCGCCCTCGGCGCCCAGGATCGCCGGCACCTTGCGCGGCAGCAGCTGGAGCGCGCCGGGCGTGTCGACCAGGATGCCGAGCATGCGCTCCAGATCGAGCCCGCATTGCCGGCCGAGCGACAGCGCCTCGGCCAGGGCCTGGAAATAGACGCCGATCGGCAGGTTCGCGACCAGCTTCATGACCGTGCCCTGGCCGGCCGGACCGATATGCTCGATCCGCCGGCAGAACCGCGCCAGCACCGGCCGGGCGCGCTCGACCGCATCCTCGGCGCCGCCGACGAAGGCGAAGCAGCCGGCAGCGCGCACCACCGAAGGCCCGCCCGAAACCGGCGCATCGACCAGCGCCGCGCCGCGCTCCGCGACCTGCTCGGCAAGGCGGCGCACCGTTTCGGGCCGGACCGTGCTGGTCTCGATGAACAGCTTGCCGGCGACCGGCACGGCGAGCAGCCCGTCGGCGCCGCCATAGACCGTCTCGACCGCTTCGTCATGAGTCAGGCTGGTCAGGATAATGTCCGCGGCCTCGACCAGCTCGCGCGGGCTGTGCAGTTCCAGGCTGTCCGGCAAGCCATTGGCACGCCCCGGCGTGCGGTTCCAGACCAGGACCGGCTGCTCCGGCCCGCCCAGCGTCGTGGCCATCGCCCGTCCCATGCGGCCCAAGCCTGCCACGCCCAATCGCATCATGTGCTCCTGAAGTCCCGTGCCATAGTCGCCTCGCGGTGCAGCCTGTCAACCGAGTTCGGCGCTGCCGCCGCGATCGAAGGCGACGCTCTTGATCAGCGCATGGACCGGCTGACCGGGCTGGAGCGCCAGGGTATCGGCGGAGCGGCGTGTGATCCGCGCGACCAGCAGGGTCGGCCCGAGCGCGAGGCGGAGATCGACCGCGCCCGCTTCGCTCGCGGCCATCTCGGTAATGACGGCGGGCAGCGCATTGAGGATGCTCAATCCGTGTGGCGGATCGAGCGCGATCGCCACGTCGCGGGCGCGGATATGCAAGCGCACCGTCCGGCCCGGATGCAGCCCATCCGCCGGCACGCGCAAGGTCCCGCCGGGAAAGGCGAGGGTGGCGAGACCGTACTCGGCATCGATCGTCTCGACCCGTGCCTCGATCACCGCACCGGCCTCGGTCCGGCCGGTGCTGGAGCCGAGATCGAGCCGGCTCATAATGTCGCCGATCGGCCCGGCGGCGCGGATCCGGCCGCCTTCGAGCAGGACGAGGACGTCGGCCAGCCGTACGACCTCGTCAAGGGAGTGGCTGATATAGACCATGGCAGACGCAGCTCGTCGCGCAGCCGTTCCAGATAGGGCAGGATCTCGTCCTGCGCGCCGCGTCGAGCGCAGCCAACGGTTCGTCGAGCACCAGCAGCTCGGGCGCGGCGAGCAGCGCCCGGCCGATTGCGACGCGCTGCTTCTCGCCGCCCGATAGCCGGGCCGGATAGCGCGCCAGCAGCGCCTCGATCCCGAGCAGCGCCACGATCTCGTCGAGCCGTTTCCGGTCGGCTGCGTGGTTGAACCAGCTGCCGTAGAGCAGGTTGCTGCGCACTGAGAGATGCGGGAACAGCCGGCCGTCCTGGAACACGGTGCCGATGCGGCGGCGATGCGGCGGCACGAAAATGCCGGCTTCGGTATCGACCAGCACGCGCTCACCGAGCCTGATATGGCCGCGATCCGGCCGGAGATGCCCGGCCAGCAGCGCCGTCACCGTGGTCTTGCCGGCGCCCGAGCGGCCGAACAGCGCGGTCACCCCGCCAGCGCTGACGAAACGCGCTTCGAGCTCGAAGCCCGGCCGCGTCAGCACGACATCGAGATCGAGGCTCATGCCGCGCTGCGCCGCCGCAGCCGCCCGGCTACCAGCTCGGCCGACAGCACGCCGCCCAGCGACACCGCGACCGAGAGCAGCACCAGCCGCAGCACCGGGGCGTCGCTGCCCGGCACCTGCAGCAGGCTGTAGATCGCGATCGGCAGGGTCTGCGTCTCGCCGGGGATGTTGGACACGAAAGTGATGGTCGCACCGAACTCGCCGAGGCTCTTGGCGAAGCCAAGCAGTGCCGCGACCAGGATCCCGGGCAGCGCCAGCGGCAGGGTCACGGTCGCAAACACGGCCCAGCGCGGGGCGCCCAGCCCGGACGCCGCCTGCTCCAACCCCCGGCTCGACCGCTTCCAGCGACAGTTGGATCGCCCGCACCATCAGCGGCAACCCCATGACCGCCGCGGCGATCGCAGCGCCGGTCCAGCGGAATGCCACGACGATGCCGAACCAGGCTTCGAGCCAGGCGCCGATCGGCCCGTGCCGGCCGAACAGCAGCAGCAGCGCATAGCCGGTCACGACCGGCGGCAGCACCAGCGGCAGATCGACCACGGCAGCGAGCAGCGCCCGGCCGCGAAACCGCCCGCGTGCCAGCACATAGGCGATGACGATGGCGAGCGGCAGGGCGCCCGCAACGGCCCAGAGGCCAACCCGCAGGCTGAGCGTCAGCGCGGAGTCTTCGACCGGTGTCAGCATGGCGCCGCTCTGCGGCGTTTTTTTCGGCGATGCATTCGCGGGCATGAAACGGCCTCTGCTGGCGGCGGGTCGATCGAATCTATACGCTGAAACGGGTTGGCGTCGATTGGCGCCGGCAGCGGCATGATCGGGAGAGCGCGCGATGAGCCTTGCGCAGCCGGAAACCTGGCAGATCACCAAACCGGCGCGGACCAGTCGCGGGGGCATCGTCGTCTCGCAGCATGTCCTGGCCTCGAAAGCCGGAGCGGCTGTGCTGGAAGCCGGCGGCAATGCCGTCGACGCGGCGGTCGCCACGGCCTTCGCGCTCGGCGTGGTCGAGCCCTGGATGAGCGGCATCGGCGGCATCGGCTATCTGCTCTATGCCGAGGCGAAGACCGGGAAGGTCTCGGTCGTCGATTTCGGCCCGCAAGCGCCGCGCCGCCTGGATCCTGGCCGGTACCGCCTGCTCGACGGCGCGCCGCAGCGGCCCGGCGGGTTCAATTGGCCGGCGACCGCAGGTGACCGGCATCACCATGGCTATGAGGCGGCCGTGATCCCCGGCTCGGTCGATGGGCTGGGCCTGGCCCTCGAGCGCTTCGGCACCAAGAGCCTGGCCGAAGCGATGGCGCCGGCGCTGACCTTGGTCGAGCGCGGGCTGCCGCGCGACTGGCACAGCATGATGGCGATCAGCCTGAGCGCCGCCGAGCTGGCACAGGATCCGGGCGCCGCTGCGACCTATCTGCCCGGCCGATTGCCGCCGGTGCCGCCGGTCGACGATCGTCCGGGTTACCTCGCGCTGCCGGCGCTGGCCGCGACCTATCGGCGGCTGGCCGAGGCCGGGCGGCGCGATTTCTACGAAGGCGAGCTGGCGGCGCGTATCGTCCAGGATCTGCAGGACGGCGGCAGTGTGATCGACGCCGCGGACCTCGCCGGTTTCCATGCCGAGATCACCGAGCCGCTGCGTTACGACTATCATGGCGTGACGCTCAATTTCGCCGGCGGCCTGACCGGCGCGCCGACCGTGATCGCGGCGCTCGAGGAGATCGCCCGGCGCATCCCCGGCATCCCGCTCGGCCATCCCGACGGCGAGATCTTCGTGGCTTATGCCGAGGCGCTGAGCCTGGCCCGTCGCAACCGGCTGTTGGCACTCGGCGCCGAGCCGCCGCAGGGCAACACGACGCATCTCTCGGTCGTCGACCGCGACGGCAACATGGTGGCGCTGACCAATACGCTGCTCGACCGGTTCGGCGCCAAGGTCGTGCTGCCGCAGACCGGTATCACGCTGAACAACGGCATCAACTGGTTCGACCCGGTGCCCGGCCGGCCGAACTCGCTCGGGCCCGGCAAGAAGCCGCTGTGCAATATGTGCCCGGTGATCGCTGACCGCGACGGCGAGCCCTGGTTCGCGCTGGGTGCCTGCGGCGGGCGTCGGATCATCTCGGCCGTGACCCAGCTCTCGGCGCTGCTGATCGATTTCTCGATGTCGCTCGATCGTGCCTTCGCAACCCCACGGCTCGACGCGAGCGGCGAGATCGTGGTGGCGGACGAAGCGATGCCGGCCGATGCGCTCGCCGTGCTGTCGCGCTTCGTCTCGATCGAGACCGCGCCGAACACGCTCTACCCGTCGCGCTTCGCCGTCGCCTCGGCCGTCATGCGGTCACCCGGCAACGGCCTCAACACCGGCATGGCCCATATCGTCTCCCCCGTGGCGGCGGCCGTGCCCGAAGGCGAGAGCGGCTACGGTGCGCCGCCGCCATAGCCGGCCTGTCATGCCCCGCGCGGGGCTTGCAACACCGCCCCCCGTTTAGTAGGTTCCGCGCCCTCGGAGCGGCCCAACCGCCCCGAGCGACGCGCTTTGCGGAGGGGTGGCCGAGTGGTTGAAGGCGCACGCCTGGAAAGTGTGTATACGGGAAACCGTATCGCGGGTTCGAATCCCGCTCCCTCCGCCAATTTAATTGGAATTCTGCAATAATAACAATGCATTATGGTTCAATAGGGAAATTCTACCCGCGCCCACACCCTCGTTTATGCCGTGGCTGGCCAGGAATAATGTAGCGCGCCACATACTTTTGGGCCCAACGTCACTTACTTTTGGCCCGGTTTATCGACCGGAATCCGACCCAAGTAGGTCGCTCGACGCCGATCTAGAGCCTCCCATGAGCAGACATTCCCATCGCGGCGGCACTGACTGCTCGCGCCCTGAGGACCCATTCGGCAGGCGGTTCAATTCCCTTGGTGAACCAACCGAACACGGCACCCAGTCGCCAGTCATTCCTTCGTGGTCCAGGCATGAATTCGTGACGTGCTTTCAAACCATACCACCTGCCGCTCTCCATCTTTGTCGATCGCTAGCCACCAGCGCCCGCTTTCCCATCTGTTCTATATGGACGGTCGCGCCCCCGCTGACGACCAACTCATCCAGAGTTCCATCCGAGTGCGGACGAATTTCGCACCAAGCTGCGTGTTCATGGTCTTCGATTTTTACCGGTTTCCACTTGGTCATCTTGGTCCCAATCCATCCCGATGGCGAATGCGGACATAATTCAGCACGCTCCTCGTGACGACCGCGCGGTGTCCGCCCAGAACCGATACCTGGGAATGTTGCGATGATGCGACCCCAAATCGGCAATTCACCGGGCGCCGTCCGAAGGACCGCTCACGGTCCATGCCCGCCGTAGACGCGATGTCTGTCCTTCGCGAGCTGGCATCCGAAAGCCGACCGGCAAGTTCCCACCCCGCCACAGCCGCTCGGATGAGCGTCGGTCGCAGGCCACCATCACCAACCTCCCTCGACATTGCTGACAATCACCTCGCCGGCGTTACCGCGCGTGTTGGCAGCACCAATCGTGTAGGTCGTGGTAACGGCCTCGATCCGATAGGCCGCGAACAGCCGGCGCACCTCCGGATGGTCGTTGAGCGACAGGATGAACCGGCCCTCCAAACTGCGCAGCACACCTTCGATCGCTCCAAAATCCGAGCGATTGAACAGATCCGCGCCATAGTCGGTCTCGCAGCCGTAATAGGGCGGATCCAGATAGAACAGCGCCTCCTTGCGGTCATAGCGCTGGATGAACTCGGCATAGCCCAGCCGCTCGATCACGACGCCGGCGAGCCGCGTGTGCAGCTCCTCCAGCATCGGCGCCAGCCTGGTCACGTCGAACCGCGCCGGCGTCGTCAGCGAGACACCGAAGTTCTGGCCGGCGACCTTGCCGCCATAGGCGACGCGCTGCAGATAGAGGAAGCGCGCCGCCCGCTCCAGATCGGTCAGCGTGTCGGGATCGCTCTTCGACAGCCGCTCGAACTCGCTCCGAGTCGTGAGCTGGAACTTCATCATCTCCAGGAACGCCACGTAATGGCGCTGCAGCACGCGGAAGAATGTGGCGACGTCGCGCGACCAATCGTTGATCACTTCGACCCGCGCCCGATTCGGCCGGCGCAGGAAGACGCCGCCCATGCCGACGAAGTCGCCCGTGAAGAATCTGTCTGAGCGCTGATCAGACGGGAATCGGAGTTCGTAGCGCGATGAGGCTCTCCAGGATGAGGGCACGCAAAAGCTCGGCGAGCCATCTCAGGAGGAGGTGGAAGTTGAAGCCGACGGCGGCGAGGAGCGCGTTGATGCGATCGCCGTCCCGGCCCTTGAGGTCGTTTCGGCCCATTCGGTGCTCTGCCTTTGCGTGGCCGATGATTGGTTCGATTGCGGCCCGGCGCTTCACTTCACGTTTTATGGTCGGCGTGACACGGGGGGGCCTGGCCGGTGATCCAGACGCGGAATTTGTGCGGGTGGTTATGGCCGCGATAGCCTTTGTCGACATGGATGCGCTTGACCTCGATGCCGGTGTTCCGCTCGACATCGGCGATGGCGGTGCCAAGCGTGTGGCCGTCGAACGGGTTGCCGTGCAAGGCCTTGGCGTGAAGCAGGAATTGGCCGCCCTTGGGTTGGGTGACCGGGGTCGCCAGGCTGACCTTGCAGCCGAACTCGTAGGGGGCCCGGGCCTTGCCCTTGCCGATGCATTCGACTTCGGGCGCGTGGAGCGAATAGACCTTCTGGCCGCGCTGCCGGCGGTTCTGATAGCGGATCTTGACCGCGAGCGAGCGCAACGGATCGAACAGCCGGCCCAAGGTATCGTCGCCGCGGATCTTGCGGTTGATGTCGCGGATCAGCCGGCCGAGCCGGATGCGCAGGAATTTCAGCGCCCGGTTGGCCCGCTTGAACTGATGGGCATGGGTGTAGCGGCCGACCATGATTGCCGCCCGCTTGGCGACGCGCAGATAGCTCTGGCGCAGCTCGACGCCATGGACCTTGGCAAAGCCGACCAGCTTCTCGATCGCCTTGTGGGTCAGGCGCGCATCGGTCGGATGCGCCACCGCCTTCGGCTGGACCGTGGTATCGACCACCATCCGTTCGAGATCCTTGGTGGCAAGCGCCCGGCTCTCATGCGCCACGCGCAGGCTCTCCTTGAGCAGCGCCGCCAGCCGGTCCTCGCCGAGCCGCTGGCGCCAGCGGCTCGGCGACGAGCGATCGAACCGTAACTCGTGCTGGAACACCAACTCGCCTCAGAGGAACTGATAATATGGGCTCTCGATCCAGCGGGCGCACAGCACCTCGTCAGACAGCGAGTGCATGGACTTCAGCATCAGCAGCCCGGCCATCAAGCGCACCGGTAGCGGCGGATGCCCGAGCCCCCGCGTATAGGCTCCGTCCAATTCCTTGTCCAGGTAGGCCCAATCGATCTTGTTGGCGAGCCGGACCAGCGGATGGCCCAGGTCGATCATCGCGTCCAAAGCCGGTCGAAACAGGTCCGGCTGACGGTCGTCGCGCGGCTGTGACATCGCCCCTCCGAGCTTCCATCACTCGGAGAATCGAATCAGAAATCCGCCAAAAACGGAATCGAAATCGCAGGAAAACGCCCATCCAAAGCCGCGTTTCCTGCAAAATCGATTACTGCAAAAGCGCCGAAAACACAGCCCGATCAGCGGTCAGCGAATTGATCACGGACGACACAAGAGCGTTGCCACAAATCCGCCGCTACCGACTGTAGCCAGCATCGCCGCGAGATAGACTGCCATAGTTCGCTTCACTCGGCCCGATCAGCCAGACAATGCCCCACCTGAAAAGGGCGCCGCAATAGGATTCTCATTACTGGCGTCACGAGTCACGGTGATCTGGTCTAATGGCCGAGACTGCGCCATCCCCAGGTCAAGCCGGGACGAGCAGGCGCAGCGCCTTCTTGTCGATCTTGCCGGTGGCGCCCAGCGGCATCTCCTCGATGAAGACGACTCGGTCGGGCATCCACCATTTGGAGATCCGCTCGGCCAACACGTCCAACATCTCCGCCGGCGTGGCGCTCGTGCCCGGGCGGAGCTGCACGACCAGCAGCGGCCTTTCGCCCCATTTCTCGTCCGGCACGCCGATTACGGCGCAAAGCGCCGCCTTGGGGTGCGAGGCGGCAATGTTCTCGATCTCGACAGAGCTGACCCATTCGCCGCCGGATTTGACGACATCCTTGGCCCGGTCGACGATCTGCATATAGCCCTGCGCGTCGATATGGGCGATGTCGCCGGTGTCGAACCAGCCTTCGGCATCGAGGACATTGCCTCCCGCGCCGTTGAGATAGCCCGCGGCCACGACTGGCCCACGCACTTGCAGCCGCCCCAGCGTCTTGCCGTCATGCGGCACGGTCCGGTCGTCGGCGTCGCGCAGGCGAAGGTCGATGCCGAAAGGCGGGCGGCCCTGCTTCAGCCGGGTCGGCAGCTGTTCCTCGAAAGGCAGCGCCGCGATCGTCGGCAGCAGTTTGGAATGCGTGCCGATCGGTGAGGTCTCGGTCATGCCCCAGCCCTGCACTGTCTCGACGCCATGCTCGCGGAGACGGCGGATCACCGTCTCTGGACAGGCGGACCCTCCGACCAGGACGCGTCGCAGCCGGCTCAGCTTTCCGCCGGTCTGCTCCAGATGCTGCAGCAGCGCCAGCCAGACGGTCGGCACCGCGGCGGCGAAGGTGACGCCCTCGGCCTCGATCAGCTCATGCAGCGAGGCACCGTCCAGCCTGGCGCCCGGCAGCACCAGCTTGCAGCCGACCGCGGCGGCGGACAGCGGGATGCCCCAAGCATTGGCGTGGTACATCGGCACGATCGGCAGGACCACGTCCCGGATCGACAGGCCCAGCACATCCGGCTGCAAAGTCATCCACATATGGATGAGCGTCGAGCGGTGCGAATAGAGCACGCCCTTGGGATGGCCGGTCGTGCCTGAGGTGTAGCAGAGGGCGCAGGCCGAGTCCTCGTCGAATTCGCCCCAGGGCACCGGCGCGCCGGCTTGCTCCAGCAAGGTTTCATAGGCCAACGCGCCGGGCAGCGTCTGCCGCTCGGCATGGGCTTCGTCGGACAGGATCACGACATGCTCGACCGACGGCACCAGCTCCGCCAAGAGCGGCGCAAAGACCGGATCGGCCAGGATGATGCGGTCGCCGGCATCGGCGATGATGAAGCGCAGCTGCTCGCGGAAGAGGCGCGGATTGAGCGTGTGGCAGACGGCACCCATGCCCATGATGCCGAACCAGCATTCCAGATGCCGCGCCGTGTTCCAGCCCAGCGTCGCGACCCGGTCGCCTGGCCGGATGCCGAGCGCGGCCAGCGCACTGGATAGTTTGGCCGCCCGTGCCCGGATCGCGGCGTAGCTCGTCCGCGTGATGGCGGCCGCCGCGTCCGGTTCGATCGCGCGGCTGACGATCTCGCGGTCGCCGTCCCAGCGGGCAGCATGCTCGATAATCCGGTCCACCGTCAGCGGCCAATCCTGCATCAACCCCTTCATCGGCTCCCTCCCTGTCCGCTGGCGCCTTTCGGAAAAGCGCCACTTGATCATGTCTTATATTAGATATAAGACTTCGGTAAAGAGCCGAACACGCGGCAAAGCCTGGGGGAGGATGCGATGGAACTGATCGATCGGGAAGACGGGTTCGACCTCGTGCTGGGCGGCCGGCTTCTGCTCCGCCACCGCTTATCGATGCCCTGCTTCTTCGTCGGGCATGGCGACCCGCGCATCCAGACCCAGCGTGGTCATTTCCAGATCGAGGAGTCGCTGAGCGAGCGCATCGCGCTGCGCCATGCCGCAGTCAGCCGGACAGACGGAGCGGTGCGGATCCGCCTGGCGCTCGGCCCGAAAGCGGATGCCGTGCTGGAACTGACGCTCGAGACGGCGGGGCAGGATGCTGCCCTCGGCTTTACTGCACTCGACCCCGCGCTCAACCGCTTCTGGTTGCGCCTCGCAGCCGAGCCGGAAGAGCATATCTGGGGCGGCGGCGAGCAGTTCTCCTATTTCGACCTGCGCGGCCGGCGCTTCCCGCTCTGGGTGTCGGAGCCGGGGGTGGGCCGTGACAAATCGAGCTACCTGACCTGGCAATGCGACCAGCGCAACAAAGGCGGCGGCGATTATTACACGACCTATTACCCGCAGCCGACCTTCCTGTCCTCGCGCCGCTACGCGCTGCATGTCAAGACGACGGCCTATAGCGTGTTCGATTTCCGCCGGCCCGACTGCCACGAGATCGAGATCTGGGAGGTGCCGAGGCGGATCGAGCTCTGGCAGCGCGACCGCTTCACCGATCTGGTCGGCGCGCTGTCCCAGCGTTTCGGCCGGCAGCCGCCTTTGCCGGATTGGGTGCTGAAGGGCGCCATCATCGGCCTCAAGGACGGCGCCGCCAGCTTCGACCGGCTGGAGACCTACATCGCCTCGGGGGCCGCGCTGTCCGGCCTGTGGTGCGAGGATTGGGTCGGTATCCGCCAGACAGCATTCGGCCGACGGCTGTTCTGGGATTGGCGTTGGAATGCCGAGCGCTATCCGGCCCCTGGACGAGAAGATCGGGCAGCTCGCGGCGCGCGGCCTGCGCTTCCTGGGTTATGTGAACCCCTATCTCTACGTCGACGGCACGCTTTACCCGCAGGCCGAGGCAGCCGGCTATTTGGTCCGCCGGTCCGACAGCGAAGAACCCTATCTGCTCGATTCGGCGAGTTCGAGTGCGGTCTGGTCGATTTCACCAACCCCGCCGCCTCCGTCTGGTTCGCGGAAGAGGTCATCGGCCGCAACATGCTGGATTTCGGCCTGTCCGGCTGGATGGCGGATTTCGGCGAGTATTTGCCGACCGATATCCGGCTCCATGACGAGTCCGACGGCAAGCTGACGCATAACGCCTGGCCGGTGCTGTGGGCGAGGTCAATGCCCGCGCGGTCGCCGAGCGCGGCAAGACCGGCGAGGCGCTGTTCTTCATGCGATCCGGCTATAGCGGCGTGCAGCGCCATTGCCCGCTGCTTTGGGCCGGCGACCAGTCGGTCGATTTCAGCCGGCATGACGGTATCGGCACGGTACTCTGCGCGGCCCTGTCCTCCGGCCTGCTCGGCAACGCCTATCACCACAGCGATATCGGCGGGTACACCAGCTTGTTCGGCAATGTCCGGACGCCCGAGCTGGTGATGCGCTGGGCAGAGATGGCTGCCTTCACCGCGGTCATGCGCTCGCATGAGGGCAACCGGCCCGATGACAATACCCAGATCGACAAGGATCCCGAGGTACTGGCGCATTTCGCGCGGATGACGCGGATCTACGCCCATCTGGCGCCCTGCCTGAAGGCACTCTCGGCCGAGGCGGCAGTCACCGGCCTGCCGGTGCAGCGCCCGCTCTTCCTGCATTTCCAGGACGATCCCAAGACCTATGCGATCCAGACCAGCTTCCTCTATGGCAGCGACCTGCTGGTCGCCCCGGTGCTGCAGGCCGGGGTGAGCGACCTGAGC
Organism: Aliidongia sp.; assembly: GCA_037200015.1. GTDB lineage: Bacteria > Pseudomonadota > Alphaproteobacteria > ATCC43930 > CGMCC-115725 > JAXDMU01. Next base: position 31,863 of record JBBCHB010000036.1, on the reverse strand, counting down.
GTCTATCTGCCGGAAGGGACCGGCTGGGTCGATGTCTGGACCGGCGAGACGCACACCGGCGGGGTCGAGGTGACGGTCGCGGCACCGCTCGGCCGGCCGCCGTTGTTCTACCGCGCGGAGGCGAGTCAGGCCGCGCTCTTCGCCGGCATCGCCGCGGTCGCGTGACCTTCATGCGGCTAGGGCTCCATCGCGGCCTGATGCTCGGGCTCATGATGACGGGCGGCATATTGAACTATGCCGATCGGCAGTCGATTGCCGTGTTGAAGCCGATGCTGCAAGGCGAACTGGGCTGGAGCGATGCGGATTACGGCTGGCTCACCTCGGTCTTCCAATTCGCCGCCGCCATCAGCCTGCTCGGCGCCGGTTGGCTGATCGATCGCTCGGGTTGGCGGCGCGGCAACGCGCTGGCCGTCGGCAGCTGGAGCCTGGCGGCGATGCTCCACGGGCTGGTCCGCAGCCTGACGGCCTTCACGATCGTGCGGGTCGCGCTGGGGGCGACCGAGGCGCTGGGTACGCCGGCCTCGATCAAGACCATCGCGATCTGGTTCCGCGCCGGCGAACGCTCGCTGGTGCTCGGCATCATGAACGCCTCGGCGACGGCGGGCGCGATCCTGACCCCGGTGATCGTGCCGGTGATGGCGCTCGCCTTGGGCTGGCGGGCGGTGTTCGTGGCCACCGGCGGGCTGGGTTTGGTCTGGGTTGTGTTCTGGCTCGCCCTGGTCTCCCGGCCCTATTTCCGCACGCCGCCACAGGACGAGACACCGGCCCGCATCGCGCGCCCGAGCTGGGCGGCCGTGCTGACCGACCGTCGGACCTGGGCGATTGCCGGAGCCAAGGCGCTGTCCGATCAGGTCTGGTGGTTCCTTTTATTCTGGATGCCGGATCTGTTCACACCGCGTCTACCATCTCGACATGCACAGTTTCGGCCTGCCGCTGGGCGTGATCTATACCTTCGGCGCGGTCGGCTCACTGGTCGCCGGGTATATCCCGGGCCGGATGCTGGAGGCCGGGGCGAGCATCGACCAGGCGCGCAAGCGCAGCATGCTCGTCAGCGCCTTGCTGGTGCTGCCGGCAGCACCGCTGGTGCTGATGGCGGAGAATTACTGGATCGCGGTCGGGCTGCTCGGCCTGACGCTGGCCGCGCATCAGGGGTTCTCGGTCAACCTCTTCGCCACCGTGACGGATATCGTGCCGGCTGACCGCGTCGGCACGGTGGTCAGCTTCGGCGCCTTTTGCGGCAATATGGCCGGCATGCTGGTGCTGCAACTGGCCGGCCGCGTGCTCAGCGCCACCGGCAGCTACGCACCGATGTTCGGGCTGATCGCTGTGTCCTATCTCCTGGCTCTGGCCTGGCTGCACCTCTTACTGCCGACGCTGAGACCGGCCGGTGACGATCCGGTGGCGGACCTGCCGGCGGTGCGGAGCTGTTCCTAACTTTCTCCTCCTTCTCCACCGCCTCGGAGCGGAGAGAAGTCTGTGGTGCCGAGCATCCCCGCTGCCTCGCGCAGCACGGTCAGGAAAGATGCGACGGCCGGGCTCTGGGTTCGGTTGCGAAGCAGGTGGATGCCGTCATTCGTCCGGTCGGGCCGGCGGCAGAGCCAGGGCCGCCAGCGTGCCGTCGCGGCAGGCTTCGAGCGCCAGCGAGCGCGGGACGACCGTGACAGCGACGCCGTCGCACACCACGGCGAGGCAGGCTGCCGTCGAGTCCAGTTCGTAATCCGGAAAGCTGCCGGCGGCCAGCCGGCTGCGCAGCGCCGGGGCCAGCCGGGTCTCGCTGCCCGGCGACGGGCGGGGCAGTGCCCAGGATAGTTTGCGGCTTCGCGCCGCCGTACGGTACCCTGCGCCAGCGGATGGCCGGCCGCGGTGACCAGCATCAGCGGCTCGGACGGCAGCGCACTCACAATCACCTCGCCGGCATAGGCGGAGCGGTCGAATTTGGTCATGTCGCACACCACGACATCGAGCGCCCGTCGACCAGCCCGCGCAGCAGCGCCTCCGTTCCGCCGCCGACCACCGATACCCGTACCCCCGGATGCGACCGGCTGAAGGCGCCGATCGCCCGGCCGATCAAGGGATGCAGCGGATAGGGACCGGCGCCGAGCCGGACCGTGCCGGAAGCCGGCCGCTGCAGCGCCGCTGCCTCGCCGGCCAGCGTGGCCGCCGCGGCGATCACGTCCAGGGCCGAGCGGATCAGCCGCTCGGCCGCTTCGGTCGGCTGGACGTAATGGGTCGTGCGATCGAACAGCACCGTGCCCAGCTCGCCCTCGAGCTTCTGCAGGCTGCGGCTGAGCGCCGATTGGGTCAGCGCCAGCTCGTCGGCCGCGCGCGCGAAGCTGCGCAGCCGGTAGACCGCCTCGAAATGCTGCAGGCGCCGAAGGTTCACGAGCTCATTCCTCTTATGCATCACCATGCGGCTGCGTTGTCGCATAAGGTCTGACGAACGCCAAGCAGGAGAGGGCAGGGAGTGACCAGCGCCAGCCTAGATGCCCGTGATCGCGCTGCCGTGCTGGCGCGGCTCGGTGCCGAGCGTTTCGACCTGCTGGTGATCGGCGGTGGCATTACCGGCGCCGGGATCGCCCGGGATGCGGCGCTGCGCGGCCTGCGCGTCGCCCTGGTCGAGGCGCGCGACTATGCCAGCGGCACCAGCAGCCGCAGCTCCAAGATGATCCATGGCGGCTTGCGTTATCTGGCTCAGGGCGAGGTGGCGCTGGTGCGCGAGGCTGCCTCCGAGCGGCAGATCCTGCGCCGCATCGCACCGCATCTGACGCGGCCCATTCCCTTCGTCATCCCGACCATCTCGCTGGCTATGACGGCGAAGCTGCGGGCCGGGCTCTGGAGCTTCGAGCAGCTCGGCGGCGTGCCGGCCGCCGAGCAGCACCAGCTCTGGAGCCTCGACGAGCTGGCGCGGCGCGAGCCCCTGATGCGCCGGGAAAAGCTCGGCGGTGCCGTCGCCTATACTGAATTCCTGACCGACGATGCCCGGCTGACCGTCGCCAATATCCGTTCGGCGCAGGCGATGGGCGCGGTGGCGTTGAATTATCTGGCGGCGACCGGGATCATCGAGGAGGGCGGTGTTGCCGTCGGCATCCGCGCTTTGGGCGGTCTGCCCGGCGAAGACGGCGAGGTGGCGATCCGCGCCAAGCTGATCGTCAATGCCGCCGGCCCCTGGGTCGATGCCGTGCGCGCGCTGACCGCGGCGGATCGGACGCCCCGGCTGGCGCTCAGCAAAGGCATCCATGTCGTTGTGCCGCATCGGCGTCTGCCGGTCGCGGCGACGCTGATCCTGCGCGCGGCTGACAAGCGCAGCATCTTCGTCGTGCCGCGCGATGGTTTCACCTATATCGGCACGACCGACGAGTTCCACGGAGGCACCGAATACTGGCCGCCGATCGGCCGCGCCGAGATCGATTATCTGCTGCAGACGGTCGAGGCGGGGTTGAATGTCGCGCCGATTGCCGATGCCGATATCGTGGCGCTCTGGTCGGGGCTGCGCCCGCTGATCGCAGAACCGGGCAAGAAGGCCAATGAGGTGTCGCGGCGCGACGAGTTCTGGACCGGCCCGACCGGCATCGTCTCGATCGCCGGCGGAAAGCTCAGCGCCTATCGGGCAATGGCGGCGCGGATCGTCGACGATGCCGTCCGTCGGCTGGGCATGACGGCGCGGCCGGGAGCGACGGCCGAGCAGCCCTTGCCGGGCGGTACGCGCGCGGTGCCTGGCACGGATCGCCTGTCCCGGCTCTATGGTGACGAGGCCGCGGCGATCGTCGCGGCCGGCGGCAATGTTGCTGCGGAGGCGGCGCATGCCGTGTGCCATGAAGGGGCGGCGACGCTGGAGGATTACTGGGCCCGCCGCAGCCTGCGCGCTTGGTTCGACCAGGCGGCCGGGCAGGCGGCGCTCGAACCCGCCGCCGTGGTGATGGGCGCGCTGCTGGGCTGGGATTCTGTCCGGCGCGACCAGGAAATCACCCGATGCAGAGAGATCGACCGCGACAGCCGCCAGGCGCTGCGCGGCACAGGGGAGAATGCCGCATGAGGACGGAAATCGCCGCCGCGCTGGCGGCCGAGATCGGCGCCGAGAAGGTGCTGACCGATGCCGGCAGCCTCGCCGCGCGCCGCTACGACCAATGGTGCGTCAAGCATCTGCGCGACTGGCGCGGCGAGGATATTCCGGCGCCCGGGCTGATCGTCCGGCCGGACAGCGTCGAGGATGTCCGCCGCATCGTGCTGCTGGCCGGGGCGCGGCGGGTGCCCCTGATGCCGTTCGGCCTGGGCAGCGGCGTGTGCGGCGGCATCGAGCCCGGTCCGCAGACCATTCTGCTCGATATGGGCGCCATGAACCGCATTCGGCAGATCGACGAGGTCAACCTGCTGGCCAGTTTCGATGCCGGCCTGAACGGGCTGGCCGCGGAACAGGCAGTCGCGGCGCACGGCCTGACCATCGGCCATTGGCCGCAATCCATCGCGATCAGCAGCGTCGGCGGCTGGATCTCGACCCGCGCCTCCGGCCAGTTCTCGACTGCCTATGGCAATATCGAGGAGATCGTCTACGCCATCGAGGCGGTGTTGCCGAATGGCGATGTCGTGACCCTAGGCAAGGCGCCGCGCGCCGCGGCCGGACCGGATCTACGGCACCTGCTGATGGGCGCCGAGGGCACCATGGGTGTGGTGACCGGCGTCACCCTGTCGCTGCGCCGCGCACCGGCCGAACGCGCCTTCAGCGCCTTTTATGCCGACGACATGGACCAGGGCTTCGAGGCGCAACGGCGCATCATCCAGGCGGATTGGCGCCCGCCGGTCATGCGCCAATATGACGGGCGCGAGGTCCGCCGACTGTTCCGCGGCCATGAGCGCGACGGCAAGACGTTGCTGCTGATGGTCCATGAAGGGCCGCATAGCCGGGTCGCCGCCGAGCTCTCCGAGGCGACGGAACTGGCCGGCGCCGCCGGGCTGCAGCCGGCCGATCCGGGCATCGGCCGGGCCTGGATCGAGCGCCGAAATCATGTGCCGAGCTGGCGCGACATGTTCGAGCGCGGCTATGTCGCCGATACTGCCGAGATCTCCGGCACTTGGACCCAGATCGGCGCGATCTATCGCGATGTCGTGGCCGCGCTGAACACGGTGCCCGGCATCGTCAACGCTTCGGCCCACAGCTCGCATGTCTATCGCTCCGGCATAAATCTCTATTTCAGCTTCGCCGCCGCACTGGAGGATACCAGCCGGATGGAGCCGACCTATTTCGAATGCTGGGAGCGGATCATGACCGTAACGTCGCGTCATGGCGGCGGTATCGCCCATCATCATGGCGCCGGTCGGCTGCGCAAGCCCTATCTGGGACATGATCTGGGCGAGACGGGGCTGGCGCTGCTGCGCCGGATCAAGGGCGCGCTCGACCCGGCCGGCATCCTCAACCCCGGCAATCTGATCCCCGATGCCTGAGCTGCTGCTGGCCCTCGATGTCGGCACGACCAGCGCCCGGGCGCTGCTGATAGCACCCGGCGGCGCGGTGCTGGCGTTGGCCCAGGAGACGCTGCGCTCGCGCTTCCCCGGCCCCGGCCTGGTCGAGCAGGACGGGCGGGAGATCTGGGACGCCGCCCTTGCCGTGATGCACCGGGCGCTCAAGACGGCGGGACGCAGCGGCGCCGATCTGGCTGCGATCGGCGTTACCACGCAGCGCGCGAGCACCGTGGTCTGGGACCGCGACACCGCCGAGCCGGTGGCGCCGGTGCTGGTCTGGAGCGATCTGCGCGGCATGGCGCGGTATCGGTCGCTGCGCGACGCGGGTTTCCAGTCCTGGCCGCAAGTCCCGGCCTGCAAGCTCGAAGCGGCGCTCGACCTGGCCGAGGAGGGGCGCGGCCGGGCGGCGCGGGGCGAGCTGTGCTGGGGCACGCTCGATGCCTATCTGGTCTTCCGCCTCAGCGGCGGCGGTGCCCATGTCACCGATTTGTCGGCCGCCTGGCTGACCGGCTATCTCGACGGGACCGGCGCAGGCTGGAACGTGGCGCTGATTGCGCATCAGGGCTTGGCGCCCACACTCTTCCCGACTATCGGCGATAGCTGGGGGCCGATTGCGACGGCCGCGCATGGCGTGCTGGCGCGCCAGTGCCGATCGCCGGGCTGATCGCCGACCAGCAATCCAGCATGCTGGCCCATGGCGCGCTGGCGGCCGGCGCCTGGAAGGCGACCTATGGCACCTCGGCCGTGCTGATGCTCGGCACCGGCGACCGGCCGGTTTCGCCCGATCGGACCATGCCGGCCGAAGCGCTGCTTGCCGCCGGCGGCCGGCGGCTCTTCTGCATTGAGGGAATGGTGGTCACGGCCGGTGCCTTCATCGACTGGTTGTGCACCGGCCTGCGCCTGTTCGACTCGCCGGCGGCGCTCGAAGCCGAGGCGCTCGGCGTCGCCGATACCGCCGGGGTGCAGATCCGTCCGGCGCTGCAGGGATTGGGCGCGCCGCATGGCCGTTTCGCCAGCCGCGCGCTCATTGCCGGCTCGATGGCGGCGCCTGCCGCGGCCATGTCGCGCGCGCGGCGCTGCAGGCGATCGTCTTCCGCATCCGCGACATCGTCGACCGGCTGGAGGCGGCGCCCGGTTTCGATTTGCCGGCTTCCCTACCGGTCGATGGCGGCGGCGCCGGCGATCTTCTGCTGCAGTTGCAGGCCGATGCGCTGGGCCGGCCGGTCCGGCGCCATGCGGTGCGCGAGGCGACGGCCTATGGCGCCGCGCTCGCGGCCGGGCTGGGTGTCGGCCTGCTGGCCGAAAGCGATTTGGCCGGATTGGCGCGCTATGACGTCGAATTCCTTCCTCGGATCAGCCGCGACGAAGCCGATGCCGCCTTCACTCAATGGAAAGCGGCGGCGCATAGTCCGGTTTGAATGATTGTCTAGACAACGCTTCTGCCCAGAGCTCGCGGACAGAGCCGGCCTTGGGAATCTGGACGATAGGATAAGTGGATTTTCTGCCTGAATGCGGCGATGTTTGCCGCGGATCAGGAGAGCAGATGACGAAGCGAGGCCGCCGGAACCATACACCGGCTTTCAAGGCGAAGGTGGCATTAGCCGCTCTCAAAGGTGACAAGACGCTGGCCGAGCTGGCGCAGCATTTCGATGTACATGTGAACCAGATCACGAGCTGGAAGGCGCAGCTTCTGGACGGGGCGGCTGGGGTTTTCAGCGGCGGCGTGGCCATCCCGGAGGCGGTCGCGGCAGTGGATTTGAAGACGCTGCACGCGAAGATCGGGGAGTTGGCGCTGGAGAATGATTTTTTGTCCGGCGCGCTCACCAAGGCCGGCATGCTGAGCGCAAAGCGATGATCGACCGAGAGCACGACCTGCCGCTCGTGCGGCAGGCTGAGATCCTGAAGCTCAGCCGAAGCGGGCTCTATTACCAACCCCGACCGGTGCCGCCGGCGGATCTGGCGATCATGCGGCGGATGGACGAGCTGCATCTGGATTACCCGTTCGCGGGCAGCCGGATGCTGCGCGATCTCTTGCGCGGCGAGGGTGTCGAGATCGGCCGCCAGCATGTCACGACGCTGATGAAGCGGCTGGGCATCCAGGCGATCTATCGCCGGCCGAACACGTCGAAGCCGGCGCCGGGCCACAAGATCTACCCGTATCTGCTGCGCTCCGTGGCGGTCGAACGGCCGAACCAGGCCCTGGGCGATGGATATCACCTACATCCCGATGGCGCGCGGCTTCGTCTATCTGGCCGCCGTGGTCGACTGGTTCAGTCGCCGGGTCCTGGCCTGGCGCCTGTCGATCACCATGGAGGTCGATTTCTGCCTGGACGCGGTCGAGGAGGCGCTGGCCAAGCACGGCAAGCCGGAGATCTTCAACACGGACCAGGGCAGCCAATTCACCAGCGCCGCCTTCACCGGTCTGCTGCAGGACAACGGCATCGCCATCAGCATGGATGGCAGGGGCTCGTGGCGCGACAACGTCTTCGTCGAACGGCTCTGGCGCTCGGTCAAATACGAAGAGGTCTATCTGCGGGCCTATGACAGCGTCGCCGAGGCCCGCGCGTCGATCGGCCGGTATCTGAGCTTCTACAACGCCAAGCGCCGCATTCGAGCCTTGACGCCCGGACGCCGGACCAAGCCTACTTCAACCACCTGCCGCAGTGGGCGGCAGCATGACCCGACGGGCGACGCCCGAAATTTTGCCGCCGTTGTCGGGTCGTCACTCCAGTCGGGCTACGCCCTCCTTGCGTGACGACCTGACAACGGCGCACTACCACAGCAACCGGCAGAGAACCCACTTATCAGCGTCGGAACCTGTCCAGACGAACCCGGCCAGCTCTGACCATGTCCTTCATCGCCTTGGCTTCTGCCCAGCGGTCGGTCAGTTCCTGGCCTTGGGCATCGGTCACGGCATAGGGCGGCGGGCCGAGCTCGACCATGAAGCTGAGTTCGTCCGCCGCGCCGTGCCGGGCCAGCCAATAGTCGAAGCCGGTTCGCCACCAGCCGAGGAACAGCTCGGTCCAGGGCCGGTGATGGGGCCCAAGCGGCGCCTGGACCTGATGCGCAGTGGCGACGCGGCCGTGGAAGGCTTCGCAATTGCGCAGGATCCGGTCATAGCCGGCCAGCTGCTGCGGGCTGAGTGGTAGGTCCATCTCGCCAGCCACCACGTAATGGCTGAGGTCTCCAGTCAGCCTGAGCGTCGGGCGACAAGCCACGAGGCGCAAGAACAGCGCCATGTCCTGGCTCAGCCGGCCCCGATGGGTTTCGAAGAACACGGGCAGCGGCGCCCGTTCCGCGGCAGGGACGAGCGCGTCGACCAGGGCCAGCGCGTCTTCCAGCCGCTCGGGCGGCCCGGCGATCTGGACATTCAGATGATGCGCGCCGAGCCGCGCGGCCTGCTCGGCGAAGCGGTCCAACTCGTCGGCGCTGCGCACCACGGCCTGTGCCTCCCAGGCGAGGCCCGCGCTCCTGCATGACCCGGGCGGTGATCGCGGTCCGCTCGGTGCGGACGAGGTTGACCCCGGCGCCGTCGAAGCCGGCGACGCAGACCTTGTCGAGTGCCGCCTCCAGATCGTGCCAGATGTCGAAGCCCGCACACCGGTCGAGTCCCCAGACCGATTGCAGCGCCAGCAAGCGTGGCATCGCGCCTCCCTCCGTTCCGCCGAGCCGGCAGCATGGCGTGGGCCGGCAGAGCCGGTCCAATCGAGAAACCGGCGGCCGCCATAGGCGGATGCTATGGCTCGGTCAGCCGCGCGACCTCGGCCAAGCAGCTTTCGGCGGCCTGCCGCACAGCCTCGCGTAGCAGCCCGACCACAGCCGGGCTCGGGCCGATATCCGGCTCCAGCAGTGCGAAATCGATGCCGATGCACGGCTCGATCCGGCGGATCGCCACGCCGAGCCGGCTGAACAGCGGCGCAGAGAAGGGCTCGGCGATGGTGACGCCCAGCCCGGCCTCGACGAAGGCATAGACCGGGAAGGAGGATTGCGATTCCAGCCGGCGCCGCACGATCACGCCGGCATCGCGCAGCGCCTGGTCGATGCCGTTCCACAGCGCGTCGGTCTCATGCATCGGCCCGATGAACTCGACGCCGTCCAGATCGGCGATGGCGATCGGGTTGCGCCGCGCCAGTTCATGGCCCTGAGGCAGGACGCAGACATAATCGGCATGGGCCAGGATCGACGAGCGGACGCCGTCGCGTGGTGCTGCGGCGACGCCGAGGCCCAGATCGGCCTGGCCGAGGAAGACGCGCTCCTCGATGGCGCGCTGGCCGACCGCCTCGACCGTCACTTTCACATCGGGATGCTCGGTCCGGAAACGCTGCAGCAGCGGCGGCAGCAGGGCTGCGGCCAGCGCCGGCAGGGCGGCGATGCGCAAGGTGCCGACTGGATGGGCGCGGATGCGCCGAGCCGCCTGCTCCAGCAGGTCGAGACCGGCGAAGCTGCGCTGCACCGCCTCGAACAGCGTGGCGGCTTGCGGCGTCGGATAGAGCCGCCCGCCCGCGCCGGTCGAAGAGCGGAAAGCCGACATCATATTCGAGATCGGCGATCAGCCGGCTGACCGAAGGCTGGGTGATGTTCAGCAGGGGCGGCAGCGGCGGTGATGCCGCCGCTCATCATCACCGCCCGGAACGCCTCGACCTGTCGCATGCGCATGAGCCCATAGTATCAGCGAATGTCAGGCACCGGCAATTCGATTGGATCGTATGGGGAGCATCCGGGAAAATGCGGGGAAACCGATGGAGGAAACGAATGGCATTCGAACAACAGAAAGAGCAATTCGCGAGGGAAGGCTATGCCGTGTTCGAGCGGGTCCTGGAGGGGCCGCTGCTCGATCTGCTGCGCGCGGAGTGTTCCCAGATGGTAGCGCGCGAGGATGCCCGGCTGGAGGCGCTCAGCGTTGAGGTCGACGGCATCAGCCATCGCGGCAAGCGTTATTTCGCCGGCGAGTGCCAGCGGGTGCGGCCGGCTTTGCGCAGCATGCTGTTCAGCACTCAGATGGCCGATGTCTGCCGAGCGACCTTGGGCGATATGGCCTATTTCTTCTATGACCAGTATGTCGTGAAGGGCGCCGGCGGCGGGCTTTCCTTTAGCTGGCACCAGGATTCCGGCTATGTCGTCGGCAATGGCGGGCCGCCGGACCATGCGCCCTATGTGACCTGCTGGTGTGCGCTGGACGATGCCACGGTCGAGAACGGCACGGTGCGCGTGCTGCCCTTCTCCCAGGTGCCGGCGAGCCGCGACGGCATCCTGCCGCATGAGCGCCAGGCAGGGACGAATGATCTGGTCGGCTGGCCCGCCGATGAGCCCGGCGTCGCGGTCGAGGTGCCGGCCGGCAGCATCGTCGCCTTTTCCAGCCTGCTGCTGCACACGACCGGCGCCAATCGGAGTGCCGCCATGCGCCGGGTCTATCTGGCCCAATACAGCCCGGAGCCAATGCTGCAGCGCGACGGCCGCCACCTGCGCCGCGACGCGATCCCCTTCCTGCGCGGTGGCCGGCAACTGACTTACGCCTGAGCAAAAACCTCGACACCCAAAATCTTACCGTCATGGCCGGCTTGTCCCACGGCTGTCCGGCACATGTTTTGCTGGACGCGGTGCATGACATTGATTCTACTCGCTCTTGAGCATCTGGCCGGTGTTCGAGATACGAAATAGGACCAACGTCATGCGCCATCAGGATAACGTTTTTCAGGGTCTGGTGAAGCTTCTTCCGTGGGATGCTTTTGACCGCTTGGTCGAGGCACACGGCAGCGACGTGGATGCCCGGCGGCTTCGGACCAAGGATCAGTTGGTCGCGCTGCTCTATGGACAGTTTTGCGGGCGGCGAGCCTGCGGGAGATCGAAGCGGGGCTGCAGAGCCACGCCGCCCAACTCTATCACCTCGGCGGCCGCAGGGTCGCACGCTCGACCCTTGCCGAAGCCAACGCTTATCGCCCTGCTGACGTGTTCAGCGGCTTGTTCTCGGCGCTGCTTGGGCAATTCGAGCGCGGCTGGCGGCGCAAGGTCGGCGATGCCGTGCGGCTGATCGATTCCAGCGGCTTGCCGCTCAACGGCTTGAGCCGCGACTGGGCAAGCTTCTCGACCGGGGTCTGCGGCGCGAAGATGCACATCGTTTACGATCCGGACGCCGATTGCCCGATCTATGCCGCCGTGACCCCGGCCAATGTCAATGACATCACCGCCGCCAAGGAAATGCCGATCGAATCGGGAGCGACCTACGTCTTCGACCTCGGCTATTATGACTTCGGCTGGTGGGCAAAGCTCCATGCCGCCGGCTGCCGTATCGTGACCCGCCTCAAGGCCAATACGCCCTTCAGCGTTGTCGAAACACACGCCGTACCGGCCAATTCCTGTGTGCTCAGCGATCACCTCGGCCACCTGCCCAAGCGCCTAGCCGCATCCCGCAAAAACCCGATATCCGGTCTGGTCCGCGAGATCTGCGTCGTCATCGAAACCGGCAAGATCCTGCGGATCTTCACCAATGACCTAAACGCCAGCGCCGAGGAAATTGCCGCCCTCTACAAAAGACGCTGGGCGATCGAGCTGTTCTTCCGATGGGTCAAGCAAACCCTCAAGATCCGCCACTTCTTCGGAACCTCCCAGAACGCCGTGCGCATCCAGATCGCCGTCGCGCTCATCGCCTTCCTGCTGTTGCGCTTGGCTCAGCAAGCCAACAAACTCGTCGAAAGCCCGCTCGCCTTCGCTAGGCTGATCCGAGCCAATCTCATGCACCGCAGGCAGATCCCGACGCTCCTCAACAAACCACAACCACCAAGGCCGGCAACCGGGCAAATGGAGTTCACCTTCCACGATCGACGAGCAATCAAAAGGCCGACCGCAACCCAAAGGCTCAAAAATGCCGCATAGCAAGCCGCGTGCCGGACAGCCGTGGGCCTGTCCCGGCCATCCACGTCGGGCCGACGCTTGGGGCTCTCCTGCAAAGACCCAGGCGTCGGCCCAACGTGGATCCCGAGGACAAGCCCGGGAATGACGGGGAGAGAGGGAAGCCCTTCGCTTGAAGGGCTCTTGGATCAGAACTCCTTGTGGAAGCTGATGCCGTAGTAACGCGAGAAGTCGCGCGGGATCCAGCCGACCACGCCGCCGACATCGCCATGCACGATGTAGGACAGGTAATGCGTGTCCAGGATGTTCTTGACCTGGCCGATCACCCGCCAGCCATCGGCGTCGTTGTTGAGGGTGATGCCGGCCGTTCCAGATGCCGTAGGCCGGCTGGATCGTGTCCGGTGTCCTCGCTCAGCTGGTATTGCGTGGCGCTCTGCCAGGAATAGTCCGAGCTGAGGGTCAGCCCGTAGGAATCGCCGAGCGGGATGTCGTAATCGGCCCGGATGTTGATCTTCCAATCCGGCGCGAAGGGCAGCGGCTGACCGTCGATATCGCAGCTGACCGGCCGCGCCCGGCGGGCAGGCGAAATGGTCGACCCCGCGCGACCGTGGCGGCCATGCCGGCATTCAGCGTCAGCGCATCGGTCGGCCGGGCCGTGAAATCGGCCTCGACGGCCCGCGGGTCGAGACCGAGCCGGCATTGATCAGGTTGGTGACCAGCCCGCCATTGATCACGCTGGCGAAATTGGCCTGGTAGTTGTCGAAATCGTCGATGAAGGCGCTGACATTGGCTTCGAGCTTGTGCTGATAGAGATTCGTCTTCACCCCGATCTCATAGGCGTCGGAGGTTTCCGGCTTGAGCGGGGCCGTATTGACCGCGGACATATTGAAGAAGACGTTGAAGGCTGGTCCCTTGTAACCGTGGGAATAGGTGAAGTAGGTCATCACCCCGTCCGCTACGTCGTATTGCAGGCCGATCCGGTCGGTGTAGTCATTGGCTTCGGTCGAGCCGGTACTGGAAAAGCTCGGGCCGATGCCGAGGCCGGTCAGCGGCGCATTGCGCTGCATGTAGTAGTCGAGATCGTCATGGACGAAGCGGGCGCCCAGAATGCCACGGAACTTGTCGGTGAAATTGATGTCGCCCTCGGCGAAGACGGCATAGTCGTTGCCGGTCGTGCCGTAATAGGCAACGCCCTTGGGCTCCGTGCCATTCGCGAGCTGGTCGGTCCGATTGTAGTTCTCGCCGTCGACTGCATGCATGTAGTAAATGCCGGCGACATAATCGAAGAACTCGGATTTGGGCGATGCGATGCGGGCCTCTTCCGAATACTGGTCGAAATCGAGGATGCCCAGATCCGCGGCCTGCGGGATGGTCGCCGTCGGCGGACCGGCCAGCTGGTCATATTCCTCGCGCTGGGCATTGTGCCAGCGGCGATAGGCCGAAACCGAGGTCAGGGTATAGTCGCCAAGCTTCCAGTTCACCGTTGCGGCGAAGCCGCCATTATCGTCCTGGGTGCCGCTGGTCACGTTGGTGTTGATAGTGCGGTTGTCTGCCGACGGGCTGACACCCTGCTGCGCCAGCAGCCCGGCCAGCGCGGCATTGGGCGTCACCAATCCGCTGGGATAGACGGCTTGGTTCGACGAGACCCAGACGCCGTTCGGCACCCGTGTCCTCGGAATGGAGGTAATCCGCCGCGAGCGTGATGGACAGATCAGCATTCGGCGTGAACAGCAGCTTGGTGCGGAAGCCATCATGCAGGTAGCCGTTCACCTTCTCCCCGTTGAAGAGATTGGTGACGTTGCCGTCATAGCCGGCGCCGAGCAGGGTCAGCAGTCCGTCGAGCTCGCCCGGGATGATCGGGCCGGACAAGCTGGTATCGACCCGGTATTCGTTGCCGCTGTAATAGCCGGCGTCGGCGAAGCCCTGGAAGGTATCGCTCGGCTCCTTGGTCGAGATGTTGACCACGCCGGCCGAGGCGTTCTTGCCGAAGAGAGTGCCCTGCGGCCCCTGCAGCACCTCGACATGGTCCAGATCGACCAGATCCAGCGTCGCCTGGCCGGAGCGCGCCAGCACGACGCCGTCGACCACGGTCGAGACCGAGGGCTCGACACCCGGCGAGGTCGAGATCGTGCCGATGCCGCGGATGAAGAGGGTGCGGTCCTTGTTCGACGAGCTGGTCCCGGAAATCGGCGCTCGGCACTGCCGTGGTGATGTCCTGCAGATCGTTCAGATTGTGCTGGGTCGCATAATCGCCGCTGACCACGCTGACCGAGATCGGCACTTCCTGGAGCGGCTCGGAACGCCGCCGGGCGGTTACGACGATCTCCTCGCTTGCGGACGGTTGAGAGGCGGCCTGCGCCGTCTGGGTCGGCGCATCCTCGGCGACGGCCGGGCCGATCGAGAGCAGCGCCAGCGCCATGGCCGTGGCACTCGTCCGGCTGTGCCGCCATGCCGCCACCGGATGCGGCCTGCCCCCGGCGATCCGGAGCGTGGGCAGACCCTGCCCGCAAGGTGTCAAGTCGCGACCCGCCTGTCATGAGACTGCCCCTCCCGATAATGTCCTACCCCCGTCTGCGCGGAGGCTGTGCCCTCCTTCTCTACCCGTTTCGCTATGACAAAACAATACTTATGTCTTATATAAGAGTTGATCCGTTGCGCCGCCCGGCGCCGAACCTGGAGTATCCCCTATGGCCGATATCGTCATCACCGAATTCACGGACGAAACCGCGATCGCGGAGGTCCTGCCCGGGCGCGATCTTATCTATGACCCGACACTGGTCGACCGGCCGGAGGCGCTGGCGGCGGTGCTGGGCGATTGCCGCGCGCTGATCGTGCGCAACCGCACCCAGGTCCGCGGCGCGCTGCTGGATCAGGCGCCGCGGCTGCAGGTCGTCGGGCGGCTTGGTGTCGGTCTCGACAATATCGACACTGCGGCCTGCGCGGCGCGCAACATCCTGGTCCGGCCGGCGAACGGCGCGAACGACCTGGCCGTCGCCGAATATGTCGTGACGGCGGCGCTGATGCTGCTGCGCCGTGCCTGGTTCGCCAGCGATCGCGTGGCCGCGGGGGCATGGCCCCGGCTCGACCTGATCGGCCGGGAAGCGGCGGGCAAGCGGCTGGGGCTGATCGGTTACGGCGCCATCGCCCGGCTGACCGCGGAAAAGGCCGCGGCGCTGGGCTTCGCCGTCGCCGCATTCGACCCGCATCTTGCCGCCGACCATGCCGCCTGGGCACGCGCCGAACGCCGGACGCTCGAGGCGCTGCTGGCCGAGAGCGATATCGTCAGCCTGCATGTGCCGCTGACACAAGAGACGCGCCATATGATCGACGCCGCGGCGCTGGCGCGGATGAAGCCCGGCGCCATCCTGATCAACGCAGCGCGCGGCGGCGTGTCGACGAGGCCGCCCTGGCCGCCGCGCTGCGCAGCGGCCAGCTCGGCGGCGCGGCGCTCGACGTGTTCGAGACTGAACCACTGACGGCCGCGGCGGGCGCTGCTTTTGCCGGGCTGCCCAATCTGATCCTGACGCCGCATATCGCCGGTGTGACGGAAGAGTCGAATGCCCGGGTGAGTTTCGTCATCGCCCGTGCGGTGCGCGATGTCCTGGACCGGTGACCGCTGCTGTCGCGATCGTGAAGGGCCGCGGCTGCGGCCGCGGTAGCGCTTGGCGGCGCAAAGCGCTATTTAAGGTCGTGCTGTAATTCAATTCATATCTTATATCAGAGTTGTCATTACTACCATGATGCCGCTGCCCATGCTGCCCCGCCGCTCTTACCAGCGAGTTCGCGTCCCATGATGTCCGAAGCTCCTGCCTACCGGCCGCTCTACCGGCAGGTCTACGACATCATCGTCAAGAAGGTCGCGGAGGGCGCCTGGCGGCCGGGCGAGGCGCTGCCCAGCGAGCAGGCGCTGGCGCGCGAGCTGGGCGTCAGCCAAGGCACGGTCCGCAAGGTGCTCGACGCGCTGACCGCCGAGAATCTGATGGAACGGCGTCAGGGCAAGGGCACCTTCCTGGCCGAGAATACCCAGGACCGCACGCTGTTCCGCTTCTTCAAGATGGCGCGGCCGGGTGGCGACCGGGTGATTCCGGAAAGCGAAGGCGAGACGGTCCGGGTCCGCGCCTCGCGCGTCGCGGAGCAGGCCAAGCTGGATCTCAGCAAGGGCGACAAGGTCGTCGAGATCCTGCGCACCCGCCGGATCGACGGTAAGCCGGCGATCCGCGAGACGATCATCCTGTCGGCCGCGATGTTCCCGGATTTCGAAAAGCATGCGCCGCTGCCCAACACGCTCTATTCGCTCTACCAGACAGCCTATGGCTTGAATATCGTGATGGCCAAGGAAGAGCTGCGGCCGGATCTGGCGGCTGCGGAGGACGAGCGGATCCTCGGCGTGCCGGTCGGCTCACCGCTGCTCTGCGTCGATCGGCTGGCACTGTCGCTGCAGGACATGAAGGTGGAATGGCGCGTCAGCCGCATCGCGACGGCCGGGCTGGTCTATGCGGTGTCGTTGAGCTGAAGGGCGGGCTGTGACCTGAAGTGGGGCGAGGACGCCCAACCCACTGAAAAATCAAAGACCTCAATTCTGCGTCAGCCGGCATCGACCATGAAATTGGCACCGGTGCAGCCGCTGCTTTCGTCCGAGCCGAGGAACAGCGCCAGCCGGGCGACGTGCTCGGCCGTCAGACGGAATTTGAGCGCCTGCAGGTCGATGAATTGCCGGTCCAGCTCCGGCGTCAGCCAGAGTGCCGCCTGGCGCTCGGTCAGGATCGCGCCCGGCACCAGGCAGTTGACCCGGATGCCTGCGGCCCCAACTCGCGCGCCAGGGTCTTGGTCAGCCCGTTGATCGCCGCCTTTGCGGTGGTATAGGCGACCATGCCGGGCCGCCCGCGCATCCAGGAGATCGAGCCCAGCATGACGACCGAGCCGCCGCCGCGCGCCGCCATGCCCGGTGCCGCCGCTTGAGTCGCGAAGAACTGATGATCGAGATTGCAGGCCAGCAGATGCCGCCAGCTGTCGGGCTCGACCTCGGCCATCACCTGGCGGTCGTCCTTGCCGGCATTGTTGACCAGCACCGCGATGCCGTCCTGCTCCGCCTCGACCTGGGCGACCGCCCGGCGCAGCGCCGCGATATCGGTGAGATCGCAGGGCAGGAAGCGGGCGCCGGTCGCCGCCGCCGTCTCCTGCCCGGCGCGCTGGTCGATATCGAGGAAGGCGACGCGTGCGCCCTGCGCGGCGAAAGCTGCCACCATCGCGGCGCCGATGCCCGAGGCGCCGCCCGTGATCAGCACCGAACGGCCCGACAAGGATTGATAGCGCACGCTCTCATAGGGGCTGGTCATCGCAGAAACCGTCACAGGCAGGAGAAAAGGGGCGCCGACAGGCCCGGCCGCGGGGCGGGCATCGCCCAGAGCGCGCCGGAAACGGCATCCTCCGGATCGGCGGCCGTCGTGACATAGAGCATGTCGAGCGCCGCGCCGCCGAAAGCGATCATTGTCGGCTTGCGCGCCGGCACTGGGAATTCGCCGACCAGCTTTCCTTCCGGGCTGTAGCGCTGGACCCGGCCGCCTTCATAAAGCGCGGTCCAGTAGCAGCCGTCGCAATCGACCGCGGCGCCGTCGGGCCGGCCGCGATCGGTGCCGTTCGGATCGAGCTGGATGAAAATCTGCGGGTTGCGCGCCTCGCCCGTGGCCGGGTCGTAGTCGTAGCGCCGCACCACGAAGCGCGGCGTATCGGCGTGATACATCACCCTGCCATCTGGCGAGAAGGCGAGGCCGTTCGAGGTCAGCAGCCCGCCGGCCAGCGCAACGAGGCCGCGCCGGTCGTAGCGATAGAGATGGGCCGTGCCGCCGGCTTTCGGCTCGTCGATGGTTCCGGCCAGGAAACGACCCGCAGGATCGGTGCGGCCGTCATTGAACCGGTTGGTCGCATTCGGCTCCGGGTTGGCGGACAGCAACCGGATCTTGCCGCCGTCCTGGTCGAGCAGCCAGAGGCCCGAGCGCAGTCCGGCAATATAGCGGCCCTCGGTCGCCGGGGCGACGCAGCCGATCTCCTCGTCGAGTTGGCGGATGACATGCTTGTCCGTCGCCGGGTCGAACCAATGCAGTGCCTGTCCATGGATGTCGACGAAGACCAGCCTCTGCTCGGCCGCCAGCCAGACCGGTGATTCGCCGAGCCGCAGGCCGGCATCGAGGGCTAGTTCAAACGTCATGATACCGCCGAGAGGCGGATGGTGCCGGACAGGGTGCCGCCGGGCAGCAGGGTGACGATGCCGAGCGCCGCCGGATCGTCGCGGTTCAGCGCATTGGCGCCGTGGCTGACCGGCTCCAGCGCCACGACATTCCACTGAGCCGGGGTGAAGGCGCGCAGCCAGCGCAACGGCGCATCCGCCGTCAGCCGGATGGTCAAGCCGTCCGGCTGAAGGATCTCGGCCATGCCGTCCCAGCCTTCGAAATCATTGTCGAGTTCCGTTTCGGCCGCCCGGCAGCCTGCAGAATAATCCCGTGCGACGTGCTCGGCCGGCAACTGATCCGCGTCGTTGAGCCAAGCCGCCGTCGAGCGGAAGCGGATACGGGTTTCCGGATGGCGCGGAAAGAACGGGTGCAGCCCCAGCCCGGCCGGCGCCGGCCCGGCGGCGTGGTTGGTCACGGATAGCGTGACGGCCAGGCCGTCCGCGCCGAGCCGGAAGCTTTGCCGGGCCTGGAAGGCGAAGGGCCAGTCTTCGTCGGGGCATATGCTCCAACGCGAGTTCCACGCTTGCCGCCTCGGCGCTGGCGACCTGCCAAGGGCGCTGCCAGCCGGGGCCGTGGATGCTGTTCGGCTCGTCGCCGAAATTCCGGCGCAGCGCGTACTGCTGCCCCAGCCAGGAAAAGGCGGCATGGCCGATGCGGTTGGCATAGGGCACCAGCGGGAAACAGCCGGTGAGCCGGACGTTTGCCGGCGTCTCGGCCGGCGGCTCGCGCAGGATCGGCGTTCCATTCCGCCACAGCCCGAGCATCGAGCCGCCGAGCGCCGGCAGCAATGTCAGCCGCCAGGCGCCGGCGGCCAGGTGCAGCATCGCGCTCAATAGGCGGCGGTCGGCGCAGCGGAGGGTGGCGCCTCGCGCAGCGCGCCCAGCCAATCCACTGCCCGTCCGATCATCATCGCCATATCCGAAGCGATGGCCGCGTAGTCATAGCCATAGGACAGGAAGCGGCGGACCATGTCCGGATTGGGCCCGACGATGCCGATCGGCTTGCCGGCCGCCTTGGCCATTTCGGCGGCGCGCGCGATCGCCGCCTGGACATCGTCATGGCCGATCTGGCCCATCAGGCCCATCGACGCCGAAAGGTCGCCCGGCCCGACGAAAAGCGCGTCGACCCCCGGCACCGCCGCGATCTCCGGCAGCCGGTCGATCGCGCCCGGGGTCTCCAGCTGGACGATCACCGCGACGCTGTCATTGGCCCGCGCCAGATAGTTCGGAATCCGCCCGAATTGCGAGGCGCGATGGACGGCCGCCACGCCGCGCACGCCGTCGGGCGGATAGCGTGTGAAGCGCACCGCCTCGGCCGCCTCTTCGGCATTCTCGATAAAAGGGAACATCAGCGAGCGGGCGCCGGCATCCAGCACGCGCTTGACCAGCACCTGGTCGCTCCAGGCCAGCCGTACGACCGGTTGGGCCGGTGTGCCGGACATGGCGCGCAGGATAGCGACCATGTCCGGCACCTCGACCGGGACATGCTCCATATCGACGACCAGGAAGTCGAAGCCGCAATGGCCCATCGCTTCGGCGGTCGAGGGCGCCGCGGACATCAGCCAGCTGCCGAGCGGCGGCGTGGCGCGGTTCTCCGCCAGCCAGGTCTTGAACGGGTTCAGAGTGTCCATGGGGGTCCTCGTCAGAAGATCGGCGGTTCCGGCACCGTCTCGCGGCCGGAGAGGAAATCGAAGTCACAGCCCTCCGGCGGCCTGGCCGACATGGGCCTGGTAGAGTGCCGCATAGGAGCGACGATAGGGCGAGACAGGCGGCGTCCAGGCGGCGCGCCTCGTCGCCAATTCTTCGTCGGAGACCGCCATGTCCAGCCGCCCGCCCGCCGTATCCAGCGTCACTTGGTCGCCGGTCCGCAGCAGCGCCAACGGGCCGCCGATCGCGGCCTCTGGTGCGGCATGGACGATGCAGGTGCCGTAATGCGTGCCGCTCATCCGGGCATCGGATAACCGCACCATGTCGCGCACCCCGGCGGCCAGCAGCTTTTTCGGGATCGGCAGGTTGCCCCATTCCGGCATGCCGGGCGCCCCGACCGGTCCGGCATTGCGCAGCACCAGCACGGTATTGCGGTCGATCTCGAGATCCGTATCGTCGATCCGCGTCGAGAGCTCTTCATGGCTGTCGAACACCAGCGCCGGCCCGGTATGCTGGAGGAGGGCAGGGTCGGCCGCACTCGATTTCAGGATGGCGCCGTCCGGGCAGAGATTGCCGCGCAGCAGCACCAGGGTCGAGCCGCGCTCCGGCGCGATCACCGGATGGTCGAGCGACCGGATGACGTCGTCGTCATGGCATTCCGCCCCGACGAGCGCCTCGCCGAGCGTGATGCCGGCGACCGTTTGAGCGTCCAGATCGAGAAAATCCCTGAGTTTGCTCAGCAGCGCCGGCAGCCCGCCAGCGAAGAAAAAATCTTCCATAAGGGCGGTGCCCGACGGGAAGAGATTGGCGCTGACCGGGATGCGCCGTGCCGCCTCGGCCAGATCGTCGAGGGTGAGCGGAATACCGGCGCGCCGCGCCATGGCGATCAGATGGATTGCCGCGTTGGTCGAGCCGCCGAGGCCCATATAAGCTGCGACGCCGTTCTTGAACGAACCGGCGGTCAGCAGTTTCGAAGGCCGCAGATCCTCCCACACCATCTCGACGATGCGCTCGCCACAGGGAAGAGGCCATGCGCGGGTGCGCACTGTCGGCCGCCGGGGATGCTGGAGGCGCCGGGCAGGGTCAGCCCCATGGCATCGACGATCGAGGTCATGGTCGAGGCCGTGCCCATGGTGTTGCAGGTGCCGATCGACCGGGTCATGCGCGATTCGAGATCGATCCAATCCTCGGCCGTGATCTTGCCGGCGCGCAGCTCGTCCCAGTATTTCCGCGTATGCGTGCCGGCGCCGGTCTTCTCGCCGCGCCAGCGGCCCATTGCTCATGAAGCCGGCCGGGCAATAGAGCGCCGGCAGATCCATGCTGATCGCGCCCATCCAGAGTGCCGGAGTCGATTTGTCGCAGCCGCCCAGCAGCACCGCGCCGTCGATCGGATGCGAGCGCAGCAGCTCCTCCGTCTCCAGCGCCAGCAAATTGCGGTAGAGCATGGTGGTCGGCTTGACCATGACCTCGCCGACCGACAGCGCCGGCAGCTCGACCGGATATCCCCCGGCGCGGATCACGCCGCGCTTCACCGCCTCGGCCCGGTCGCGCAGATGGCTGTGGCACGGGCTCATCTCGCTCCAGGTGTTGACGATCGCGATCACCGGGCGGTCGAGGAATTCCTCGCGCCGCAGCCCCATCTGCTGGGTGCGCTGGCGATGGGAAAAGCCGCGCATGTCGGTGCCGGAGAACCAGCGGCGGCTGCGCAGAACGGTGGGGTCTCGGGCGCTGGTCATGGGCTCTGAGTCTTCTATAAGATAACACAGCTAAGCGTCGAAGCGGCCGGCTTGTCAACCGTGGCAGATTTCCCTTGTCAGGCCAAGCGGGTCGCTCTACGGTCTTATATAAGACATATGAGCTGAGCGGATCTTCCGTCAGCCGCTTCAAGGGGGAGCCTGAGGTTGAGTGCACCTCATTTGCTTGTGCATGATCACAAGGACAATGTCGGCGTCGTGGTGGTCGAGGATCTGGCGGCGGCCACAGCGATGCTGTGCGTCGTCACGGCCGACGACAGCGATTTCCGGCTGCAAGTCGGCGAGGCCGTGCCGATCGGCCACAAGGTGGCTTTGCGCGACCTGGCGCCCGGCGACACGGTCATCAAATATGGTGAGGATATCGGCCCGCGTCGTGGCGCCGATCGCCAAGGGCGGTCATGTCCCACACCCATAATCTCAAGACGAAACGCTGGTAGGGGAGCGCCATGGGCTACGCTGACAAGAGCTTCCAGGGCTATCGCCGCGAGAATGGGCGCGTTTGC
Organism: Aliidongia sp.; assembly: GCA_037200015.1. Lineage (GTDB taxonomy): Bacteria > Pseudomonadota > Alphaproteobacteria > ATCC43930 > CGMCC-115725 > JAXDMU01. Next base: position 9,433 of record JBBCHB010000036.1, on the reverse strand, counting down.
CGTCCGCAATCACGTCGTGATCCTGCCGCTCGACGATATCTCCAACGCCGCCTGCGAGGCGGTGGCGGCGCATATCAAGGGCACGATCGCCCTGCCGCACGCGTATGGGCGGCTGCAATTCGGCGAGGATCTGGAGCTGCATTTCCGCACCATGATCGGTACCGGCGCCAATCCGAACGTGGCGGCCTGCATCGTCATCGGCATCGAGCCGGAATGGACGCGCAAGGTGGTCGAAGGCATCGCCGAGACCGGCAAGCCGGTCGCCGGTTTCTCGATCGAGGGCAATGGGGATATCGCGACCGTCGCCACCGCATCGCGTAAGGCCAAGGAATTCGTCCATTGGGCGACTGCGCTCCGGCGTGAGGAATGCCCGGTCACCGATCTCTGGATCGCGGCCAAAATGCGGCGAGAGCGACACTACCACTGGACTCGCTTCCTGTCCGACCGTGGGCAACATGTACGACAAGCTCGTGCCGCTCGGCATCTATGGCTGCTTCGGCGAGACCTCGGAACTGACCGGGGCGGAGCATCTGGCTGCAGCGCGAGCGGCCTCGCCGGAAATCGCCGAGAAATTCATGGCGACCTGGTCGGCCTATCAGCGCGACGTGATCGAGGCGCACAAGACCTCCGACTTGTCGGACAGCCAGCCGACCAAGGGCAATATCGCCGGCGGCCTGACCACGATCGAGGAAAAGGCGCTGGGCAATCTGGAAAAGATCGGCCGGCATGTGAAATATATCGACGTGCTGCAGCCGGCCGAGGCGCCGGCGCGCGGCAACGGGCTCTATTTCATGGACACATCTTCGGCGGCGGCGGAATGTTGTACGCTGCAGGCGGCGGCGGGTTATGTCATGCATATCTTCCCGACCGGCCAGGGCAATGTGATCGGCAATCCGATCATGCCCGTCGTCAAGGTGAGCGGCAATCCGAGGACCGTCCGGCAGATGAGCGAACATATCGATCTCGACGTCTCGGGCATCGTGCGGCGCGAGATGACCATCGACCAGGCGGGCGACGCGCTGATCGAGATGATCCTCCACACGGCCGACGGCCGGTTCACCGCGGCCGAGGCGCTGGGCCATCGGGAATTCGTCATGACCAAGCTCTACCGTTCGGCATGACGAATTTCCGTCACCCTGACTCCGGCGGCGGCCGAAGAGCTGGTCGCCGCCGCCCTGGTGGCCAACCGGACGGCGCCAGCCAACGCGGCCGCCGTCGCCCGGGCGCTGGTCGCAGCCGAAATCGACGGCCAGGCCGGCCACGGCCTGACCCGGGTGGCGAGCTATGCCGCCCAGGCGCGTTGCGGCAAGATCGACGGCTTCGCGCTGCCTCGGCTGGCCCGCACGGGCGCTGCTGCCCTGCGGGTCGATGCCGGGCATGGCTTCGCTTATCCGGCGCTGGAACTGGCGCTGGACTCGCTGGTGCCGGCGGCGCGCGCATCCGGCACGGCCAGCGTCGGACTCTTCGCCTCGCACCATATCGGCCAGGCCGGCCGCGCAGTCGAACGCCTGGCAGAGCAGGGGCTGGTCGCGCTGGTGTTGTCCAACACTCCAGCGGCGATGGCGCCGGCCGGCGGCAAGCGGGCGATGCTGGGCACCAATCCGCTCGCCTTCGCGGCGCCGCTGCCCGGCCGCGCGCCGCTGGTGATCGACATGGCGTTGTCGTTGGTCGCGCGCTCGAAGATCCTCGCGGCGCAAAAGGCCGGCGCACCGATCCCGGCGGATTGGGCGATGGATGCCGAAGGCCAGCCGACGACCGACCCGACCGCTGCGCTCAAGGGTGTGCTGAGCCCGATCGGCGGCGCCAAGGGCGCGGCGCTGGCGCTGATGGTCGAGATCCTGTGCGGCGCGCTGGCCGGCGGCCGCTACGGCTGGGAGGCGAGCTCCTTCCTCGACACCAAGGGGCCGCCGCCCGCGGTCGGGCAGATCCTGCTCGCCTTCGATCCGGCTGCCTTCGCCGGCGCCGATTTCCTGCCGCGCATGGGTGTGCTGGCCGAGGCGATCGTAGAGGAGGGCGGCCGGCTGCCCGGCGACCGGCGGCTTACCGCCCGCGCTCAGGTGGCCGCGGCGGGGCTGGTCCTGTCCGGGACGCTCCGTGACGAGATCCTGGCCCTCGGCCGCACGATCCCCGGCAGTTGACCGGGCCGGTCTTCGTTGCGCCGGCAAACCCGAAGGTATTTCCGATGATCATGAACCGACCGATCCTGGGCCGATCCCTCGCTGCTGGCCGACAAATGCTACATTGCCGGCGAATGGGTCGGCGGCGCGGCGACAATCGACGTCACCAATCCGGCCGATGACAGGGTGATCGGCACCGTGCCGAAGCTCGGCACCGCCGAGACGCGGCCGTGCCATCGAAGCCGCCGCCGCGGCGCAGAAGCTCTGGGCCAGGAAGACGGCCCGCGAGCGTGCGGCGATCCTGCGCAAATGGTTCGACCTGATGATGGCGAACCAGGAGGATCTGGCGCGGCTGATGACGGCGGAGCAAGGCAAACCGCTCGCCGAAGCGCGGGGCGAAATCGCCTTTGGCGCCTCCTTCATCGAATTCTTCGCCGAAGAGGCCAAGCGGGTCTATGGCGAGACGATTCCCTCGCCCTGGCCGAACTCGCGCATCGTGGTGGTCAAGCAGCCGCTCGGTGTCGTCGCCGCGATTACGCCATGGAACTTCCCGAATGCCATGATCACGCGCAAGGCCGGTCCGGCGCTCGCCGCCGGCTGCGCTTTCGTATGCAAGCCGGCGGCAGAAACGCCGCTTTCGGCGTTGGCGCTCGCCGTGCTGGCGGAGCGCGCGGGCATTCCGCCCGGCGTCTTCTCCATGTTGACTGGCAGTGCCGCGGAGATCGGCGGCGAGATGACCGCCAACCCGATCGTGCGCGGCGTTACCTTCACCGGCTCGACCGGGATCGGCCGGCTGCTCTATGCGCAATGCGCGCCGACCATCAAGAGGCTCGGCCTCGAACTCGGTGGCAATGCCCCCTTCATCGTATTCGACGATGCCGATCTCGATGCCGCGGTGCAGGGCGCCATGGCCTCCAAATACCGCAATGCCGGCCAGACCTGCGTCTGCGCCAACCGCATTCTGGTGCAGGACGGCGTCTACGACGCCTTCGCGGTCAAGCTCGCGGCCGCGGTGGGTCAGCTAAAGATCGGCAACGGGACCGACGCGGGCGTTACGACCGGCCCGCTGATCAACCGTGCCGCAGTCGCCAAGGTCCAGGAGCATATCGAGGACGCCCTCGCCAAGGGGGCCCGATTGGCCATCGGCGGCAAGGCGCTGGGCGGCAATTTCATCGAGCCGGCGCTGCTCGTCGATGTGACGCCGGACATGGCGATCGCGCATGAGGAGACGTTCGGGCCGGTCGCGCCGCTGTTCCGCTTCAAGACCGAGGAGGAGGCGATCACGCTGGCGAATGCCACCGGCTTCGGCCTGGCCGGCTATTTCTATGCGCGCGATGTCGGCCGGGTCTGGCGCGTGGCGGAAGCGCTCGAATGCGGCATGGTCGGCATCAACGAAGGCATCATTTCGGCGGCCGAAGTGCCCTTCGGCGGCATCAAGCAGAGTGGGCTCGGCCGGGAAGGCTCCAGCCACGGCATGGAGGAATATGTCGAGATGAAATACCTGCTGATGGGCGGCCTCGGAAACTGACCCGCCGAGCCTCTATCGGCTCTGCTCGCGTCCGGCGCCGTGTTCGGTATAAGCCAAATCCTGTCCCCGCAACCAGTTTCAACGAACCTCGGTAACCACCCAAAACGCCCGTTCCATCCCGAGCGGGCGTTTTGCTGTCCAGACCCGGAAAGCTCCACCCGGCAACGCTCTCCCGAGCGCTCGGCATCGGGACAGCTGGCAGTCAAAAATTGTTACTGATGGAATAAACGGCGACGCGATCCGGTCTTCATTCGCCGAGCGTTTGGAGCACGGAAATGGAGGACATTGCACACATCCGAAGTCGCTCCGCCGATGGTCGTTCGACTGAGATTAACGGTCATGCGGCGACCACCACACGGTCCTCGGACTATCGGGTCGATATAGACGGGCTGCGTGCCATCGCTATCCTGTCCGTCATCCTCTATCACTTCAAAGTGCCCGGGTTTGCCGGCGGCTTCGTCGGCGTCGACGTCTTCTTCGTGATCTCCGGTTTCCTGATCGGCGGGCATGTCGCCAGTAGCCTCGAGGCGAACCGCTTTTCGCTTTTGGGCTTCTATGCGCGCCGCATCCGGCGCATCTTTCCGGCGCTCTTCTGCACGCTCGCCCTCACGGTGGTCGCGGCGAGCGTGATCCTGTTTCCGCCGGATCTCGTTCGGCAGCTGCCGATCGCCGCCTGGGTTCCCGTGTTCGCGGCCAACCTGCCCATCGCGAAAACGCTGGGCGGCTACTCGGGTAGCTTCGCCCAGGCCTCGCCGCTGCTGCATCTCTGGTCGCTCGCGGTTGAAGAACAGTTCTATCTGCTGTTTCCGCTCGCGATGCTGGCGATCGCGCGACTGGGGGGCAACCGTAACATTCCGGCCCTGGCCGCGCTTGCGGCGCTGTCGTTTACGGCGAGCGTTGTCCTAGCTCGCATCGAGCCTGTGCGATCCTTCTATCTGCTGCCGGGCCGGGTCTGGGAGCTACTTCTCGGTGTGCTGCTCGCCATCGCCGCCGCGCAACCGCCGCGCAGCAGGCGGGTGCGCGATACGCTGGCGCTGTTCGGGCTTGTCCTGATCGGCTTCGCCATCCTCGCATTCGACGAAGCGACACCGTTCCCGAGCGAGTTCGCCCTGGCGCCGTGCGGCGGCGCTGCGCTCATCCTCTATGCGCGCTGTGATCGCCGCAGTCTCGTTGGTCGTCTGCTGGTGAACCCTGTCTCACGACAGCTCGGCCTTTGGTCCTATTCGCTTTACCTCCTGCACTGGCCGCTACTGACACTCACCCGGTACTACTTCGACGCGCCGCTCTCCACGGGAATGCTGTGTCTGGTGTTGGCGGCGAGCATCGGTCTGGCGGCCCTCTCCTGGCGGTTCATCGAGCAGCCCTTTCGTCGCCCGGCGCCGTCCTTTCCCATTGTATGGGGCCTTCTGGCCGCAACCGCGGCCGTGCTGCTGACGGGCGCAGCGCGGGGTCCTGCCCCACGCCTACACCGGCTCGGAGCGTAGCTTTCCCCGGCCGACCGCGATGCAGCTTGCCTGCCGGGATCTTTCACCCGACATCGCAATAGGCCAGCCCGCCTGCAAGATCGGCGCGTCGGCGGCCGGGCCGCCCCAAGCGGTGCTCTGGGGGGACTCCCACGCCCAGGCCTTGATGCCGGCCGCAGCCGCTGCGTTCGCAGCACATGATTCATCGGCAATGGTGTTTACGACCTCCGGGTGTCCACCCCTCTTGGGGGTCGAGTTCTACCGCCCCCCCGCCGCGACTGGGCGTTCCGGAACTGGAGGCAGCGCTCGCGGGCCGGCAGACGCATTGCGCCCCGCGCGACGACGCCGTGTTGCATTGGATCGGCGAGCAGAAGATCCCGGCCGTGATCCTGGCCGCCCATTGGATGGTCTATGCCGCCACGCCGTCCGTGGCCACGGCGGCCGGGAGCCAGTTGACCCTCATCGATGTCGGCCAACCGGACCAAACCGATGAGGCGGCGACATTCGAGCGCAGCTTGGCCGCAACGCTGGACGCCCTCCAGCGCCTGCACGTTCGGGTGTTCGTGGTCGAGGATACGCCGGAGCAGGCCTTCAACGTCCCCTACGCGCTGGCTGCTGAGGGCGCGGCTCGGGCATCCGGCGCCGCTGGGCGTGAGCAGTGAGGACCTATGCGGCGCAGCAGGCCGTCGTGACCGAGATCTTCGAGCGGCTGCAGCGGCGCTACAGCTTCACGCGGCTGCGGCCTCAGGACATTCTCTGCGCCGGTGGCCGCTGCGCGATAATGCTCGAAGGTCAAGTGCTCTATCAGGACGAAGAGCATCTGGCACCGCCCGGCGCCTTGGCGGTCGTCCCTGCGTTTGCGCCACTCTGGGCAACCGCGAAGCGACCCTTGATCAAGTCATGTTGCGCAGGAGTTCGGGCGAAAGCGTCTCGACCTCTTGCCCCTCCAGGAAGGCGATGACCTTGTCCACGACCTCGCGGGCGCTGGCCGCCTGCGTGTCGGGCGAGCCGCCGGCGATATGCGATGTCAGGAACACGTTCGGCAGGCGGCGAAGCGGATGGGCTGCCGGCAGCGGCTCCTCATCGAACGTGTCGAGGCAGGCAAAAATGTCGCCGCGCCGCAGCCGCGACAGCAGCGCGTCCGGTTCGACGAGCGCCCCCCGGGCGAGATTGATCAGGGACCGATCCTGGCCGCAGCCTTTCAAGTTCGGCGGCGCCCAGGCTGTGCCGGGTCTTGGCCGTAAGGCCGCGATGCAGCGAGACGATGTCTGCGGCCAGCACGGTGCCGAGCGGCGCGGGCACGGCGCCGGCCGCCTCGATCTCGGCGGCCGAAGCGTGCTCCGAATGGACGATGACGCGGGCCCCCAGAGGCCGCAGGCAAGCCGCAAACGCCTGCGCATTGGCACCCCAGCCGATGATGCCGACGACCGCCGTGCTCAGATCCCGCACTGGAGCGGTTGGGCGACCCGACGCCGCCGGAAGCAAGGTCTTCGCATAGGCGGCCAGCCTTTTGCCGAGGACACCCTTCAGCAGGCGGCGGACGGTACGGACCATGCCGCCGAAGCCCGCGGGCGCGGGGCGCACGCCCCATCCCCCATTGCGCATGACATCGTGCGAAACGAATGCGCGGCGGCGGGCCAGGATGGCAAGACCCAACGCGAATTCCGCGACGCTTGCCGCATGGCTCGCGCGGGCGTTCAGCAGGGCGATCCCGCGCTGCTGCAACCCTTCGGGATCGTAGCGCGCGACCGACAGGCCGACGACCCCGACCACCTCGAGACCTGGCAGGCGCGCAAGCAGGTCGTCCGTCAGCGGTGCCGCGCCGCGGCCTATGATTGCTGCCACGACGTGACGATTTCCCGCGGGCGACGGCGCGAGCTCCTCTTGGTTCACAAGGCGATATTTCGGCAGGAGACGCGTTAGCGCCGGGAAGAGCGTCCGGCTGCCGACGACAAGCACGGACCGCCCGGAGGCAGCAGCCCCCTCGGCCGCCCTTTCGGCCACCATCGCGCGTGGCAGCACCACGGGACCGCTGAAGCCGCGCTCGATCAACTCGCCCAGGAAGAGCGATGGGGCGAGATCGCCAAGGCTATGCGGCGGCGCGACCTCGGTCCTGACCGCGTCGAGGAACGCGGCATGCTCCGCCGCGAAACTCGTCCGGCCACCAGCGAAACGGCGGCGCTCCGAGCGGCCGTCCCGGTCCAGCCGAAACTCGGTCTCGGAGAGGGTGCAGGTTTCTCCGGCAGCATGCAGGACATAGTCCTCGCGGCGCGCACCCGCGCCGTTGTTGCAGAGAAAGACGCCCTGACCGCCATTTCGCCAGCGCATCACGGCCGAGAAGCAATGCGGCGGCGAGCCGGCCTCTCGATCCGTCTGCGCCGTCAAATGTTCCGGCAGCCCACCCATCAGAAAGACGAGGGCATCGAGCGCATGAATGCCGTTGGCGCTGAGCCACGAGGCGGCGGCGAAATCCGGAGCGCGGGCCGTAGACCGGCTTGTGGAACACGGCTTCGGCGAAATGCCAGCCGGCGCGACCGGCGCGCCGGCTGGCCTCCACGAGCGCCGGATAAAATCGCCGGTTATGACCGCCGACGGCGATCACCTGCTGCTGCTGCGCCCGATCCGCGAGCTGCCTCGCCTCGGCATAGGATGGTGCCACCGGCTTCTCGACGAACAGATGCTTGCCGTGTGAAAGCGCCAGCAGGCCATATTCATAATGGACGCGCGCATCCGCGAATATGTAGACGAGGTCGATATCGCTGCGCTCGATGGCCCGTGCCGCGTCGCCGCATTGTTCGGCAAACCCGAATTTTTTGCGAGCCTCGCCGGCACGGACGGCGTCGAGATCGCAGATGAGCTGAAGGTCAACACGGCCGCTCCGCTGCAGCCTCGACAGGATGGGCAAATGCATGAAGCAGGCCATCGGACCGGCGCCGATGACCAAGGCGCGCGGCGGAGAAACGGCCGATCGTAGGGGCGTCAGCTTGGGCATCGGCTATCCAGGTTCGAGGCTCGGGCGCAGGCTCGCCGATAGTCGCCTGCCAGCTCTTCCAGGTGCTCGAGCGTCGCCGCAAGCTGTGGCGGCCTTTCGCCCGTCATCGACCGTCGCCGGGTTGGCAGCGCCTCGATCGCGGCGCGAAGTTCCGTCATGTCCTCGACGACACGCGCGTGATCGGACTGAATCAAGTCACCGAAAGGACCGCTCGCTTCGCGACTCAGGAAAAATCGCCGGAATCCCGAACGAGGCTGCTTCCGCTGCCATCCCCGACGCGGCCGAGACGACGACGCTGACGCGCCGCAGCAATATGGGAAGCGGCAATGATGCCGCGTCGACGCAAATGTTGCGCCCGCGCAGAGCGACCAGTTTTGCATAGAGCCGGTCGTCCTCGGGCCGGGCAGCAGGATGACGCCGGATCCACCAGCGCCAATCCTCGGGTCCCGCGGAGATGACATCCGCGAGCCGATCCCATAGCCCGGAACGGCCGCCCCGTCGTCTGGAGGGCCACCAGCACCTCACGCTGAAATTCGCGACCGCCAGCGGTGTCACGGAATAGCCTGTCCTCGCGCGGCATTTCCGGGGTTTCGTCATCCAAAAGGGGGGCAAGCCGCGGATGCCCCCCGACGATGCTGCGGTGCCAGGGCCCGCGAGCCCATGACGCGATGTGCGTCGCGTCATTCCCGTTCCAGTTCCAGAAGACGGCCGGTAACACGTTGAACCCTTGTCCCGGAACGCCGGACCAACGGTAGGCCTTGTGACGACCGCCTTGGGGGCAGTGCTGCAGATCGACGGCGAGAATGCCCTGTCGGCGGCAGGCCAGCATGAAGGCCGGCCCCAGCCCGGCATACCAGGTCACCGCGAAGGCGAGCTTTGGCTTGACCGTTCGGAGAACCTGCTCGAAGGCAAAGGCGCTCGCGGCGACGATCCGCGCCCGCCGTGCGAGACGCGATGCCGAGAGCGAGGGCGCACGGATGTCCTGGGCGCGGAGGAAGTCGAGAAAACTCCCATGGTCCTGCAGTTCAGGCTCCGCGGCGAACAAAGGTGCCAGCACATGTCCCGCCGTTGCGATCGTGTTTGCCGGATATGTCGGCCGTCGCCGGGGGAGCCGGCGCATGTCCCCGGCCTGCATCAGGAAACCCGTGCGCCCCTGCGCGTCGAGCGTCGAAAGGACGGGCTCGCAGAAGCGATCCTCCCAGACGCCGTCGATCCGGTCGAGCGAGACGCCGTCGCCCAGAAAGATGGCGTCCGCGCGCTGCGGCAGGGAGCCGCAGTTTCCGCAGATCGGATCGCTGGTTCCAGATGTTCGTGACCGGCCGGGCAAGCACAT